>DATHZS010000073.1:0-117907 GCA_035458505.1 Anaerolineales bacterium | reverse complement strand
AGCCATCTATGCTTCCCTGCCTGGGACAGGTGAATACCTTCAGCCTGCCTTGCTGGCCAAGCTCGGAGACGATCGCAATCGCTTCCCGACGGCCAGTCGGGTCCAGGCATTGGCAGGAACCTGCCCAGTCACGATCAGCAGCGGCAAACGAAAACGGGTTCAGTTTCGCAAATCCTGTGATCATGAATTCCGCCATATCGTACAACAGTGGGCGCGGATCTCATTACGCCATTCAATCTGGGCAAATGCTTATTATGCTCGCGTTCGACCGAATTGCGATTCGGAAAGCCATGCCTTCCGCTGCCTGGCCAATCGTTGGTTGGCAATCCTTTAGAGGTTATGGCAAGATCAAAATCCTTATGACGAAACCTATCATCTTAGACAACGGGCATTGAGAAGTCAACCTCGAGCTGTTTGATTATTATTTTTGTTTGGAGGATTTGGTTTGAATGGTGATCGAAAAATTTCTTCCAATTGGCTCAACTTATTATGCTTGACGCCGCAAGGTTTGTGCATTTAGATTTCTTTTGAGCTCTTGACAAAACGTGTCCCCAAAAAACTGATCCGGATTACCTGATAGTATGAGAATGGAAAATAATCATCCTAATACCACCTCTGTCTGGTATCTTATCGGTTTAGTGTGTTCCCACAATCGCAGGCCCTAACAACCAGAATAACAAGCCGCCGGACTATCATAAGGACTGATACATCATTGGGGTCAGATCTTCCCCAGCCCATCGGGCCGCGTGTGCCATCTTCGTTTTCCCACCAAAACAGCCCGCCAATGGCCCAGCACCCCAGGCCCGTTGCGCTTACTTCGAAACCACTTTTTCCTAAAATACGTTTTTTTAAGTCTTTCTCCTTTAACCGGTTCTACCTAACAGTTCATCGATTTGTTCCATGTGGCTTGTATTCAATGCGCCAAACTCCAATGCGCCTGCGTTTTCTTTTACTTGTGCCACACTCTTAAACCCCGGGATAGGTACAGTAACAGGACTACGCGCCCAAAGCCAGCCTAATGCCCCCTGTGCCAATGTGCGGCCATCGCTGGTTAGCACTTCGCGCAGGTCTTCAACGGCTTGAATAATATCGGCTATCCTACCCTCTTTTTGATCCCAGTCGTGGCGCACATCATCGTCCGGCAGCTCCACATCTGCATTTTTAAACTTTCCAGAAAGCAGGCCCATCCCCAAGGGGCCTCGGATAATACTAGCCAGGTTGTTATCTTCGCATACGTTTAATGTTGGGGCATAATCGTATTGGGTAGCCCAATGAATGGCTTGCTGGATTGCCGTACAGTGTTCTCCTTTGGCAAACACCTTAGCCGCCTCGGAGGAATCCGTACTCCAACCATACCAACGGATTTTTCCCTCCCTCACCAGCTCCTCTAACAGGTCACGGACTTCGCCTGCATCCTCAACAGCAAAATCCCCAACATGAAATTGGTACAGGTCGATGTAGTCGGTGTTCAAGCGGCGCAAGGAATCTTCACAATCTTTGCGTAAATTTACCAAAACTTTAGCATCATCCTTCCACACAACTTTAGTTTCTTCATCAATAATGTAACCAAATTTCGTGGCAATCACCGCTTTATCTCGTTGTCCAGTCAGTGCCTTTGCCAAAACCTGTTCACTGTGCCCTGTGCCATAGTTGGCAGCGGTATCAAAGAAATTAATCCCCATATCCAGACTAGCATGGATTGCGCGGATGGATTCATTGTCATCTATCTTACCCCAGCCACCCGGATATGGTGGGTCAGTCCCATTATCGTAAACCCAGGGGCCACCAATGGCCCAACATCCCATCCCCAGTGCGCTCACTTCAATGGCGCTTTTTCCTAAAATACGTTTCATGGTTATCTCCTTACTGGTTTCTTCCTAGAATTTTGTCAATTTCCTCAAGCTGTTCAGAAGTTAGCGGGCCGTAATCTAGTGCACCTGCATTTTCCTCCACCTGCTTAATGTTTTTAAAACCAGGGATAGGAATGGTCATTGGACTGCGCGCCCAAAGCCAGCCTAATGCGCCTTGTGCCAATGTTCTGCCATTGCTTGTAAGGATGGCGCGGATATCTTCTAATTTCTTGAGCATATTATTTAAGCCTTCTTGCTTAAAATCCCAATCATTGCGGATATCATCTGCGGCGAAGGTGGTCTCGGTGGTGAATTTGCCTGTTAGAATCCCCATAGCCAACGGGCCGCGAGTAATGCCTGCAAGATTTTCAGTTTTGCACAATTCAATAATGGGGGTGGGATTAAAGCTTGGCGCATGCGCAGCATGAAGTGCATGCTGCACGCTTACATAATGTTCTCCCCCTACCCAAGCCTCCGCATTTTCAAAAATATCTGTACTCCAACCGTAGTAGCGGATTTTTCCAACGGAAACTAACTCCTCCAAAATTTCCTGCACCATGGCGGCATCGCCGTCATAGTCTCCCCAATGAAATTGGTAGAGGTCGATGTAATCTATGCCTAACCGGCGTAGGGAATCATCGCATGCCTGCCGGATTAGCTCTGGGCTGGTTTTGTGGCCGTAATAGTGCTTCTTTGTTTCATCAAATTGCTTGCCGAATTTGGTGGCAATCACAACTTTATCGCGCCGGTCTGCAAAAGCCTGCCCCAGTACTACCTCACTATGCCCACAGCCATATACATCGGCAGTGTCATAGAAGTTGATGCCGAGGTCAAAGGCGGTGTGAAGGGCGCGGATAGAGTCTTTGTCATCTATCTGCCCCCAGCCAGCGGGGCTTGGCGTTTCGGTGCCATCTTCACCCACATACCACCACGGGCCACCAATCGCCCAGCATCCCATCCCCAGCGCGCTAACTTCAATGTTGCTTTTTCCTAGTGTACGCTTCATTATTCTCCTACCTTTACATCAGGCTTACATAAACCCCTGTAGGTGGGCTGTAAACCGTGCCAATAGCTCTAAAAATTTCGGTGTCCTTTCACCAAAGTCGGGCCAGATACTTTCAAAATTTTGTTCCACCTGCTTTTCATCATGATCAAAGGCAGCCAAACCTGCCTCAGTTAGACGATATTCGTCCTTGTCTGCTTTATGCAACCATCCTAGCTCATCTAACTGGCTAATAGTATGTGTAACTTCTTGAATCGGGTCATCTAACGGGCTGTACCCTTCTGCGCGGCGGGCTAAAAATTCTACGGTCATTGGGCCGCGAACCAACCAGGGTTTGCGATCTATAAAAGAAAGCTGCCTGCGTACAAACCAAACCAGAGGGGGAAGAGCTGATTGCTTCAACACATATTTTTCTTCGTCTTCTCTGCACGCAATCATCGTCCACACCAACTGCCAGTGATGCCACAATTCAGAGGTGGCATAGTCTGGCTGCACCCCACGCAGTCGATTAGAAAAGATAGGCCGATTATGTGGGCGTTCTGCCTCACTCAATGTTTCTAAGATTTCATGGTCATACTGAATTAGGAGATCAATATCATTCTCGGACACGTCACCTAAATCCAATGACATAATCATCTCGCCCATGTTGTGCATCCACGAGGAGACGATTTCCTTGCCTGAAGGACTGAGCGCGTATTGACCATCGGCAACAATTTCCATCCAGCCATGTGTTGTGGTCATTTCGTTTAAGGCTTCCTGCAGTTTGGTGGCAGAAGAAAAAGGATACCGTACTTGATAATCGGCAACGCGAAAACCGTTCACATCTAACCCGCTCCCCATCCTAATGAGTAGCGCTTCATTTAAGCCAGACTCAATACCATAATCTTCTCGGTGCTTCCCTGCCAAATGTCTGTGCGTCTTTGCAGAAGCCTGTACCAATAAAGTTTCTATGCGTTGTACCTGTGTCCAAATCGATTCATTCATAGATATTTCCAAAGCTTATTCAGTAATCTGAATCAATGCATCTAGCTCTTTTATCTGTGTTTCTGCCAGGGGGCCAAAATCCAACACACCCGCGTTCTGTTCCACCTGCTTTACATTTTTAAAGCCAGGGATAGGGATGGTACGGTTGCTTTTCGCCAATATCCAGCCCAGCGCCCCCTGTGCCATTGTGCGTCCATCGGCTGTCAAAATTTCGCGGATGCTTTCTACTTTCGCTAAAATTTCGCTCAAACGCCCCTGACTGAAATCAAACCTCAGACTATGGCGTACATCCTCCTCGTCAAATTTGGAATCCGCGTTAAATTTTCCGGTCAAAATCCCCATCATCAACGGTCCTCTGTTAATACTGGCAAGGTTTAGCTCATCGCAGAGAGCCAGCAATTCTGTTGGTGTATCAAAAACGTGCATCCGGTTTTGGACAGCCACACAGTTTTTATACTGGGCAAAGGCGCGCACCCGCTCGGGGTCATCGGTGCTCCAGCCGTAATAGCGTATCTTCCCCTCAGCAACCAATTCCTCCAATACGGCAATCACAGCAGGCACATCTTCCAGCGCGCCGCTGGATTCATGCCACTGAAACAGGTCGATATAATCCGTACCAAATCGGCGCAGACTATCCTCGCAGCCTTGTTTTATATCTGCCGGGGCAATGCTGCTTCCCAACACTTGCTTATTCACTTCGTCTATCTGTTTACCAAACTTAGTCGCCAGCACTACTTTATCTCGCCGCCCTTTTATGGCCTTCCCAATCACTGTTTCGCTGTGTCCACAACCGTAGGCCTGTGCTGTATCTAAAAAGTTAATCCCCAACTCCAGCCCGGCATGAATTGCACGGATGGACTCCGCATCTTCCACATCGCTCCATCCCCAGGGCTTGCCGTTTTCAATTTTGAAAGTCCCACCAATGGCATAACATCCCAATCCGATTGGGCTTATCTTGATATTACTCCGTCCCAGTTTTCTTGGATCCATCAGAATCTCCTCCATCTTGGAAAATGAAATCATTAATCATATTACTAATCACAACAATCCGTTCGGTGCGGGTGGCATAATACACTTCCTTTTTTGCCTTTTTATTCAATTGCACAACAACTAATCCTGCTGCCCGCAAAATATTGAGGTGATGTGCAACAGTAGATGTTCGCAAGTGCAATCGGTTTGCTATTTGCGTTGGAGTCAGTTTCTCAGCTGACAAATAGCGTAAAACTCTCAAACGTGTTGGATCAGATAGGGCATTCAGGGACTTGATCAAAATGTCAGGAACGACTTCCCCAGGCATCAACGAGGTATCATCTGGTCGGGCACCAAACAAATAAAAAGGTGTTTTGGACATTGACATAAATACAAAGGGGGATGCCCAGAAGGAAGGGGCAAAAATCAATTCATCTGCTTGGGCAAACGCGTCTTCTTCATAAACCACCCCCTGTGAGATTTCCATAAAAAACTCTGTAAAGGATAGTTCCTTCGCCAATTTTTGGGCTTCCTTCAAACCTCTTTGCAGAGCTGTCAATACCCGATACTCCTCTCCAGCAAAAAACGCGTCATAATAAGATTGCAAGGCTGTCAGTATTTCATCGCTTTTATCGAGCAATTTCACCCAGCTATTTAAATGACCAATCAAATAATCCCGAGATTTTGGTTTACCCATGTCTTGGGAAATAAGTTTAACCGCTTCCAAATCCGCGTCGGTCCATTCTTTTGTTTTTATTATCCGGGCAGCGAATTCTGTGTAAGCAGAAGAAGATTCATTTAATCCAATAATTGCGGACACCCTATCAAATGAATCCAAAGAGCGGAGTGTGCTCAAAAGATTTTGGGCTCCCTTAGGTTCAGGAACGGAATCATAAATCCATTGTAAAGGAGGGGATACCACCACACTATTCATCAGCATTTCCAAGACATCCCGATTTCTTTGAGGTAAACGTTGTCTAATTGCCGATGCCCATTTAGGGCGTAATCCATATCTTTTTGGATCATGCAATAAAATTAAACTCACCAAAAAGTCGTAAGCTGTACCGATTTCCCAGGTGATTTTTTCTATAGGTTTCATAGGCAATTAATTTTCAGAAGTATCGATTAGATATATGATTACTAGATAATAATCTAGCAATAAAATGTTGTCAATCCCCATATCACAATAAATGTCCCAAAATTATGATCACTCGATTTCATTTGAGGATAGGGATTTCTTTCCGAATCTAAATTGTGTATAAATGATTAGTGAAGGAAATTCCTTGAAAACAACTACAACTATTAACACTATCGCTGGGGAATTAGCACCAAGTCACCTTTCCAAGTTTGATCTTGCTGCAGTTTGGCTGCAGATTCCCTTGAAACAATATGAGGGTGCAGACGTTTTTGAAAAAAATTTCGAATATTATGTTTTCTCCATGAATTATAATTGGATACACTAAAAAGGAGACCTTTGAAATGATCGATCCGGAGAGAATTCAACCATATCCAGATTTAAAACCTTTGGATTTATTAACTGCATTTGCTTCAGGCACCAGCCCGGCAGCCGTTCTGATACTGGATAATAATTTTGATATTGCCTTAAACCTGTTACAACCGCGAACGATAGATGAACTGCGTGAAAATGGTATTCCAGTTTTGGAGAGCCAACGCGTTTTGTTAAAGGTGTGGAGCGTAATCAAACAGTTAGATGATGATAAATACCAGTTTGCCTGGCCTATAATGGTGGGAGAGAAGCTCAATGCAGTTCGTACAAAAGCAAAGGAAATTGCCAGAACAATTTTGCAAGAAAATCAATCCAATATCCAGTTTTTTCTTAAGGTTGCACAAGAAGAAAGCTTTTCAGCACACCAATTTCCATTACTGGCTTCTCTTGTGCTAGATGGTATGGTATGGGACCAGCTTCAAGAATTAGGCGTGGTGGACAATATAGATTTTGGCAGTATGGAAACTGGCAGCAGCTTTTGGAAAGGTTTGGCTTGGATTACATATCCCGAAAAAAGCTTCAGGCTGGGGACAAATGGTTTTGTGCGAGGTGAGTACGGGTTTTCCCAATCCTGGACACCTCAATCACTCCCTTTGCAAAAGCCTATTATGAAAAGCGCAGTATTGCAGCAAAAATTGGTTGACTTTGTGGATAATCCCAAATCATATATTAGAGACAAAGATCATGACCAGTTGGCAAAGATGGGTTTCTTTGAAGAAGATCAACTTACTATCCCATATTTGCATCATGAACATACGTTGTGGCAGGCAGGAAAAAAACTGGCAGCTCAAGTAACCAGCGTATTAAAGGACGAAATTGCAAAAATAGATTTGGAGTTGATGATTGGCATGGAATTTAAAGGTGCATTAATCATCTTTTATCACGAAATTTATCCTGCCATGCTGGAACACTTGATTGGAATGGGTATTGAATTGCCGGGTGTGATGCAGGGAGATGTAAATGCACCCATTGCTAATAGTTTTTTCATTACAAAGTATTGATAAATTTTCACCAGTGTGAACAGCTTGATGATTATCCAGGAATGCATAAGATAAAAAAGCCTTTCGGCGTTTTTGAAATTGATTGAGGGGATATACGAGCTTGAATGAGCTACATGAGATTCCACAATGTGTGTAGCTTCTTTTTTCATTGTACAAATTTTAGAAGAGGAGGTCAATAAATTTTAATAGAGGAGTCGCCTCTCCATTTTTATTACCAATCTATTGCCAATCATCTGGACCCCTTGAACCTGTATGTACGGTATAGACTTAATCAGACTGGACTTCGAATCAGTATGTTGAGTGATGTGCTAGAAGGTTTAATCCAAAGGTTTATCCACATAGTGGGTAGTATTATGAGTAGATTGTTTATGCCAAAATAGTTTTGAAATTCCCCCTTGGCAAAACAGGTCTCCTTTCCTTGATGTTGGTGCATTTTGTTGCAGTTTTGCTGCAAATACCATCGACCCCATGGCCACATCTAGAATTCGCCGATGAGTTGGAGGTTGACGATGCTTGCATAGCGTCCTCCCCAAGGAGCCTGATAACAAATCCAGCAAAGCTGGATTTGTTATTCAAGAGTTTGCGTAGCTAACGCTACACCTTTTTTTGAATGTTTCCTTTTTATCCTGTATAAATATAATATCAATGGAACGGATGCAATGAATTGAACTCGTAAATTGATCACTAGAGCATGAATGTTTAGAAAGCAATTGAAAAAAATATTCGGAAGAACATCCTCAGAATAAAGGCTTAGGATAATGAGGATTATTTATACCAATTTGCGACAGCCTTAGTCTTATTGATAAAGATTCATTTTAGTTTGCTTCGCTGTTAAGAAATGAAAAGGTGATGCCGTGAACTCAACAATCCCGCCTCAAGTACCCAGACTGTTTGGCGCTTCAGGCGAGGCTAGACCTCTTCCTGGAGGTCAAGGAAAAGCCTTCCGCTACGACAACATTGTAATAAAACCATGTGATGATCCTGTTGAATGGAATGGCCTTGCCCCGCTGCTGTCCAGGTTATGCCCAGATGGATACCGAGTAGCCAGGCCGGTGCAGTCTTTTGATGGCCGGTGGGTCGTTGATGGCTGGATTGCTACCTGCAAAGTAGAGGGCACCTCCGGATTCGCAGGACGCGAGTCAGAGTCGCTGTTGGCGTGTCGGCGTATCCATCAGGATCTCTTCAATGTCTACAAATCGACGGAATGTCCAAGTTGGCTGGGTAGTATGTCCACCATCTACCGCAAAGCTCACCAACTTGCATGGGGTGAGTTACTCCTGGCTCAAGCGGTTGGTGATCATATTTGTAAATTACTTGATCCAATCGTGGAAGCGCTCAGACCGATAGACCTGCCAAATCAAATCACACATGGTGACCCTGGAGGAGATAATATATTATTTGCCAAGAAATTGGCTCCGGCAATCATCGATATTTCACCTTGCTGGAGACCGGCTGGATACGCGGTAGCGATAATGCTCGCTGATGGCATTGCATGGGAGGGCAGCAAGCCTTCGACTCTGGTACTTGCTCAAGATGAACCTTACATAGGTCAACTTATGCTTCGTGCTGTTATATTTAGATTGACCGTCTCTGTTTTTTGGAGTGGTCCAGAATCATTTGCTAAACAATACTCAGCTTATCAACCAGTTATTCAATGGGCTTTATCCCACAAAGGCTGAAGTAGAAGCTAAACCGGCAAACCCCTCGTTTCACCTGATTGCTGGGCAATATATAGCGAAATAACCAGCGAGGCGCACATCCGCCTGGATGCGGGTTCAAATCCAACGGGTATAGCGTTGAGAAGGTATCCCACTAAGACCGAAACCCTTTCCCGATGGGTTGGAGATTATCGATGCTTGCATCGCATCCTCTCAGGGGAGTCTGATCGTAAAAACAGCCACATTGTGACGTTTTTTTAATTCTCAAAAGCAGTTTTTCTTTATAATGAGGATAGAGTTAAGTTCTCACTGTGAAAGGCATCGGGTGACACGATGAAAAAAGAAATCCTGGCCAACATATTGAAAGACGAATATATCCTGCTGCAGCAGTTCTATGAAGATATCGATCAGAAAGGCCTGACCATCAAAGGGTGGTCGATCACAGTGGCAATTGCGACATTCGGAGCCGCGTTTGTGTATGGCAAGCGAGAGGCCTACCTGATCTCAATCGCATCAGGTCTCTTGTTTTGGTATCTGGAATCCTACTGGAGGGGTTTATCGTATTTCTTTTCATCAAGAATCAAGGAAATCGAATTGGGTTTTCAGGGAGACGGATGGAAGGACATGCTCCCTTTGCAGATCTATTCCGTCTGGACGAGAGAGTATGATCAATCCGGGGGGAAAACCTTACGGTATATGTTCAAGCTGCACACCAGCTTGCCGCATGTGATCATCATGATTGCAGCATTAGCTTTATATCTGATCACCTGACACCGGGTCCTCCCCCGGGAATTTTATCTTCCTGATCTCACCTCATACCTTCGATCAAAATCGGGATTGAATTTTTATCGCCGAACTGCAACGCATCCATTCTCCGGCTGGTGCCGGGCTCAATTCCTATTGGGCAGCTTTGCCTTCCCTGATCCTAACGGGAGGCGGCCAGCATCCCTAAACATGCCCGTAATAATCCCGGTGGACAGCCACGGAATAGGCATAGTCCAGCAAGGTGCCCCAACTGAAGATCGGGATCTCAATTTCTCTTTGGATCGCTCGGGCAAAAGGCTGCATTCCGGTGCATTCCAGCATCATGGCGCCCATGGTGGGGTGCGCCCTGTAAAAATCTACCGCCACTTTTACAAACTCTCTTTCTGCTTTATCGTAATAGGCTTCCGGAACGTCTGGCCGCACGGGTGCGTACCAGAGATTTTCAAATTCAGGGCACTGCCCATCGTCTTCTGCCCCAGTGATGACGTAATTGCTTCCGGGACGGATTCCAACCGCTTCCAGGTGCCGGGGCAACAATTGGGATTCCCTGGCAACCAGGATGCCGACAACTTTCTCAGGCCCGATCAGCTGCTGGGCTAATGGTACCTGCAGCAGGCTGGACATGAACACCGGCACATCGACAAACCCGGCAATATCCTGCTGGAAATACGCAAAATAGCCGCATTCTGCGGCAATCGCCCGGCAGCCCATCCGCTCCAATTTTTTTGCGGCTTTCCTGATTGGCTCTAAGAGTTCCTGTTTGTTCTCTCCGTGAACCAGTGCCCAGATATCAACTCCCTCAACGATTTCATATTGGATCGGGAAAGGAAAAGCGCTGGCATTCCGCACATCTCCCGGAAAACCTGGATAAACATCATCCAGGATCATGATTCCGAGCCCCATCCCGTAACAACTGTGGTCTTTGCGGGCTTTGATGTGATTGATCCCAAAATCTCGGTTAGCATACATGGTCGTCCTCCTCTTTCGATGTATCAATAGGTTCTTCTAATTTTGCCTTGTGTCCTGAGAATTGACAGGGAGAGAATTATCAATCCCGCTGATCGGGATCAGTTGACTACTCTGTCAATCAGGTCTTGGATCTTGGCAGCATCATCTGTTGGAAGGGGGTCTGGTTCGTGCTCCGCTAAAATCTTTTCGATGCGCTGCTTGGCTCTTTGGCGCAAAGAAAGCCTGCCGGAATCGGACCACTCCTGGTAATTCTTGCGGTTCAGCAGGGATGGATACCAGTCTTCCCTGAAATGGTCATTGGTGTGGTCAAGCGCCAGGAAGTCGTCATCATGACCAACCAGGTCGATCTGGTCGACTGCCAAGGTCTCCTCATCCACCACAACACCTTGCATAAACCTCTTGATCCAATGAATAAATTCATCGGCCATCACAATCATCTCCAAAGAATTGGTCAACCCGCCTTCCAGGTATCCGACATCATGGATCAGGTGAGAACCGGCCATGGTTTCGGTCAGCAGTGAGAGAGAGACCTCAGCGGCGGCCTGCTGGTCAGGCATCTTTGAATCCGAACATCCGCCTAAGCCAAAGATCGGCAGGCCATAGTAATGGGCCATTTCAACACACAAGACCCGGTTTTCTGGCGCGGCGTAGATATCCAGCATGCTGCTCATATCCAGCATGTCCTGTGTGCCTCCGCTCAGGATCACTGGAGCTCCCTGGCGTTTCAATTGGGCGATCACCAATCCAGCCAGTTCTCCGGCATTGGCATATGCCACAGCCCCTGCTGGGGTGATCGGGCCGGAAGCACCTCTCAGCACCACAGGTGTGTAGGTGGTTGGCAGTCCCTTTTCAGCCATGAAGAGCAATTTCTGAAGGGCTTCTTCATTATGGACGAGAGGAGCAGTTACATTAATGTACAGGGCACACAGCGGGTTTCGTCTGAGTGCATCCGCACCGCCAGCCACAATCTCCGCCATCTCGATGGCGTGGACGCACCCTTGAAATTCGGTCGTCACGAACAAGATCGGTTTGCTTGAGTTGCTCAACATGGCCTGCATCTGGTACAAGTCTGCGAATTCCTGGTTCATATCCCCGGCAAGATTGAGCGACATGAGGAAATCAATGTTGGGTAGAGCATCCAGGACCCGGATGCCTTCCTGGATATCTTTCAGTTTTCCAGGCCGGCGCTCTCCTGTGCGGAAATCGATGACATTCGGACAATCCGACCCTGGGCCGTAGAACACATTGTTCCGCTCTAGCAGCATGACGCGTTCTCCGTGGCGGTTCGCGAGCGTTACCCGTTTGGGAGCAACACTCAAAGCCCATTCCACCAGGCTGGCTGGAATAAGGACATGGTGTCCATCCACTACATCTGCACCGGCTTTCCTGAGAAGTTCCACTGCTTCGGGCAAATGCAAACGCACACCGGTCCGCTCCAGAATTTCCAGGCTGGCGAAATGAATCTGCTCTAGCTGGTCTTGGGATAATTTTCGGAACAAGGGTGCACCAATCGATTGATAATTGCTTTGGGTTATTTTCATCTGTCCTCTCCGTAGTAACTAAGGTCTACCATAGTATAATCGAAGAGATGCAGGCTTGTTGCAGCGTTGCGACCTAAAAGAGAAGAATCGCGCACTTACGAGATCATTTTACAGGATGGGAGGGTCTCTTTTTGAATGATGTAAAAACCCCTAAATATAATCAGACAAATCGAAAGTCGATTCAATTCCGCAGCCTGACGGAGAGTCAAATTCAAAAATTGCATGAAGCCAGCCTTGAGATCATAGAGCGGACTGGGATGCGTTTTTATGATGATACGGCCCTGTCTTTGTTTGCCAAAGCCGGGGCAAATGTATCTGATGGCAACCTGGTTAAAATCCCGCCCCAATTGGTGGAGTGGGCGATCGAAATAGCCCCAAAGGATATCCTGATCTACGATCAGACTGGCCGGCTGACGATGACTTTGGGAGGCAACCGCAGTTTCTTTGGTGTGGGGTCCGACTGTATGCATATTTACGATCTTGACAGCGGGAAACGCCGGATGGCCGTTTTGGAGGATGTTGTGGCAGGCGTTCGACTGGTAGATGCTCTCCCTGATATTGACTTTGTGATGTCGATGTTTTTGCCATCTGACGTGCCTGAGGATGTGTATGAACGACAGCAGATGGCAATCATGCTGCAAGAGAGTAATAAGCCGATTGTATTTGTTGGAATTGAGGAAAACAGTACGGTAAATGCCATCGAGATGGCTTCATTGGTGGCTGGAGGAATAGAGGAACTAGAACGCCGTCCGTTCGTCATAAATTACGTCAATACGGTCTCATCTCTCAAGCATAATCAGGAAAGCGTTGCCAGGATGTTGTACGCCGCTGAACGAAATATTCCTACGATCTATGCCCCCGGGAACAGCCGCGGGGTTACTTCGCCGATGACCATGGCGGGTACTCTGGCACTCGGGAATGCCGGGCAGCTCGCCGGATTGGTGCTCTCCCAGATCAAGCGGGAAGGCTCGCCGTTTCTGCGCAGCAATCCCGGAGGATTTTCCATGGATATGCGCTCGATGGTCAGTCTATATACTGCCCCGGATGTGGGGCCATATGGATGGGACCTGACCCATTCTTATGGTATCCCCACCTTTGGAGCGGCTGGCTGCAGTGACTCAAAAATCTTTGATGGACAGGCAGCCGCGGAGGCCGCGCTGACCCTTTTCGAAAATGCCTTTAATGGTGTCAATCTGATCCACGACGTTGGTTATCTGGATTGCGCGATGACCGGTTCTTTGGAGTTGGTCAGTTTTTGTGCCGAGTTGATCGGCTGGTTGAGACAGTACCTGAAGGAGTTTGAGATCAGCGACGAAACGCTGGCCCTGGATTTGATCCACGAGGTTGGACCAGATGGCCACTTTTTGGAGGCAGAACATACCCTCCGCCATGTAAGAGAGGCTTGGGCTCCGCGGATTTTAGACCGGCTTGATTACCATCGGTGGGAAGAATCAGGAGCAACCACGCTCCAGCAGAGAGCCAATTTCCATGTCAAAGAGATCCTTCAGAACCATCGGGCAGACCCCCTGGCTAAAGGAATCTCGGATCAACTAGATAAACTTGTCAACTGGCCAAAAGGGTAGACCATTGTCACTCTTAAGCCCAGGATCTATGTTGCCTTAGGGGATAAGGAGGTGTGATGATGAAAGCCGTCCGTATGATTAATGTTCACCAGCCGCTGGAGATGCAGGAAATCCCTGTGCCTGAAGTAGGTCCGGATGATGTGTTGGTGCGGGTCAGGGCAGCCGGGATCTGCCACTCGGATGCGCATTACCGGGCTGGTGTATCGCCGGTGCGCCCGCTGCCCATCACTTTGGGGCATGAGGTTTCAGGTGTTGTAGCGGAAGTTGGCCGTGCTGTCAGCAATTTCAAACCAGGTGACCGGGTTTGTCTGCATTATTTGGTGAGCTGCGGCACCTGCAACTACTGCAACCAGGGCAACGAACAGTTTTGTACCACCGGATCAATGATCGGGAAGTACCGGGATGGTGGCTACGCTGAATATATCCGGATCCCCGCCCGAAGTGTGTTCCATCTGCCAGAAGAAATTCCCTTCGAACAGGGTGCGATCATGATGTGTTCGTCGGCAACTGTTTTTCATGCGCTGAAAAAAGTGCGTTTCTTGGGTGGAGAAACGGTGGCGGTGTTTGGGGCAGGAGGCTTGGGGTTGTCTGCAGTTCAATTGGCCGCTGCACTAGGAGCTTTGCAGGTCTATGCAGTCGATATCAATCCGGAGCAATTGAGACTTGCTGAAAAATTTGGTGCTGTTCCAGTAAACGCGCGGGAAACCGACCCGGTTGAGCAGATCAAACAGTTCACCGGCGGCAAAGGGACGGATGTTGTCTTGGAATTGATCGGTCTCCGGGAGACCATGCGGCAGGCTGTTGAGGCCGCATCTGTATTTGGCCGGGTTGCCATAGTTGGATTGAGTGCTGAAATGCTCGAGGTGCATCCCTACCGGGAACTGATCGCCAAAGAGATGGAAATCATTGGCATCGCAGACCATCTGGCTCAGGAACTGCCTGTATTGATCGATTTGGTGTGCCGTAATAAATTAGACCTCACCGAAGTGATTTCACATACTGTTCCACTGGATGCAGAGGCGATAAATGATGTTTTTGACCAAATGGACCAATATGCTCACCATGGCCGGGTTGTGATCGTACCTTAGATGGAAGATTTCAACAAAAATAAAATATTATCTTCTCGTTACGGGGTTTTCCTCAAGTTTTTGTGACATGTATTTTGTTTGTGACAAAAAATATGTTATTATCAAATACGCAAGGGTAGTTCATGCCCACCTTGGTTATCCATTTAAGTTAATAAATCTATCTTGGACTGTCTGGTGGGTTTGTCTAAAGAAACCTGCGAGTGGTTGATGCGCTTAATCATTTTGCTGAAAAGCATTTATGTATTCGCTGGAAAATTGCCCTTGATTCTTATACGTCTAATCATCGAATATTAGACATTTTCATCCATGGAAGGAGGCCCTATCTGCAAGACACAAAAAATATCTCCAATTAACCACTATCATCTGAGGAGGTTTTTACCGTATGAAGAAGTCAATTGACAAAAAAGAGATGGAAAAAATTCATCCCGCAATTCCCGGAGCATTTGAACAATTTAAAAGAGGTAAGATCACACGCCGTGATTTCCTGAGATTCGCCACACTGTTGGGAATGTCTGCCGGGCTCGCCTATGCATGCAGCGGACCGACAGAGAATGAAAATGAAACTGAAGGCGATACTGCTGCCACGTCGGGTATCAAACGTGGTGGTGTCTGGAAGAGCTCTATGCAGCTCCAATTATTGGATCACCCAGCTCGCCTGTCTTGGGTAGAGGGTGCCAATATTGTCCGGCAAATTTGTGAGTACCTGACCGAAACCGGCCCGGATAACATCACCCGACCGTACTTGTTGGATAGATGGGAAGCCAGCGAAGACGTGAAAACCTGGGATCTGTACCTGAAGGAAGGGATTAAGTTCAACAATGGAGATGATTTCACAACAGATGATGTGATGTTCACCTTTGGTGAATGGCTGAATCCTGATGTCGGGTCTTCGATGCTGGGTTTGTTGGCTTATCTGAGCGGAATGCAAGATGTAGAAAAAGTGGATGATTACCATCTCCGCCTGCATCTGCAATTTGGCGATATCGCGGTGCCGGAGCATCTTTTCCATTATCCTGCGGTGATGCTCCACCGAGATTTTGAAGGCGATATCATCAAGCAGCCTGTTGGTACCGGCGCATTCACCTTAGAGGAGTATGCCGAAGGCGAACGAGCGGTCTTTAAGCGCAGGACCGACTACTGGCGCATGGGTGAGGATGGAGAATCACTTCCTTACCTGGACGAGCTAAGGTATATTTCCACGGATAAGGATGCCGGTGTGGCAGCCTTGCAATCTGGCCAGGTCGATACGCTGTATGATCCGCGCCCGGCTGACTTCCAGGCTTTATCCCAGAATGAGAACCTGACGGTTCGCCCGGCGAAAACCGCACAGTGCCTGCTCGGCAGGATGCGCGTGGACCTGGAACCCTGGGATGACGTACGTGTCCGCAATGCCTTGAAGATGTGCCAGGATCGAGCCAAGATCTTGCAGCTTGCCTATTATGGTGAGGGTGATCTTTCACTCGATGCTCATGTCGCTCCGATCCACCCAGAATACTGCGAAAAAGATATTCCCGCATACGATCCGGAGGGAGCGAAAGCATTGCTGGAAGAATATGCCAGTGAGAAGGGGATTGAGTTACCGCTCAAGGTAACCCTGGCGACCAAAAATGACCAGAACGAGCCGTTGATCGCTCAGGCGTTGAAAGAAATGGCTGAGCCTGGCGGATTTGATATCACACTGGACGTAACCGAACCCGGCGGCTATTGGGATCGCTGGACTGAGGTCGACCTGGGGATCACATCGTGGACCCACAGGCCGTTAGCGACCATGGTGCTGCCGCTGGCTTACACCGAGGAATCGATCGGTGCCTGGAATGAAACCCGCTGGTTTGATAGTGAATTCGAAGAAGTATTGAGAGAGGCCCAGGGTACACTGGATGTTGAAGCACGCCGTGCCCTGATGTGCAGGATTGAAGACATCATGCAAGAACGCGGACCAGTTTTCAACAGCTTCTGGAAGAGTGTTTGGAACATTACTGCTTCAAAGTTCAAGAATGTTAGTGCTCATCCGACTGCTTATGACTTGATGTATGAAGTCTGGCTGGATGAGTAACCTGATCGAAAAGTAGTTTGATAAGAGACCCGGTTTATGACCGGGTCTCTTAGAAAGAGGAGAGAGGTCATATGGCGCGATTTATCCTTAGAAGTATTGTCGCAACAATCGTTACCATGCTCCTGGTTTCTATTGCGCTCTTTGTTCTGGTTGAAGTCGGCAGCGGTGATATAACAGTAAAGATCTTAGGGGTATTTGCTACTCCAGAGCAAAGGGCATCGTACAATGCCCAATTAGGCCTGGATGATCCAACCTGGCAGCGATACCTGGACTGGCTGGTAGGTAGCGACTGGCGGGCAGAAAAGAGGATTGGCTACCCCTTGGTGGCGCTGGAAAACCCACAGACAGGTGAAGCTGACTGGTATGTTCAGGTAGATGATGAATATCTCCGCTGGACGATGCAAGATGGGCAACTGCTGACGCTGGTGCGCCAGGAGGACGGTTCAACCAAATCTTTCATCCGGAGCCTTGACTGGCAAATCAACGAAGAGGGCCAGGAATCTTTTTGGGGCGTCGATACCAAAAACAACGCGGTCATGTGGGTACGGGGTGAGGGGGTTGAAGTTTGGGCACTGACGAAAGCGGGCTTGCGAAAAGAAGGGGATGGCCCGATGAAATACATTCCCCTGCGGAAGGGGTTATTGCGGGGTGACCCCGGAAAATCCCTGCAATTTGGGCGCCCGGTCGCTGTGATCATCCTGCCCCGCATCCGAAATACGCTCGTATTAGCTGGAGCAGCGTTTGTCATCGTGATGCCTTTGGCACTCTTTTTGGGAATATTAGCGGGAATAAATGAAGGCAAAACCCTGGACCGGGTGATCTCGATCGCAGGTTTGGGGGCGACCGCCACGCCGGAATTTGTCACTGGATTATTTTTGATCCTGATCTTTGGAATCTGGCTTAAATGGCTGCCGGCCGTGGCCATCTTTGATACTCCCAATGCAATTTTTGAAGATCCGACTTTGTTAGCCTTGCCGGTATTAACCCTAACAATGGTTGAATTAGGCTATGTTGCCAGGATGACGCGCGCCAGCATGGTTGAGGTGATGGATTCAGCCTATATCCGTACCGCGATCATCAAAGGGATGCCCATTGGCCGCGTGGTCATGCGCCACGCCATTCGGAATGCACTCATGGCCCCAATCACGATCATCATGCTGCATGTCAACTGGCTGATCGGAGGAGTTGTGGTCGTCGAAGTCATCTTTGGATATCCAGGGTTAGGTAAGTATATTTATGACGCTGCCATTTTTGGCGATTTTAATGCCGTAGAAGCAGCAGCAATGGTGACGGTGGGGATCGCGGTGATTACCCGTCTGCTGGGTGACCTGGCGTATACATTGCTCAACCCGCGCATCCGGTATAGTTAGGAGGAGGGCAAAAATGACTGTAAAAACACAAACACGAATGCAAGCTCCGCCTTCCCAATTTCAAAAATTATGGAAAAATATCTCAATCGTTTTTGAGTCTAGAGTTGCAACGGTCGGGTTGATTTTGGTTCTCTTTTGGATCGTGGTTGCCTTTGTTTCTATTTTCTGGACGCCCTATGGTCCCAACGCCAGTGATTTTACGCAAAACCTTGCGCCAAATGCTCAAAACTGGCTAGGAACGGACCATCTTGGACGGGACATCCTCTCCCGGTTGATGCAGGGCACCCAGGTGATCCTGCTCAAGACTCGTCTCCCAGGTGAAAACGCCATCTCTATTCCAGGTGGTGTGGCAATCTGGGGAGTGGTCGGATCATTGGCGCTCGGAACCTTTTTGGGTCTGAATTCTGGTTACAGGGGGGGCTGGTGGGATCAGGTGACCATGCAGATATTGGACGCGCTGATTGCATTTCCCCGGATCGTACTTTACCTGGTGGTGATCTCGGCATTGGGGCAAGGGGACTTGGTCGTGATCCTGGCAATCACGATCACGGGTGCGCCTGGGGTGGCTCGCCTGGCTCGAAGCCTGGCGATGGACATCAAGACCCGAGATTATATCCGGGCGGCGGAAACACGCGGTGAGAGCGTCTGGTTCATTATGTTCAGGGAAATATTGCCAAACGCCCGTGGCCCGCTTTTGGTGGATGGGATGCTGCGGGTCGGTTATGCCATCTTTGCCATCGGAACGCTAGGATTCCTTGGGATCGGACTGCCGCCGCCAGACCCCGATTGGGGCAATATGGTCAATGATGCTCGGAATAATATTTTTATCAACCAGCTGGCGGTGATCTGGCCTTCTTTGGCGATCGCCTCGCTGGTCATTGGGTTGAATCTCTTCGCAGATGGATTGCGGGAAGAACTCACCCGGTACCAGAAATGACGGAGGGATCATGAAAAATAAATTAGGTCCCGTGCTGAAACTAGAAGATGTCGCCGTTGCCTATAAGGTACGCGGTGGTGAGATTGAAGCTGTGCAAAATGTCTCTTTTGAGATCAATCGCGGTGAAACACATGGCATTGTTGGTGAGTCTGGGTGTGGAAAAAGCACCGTCGCGTGGGCGATCCTGAACTTTTTGGGGGCCAATGGCTATGTCAAGCGTGGCAGTATCAAATTCCTGGGTCAGGAACTTGTCGGGGTCACAGGTGAAGAACTGCGCCGGTTACGCGGCGACCAGATTGCCATGGTGTACCAGGACCCGATGCAAGCCTTGAACCCGTCTATGCGCCTTGGCGACCAGATGTCGGAAGTGCTCACAGTCCATCAGCAGATGGAAAAAACAAAGGCGGAAAAACGGTGTATAGAGATGCTGGAGCGGGTTTATATGCCCGATGCAGCCAATGTGATGAAACGCTACCCGCATCAGATCTCTGGCGGGCAGCAGCAACGCGTTGTGATTGCCATGGCTTTGTTGAACAATCCTGCATTGCTAATCATGGATGAGCCAACCACTGCCCTGGATGTTACGGTGGAAGCCGCTGTTCTCGATTTGATTGCCGAACTACGGCGAGATTTCGATACCGCGATTATGTATATCACTCATAACCTTGGGGTTGTCGCACGGGTTTCCACCCGGGTAGGGGTGATGTACGCGGGTGAAATGGTGGAACGGGCAACAGTTGAGGAAATTTACAAAAACCCACAACATCCTTACACCCAGGGCCTGATCCGCTGCGTACCAAAACTGGGGGCAGATAAAGCGACCAGTATGCTGTATCCTATCCGCGGGCGTGTTCCTCCCCCAAATAACCGGCCTTCTGGGTGCATCTTTGGCCCTCGCTGTGATTATGTTCAGGAACGGTGCCGGGCAGAGCGCCCCGAATTACGTCAAACAGAGGGTGGATCCTGGGTGCGCTGCCACTTTGCGGAAGAAATTGATCCCTCACAGTGGACGAGTTCTGATGAGGTTGCTCCTCCCAAGCTCGATGCTGACAAGCAGCATGGGGATCCAATCCTTGAACTCAAGGATTTGAGAAAATACTATCAAGTTCAAGGCAGTTCTTTGAAGGATGTGATTGGCTTGGGGGAAACGCGCTATGTGAAAGCGGTTGAAGGGGCTAATTTTTCAGTGCTGCAAGGTTCGACACTCGGAATTGTGGGCGAATCTGGCTGTGGTAAAAGCACCCTGATCAAAACGATCATCGGCCTGGAAGACCCCACATCTGGAGAGGCTAAATTCCTGGGCGTTGATATTGCCAACAATATCTCAAGCCGTCAACAACATCTGATCCAGGAACTGCAGATGGTCTTTCAGAATCCAGATTCAACCATGAACCCTTCTTATACGGTTGGACAGCAAATCGGCAGGCCGATGAAGCATTTTGGTACTGTCCCGAAAAATCAGATCCGCAGCGAAGTGATTAAATTATTGGAGGCGATGCGGCTGGGAGAAAATTATTATGACCGCCTGCCCCGGCAGCTGAGCGGAGGAGAAAAACAACGGGTTGGGATCGCCAGAGCGCTGGCCAGCCATCCGGACCTGGTGCTGTGTGACGAGCCAGTCAGCGCGCTGGATGTGTCAGTTCAGGCGGCCATTTTGAATCTGTTGTTGGAAATCCAGCAAGAATTCAATACAACCTTAATCTTTATCGCTCATGATCTTAGTGTTGTCCGATTTTTCTCGGATCAGGTTGCAGTGATGTATCTGGGTCAGTTTATGGAGATCGGCCCTGCCGAGGCGATTTATGCACCTCCGTACCATCCTTACTCTGAAGCCTTGTTGTCGGCGGTTCCGATTCCAGACCCCACGGTGAAGCAAAAACATATCCGCCTTAAGGGTTCAGTTCCAAGCGCAATCGATCCACCAGGTGGTTGTCGTTTCCATACCCGCTGTCCGCGCAGAGAACTGCTGCCGGATGGTGGCAAGATTTGTGAGGTTGAAACTCCCCCATGGCGCCAGGTGACCGAAGATCATCGTATCTTTTGTCACCTGCCATTGGAGATTTTATCAACCTTTGATCCCGTAATTTCCGAATCAAAGGAGGAGATCTGATCATGTTAGTGAAAGATTATATGACCCGGCATCCGATCATGATATCGCCAGAAACCTTGGCAACAAAGGCGCAGCATATTATGTTTGAGAATAAAATTCGGCATTTGCCCGTGGTTGGCGATGGAAAGCGATTGCTGGGTTTGATCACACGTAACCGGCTGAGAGTGCCTCCGACCGATCTTCCCAGCTTGAGTGTTTGGGAAATCAGTCGGATCCTCTCTGAGCTGACGGTTAAGGATGTGATGGTCAAGCAGGCAGAACTGATTACAATTTCTCAAGAAGCTGTTTTGGAAGAAGCTGCAAAAATTATGATCGATAATAAAATTGGCTGCTTACCGGTGGTCGAAGACGGGATTGTGGTTGGAATTCTCACCGAGGTTGATTTGCTTGCTGAACTCTCATCCCTATTGGGGGGAGGGGTTCATGGAGTGCGAGTCACCATCCGGGTGCCCGATCGACCTGGCGAATTTGTCAAAGTGACTGGCGCAATTGCTGCTCAGGGGTGGGGGATGTATTCCAGTGGTGGTGTTCCCTCGCCAAAAGTCCCTGATTACTGGGATATGGTGATCAAGGTAAGAGATGTCCCTCAAGCTGATCTGGTTGCGGTGTTGGAAAAGATTGAGGGGCAGATGATTGTCGATGTAAGAGAAATTTGACGATTTCTTAAAACGGTTGTCTAAAAAGACCTTGCAGTAATTTTTTTTGCAAGGTCTTTTGTGTAGAGGAAAGTTTTTGACGAGGTGGGTTATGTGCGGCTTGAATTCCTCTCTTCCATGATGTCTTTGATCAGTTTCTCTGCATCTTCTGGCAGCGGTGGGACCTGGTGATCGGCAAGGATCTGTCTCGCACGTTCGTTGGCCCTGGAGGAGATGTCTTTCGATTGGGCGTCTGCCCACACATCATATTGATTGCGGTCGATCACACGCGGCGCCCATTGGGCCGTGCGGAAGTTGTCCATCGTGTGGTCATCGGCGATGAATCCCTCTCCAGGAGATACCCGGTCAATGGCGTCCAGCGCCAGCGTGTTGGGATTGACCGGTACTCCTTCAACTAAATAGCGTGTCATGGCAATAATTTCATCTGCAATCACAAGCATTTCCGCTGAAGAGGTGGAACCATATTCAATATAGGCCACATCGTGCACCAGTGTGCAGCGAGTGAGCAGGGCATTCATGATGGAAAAAGTGGCTTCGATACCTGCCTGCGCATCGACTACTTTACTATCGGTTGCCCCGCCGTACCCCCAAACGGGCAAGTTGTAGTAGTTTGCCAGCCCGACCCAGGCACCCATCCCCAGGCTCCATTCCGGACTGCCGTAGCTGACGATTGTGGTCTTCATATCCAGGGCCGCGGTGTTCATCCCATACAGGTATGGGGCGTTCGGCCTCACGAGTTGAGAGAGGATCAAGCCGATCAGGCATTCGGCATTGCCTAATGCGACTGCACCAGCTACGGTGATTGGCCCACCTCCGCCGGTGTTGGGGGATGGGATATAGGCACTGGGGATGCCTTTCTCCGCGCAGAAGATAATCTTCTGGAGGGATTCTTCAATGATGAACAGTGGCGAGATCGGTTCGGCGTAATGCAGCATGATCGGCTTTTCCCGCAGGGTCTGTTCTCCTCCCACCACTGCAGCGGCAATCCGGTACATATCCTCCATGTCCCTGCGGTTTTCTGCGGTGTATACATTCGGTTTTACGGAGCCGCGCAGCATTCGGATGAAGGAATGCAGGTAGAGGTTTTCGGCTGGCACATCCGAGGGGCTTCCCATGGACATGATGAAGTCGATGTTCTCCAATGCGTCTCCCAGTCGGGCAAAGTTTTCCACATCATCTGCAACCGCCATTCTGCGTTTCCCGGTTTCAAGATCGATTGTGAAGGTCGTATCTGAACCCATGCCAAAGAAGACCTTGCCAAGTTCGAGCGGCATCGTCAGATTACCCAAACGGTCGTACATGGGAATTCGGGAAGGGGCTTTGTCGATCGAATCGGTCACCAGATTTTCCGGGATCTTAATCCGGCCGTTTGATTCCCACGCGCCGGCCTCGAGCAGCAGCTCTCGCCCGCGGGGGTCCTGCATTTCCATGCCAGTCTGGCTCAGGATCTGTAGTGTGGAATAATGAATTTCCCGCACTTGTTCATCAGATACCATCTGCAGTCTGGGTTTCAGTGTTGGGATAGATATTTGGGGTCTCATATTTTTTCCTCCTCGAAAATAAACCAATGTGCTTGAACCTATCGCTAAGATCCAATCGTATCGTTTATGAGTCTATGTTCAGTATCGCCCGAACGATTCGTTCCGGCGTTGCGGGAATCTGGCGGATGCGTACTCCGATGGCTCGTGAGACGCCATTGATCACCGCTGGTGTGGATGGCAGCATCGCGGTTTCTCCCAGACCTTTGGCACCTAAAGGGCCGTGCAAACTGGGTACTTCGACAAATATGGTTTTTATCTCTGGTATTTCATTGGCCATAGGCAGGATATAGTTACTGAAGCCGGTTGTAACATCCGGCAGGTACTCCTCTTTGAGCGCAGCGCCAATCCCCATGATCACGGCACCTTCAACCTGTCCTTCAGCCCCGGGTAAGTTGATCACCTTCCCAACATCATGCACCGCCACATAGCGTGTGACGCATACTTCCCCGGTTTGAAGATCCACCAACACCTCAGCCAAATGTGCCCCGGTGACGAATTGCGGGGTGTATCTGGGGCGTGTTTCCTGTGGAAAGAGGGCAGATGCATCAAAAAATTCTGCCACCCTGCGCGGTATGGATAATGCCTCAAATTGGCTGGCCACTTCCTCCAGCGAGAGTCGATTGTTTGGCTGGCTGGAGGAAAGGATCTGCTTACCTGAAATCAACAGATCAGCTGGATGGCAATCCAATAGTTCAGCCACATTTCCAAAGATATTCTCTTTCAGGGTTTTAGCAGCCCGGACAACTGCATTGCCAACCCAGTAGGTTGCCCTGGAGGCCCCCTGGACACCGCTGTCTGGTGTTAAACCGGTATCTGCATTGACCAGCTCGACCAAATCCCTGGAAACTCCCAGTGTTTGGGCACCGAGCTGAGCCATCACTGTGCTGATGCCCTGGCCATAATCCGGGACAGAACAGTAGATCACGAAATGACCGTCTGGTGCGAGTTCTGCATGCGCTTCAACCCGCAGGGAACCCGATTTTCCGAAACGGTACCACATCCCGGCAACCCCGACTCCTTTGCGGTACGGACCCACCTGGTTCTGGTGGTTGAACTCCATCGCCTCATGTTGGAATTGTCGATAGGGGGCATCGAGTGTTTCCAAAACCTGCCTGTAACCCAGGGATTCGGCGATAGGGTAGCCAAGGAAAGTGTTTTCCCCTTGGGTGATGATGTTTTTCAGACGGAATTTAATTGGATCTTTTTCCAATTTTTGCGCAAGCTCGTCCAGTGCACATTCCAGGGCAAAGGTTGATTGGGGTGTGCCAAAACCGCGAAATTGCCCGCATTTTGGACCATTGGTGTAAATGCTCTGTGCCCGGATGTCGGCTCCTTGCCAGCGGTAAGCGCCGCCGGCAGCGACCGTCGCATATTCCGGGATGTGGAAACCATCCGCATCATATGCCCCAGTATTACAATTGATTTGCACCTGAAGACCGGTCAGGATACCCGTCTGGGTTGTCCCGACTTTGTATGCCATCGTATAGGGATGTCGTTTGGGAGATGCCAGGAAAGATTCAGGCCTGGAAAAAATCAGGCGGACTGGTTTTTTTATCAGGTAGGCCAATAGGCCCACCGCGATATGCGGCCAGGGGTCTTGCTTGCCGCCAAACGACCCGCCAATATGGGGGGTGATGAAACGCACCTGTGATGCATCAACCTGCAAAGTCCTGGCGATCCAGTGTTGTTGCCAATGCGGTTCGTGGGTGCCAGACAGGACGGTTACCCTCCCATCCTGATCAAGATACCCTAATGCTGATTCGCGTTCCAATGCAGAGTGCTCCTGATAGGAGGTGTGATATTCGGCTTTAATCGTGATATCTGAGTCGGAAAAAGCTTGCTTGGGATCTCCATGGGCGACGGAATAGGTATTGAGGATATTCCCAGTTGGGTAGATTTGCATTCCATCCTCTAACAAGGCGGCATCAGCTTCAAATACATGCGGTAAAACCTCAAAATCAGCCCTGATTGCCTGTGCCCCTGCGCGTGCATGTTCAGGAGAATCGGCCGCAACCAGTGCAATGGGCGCTCCCTTCATTTTTGCGACCATTCCAACGGAGACCAGCAGAGGCTCTTCTTTGCTGTATTCTGAAAATCCATTTTCTCCCGGAATATCCTCCGCGGTGACGACCCGAATCACCCCAGCTTGTGCGCATGCTTTTTGGGTATCGAGAGAAATCAGCCTTGCATGATGGTGAGGGCAGCGAAATACCCTGGCATAGCATAAGCCAGGCATCGAGATATCCTCAACATACCGGGCTTCCCCGGTCACTTTTTCGTGCGCGTCGAGGCGTTTTGACTCTCCCCCAATTGGGCGGATTTCGGAAGCTGATTTCACGTTAGGATGCCTGGGCGAGGATTTCCTGGATTTTTTTCTTTTTATCTGTGGGCAGAGGTGCGGGTTGGTGTTCTTTAATGATTTGCTTGACTTTTGCATTCAACCGCTGACCAAGTGTGGTGGCTCCATTATTCAGCCAGGTGGGGCGGATGCTGCGGTCTATCAGATCCGGGTACCAAAAATCACGGAAACGGTTCAGGGTCTGGTCAGTGTTCAGGAAATGACCACCCGGCCCGACTTTATGGATCTCATCCAGCATCAAAGAGTCTTCGGTTACCTCAATGCCTTTCATCATGTGGTCTGTCAGGGCGACCAGTTCGTCTGTCAGGGCAATCATCTCGTATGAGCAAGTGAGGCCGCTCTCCATATACCCGACGTCATGGATCAGGTTGCCGCCGCTGAATTTTGCCATCATGACTGACAATAAACTTTCCAATGCGGCTTGTTCGTCCATCACCTTGGCATCGCTGCAGCCGGCATAGCCCCAGGTGGGCATGCCGTACATGCGCCCTAACTGGGCAATCGCAGCTTTGGTCAATTGAAATTCTGGAGATGCATAGCAGATTTGGGTGGCTAGCATATCCATGTGGTGGAGACCAGCGCCAAAGATGTACGGCGCGCCGGGCTGCTTAAGCTGGTGCACAACCACACTGCTGAGAATTTCTGCCACGGACATCGCCAAACCGCTGGCCATCGTGATTGGTCCTGTGCCGCCCATCAGGGGGGCGGGAGAGTGGACAACTGGCAGCTGGTATTCTGCCATGAGCAACAATTTATCGATAGCTGTTTCGGATTGCTGCAAAGGGGAGCTGGGCTCAGAATACAGCAAAATATGCTGTTGTTCCCGCAGGGCTTCGTACCCACCAGCTGCTGCGGCAGCCATGTCAATTGCCCTCTGGCAGCTGGCGAGGTCATCCGCAACGAAAACAATCGGTTTGCTGGTGTGTTCCAGCATGGCCGCCATCTGCACATCATAGGCAGTTTCAGGCGGCACGTCTGAGGGGATGCCCACCGACATCACAAAATGAATGTTTGGCAAAGCATCACACAGGTGATACGCATCGAGGATATCTTTTGTTGTGAATTTCCGATGCTCGCCGGTCTCCGGATCGAGCAGGTTAATGCAGTCAGAGCCGGTGCCAAAGTTCACCCGTCTGCCTTCCAGCCGCACTGCTGGTTCTCCTTCACGATCGCACATAATCACCCGGCTGGGAACCGTGGCAATCGCATCTTCTACCATGGAGCTCGACATCTTAACCAGATTCCCGTCGGCAATGAACGCCCCAGCCTCTTTCAACATCTCCAAAGCACCCTGATGGAAAAATCGGATCCCGGTGCGCCGGAGCACTTCGAGCGCTGCCATGTGAATATCGTCGAGTTGGCTATCGGATAAAATCGAAAATTGCGGTCCAAGAAAAGCGAGTGCATTTACGGTATTCACAGACGTTCTCCTCTTAATTTTGTGATTAAATTTCCAGGTGCCAGGTGGCGGCCTCGGTTTGGATGATTTTATCCAGGGCCGCCTGTTGAGTGCCTTCGATATCCTCAATGAGTGCCTGACGGGCGGCATCGCGGTCGCGTTGTTCTAGCGCTTCCAGGATCCGGGTATGAGACGCTTCCATAGTCTTGCCAGCATGCCGCAAGACCATAAAACGGGCCAGGCGATCCATTAAATGTCCGATAAGTTGTGCCAGTTCCTGGTTGCCTGATGCTTCAGCAAGCAGACAATGAAAACGCTGGTTTTCATCGGTGTAGCGCTCGTAAGATTCGTCATCATCACCGGTATACCCGGCATGGATTTTTCGTAGTTGGGCGATCTGCTCCTCACTGATTTGCTCGACAGAACGTTCAATTGCAGCTAATTCCAGGATATTGCGAAGTTCAAACATATCGCGCAGTTCTTTTAGTGTGATTCTCGTGATGAAGTAGCCAGCGCGCGGTCTGATTGTGACCAACCCTTCCTGGCTGAGCATTTGTAGTGCATCCCGCACGGGGGTGACGCTGGTTTGGTGCCGTTTGGCGATCTCCTCGATGTTCAGCCTGGTGCCAGTTTTGTGCTGCCCCATAATGATCGAGCGCCTAACTTCTTGATAGATCTTGTTTTTTGTATTCTCGGACATATATTGAGATTTTATCATATGATATAAAAAAGTCACCTGTTGATATGATAAAAAATCTTGATGAAATACTATAATCACTATAAAATATATTTATTTATATAATTGATATATCAAAAACACAAAGAATTTCCTGAAAGGATAAAAAATGATCGAAACTCATGGCAGAAATATGACCAGTGCTCATTATTCCCGCCTTGGTCAGCAGGAGTGCGAGAAACTCCATATGGCCAGTGTGGAAGTTTTGGAAACGATTGGCTTAGAAGTCCATGATGAAAACGCCCGGCAGATCCTGATCAAGGCCGGAGCGAAGGCAAAAGGTCAGCGGGTGCGCATTCCGGAATACCTGGTCAATCAAGCACTGGCGTCTGCTCCTAAAAAGCTCCTCTTGTATGATCGGCAGGGGACACCCGCCATCCGGGCCTGGGGGCATAATTCGTACTTTGGAGGAGGATCTGACTGCCTGTATGTACTGGATCACCGGACGAACGAACGGCGGAGAGCTGTCCTGCAGGATGTGATCGATGCCATCACAGTTATGGATGCCTTACCTGAGGTGGATTTCATTATGTCAGCGTTCTTGCCGTCCGATGTCAGCGATCCAGTCTATCCCCTGTACCAGATGGAGGTCATGTTAACCAGATCCAGGAAACCGATCGTGTTTGTGACGCCTGATTTTGAGACTACCGTGGCATGTGTGGAGATGGCTGAGATCGCGGCTGGTGGGGCAGAGGCCTTCCGGGATCGGCCGTTTGCGGTGTGCTATATCAACGTGACCAGCGGGATGGTGGCGAATAAAGACTCGTTGCAAAAATGCATTTATTTTGCTGAGAAAGGATTGCCTCAGTTATACATTCCTCTGAACGCCGCGGGTGTCAACTCTCCCGCGACCACTGCCGGGTGTATGGCGACCATGAATGCCGGAACTTTGTTGGGCATGGTGCTCTCTCAGTTGGTGCGAGAAGGTTCTCCGATTGCCGTGCCAGGCTGGAACGGCGGACCCTATAACCTGCAAACCATGGTCGGGAATTACTGCCTGCCCGATGAGCAGGGTGTGGCGGCATCTATGGGGAGGTATTACCAGCTTCCGGTTTTTGGGTTAGGCGGTTCCACCGACTCGAAAGCCCTCGACCAGCAAGCTGGTGCAGAATGTGCGCTGGGCCTGACGTTCTCGCTCCTGAATGGCGCGAATATCATCCACGATCTTGGGTTCATGGATGCCGGCTTGCAGGGCTCACTCCAACTGATCGCGATTTCCAATGACCTGCTCGGGTGGATAAGGGCAGCAACGCGGGGTGTCGTGGTGGATGAGGAGACTCTTGCCCTGGATGTTGTTGAGGAATTAGGCCCGGAGGGTGATTACCTTTCCCATGACCATACCTTCCGCCATTTTAGGGATGCGCATTATTCAAAATTGGCTGACCGGCAGATTTACTCTGCCTGGCAGGATGCTGGCTCCACGACCATGGCAGAGCGGGCCGCAGCACAAGTGGATGAGATCCTTGCGAACCATAGTGTTGAAGCGGTGACACAGGAAATCAAAACAGCCTTGCGAGAGTATGTGCTGAAAGCCGAGAACCAGGCGTAAACATGACTTCGCAGGATAAACCCGGTAGAGATAGCTAACGGTGATGAGTTGAGGAAAAAATGAAAAAAAAACCTTTCTTTATGCGCGACCCATGGAAATATTCCCCCCAGGAGCAGCAAACGAAACCCAGGGATAAACACCTGGGCTTTGATACCAGAGCACTGCATGCGGGATTTCACCCATTGAAAAATGTGGACCAGTTCCGGGCTTTTGTCCCGCCAATCGTCCAGTCCATGACGTATCCCTATGAGCACTTTGAGAAGTTTCCGGATTATATTTACGGCCGCAGTAAAACTCCAACCGTCAGCATCCTGGAGGAACGCCTGGCCGCCCTGGAAGGGGGAGAAGGAGCGGTTTCAGCTGGATCGGGCTCTCAGGCCCTCTTCAGCCTGATCTCCACGATCGCCCGGCCAGGAGATAACATCGTCACCTCGTTGAATATCTTCGGGGAAGGATATAAGCAAGCCGCCGCCATCTTGCCGGAGCGCTGTGGGGTAACGAGTCGCTTTGTGGCTGATCCGGCTCAACCTGAGGCCTGGGATCAGGCGATTGATGACAAAACCCGGCTTGTGTGGGTGGAAACTCCCAGCAACCCTACCTTATTTGTTACTGATATTTCTGTGGTGGCAGAAATTGCGCATGCCCGCGGTGTCCCTTTAATGGTGGATAATACGACAGCAACTGCAGCTTTACAGACCCCGATGGACCTGGGGGCAGATATTGTTTTGCTGTCGCTGACCAAGTTCCTCAGCGGGAATGCGAGTGTCCTTGGCGGAGCAGTGGTGGGGCCTGAAGCCCTGGTTGAAGACATCCGATGGAATACGACCGAATTCATTGGGGCAATTATGCAGCCGTTTGAAGCCTGGCTCACCCTTCAGTATCTTGAAACCCTATCCTTAAGGATGGAAAGGCACAGCAGCAACGCATTGCAGGTCGCTGAGTTCCTCCATCAACATCCCAAGGTGCAGCATGTCAATTACCCCGGATTGGCCAATCACCCCCAACATGAGCTGGCCGCGCGACAGATGAAGGCAGGCAGCGGATTGTTGTCTTTCATTGTCCCTGGTGGAATGTCTGGGGCTGCCGCGGTCATGGATCATTTTGAGCTCATCGTGCATGCCGTCACGTTTGGCACCAGCCGGACGATTTGCATGCACCCGCCGACGATCACCCATGAACACATGACTCCTGAAGAACGTCAATCAGCTGGAATTGATGATGGCTTGATCCGGTTATCGGTGGGGTTGGAGAACGTGGAAGATATCATCCGCGACCTCAACAAGGCTCTGGAGGCACTCTGATCAACAACGATTTATCACCATTCAGGTTTGGAGAATGGACGGTTTTACCCGGGTTATTCGGAGATCAATGAATTGATTGGATTGGCATCCACGGCTGATATCGACGGCAGACCTTGAGCCGCGCAGATGGCATCCTCACCAGCCTGCTGGCCGGCAAAGAAATCAGACGCATCATTTCGGGCGCGGAAGAGCAGCCATACCAGGGAAATTAAACCTGTGAAGAGCCCGCCATAAAAATACCCGCTCCCAAATGATCTGGCTTGCGCGATATACCCGAGGCTGGACTGGCCGACCATCGACCCCCCGCTGGCCACCATGGAATCAAACGACACAATCGTAGCTCGCTGTTCGGAAGGGATTAGGCGGTGGATGAGTGCCTGCCTGACTGGGGTAGTAACCCCTGATGCGACCATGGCCAGCAGCAGCAGGAAAATCGCCACCCAGAAGGAACTAGTGAGCCCAACCCCGATCATGGCAATCGAAAAGATGGCGGCGGCCCATAAGAGCATGGTCGTCCTGCGCCCGCAAAAACGGGTCAGGTATTCTACAATGCTGTTCCCCGCCATGATGGCCAAAGAGATCAGGGCGGCAATCACTCCGGCTACCCAGATGGCTTCGCGCCCTAAGAGTTCTAAAAAATAAGGCTGCCAGGCGTACCATGCCCAGGCAAAAAAGCTGCTTTGGATCAACCCCGCGACGATAATCAGGCGCAGGGATTTGTTTTTCCAGCCAAAGGTGATACTGTTTTTGGTCACCCGCTGAATTTCAGATGGAATATCAGAAAGTGTGATCGCACGAGGCTGGTAACCGATATCGTGCATTCCTCTCAGCGCAATCACAAAGAGGACGAACAGCAAAGCAGCCCGCAACAAGAATGGGGCCGCTAAGGAAATTTCACCAAGCAGGCCGCCTCCAATCGTTCCAACCAGCATGGCGAAACCTGTCACCAGGCCCCCTCGGGCAAAAACCCGGTCCAGATTTCCGGGAAAATCAGTGGCTGCCAGGGCATCTACGAGCCACGCTTCCACCGCTCCCGAATAAAAGGTGAATCCTAAGCCCAGGATCACTGAAGTAATCCCAAACCAGATCAGTCCGCCGTTTGCCCAGTCCACAGCAACATATCCAAGAGTTCCAAATGCTAAGATGACCAGACTGAGCAAAAAAGAGACCCGCCTTCCGCTGGTATCAGCCAAAACGCCGGTCGGTATCTCAAATAATGCCATGGCGGCAGTGAATATTGAATTTACGAGAAATACTTCAAAGATTTGCAGCCCTGCGTCAATTAAAAACAGGGTGTTTACACCCCAGATCAGAGACGCCGACAGGGTATATAGCCCGGCAATTATCAAATAGTTTTTAATGATTTTTTCGGATGTCAAAAAAGCTCCTTCAAGGTTGCCTGTTTTCCATGGAGGTGATTTGTTCTGAATAAAAGGGATTAGCTGAAAATTATAGCATTAACCAATCGGGTACTCGTTTTACTTGCAATAACGTCGCGTGAATGCACGAAAAATCACGGCAGATAGATTGCGATTTATTGATCTCTCCGCTTGAGTTTTGACTTGTTGACACTGGTGTTGCTTCCTGATATATTAGAAATATATTTTGAACCAGTTCTTTTTGGTTCAGGAATACATTCGGTTCACCATTAAGGAAAATTCAAATAAAAATGCCGGAGAGAATGGTTTGATCAAGCGATTTGTGCAATGGATCAAGTAATTCAGGAGCCAGAGTTTGGAGTATCAAGGATTTTTAATTTCCATTTGTCGCAGCTGGCATCTTATCTGGCAACCCCCAGATCTGGCAGGGTGTTCGTGCTTCCCTGTTTCGCGCGCTGGTGTAATCACTTTTGAGGAGGGTATGCAGTCTGCATGCCTTTAAATATTCTGTAATTGATTGTAGCCTACTTGGTCAGGGCCCCAGACACCGACCTGGTAAAAACCTAAGAAAGAAATAGTTGAATTAAAAAAGAGGAGAAACATGGCAAAAGACCTAACCACTATTCTGAGATCAAAATCTCAAACCGTTGAGATTCAACGGGGAAACCCCACAGTTATCATCGGAGAGCGGATCAATCCGACGGGCCGCAAACTGGTGCTGGCAGCACTTCAGGCTGGCGATTTCGATATCGTCAGAAAAGATGCCACCTCCCAGGTTGCTGCGGGAGCCAAAGTGCTGGACGTGAATGCGGGCGTTCCCGGTGCAGATGAACCGGCGCTGCTCAAACAGGTGATGCAGATTGTGATGGAGACGACAGATATCCCGCTGTGTATTGACACTGCCGATCCGATTGCTTTGAAGGAAGCACTTTCAATTTATGAGGGCAAAGCGTTGATCAATTCCACAAATGGGGAGGAGAAATCACTGTCATCTGTTCTCCCTCTGGCAAAAGAATACGGGGCTGCCGTGATTGGCCTGTGTATGGATGATGATGGTATTCCCGAGACAGCTGAGCAGCGTTTGAAGGTCGCCGCGAAGATCATCGAGCGAGCCGGTAAACTCGGAATTGGACCCGAAGATGTGATCATCGATCCACTGGCCCTGACGATGGGTGCCGACAGCAATGCGGGTAAGATTGCCCTGGATACCATTGGAATGGTGGTCAAAGAATTTGGGGTGAACATCACGATGGGTGCCAGCAACATCTCCTTTGGCATGCCCGACCGGAAATACATCAATGCAACCTTCATCGCCCTGGCAATCTATGCCGGAATGACCTGCCCAATCACCAATCCCCTTGTCAGGGAGATCAGCACAGCTGTTTTGGCTTCAGATCTGTCCATGGGGAGGGATGAATTTGGAATGAATTGGATTCAAGCTTATCGAAAACGAAAAGCTGATGACGAGGGATGATTATCGAAATAAACCGTTTTGGAAAAAGGCAGAGATAGTATGCAAACAGCAAGCTTAACGGATGCTGATAGAGCTTATAAACTGATCTTGGAGAAAATTATCCGGGCGGAGATGGAGCCAGGCTCGTTGATCCAGGAACCTGTCCTGATGGATTCCCTTGGCCTTGGACGGACCCCGATCAGGGAAGCACTCAAGCGCTTGCAGGTGGAGCGATTTGTAACGGTAAGCCCCCGACGGGGAATCTTTGTCACGCCAATTGAGATCAGGGACATCAACCATATTTACGAAGTGCGGATGGAATTGGAAGCATTGGTGATACGTTTGGCTGCGAACAGGGCCACCCCAGAGCAGATCGCTCAGCTGGAGGCGATGGTAGACGAACAAAATCTGAACAGTTTGCAAACCCCCTACGAGGTGATGGACCTCGATAGAGGGTTTCATTTTTTAAGCTATGAAGCAAGCCAAAACCAATATCTGCAAGCTGACCTCAAGAGATACTACTTCATGTCCCAACGCATCTGGTACTACGGGTTGCGGACGATGAAATTGATTGAGATAGGAATCCGTGAACATGTGGATATTGTGTCAGCGATCAAGGCTGGTGATTCTCAGCGCGCTGAGAAAGCTATTCGAACCCACATTTCAAACTTTCAGCAAAATATTAAAGAGCATTTAGTATAAACTAACACAAGGAGATAAGAAATGAGCGTTTTATCAAAGATGACGTCATGTGTTATTGAGGGAAACCTGAATGACATAAAAGACCTGACCCAGCAAGCGCTGGCGGAAGGGATCTCCGCCAAGGACGTTCTGGATCAGGGCTTAATGCCGGGCATGGATCATGTTGGCGCAGAATTCAGAGCCGGGAATATGTTTGTGCCTGAAGTGCTTCGTTCTGCCAAGACGATGAGCGCTTCTATGGAGATCCTGAAACCGATCCTTTCGGAAAGCGGAGTTAAGATGGTCGGGAAGGTGATCCTCGGCACTGTCAAAGGTGACCTGCACGATATCGGGAAGAATCTGGTGGGAATGATGTGCGAAGGCGCAGGTTTTGAGGTCGTGGATCTGGGTAAAGACATCGCCCCCGAAGCGTTTGTTGAGGCCGTAAAGGAACACAATCCGGATATTGTTGGCATGTCCGCCTTGCTGACAACAACCATGCGTACGATGGAGAGCACGATCAAAGCATTGGAAGAAGCAGGATTACGGGGTAAGGTGAAGATCATGGTTGGCGGTGCACCGGTGACCAAAGATTTTGCAGATACGATTGGCGCAGATGGCTATGCATCCAATGCTGCAGCCGCTGCTGAAATGGCAACCAAGTTCGTTAGTTGATTAGACCACTGGACGAGAAAGGATAAAAGTTTATGAGAACCAACTATCGGGTAAACTCCGGTGTCAGGTTCCGCATGTTGAGTGACGACCAACTCCAGGAATTGGCAGATGGCGTTTTTCATGTGCTGGAATATACTGGGCTGGATGTTCACCATGAAGAATCGAGAGAAATACTGAAAAAAGCCGGTGCTTGGGTCGATGGCATTCGAGTTCGAATCCCACAGTACCTGGTCAAGAAATCTTTGTCCATGGCACCACGCAGCTTTACGGTATTCTCGCGTGACGGCAATCCGAAACACGATATTCATATAGGACCTGGCCGGGCTCATTTTGGCCCAGGGCCGACATGCCCAAACTTCATTGACGTTGACACCCTGGAACGGCGCCCCTATGTAAAAAGCGATGTCCCGACCGTGGCAAAGGTGGTGGATGCTTTGCCCAACATCGATTTTTGTGAATCACTGGGTACGGTAAACGATGTCCACCACGAACTTGGCGCGACTTATGAATTTGCCGGTATGTTCCCCAATACGAGCAAACCCATCGTAGCCTGGTCATACGATTATGACGATTCGCTGGATATTCACAAGATTGCTGTGGCAGAGGCCGGCGGGCAAGAAGCATTCGAGCGCCGACCGAATTACGTCCACTACTGTGAACCACTCTCGCCGCTGGTCAGCACACAGGATGCGCTGAATAAGCTGGTATTTGCAGCTCGGCATCGAGTCCCACTCATCTTTACCCCTTGCCCCATTGCCGGTGGAACTGCCCCAGTGACAGGAGCTGGGATCATTATTCAGGCCGCTGCGGAGTCCTGGATGGGGCTGACAATCGCTCAGGCCATTCAGCCTGGACTACCATATATTATGGGCGGAGTGCTCTCTGTGATGGACATGAGCAATATGATCTTGTCCTACGGTGCGCCTGAGTTGTCTTTATTCATGGCAGGCCTGACCGAATTGGCACATTATGTTGGTCTGCCGCTGTGGCAAACTGGTGGCTGCACAGATTCGAAGTGCCTGGATGAACAGGCTGTGATCGAGGGGTCTTTGTCTGTATTCTTCTCTGCCCTGACGGGAGGAGACCTGACCCACGATGTCGGCTATACAGAGAGCGGAATGACCGGTTCTGTATTCCAATTGGCGATGATGGATGAATCGATCGGCTATTCCCGCAGAATTACACGCGGTATCGAGGTCAATGAAGATACCCTGGCCGTTGAGGTCATCAACAATGTTGGCCCCAACGGGCACTACTTGCGAGAACAGCACACCCGGAACCATTATAAGACTGAGTTCTGGTATCCGAACCTGTGTGACCGAAAAAATTATGAAGAATGGGAGATGATGGGCAAACAACCCATGCGAGATCGGGTCGTCAGCCGGGTGCACGAAATTCTGTCTACTCATCAGCCATCTCCGATTAAACCTGAGACCGAGAAAGTGATCCGGGAAGTCTTGGAAGCGGCAGAAGATCGGGTGAAGGATAAATAGCGAGGAGACCAAGAAAATGAGTGAAATTTTTGAACAACTTTCGACATGTGTTTTAGAAGGAGATGCCGAAAAAGCCGAAGCACTGACCAAAAAAGCCCTGGAGGATGGACTTTCTGCCAATGAGATCCTGAATAAAGGCCTGGTTGTTGGGATGGCTGAAGTAAGCGCCAGGTTTAAACGCGGCGACATGTTTGTGCCCGAGGTACTGATGTCTGCTGAGGCCATGCATGCCGGGCAGGAAATCCTGCGCCCCTTATTGGCTGAAAGTGGAGCAGACCGGGTAGGCACCATCTTGCTCGGTACGGTAAAAGGCGACCTGCATGACATTGGTAAAAACCTGGTGGGGATGATGTGTGAAGGTTCTGGCTTTGAGGTAATCGACCTGGGCTTTAATGTCGACCCTGAAGTGTTTGTCCAGGCGATCAAGGAGCATCAACCCGATATTGTGGGGATGTCTGCGATGCTGACAACCACCATGCGAGCGATGGGCTATACGATCAAAGCTATCGAAGAGGCCGGACTGAGAGATAAAGTCAAGGTGATTGTGGGCGGAGCTCCCGTGGATGAAGAGTTTTCACAGCGGATCGGTGCAGATGGCTATGGCTCCAATGCTGTCTCTGGCCCCGAATTGGCAAGAACCCTTCTCGGGAAATCCTAAACCAAACCAGGGATTTTGGATGCCATCCATGACTTCTCACGATAAATTACCGGTAGTAGTGATCTCGTGCAAAGTGTTTGAGGGGTTGATCGACCACTTTTTGCCGAAAGAAATGACTTCTCAGATCACTTTCCTGGACTACGGCTTGCACCGGGTTCCGGCGAAGCTGGCTTTCACAGTCCAGAGCAGAATCGATGAGATCGATACTCCGAGTCTGATCGTGTTGGGTTATGGGTTATGCGGCAACGGGTTAAACGGGATCAAAGCGAGAAACCATACTTTGCTGATCCCCAGAACAGATGATTGCATCGCGATTTTGTTGGGTTCCTATTCACGCTACATGCAGGAGTTCACCAGTGAGCCGGGGACCTACTACCTGACCAAAGGCTGGTTAGAATCCGGCAGCAACCCGTTGAAAGAGTACCATGAGATCAGTGAGAAATATGGTCCTGAAGAGGCTGAATGGATCATGGATACTCAATACCAGAATTACAAACGATTAGCCTTCATCGCTCATCAGGAAGCTGACCTTTTCAATTATCGCCCAAGTGCGAAAGAGGTTGCTGCGTATTGTGAGCGATGGGGAATGGTGTATGAAGAAATCCTTGGTTCAGATCAGTATGTCCGGCGGCTTGTCGAAGTCGCGGCAAACTTAGATCAATTAGACAGCGAGTTCCTGGTGGTGCCACCTGGTGGCACACTAACCCAGGAAGCCTTCCTGCGCTAGCCGCAGGGTGACTGTGATTGAAAATGCTATAGGAGATGACCTTATGCAAGTTACGAGAAATAATTACCTGGTCAATGCCACCCCAACATTTGAAGTACTCTCTGAGGACGAGATCGAAGCGATCTATTTCTCGGCGTTGCGGGTGCTGTATGAAACCGGGATCCGAGTGTATGAAAAAGAAGGCGTAGATATTCTGCATGATGGCGGGGCGATTGTTGAGGATGTGAAAGAAGACAGCGCTCTGGTCAAAATTCCCCCATGGATGATTGATAAGGCGCGTGCGACCGTCCCGCGTAAAGTGGATGTGATCGGTCCGGATCGCAAATACAAGATGGAACTGTATAAGAATGCGATCTACTTCGGTGCCGGATCAGATACTCCCTTTACCATCGATCCGTATACGAGCCAGCGCCGGCGTGCGATGTATGACGATGTGAAAAAGTTTGCTAAGCTGGCCCAGGCCATGCCAAACATTGATTTCCACATGTCCCTGGGGATCGTGCAGGATGTTGCCGTGGGCACTTACGACCGCTGGCAGTACCTCGCCATGCTTGAAGGCACCACAAAACCGATCAACATCACCGCCGTGGACCTGGATGGCCTGAAGGACCAGCTTGAAATGGCGCATATCCGGGTGGGTGGGGCTGATGAATGGAAGAAAGGTCCAATCTTTTCCCTGTATATCGAACCCGTCTCCCCACTCAGCCACTCCGAAGAGGTGGTGCAAAAGCTGCTCTTTGCCACAGATAACTACATCCCGTTTGTCTACACTCCCTGCCCCCTGGCAGGCGCAACCGCCCCAACCACGCTGGCTGGAACGGCAGTCCAGGCGCTGACTGAGAGCCTGTTCGGGATCGTCCTGAGCCAACTGCGCCGCCCAGGTGCCCCGCTGATCATCGGTGGGTTGATGTCCAACATGGACATGCTGACCACTGTGTACTGCTACGGTTCACCTGAGATGGCCTTGCTCAGTGCAGCCTATACCCAGATTACCAAATGGCTTGGCCTCCCAATGTACGAAACCGCAGGGTGTTCCGATGCCAAGATGTTTGATGAACAGGCAGCCATGGAAGCAACCTTGAACATTGCCACCTCTGCCTTGGTGGGCGGCAACATGATCCATGATGTAGGGTATCTGGAACAGGGTCTAACCAGCTCGATGGACCAGATGGTGATGTCCAACGAGGTCATCTCAATGTTAAAACGCATCTTGCGCGGGATCCCGGTGACGAGAGAATCCAAAGCGCTGGGTGTGATCGATGAAGTTGGGCCGGGCGGTCATTACCTGGATCACGACCATACGTATGATCGTTTCCGCACTGAAATCTGGCAGCCTGAATTGCTCGATCGCCAGGGGTACGAAAATTGGGAGATGAGCGGGCGCAAAGCCTATCGTGACCGGGTACGAGAGCGCGTTATCGAAGTGATTGAAGCAGACACAGAGCCATTGATTGACGAAGCCATGTTCAAAGAACTTCGCCGGGTCTGTGAACTGGCTGACGAACGCCACAAAGATGAAGAACTCGATTACTCGATGTTCGGGTAATCTGCTCTAAAAAATTGTCCGAGTATGACCAAAGCGGACGACTGCAATAGGACAGGGAAAGCAGGGATACCAAATTCAGTATCCCTGCTTTCGGACATTCAGAGAAAGTCAGACGATCATGATGGTCGATACTGTATTCGCTGAGGGATGCCTTGACTGATACAAACAAGCACCAGAACCTTGTGCTGGGGATTGATACCGGGGGGACATTCACCGATGGTGTACTCCTGGACTACGATTCTCATCAAGTCCTTGCAACGCAAAAAAGCCTGACAACCAAACGCGATTTTGCAATTGGCATCGAGAATGTGATTGCCGGGATCCAGATCGAAGATCCTTCCCTGATAAAAATGGTCTCGGTGTCTACCACGCTGGCGACGAATGCCATCGCAGAGGGGAAAGGTAAACGGGTGGCCTTGTTCCTGGTTGGGTATGACCGGGAATTGATCGAGAACTTTAAGATGGCTCATCAATTTGCCACCCCCTTTCATTATTATTTTCAGGGTGGTCATAACCTGTATGGACAGGAAAAGCAAGCATTGGATCTTAAAGGCATCCTGGAAAAAACTGCTCAGATCAAACATGAGGTGGATGCGATCGCAGTTTCCAGTTATTTTTCCCCGCTGAATCCTGAGCATGAAAACCGGGCTTATGAGGCGATTTCGGGAGTATGCAACCTGCCGATCGTCCTTGGGCATCAACTGTCTACCAAACTTGGGTCGGTGGAGCGCGCCACCACAGCAGCCCTGAACGCTTCGCTGCTGGCTGTGCTGCAAACGTTCATTATTGCTGTCAAGCGTGCCATGGAAAAGCGCAAGATTGTTGCACCACTGATGGTGGTCCGCGGAGATGGCACCTTGATGAGCGATGAATTTGCTGCCCGAACTCCTGTGGAGACGATCCATTCTGGGCCAGCCGCAAGTGCCATCGGTGGGAGATTCTTGTCTCAGATAGACAATGCTTTTGTTGTCGATGTGGGAGGAACAACTACCGACCTGGCTTTGATTATGGATGGAGCGGTAACAATCAGTGAGGAAGGAGCCTCGGTAGGGGGGTATGCAACTTCTGTCAAGGCAGCCGACCTGCTCTCGATTGGATTAGGTGGAGACAGCCAAATTCGCATCAATCGGGACGGGAATATTGTGGTCGGCCCGGAGCGGGTCGTCCCGCTGGCATATCTGGCAGAACAACATCCGATCGTCAAAAGCCAGATCCGTTCCCTCATCCGCCGAACCTGGGAGCAGTCCTCCCCAGATTGGCTGGAGTACTGGTATCTGATCCGGGAGCCGGGGGATGAAGATTTATCGAAGAACCCAAAGCACAAGCAATTGTTGCAGATTTTGCAAAACGGGCCCCACGCTTTGCCAGACCTGCTGAAAAAAATGTCGGTTTTCCATCCATCGCAGCTTGGTGCGGAGGAATTATTAAGGCAGGAATTTTTTGGTAAGGCCGGGTTTACTCCAACGGACCTGCTGCATTGTGATGAGCGATTTGTCGCCTGGGATGCAGAAACTTCCGAGATGGCCCTGAAGGCATTCAGCCACTACCTGTTCAAAGAACCAGAAGAGGTCCAGGCCATGATCTGGCAAACTGTCACAGAGAAGATCCTGAAGGCAACGATTGAATTCCTTACTGGACAAACCTTGCCCGAGCAGGAAAAATCCTCGGCGGATTCCTGGTTTTTTAAAAATGCAGCAACCCGAGACCATCCTCACCTTAATACAAACTTTGTCCTGTCGTATCCGGTCATTGGCATTGGTGGGCCGGCCAGCATGTTCCTGCAAAAAGTGTCCGAAATTCTGCACGTAGAGCTGGTATTACCCAATCATTATCAGGTGGCCAATGCGGTTGGTGCAATTGCCGGGAGCATTATGGTCGAGGAAGAAATTCTGATTTACCCGAAGCTGGACAGAACAGGTCTGGACGTGCTGGGGTATTATGTGCAAACCAGCAGTAAGCGGCTGGAGTTTGAGGAATTGCAGACCGCGCTGATTACTGCCAAGGAAACCTGCCGAGAAATTGCGCTGAATGCGGCGCTTCGGTCGGGTGCCGATCAACCTCAGGTGGTGGTTGAAGAAACCTCAGATGGTCTCGATACCTACAGAATTCGGGCAAAGGCATTCGGCAACCCGCGCCTGTCGGGATAATAGCCCCAGAGAGGAAAAAATGATGGATCTTATTGGCGTAGATACTCAGGAAGCATACCAGTTACTCAGGGAGCAGATCAATACGCTCGCCCTCAAACCCGGTGCAGCGATCAATGAATCTGAACTTTCTTCTATCTTTGGACTGGGAAGCACCCCCATCCGGGAAGCGCTGAAACTGCTGGTCCACGATCAGCTTGTGGTTGTCTCTCGGCAAGGCGGCTTGTATGTGGCAGATTTGGATCCGAAGGATTTGAAGATGTTGAGTGAGGTGCGTGTCGGGCTGGAAAGTCAGGCAGCGGGTTTGGCCGCGCAAAGAGCCACGGCTGATCATTTATTGGTGATGGATGCCCTTGTTCTGGAGCAGTCAAAAATCAAGGCAGATGACAAGGAGGCCTGGTTTGATCTTGATCATAAACTCCACCAGGCGATTGCGAAGGCCTCCGGAAACCATTATCTGGCCCATTCGCTGGAAAAATATTTTGGGCTTTCTCAGCGTTTGTGGTACCTGGCCTTGCCCAAATTGGAATTCCTCTCTTCGGCAGTGCATGAGCACGTCAGGCTGGTCGAGAGTATCCGCAGCGGGGACAGCCAGGCGGCAGAAATCAGAATGAAAGAGCATGTCCAGGGCTTTTATCTCAAGGTGCAAAAGCTGATCGAAAACTAATCAATTGGGAACTCAATTATGCCAAAATTAACAATCGTTTACGGAACTGAAGAAAAGAATATCACCGTTTCCCCGGATACCTTGATTGGTGATGCCATCCAGGAAACTGGTTTGCCAATTGAACAACCGTGTGCCGGACGCGGCACTTGCGGTAAATGCAAGGTGATCATTGAAGAAGGCAGTATTCCTCCGGATGCAGTTGAGGAAGAACACCTCACGGCGGGAGAACTGGCGCTGAACACACGCCTTGCCTGCCGCGCAAAAGCGGTAGACGATGCCCGCATCATTCTCTCGCACATTGTCGTTTATTCGAATAAAAGTTTTCGCGGCTCCTCATCCTATAAGCGGACGGACGATCCGCTGGGGTTGGCAATCGATTTGGGTTCCACCACGGTGGCAGCCTTCCTGACCAACCTGACGACAGGCGAAGTTTGTGCCGGAGCGGCCACCCTGAACCAGCAAACCACCTTTGGAGCGGATGTCATCTCCCGGGTTGGGGCTGTCTTGGATAACCCGAAAAACACTGAACGCTTGCATAAACTGGCCCTGGCTTCGATCAACCAGGCGGTTGATTCACTGAAACTTGGAAAACGGTTCTACGACCGCATCACACGCGTCACGATTGTGGGGAATGTGGCGATGCACCATTTGATCGCCAAGCTCCCGGTCAACAGCCTGGGAGCAATGCCGTTCCAACCTTACCAAAGTGATCCGATCTATGATGCCTCGCCAATCATGGACAACATCTTCCCGGAATCCATGCAGGTGTCGCTGCCGCCGCTAATCGGCGGATTCGTGGGGTCAGATGCTTTGGCTTGTCTGGTTGAGTTTGGATTTGATCAGCCTTCCGGCCCGATGGTGGCAATTGATCTTGGCACAAATGGAGAGGTGCTGGTCACAGACGGCAGCCAGATCCTGACTGCCTCGACAGCGGCCGGGCCGGCTTTTGAAGGTGTCAATATCTCATGCGGGTCCAGGGCAGTCGATGGTGCAGTCGTGCAGGCAAAGGTTGAAGGAGAGGACTTTGTCTTTAATACCATCAATGACGAGCCACCGATTGGCCTGACAGGATCAGGGCTGCTATCGGCGGTCTATGAGCTTGTAAAATACGGTCTGATTGAGAAGAGCGGGCGAATCAATCAGAACCCTCCGATTATGAAGGATAGAATCTTCATAGGGGAAAGAGGAGCGCCTGCCATTCGTCTGGATGATCAGGGTCATATTGCCCTGACCCAATGGGATATCAGGGAGCTCCAGAAGGCCAAAGGGGCTATCCGGGCCGCAGTGGACACCCTCATGCAGCAGTTGGGGCTCACCCCCGCCGACCTTGATAAAATCTTGCTGACTGGTTCTTTTGGCGGGCAGGTAGACATTCATGCCACGATGCAGATTGGCATGATCCCGAATATCCCACGCAACAAAGTCGAGACAGTTGCCAATGGCGCCGGATTAGGCGCAGCCAAATTCTTAACCAAGGAAGGGTTTGAATTGGGCGTGAGGATCGCGCAAAAAGCACGGCAGGTAGATCTTGACCAGGACCCGAATTTTGTGATGTTGTATGTTGAGAGCATGGGTTTCCCCTTCTTAGATGATGAGCAGGGCAGTTAGGGTCCCCCAGGGGAAATTTATATTCAACCATGAGCGGCCAAAATTTTGTCTTGGGAATTGATACCGGGGGGACTTATACGGACGGGGTGCTGCTTGATATTAAAACCCAGGAAGTGATCAAAACCACTAAGACACTTACAACAAAACCAGACCTCTCTGAAGGGATCCTGAATGCACTGGATGCGCTGCTCCCAGCGCAACGCGAGCGAATCAAGCTGGTTTCGATCTCAACCACATTGGCGACGAATGCGATTGCCGAAGGGAAAGGCCGCCCGGTCGCTTTGTTCCTGCTTGGGTATGATCCTGAACTGGTAAGGCACTTCCACTTTGAGGGCAGTTTTGCCACTCCAAAATACTATTACTTTAAGGGTGGGCATACCCTCACCGGAGAAGCCCAGGCACCTTTAGACCTCTCAGGTATTATCAAGACAGCCCGGGATGTGAGCCCTGAGATTGAAGCCTTTTCAATCTCAGGGTATTTCAGCCCCTTTAATATCTCCCATGAGGAGGCGGCAGCGGAGGAAATTCTAAGGGAGACGGGTAAGCCAGTGGTGATGGGGCACCAGCTCTCGAGCAAGCTCAATTCGATCCAAAGGGCTACCACGGCAGCATTGAATGCTTCGCTGCTGTCGATCCTGCAGGAATTCATTTCCTCGATCGAAGGAGCGCTCTCTGCCCGGGGGGTGCAGGCTCCTTTGATGGTTGTACACAGCGATGGATCGCTGATGAAGACCAGCCAGGTCAAGGCTCACCCGGTGGAGACAGTCCATTCTGGACCGGCGGCGAGTGCGATTGGTGCCAGATTCCTGGCAGGTGTAGATAAGGCGCTGGTGATAGATATTGGCGGTACCACGACAGATATCGCTCTTCTCGATCGTGGCAGGTTGAAGATCAATGACTCAGGTACCACGGTGGGTGAGTTCCACACCGCAGTACGGGCAGCAGATGTCCGTTCGATTGGCCTGGGTGGCGACAGCTTCCTGCGCCTGGATATGGAAAATGAGTTGAAGATTGGTCCTGAACGGGTTGTTCCTTTGGCTTATCTGGCTTCCCGGTACCCGGCAGTCCTGGACCAAATGAAATCTCTCACCACCGCCATATTTGCCCAGCGGCCTACGATCGACCACTTTGAATACTGGTTTTTGCTGCGTAAACCAACACGTTTGATCAACAACGATCGAAGCATGCGAGTTCTTGCCATCCTGGAGGATGGTCCGCTTCCATTACCTGTGATCCTCAAAAGGATGGAAGTGATGCATCCGATGCAGTTGGACAGCGGGACCCTGATCAGGGAAGAAATTGTTGGACGGGCTGCGCTAACCCCCTCTGATCTCTTTCACTTGAGCGGGGAATTTTCGCCCTGGGTAGTTGAAGCTGCTCGGATGGCTGCTGAAAAATTTGCCTTGCTGATGCAGATTGACGTTGAGGGTTTGATCCATCAGATGAGAGAGAGGATCGCGGAACTCATCGTGGAAGAGGTTGTCAGGTATATCACAGGACAGGGTGTGGACCGGATGCCGGAGTATGCACCTGTTCGCAGCCTGGGGGCCTGGCTTTTTGAGGAAAACCTTTACCGGAAAAACCCCTATTTGCGCAGTGAGCTTGGGCTTAAAATGCCGATTGTAGGGATTGGCGCACCGGCGGGGATTTTACTCCCGCGAGTTGCTGAACTGCTGCACACCGAACTGCTGTTGCCGCCGCATTATGAGGTGGCAAATGCGGTTGGTGCGGTGGCGGGCAAGGTGATTGTTCATCAGGATGCCTGGGTGTACCCGAAAATCCGAAATCGCTACCCCGTTGGGTACATTCTTCAATCAGAACAAGGGCGAAAAATATTTGGCACAGGACAAGAAGCCTTGGAATATGCTTCCGGGTGGCTGGGTGAAGCTGCCGATCAGCAAGCCAGACTGGCTGGCGCAGAAACGGTGGAACTGGAAACAGAAATCCTTCCAGATGGTGCCGAGAGCTTTCGTGTGCGTGTGACGGCAATTGGGGAGTTAACGACCAAGTTGTAAACTTTCCTGGCTAACTGAATACCTTTGTTTCTAATTCCTGTTTCCGCCTGAGGACAAATTCTTCCAGCATCTCCTTACGCTCCAGATCCAGTTCGGGGGCCTGGTAGTTGGATAGCAAGAATTGAAGGCGTTGATTGGCCCTTTGCGCAGCATCTAAACTCCCCTGTGCTTCCCATTGATCATATTCGACGTAATCCATCAATTGTGGACGGTAAAACGCCGTTCTGAAGTGACGGATGGTGTGCTCGGTTTCAAGGTAATGCCCGCCAGGAGGAACCTCACGGATCGTATCCACTGCCAGCTTATCCGGTGAGACGTCCAGGCCCCGCATCAGGGTGTGGAAAGCCCCTAATAGATCACAATCCAGGAGGAATTTTTCATAGCCGGCAGTCATGCCGTTTTCCAGCCAACCAGCCGCATGGAGAACAAAATTGACCTGGCCAAGTATGGCAGGCAGCATCGTCATCACCGATTCGTAGGCGGCCTGGGCATCGGTCAGTTTGGAACTGGCAAACATCCCTCCGCTCCGGAAAGGCAGGTGGTATTTGCGGGCCAGGCTGGCACTAACCAGGAGCGCGATTTGACTCTCAGGTGACCCCATAACCAGAGCACCGTTCTGCATATCGATGGTGGTCGTGAAAGACCCATAGACAACAGGCACACCGGGTTTAACAGCCTGTGCATAGACAATCCCTGCGAGAACTTCTGCATTTTGTTGGGCCAGCGCTCCCGCAATTGTGGGCGGACTCATCAACCCCGCGAGGATAAATGGCGTGATGATCGTGGCCTGGTTGGCCTGCGCATATTCCCTCAATACTCTTAACATACCTTTGTCGAATTGCCGGGGGCTGTTGATATTGATCAGTGAAAGTAATGCCGGGTTTTTGGAGATTTCTTCTTCACCGAACAATATCCGAACCATCTCAATACTGTCCCGGGCGTTTTCCGAAGAGGTGACGGAACCCATAAAGGGCTTGTCACTGTAGAGGATATGAGCCATGAGCATATCGAGATGGCGTGAGGTTTCCGGCAAGTTGTTTGGTTCTACGATGGTTCCGCCGGAATGGTGAATGTAAGGGCTGAGATAGGCTAATTTGACAAAATTTTCAAAATCTTCTATGGTGGCAGGCCTTCTGCCATCGTTCAGATCATAGACAAAAGGAGGGCCATACACCGGAGCAAAAACGGTGTTTCGTCCTCCAATCTTGACGGCTCTGGAGGGGTTGCGGCTGATCTGGGTGAATTCTGCGGGAGCCTTGCTGATAAATTCATCCACCATTTCCGGTGGAAAATAGACCATTTCCCCTTCGACCCGGGCACCATGCGCGGCAAGAAGATCTCTTGCCTGTTCATCATAAAAGGCCATTCCGATCTCTTGCAGGATTGTCAAAGAGGTTTGATGAATGGTCTCGATACTTTCATCATCAGCAATCTTGTAAACTGGGATATGCATTAAGGGTTGCGCGGCAGCAGCGTTCTTCGGGTCGGGTTGTGCCATGGTTTCCTCGTTCGAAATGATGTCAGATGGTTTAGGGTTACCAACGGACAGATTGTATCTCTTCCCTTATTATTTGTGGATATGCTTATCCGTCAGTGACAAAATTGCTTAATGGGCGAACTGTTTCCTGAGCTCTTTATTTGGCTTTGGAACACCTGATTCTTCAATCAAACGGGGTACGATGGCTTCCCAGTGGACGGCCATGACGTGCATGCCGTTAATGCCTGGAGTGTTTTTGAGTTTCTCGATGATTTCCAACGCGATCTGCACACCTTCTTCAGCCTGGCCATCTTTGTCTCCGGCTTCGTCCATCCGTTTGACAATAGAGGCTGGGACAGAGACACCGGGTACTTCATCTGCCATGAAGTGGGCTGCCTGGGCGCTTTTCAGAGGAATAATGCCTGGGAGCAGGTACACTTTGTCCAATAGATTTCGCTTGTCCAGGGCTTCAAGCCATTCCAGGAATCTCTCATAATTGAAGATAGGCTGGGTCTGCATGAATTGAGCCCCGGCATTGATTTTCTTTTCTGCCCGGATGGCTTCGTATTTTGGCGGTGCGCCAAAGGGAGATCCGGCAGCTCCCAGGAAAAACGTGGGGGGATTTTTGATGTACCGCCCGTCCAGATATTTCTTTTCGTCTCGCATGCGCCGCAGCATCCAAAGCACCTGTATGGCATCCATATCAAATTGATTGGGCTGGGCCATTGGGTCTGGGCCGAAGAAATGGTGGTCGCCGCTCAGGCAGAGGATATTATGAATCCCCAATCCCACAGCACCCATTGCATCCGATTCAATCACCACCCGGCTCCGATCTCTCGCCTGAAGCTGCATGACAGGCTCAACCCCGGTTTCCATGGAAATTTTGCTGGAAGCCATGCTGTTCATCCGCGCGGAGGCAGAGGCGTTATCGGTAAAATTGGCGGCCGTGATATAGTCTCGGAGCATTTCACCCTTTTTACGGATGATATCCCCGGAAGCGCCCAGCGGGGGAGCAATTTCTCCCGTTGTGACGAATACTCCACTTCTCAGGCTTGCTTCCAGGAAAGAAACGGGTTCTTCATTTTGAGGAGGGTGGTATTCAGCATCTCCCTGCCACCAATCCGGCTGGCGCATTCTAAAGAAAAAGTTGTCTAGGTCCTTTTGGAATTTGTCACGGTCAGTGACAAATTCAATGAATTTGGGACTGTTATCATCCTCCCTCCAGGTGCGCACCACTTCAGACCATTGCTCTTTTCCGGCCCGTTTTCCGTCAATCGGGGCATTGATTTCCAACAGGGCGTCCAGCCGGCCCATCTTTTCTGCCCTTTCGTAGATCTTGTACCAGGTGCAGGGGCGGGTGGCGTCTACCTCGCATCGTTCTGGTGACGCGCCACCACACAGGCCATTTCGCAGACCTTTGGGGCAGGTCATTGGGCAGATGTAAGCAGTTTCCTGCAAAATACAATTGCCGCACATCCGGCATCCAAACAAGATGCCTTTAACCATTGCCTCGACAGCGGTTAAGGTTTTCTCAGAAAAGGTTTCGTTTTCTCGCGTAACAGGCATGAACCTGTGTTGGAATCTGCGGGGGGAGAAAATTGGCATGAGATTATCCTGTAATATGTTGTTATTGATATATTGGTAGTATATCAGATGTTATTGGTGTGTCAACATTTACAAAATCTGAATCTGGAGAACTCAAGGGATTAAAAATCTAAGCCTCTCAATCACTTTGAGCGGTTAAGCGGACGTGCACAGCTGGTCTCGTACCAGCAGCCAATCGTTTGAAAGGCCACTCCTCTACTGTTGAGCTGTGTGCCTGGGTGTGCATCCCTTTCCTGGAACCGAACCGTTCCCCGAAGGGTTGTCAATTCAATCCTTCGATGAGGTATCTTATTAAAAACTGCCCCTGATTGTATCCCGATCATTCAAGGGAAAAGCTAGGTTGAGTAATTCAGTTGATGGGTCTTTGATTTCCCAAGGGCCCCGGAATCTTTTCCCCAATCTGATCTTACTGTTCCGCTGACTTAAGCCCCGAAAACGGATCCGGATCCTGTGATCATTTTTGGAGCTTGGAAAGCGGGTGCCTTCGCTCCGAATAGGCAAGTGAGGGATAAATCGACTTGGCTTTTAAGAAAAGGGGATCGATCCATTCGGAACCGGAAAGATGTGCAAAAAAAGAGAAGAAAATCCTGTCGTCATTTCTTCTAATTGAGTTGGGAATCAAAAGCAGAGGGAGTAAATCACTCCCTCTGCCAATATTTTGGGTTTAATCCAATTAGTGAGTTCCAGGCACTCTCACATCCACCCATACCAGCCGGTGATCGGAGCTGGGGAATGGGAAGGTGCCGACCAACCCGAACAACGGATCACTGGTCAACGGCCAGAATACGCCTGCGTCCGTAATCCTCAGGTTTTTCATCGGGAGTACATAATCTGCCCGGAGATTTCCCGGTGCGAAATCAGAAAAGTCCGCCGTATCAAAAGCCGGGTCGCTGAGATGTGTTGCATTGGCACCACCCTGCAAAGCGGCTTGCTCAACAGCGCCTTCACTGCTGGGGGTCACTTTGGTATTGACAAGCGGATGATCCAGCAGCTGTTGGATGGCCCCGGGGATGCTGTCGCCATCCAGCGGATCAGAGTTCTGGTCTCCTGCGATCACAAACATTTCGCCGGGCTGAAGCCCGCCGTAATGGCCCTGGTCATCGTAGATATAGCCACTGCGTGAAGGGAGGATATAGTCCGACCAGAAGCGAATCTCATCGTAATTGCGAGTCCCGTTGCGATCCTCCGGCCCGTCGAAGACGGGGGGCGTTGGATGGCTCACCAGAAAATGCACCACTTTGTCCCCGATCATGATCGGAACATCCCAATGGCTCTTGGAAGAGAGCCTGAAAACGTCCAGCTCAGCTGGCGAGTACCAGTCCGCTGGTTCTGGTGTGTCCGGGTCATCGGGCAGTAACGCACCTGGCATATCCTTCCACAAGAAATATTGGAAGGTGCGCAGGCTGTCGAAATCAATCGGGAAGCGTGAAAAAACGGCCATCCCATACTGGCCGGGGAAGAACCCGAAACCAAAGGCATCGTTCGGGCCGCCAACAGAGCCGCTGTTGTCCAGGTCAACACCTGATGGGATCCCGGTGTTGGACGGTGCTACAAAGTAATAGCCGTATTCGATGGGTTCTGCACCATTTTGAGAGACCTCGAGGTAATTGGATCGAAATAGTTCAGCGGCAGCTCCTCCTTCAGCAAAATCAAACTCGTTGATCAGCAGCACATCCGGCCGGGTGCGTTGGATGATCTCTGCAATGACCTTGGCCTGAGCATTGTCGGGATCGGATAGGTCGGCAACAAGACCGCCTGCATTGAAGCGATTGAGAGAGGCATTAAAGGTAGCAAAGCGAACCACACTTAATGCTTCTTCCTGTGGGGCTACGGCAAGTACACTGGTGGGAAAGAGAAGAATAATCAACAAAACGAAAAACATTTTTAGTTTCATAAATCGTTTCCTTTTTTGGCTTATTTTGAATTACAGATAAAATTAGACAAACAGATTATTTTTTCCCAACACCTCCTTTGGGCGTATATCGAAGTCGCCCCGCGATTTCTACGCATAAATTTTATCAAATTATAAACAAAGTATTTTGACACATGTCTCGTGGTCTGGAAAAATAAAAACCAGCCAGTCACAGGCCGGTTTCGCTACTCACTCCCCAAGAGAATCATCCCAGCCACGCAGGGATAAGCGACCAATTCTTTCTCTTGGATCGTCGCTTCCTATTATATAAGTACGAAATTATGCTTAAAATATTACAGCATAAATAAATGCATCTTCAAAAGATTTCTGACCTTTTTTCTGTTGGCATTTTTCTCAGGATTGGTTATAGGAATCATGAACCTGGCAAGGCTGATCTTCATTCAGCTGCCTCACCAACAACAACAAACGTGATTTGGTTGTGTGTAGGGTAAGCCGATCAAAAATGTATTATCTGGATTCGGTGCGAATTGAGATGGTCTTTGATTGCCCTTTAATGTTTACTTTTCCAGTAAGCGATTTCTTAAAAACCCCCATTTTTTCATGGGCAATGATGGGGTCAACAAACCCTTCCAGTTCCACCCACATGAAAACCGGGACCTCAAATCACTCAAGATCTAACTCAACATAGATTCTTTTTGACATATCTTTCTCCTCGATGATATTTTTATAGGCAAAAGTTGGATAAACAAAAAAACTCCTGATCCTGTGTATGAAAATTCGCGTAGCATATTTATGAGAGGAGGGCAATTTGTGAAATTTGCTGCATTTTTGAATCTGCATGGAAAAAATATCGATGTTTTCACCGGGTCATTCAGCTTTCCCCCGGATCAGAAATCATCTCGTTTTGGTAACTTTCATTCACGCCCTCCTCTAAGTCGGCGTGGTCAAAAAGATCGCTTGTTGTTAACACCGCATTCTGATCCAAAATTTAATCTGCCGCTTGTTTTATGCTAAAATGTGTATCATAGTCATAAGTCATATCCTAGTAACCAGAGTCTTGTATAGTTCCAATCGAGGAGGTGATCAGAGCTTTAGATGATTTCTATAGGATCCGTCGCCTGAGAGTCGGGCTGGCACCCCCCAGGTTTTCTAAGATGGCAACGGTAATGTTCTCTACAGTAAATAAGCTAGGAGCTAAGACATATGAAGAAGTTCAAGTTTTTCCCCTTTCTCATCATTGCTATCTTCCTGCTGAGCGCCTGCGGTGGTGCAGGTGGCCAGACCATCAAGATCGGGATCAATGCCCCAATCACGGGTGACATCCCCAAGGTGGGTGAAGGCACCCGGTTTGCAGCCGAGATGTGGCTGGAGGAAAACGGCGGGGTCATCACAGTTGGTGGGACAGAATACACGGTAGAACTGGTCATTGAAGATAATGAATCCAAAGGTGAATCTGCAGCAGCGGTCAACACCAAGCTGATCACCCAGGATGAAGTGCTCGTCATTGTCGGCCCCCAATCGTCTAAACAGGCTGTCCCGGCAGGCGGCGTTGCCAACGATCTGAAAACCCCCATGATCAGCCCGTGGTCGACCAACCCCAACACAACCCTGGACCGCCCGTGGGTATTCCGCACCCCCTTCCTGGATCCATTCCAGGGCCCAGTGGTTGCTGGTTTTGTCACCGATGAATTTGGGTTCACCAAGGCCGGCGTGTTGTACGACATCGCCAGTGACTATCCAAAAGGCCTGGCCGAGTTTTTCCAGAGCGGTTGGGAAGACCTGCATGGTGCAGGATCTGTGGTAGCGTATGAAAGCTTCACAACAGGGGATACAGACTTCAGCGCACAATTGACCAATATTATCAACGCCGGCGCTGAGTTCATCTTCGCACCGCAGTACTACAACGAAGTTGCCCTGATTGTTCAGCAAGCTCACGAGCTCGGATTCACCGGCCCGATTGTCGGTTCCGACAGCTGGGGCTCCGCGGAATTGATGAACCTGTGCGGCGAGGACTGCTATGGGCTCTTCTTCAGCACGCATTATGCAGCTGAGGGTGCAACCGGCGCAACCAAAGAATTCATCGACAAGTACAATGAACAATACGGTTATGTACCGGATGACGTCGGCGCCCTGACCTGGGATGCCATGAACATCGTCAAGCAGGCTATCCAGAGCTGTGGCGAGATCACCGGCGATCTTGAAGCCGACCGCGAGTGTGTACGGGACGCCATGGCCGGCATCAAAGAATTCCCTGGCATCACGGGTAACATGACCTTCGATGCACAAGGCGATCCCAGCAAGTGTGCCGTGATCGTAAAAATCAGCGACGAGGGCAAATTCACTTTCTATAAGCAGGCCTGCCCGTAAGTTGCTCGCACCATGACAACGTGTAAACCTGTCATCGTGCATCCATTTTAAGAACATCACTGAGAGGGCGGGTCAAGGAGTTATTCTTTGACCCGCCCTTCTCGTAGGAGAAGTTGTCTCAATGGAAATCTTTTTTCAACAGTTAATCAACGCCCTTCAGTTGGGAAGCTTCTATGCACTGATCGCGGTTGGCTACTCGATGGTATACGGCGTGCTGCTGCTTTTCAACTTCGCCCACGGCGATATCTTTATGGTCGGCGCCTATATCGGGTTTGGTGTCTCCAGCGGGCTGCTCGCATTAGACTTTTTCGGTGCACTAAATTTACCCACTGGCGTTGCCCTGGCTCTCGTGCTTGTCCTGACACTGATCATCTCAATGGCGCTCAACTCGATAGTTGGGATGTTGGTCGAACGCATCGGTTATCGCCCCCTGCGGGATGCCCCGCGCGCCTCTGCTGCCATCACCGGGTTGATGATCGGGATCATCCTCGAAACCGGCAACCTGGCCATCCTCGGCCCGCAGCGCAGATCATTCCCTGAATTGATCCAAAGTGCCACGATCAACCTTGCAGGGGTCAGCGTGACCAACAAAAAGATATTAATTGTTTTTGTTTCGATTTTACTTACTCTGGCCCTACACCAGTTTGTTCGCCGCACAAAATGGGGCATGGCCATGCGCGCCATGGCCTACGATTATGTCGTCGTTCCGCTGATGGGGATTTCAACGAATAAAATTGCGCTGATGACATTTGGGCTCGGCTCTGCGCTGGCCGCGGCAGCCGGTGTGCTTTACGGTGTTGCTTACCCCGTGCTGGATCCCAATATGGGCATTCTCTTTGGCTGGAAGGCCTTCGTCGCCGCCATTCTCGGCGGGCGCGGTTCAATCCTTGGTGCCGGGTTAGCAGGATTTCTCCTGGGTTTCATTGAGATCTTCGTGGCGACCGTCTTCCCGTCGACAATGCGGAATCTGATCGCATTCGGCATCATCCTGATTATCCTCACTTTCCGGCCGCATGGCTTCTTTGGGGAGCCGCACAGCGCACAACTGCGCCTGTAATCATGGATAAAGACTGAAGAAAGGATAAAAAATGACAACAGACTCAGTCTCAATACCCAACAGCTGGCAACGCTTCCGTGCGGCACTTTCAAGGTTCTGGCAGCCTTACAAAACTGTCCCGCTTTTGGGATGGCTGCTCGCTGCGCTTGTCGCTGTCGGTCTGGAGCAATTCGTCGGTCTTCCACTGGCCTGGGTGTTAGGGATGTCCAAAATCCCGGCCCTGTTTGGCTTAGTGGTGGCCTTGGATAATCCAATTTTATTTCCCAGCGCGCTGCTTTTCATGATATTGATCTATTTCCTGCCTATGGGCATCGTGGCGCGTTTCACCAAACCCCTGATGAATAAAATTGCTGCTAGGTTGATGGAATTTCCGCTGGTGCTCACCGCGGTGGTCCATCTTGGACTCATGTATGCCGTGCTGCATATCTGGGGGGAGATCAGCGACTACCGCATCCTGGTGGCACGCCTGGCAATGATCGCCATCATCCTCACCCTGAGCCTCAATGTCGTCAACGGCTACATGGGTGAGTTCTCCTGTTCCCACCCCGGCTTTATGGCGCTAGGGGCCTACGTTGCCTCCACGTTCACCCTGGTCTTCTTTGTGACCGAAAACAAATTTGGAGAAGCACTGCTTCCACCGGCACTTGGCCCGTTTCTGTTTCCTATTGGGCTGATCCTCGGTGGGTTGGTCGCGGCCCTCGGGGCCTTGCTCGTGGCAGTCCCTTCCTTCCGCACCCGCGGAGATTACCTGGCGATCATTTCGCTGGCGTTTATGTTCATTGTCAAGAGCTTGTTTGAAAACATGGAAATTGTCGGGGGCGCGCGCGGGATCAGCAACCAGCCCAACTATGCCAGCCTGCCGGTTGTCTTCGTCTGGACGGTGCTCTCGATCTGGATCATCAACAATTTCGTGCGCTCCACGATGGGCAAAGCGCTCAACGCTGTGCGGGATGGCGAATTGGCTGCCAATGCCATGACCGTCGACACCCGTAAAACCAAGATGGTTGCCTTCCTGTTTGCCGCCTTCTGGGCTGGCGTGGCAGGCGGATTGTTCGCTCACGTGCTGCGCTATATCAACCCAGACTCCTTCGGCATCCGCAAATTGGCGGAAGTTTTGGCCATGGTGTATTTCGGCGGGTTAAATTCCGTCACCGGTTCGATTGTCGGAGCGGTCGGATTAAGCCTGATCAGCGAAGCGCTGAGGCCGCTGGATATCTTCAAGTGGATCATCATCCCCATCATGCTGATCCTGATCATGATCTTCCGCCCGACGGGCTTGGTCGCCTTCACCGAATTCAATGTGGAAAAACTGTTCCGACCAAAGGACAGAGAAATGGAAGGAGGCGAAAGTGTCATTGCTTGAAGTTCATGACATGACCCACTATTTTGGAGGACTGCGGGCTGTCTATAACTACAGCCTCTCCATTACACCCGGCCAAATCCGGGGCCTGATCGGCCCGAACGGGGCGGGAAAAACCACGATCTTCAACCTGATTACCGGCGTGTACCACCCCACGGAAGGAAGAATCCTGCTGGAAGGTGAAGAAATCACTGCTCTGGAGCCCAACCAGATTGCCGACCGCGGGCTGGGCAGAACATTCCAGAACCTGATGTTGTGGCGCTACCTGAGCGTGCTGGACCATGTGAAAATGGCACGCTACTCCAAGTTGACCTATGGGCTGATGGGGGCGTTTTTCGGTACCCGCAAACGTGTGGAGCAAGAAAAGGCCACCGACAAATTGGCAATGGAACTGCTGGATCTGGTGGGTGTGGCCCACCTGGCAGACCAGATCGTCACCAACTTGCCCTATGGCGCCCAGCGCCGTGTGGAGCTCGCCCGGGCCCTGGCAACCGAGCCGAAAGTCCTCTTCCTGGATGAGCCCACTGCCGGCATGAACCCGGAAGAGTTGATCCAGATGATGGATATTATCCGGCAGGTGCATAGAGAGATCGGGATGGCGATTTTCCTGATCGAGCACCGCATGAAAGTCGTGATGGAGTTGTGCGAGATAATCCAGACGCTGAACTTCGGCGAGGTGATTGCCGAAGGGACGCCGGAAGAGATCCGCAACGACCCCAAAGTGATTGAAGCATACCTCGGAAAGGAGGTGGAATACTAATGCTGCTTTCTGTAAAAAATCTTTCCGTCTCCTACGGCAATATCAAAGCTCTGCATGGGATCAGTTTTGAGGTCTCCGAAGGTGAGATCGTGTGTATCATCGGTGCCAACGGCGCTGGAAAGAGCACTACGCTGCGCGCCATTTCGCGGCTGATTGCATCCGAGCCGGGTTCAGAGATGCATTTCCATAACGCAAACTTGCTCGACTTCCCTCCAGACAAGGTGGTCACCGATTTGGGTATCTCGCATGTGCCCGAAGGACGCCGCCTGTTCGAAAACCTGACCGTGAATGAAAACCTGAAGTTGGCTACCTTTGCCCGCACGGATACGGATGGCATCCAGGCCGACCGCGCGCGCGTATTTTCCATCTTCCCGCGTTTAAAGGAACGCATTAACCAGAAGGCAGGCACGCTCAGCGGCGGCGAGCAGCAGATGCTGGCTGTCGGGCGGGCCATGATGAGCGCCAGGAAGCTGATGCTGCTTGATGAACCTTCCATGGGGCTCGCTCCTTTGCTGATGATGGAAATGTTCGATGCCCTCAAAGAGATCAATGATGAGGGGACGACCATCCTGCTGGTGGAGCAGAACGCCCGCATGGCATTGCAGTTTGCCCAGCGCGGCTATGTCATGGAGACCGGCAACCTGGTGCTTGAAGGCCCCTCCAAAGATCTGCTCGCAAACCCGGAGGTCAAGAGGGCGTACCTGGGAGGGTAGCACCTTCCGATACCTGAAGAATAACCGGGCTGCTGAATGCAAATTGCTGGCAGTCCGGTTTCAGTTTAACGATTGAATAAGTTTACCGGGAATAGACGCGCGGCACGCGGTGGGCAATTCCGCTGGTGACCTCGTAGTTAATCGTGTTCCAACGGGCGGCAACCTGCTCGGCAGTAATGCGGTTTCCATCCTGCTCCCCGATCACGATCACCTCGTCCCCTTCATGGGCATCGGGTACGCTGTCGAGCTGGACCATGATCTGGTCCATGGTCACCCGGCCAACTACCGGGATCAGCTGTCCCCTCACCAGCACCTGGTTGCCTGCTGTGCGCCGGAATCCGTCAGCATAGCCAACCGGAACCGTGCCGATACGCTCGCTGTGTGTGGTGGTGTATGTATGTCCATAGCTGATGCCCCGGCCTGGCGGCATCGTCTTCACCTGCGCGAGGACACTCTTCCAGCGCAGAGCAGGGTGAAAGCTGGAGGGTAGTGGGCAATCCGCGGAGGGGTGCAGGCCGTACATCGCAATCCCGACCCGCACACAGTTGAAATGAACAGACGGGCGCGTCAGGCTGGCGGCGGAATTGGCTGCATGGATCAGCGGGACCTGGATGCCCGAAGCGTTCAGTGTGTCCAATACATCCTGAAACAGTGCTTCCTGCTGGTCGGTGGGTGAGTGGTCTTCCTCGTCGGCGCGGGCAAAATGGGTGAAGACCCCTTCGATCCGGATATAGGGGAGTTGGGCGGCAGCGTCGAGAAAGCCGGGCGCGTCAGCAGGTGGGATGCCAAGGCGACTCATCCCGGTATCCACTTTGAGGTGAAGCCGGGCAGTCTGGTTGACCTTGGCTGCCGCGGCTGAAATGGCTTGAATTTGGTTAAAATCCCAGGCAGTCATCGAAACGCCTTCGGCAATCATCTCCCCTAAGCGGTTTTGCGGGGTGTAGCCTAGGATCAGGATCGGGCAGCCTATGCCAGCCTGGCGCAGTTCCAGCGCTTCATTGACGCGGGCAACCCCGCACCAGGTTGCCCCGGCCTCCAGGGCAGCCTGCGCCACCGGGACCGCGCCATGCCCATAAGCGTTTGCTTTGACAATCGCCATCATCTGGGTGCCAGTGTGCTCCAGGAAATAGCGGACGTTGGCCCTGATTGCGCCTAAGTCAACCTCCGCCCAGGTGGAATGTAATCCCTGTTCCTTATCCAAATCCATCACCCGACGTATTCGTTATGGAACTTGATCCACTCGGGCAGGACCTGGGCGAGCAGTTCCTGTGAGGGGAGGAAGGCGATTCGCAGGTGGCTGGTACCTTCTTTTTGGCCGAAGCCGGTACCGTTGACCGTCACCAGCCCTGTGCTCTCCAACAGCGTCAGGCAGTAATCATAGTCCGTGGTGCCGGGTGGGAGCTTATTGAGGCGCGGGAAGAGATACATTGCCCCGGTCTCGCCAAAGCATTCCACGCCATCCATTTGGGTGAAAGCGTCCCTGATCAGGGCTGCTTTAGCCTTTAGATCGCTGAGGACCTTATTCTTTTCGGTGATGTACTGCTGGTAAGGCCGGCTGCCTGCCGGGGGGGGCGTGACCATCAGATAGGTCAGAATCTGCCCGGCGGTATTGGCGCACAGGCTGACCGAGGCCTGTTTGGTCAGCAGGTCGACAAAATCCAGCTGACTGCCCCGCACCTTGGGCGGGTTGCGCACTTCGAGGTAGCCGCCCCGGTGGCCGCACTCCCCGAAGAAACCTTTGGAGATGCTGTGGAAGCTGAACAGGGCTACGGAGGGATCATCTCCCAATGCTCTGGCGAAGGAAACGAACTTGCCCTTGTAGATGTTTTCCTGGTACACCTCATCGGCCAGGATGGCAAGCTGGTGCTCGCGGGCGAAGTTGATCACCGTGCGGATGCTCTGCTCGCTCAGTACGGCCCCGGTCGGGTTGCCGGGATTGATGACCACGATGCCTTTGACGGTGATGCCGGCGCGGCGTGCATTCTCTAGTGACTCTTCAAGCAGGGCCTGGTCGAAGGTCCATCCGCTGTCCTCATCAGGATAGTAGTTGACCTGCACGCCGCCTGCTTTTTTGATTGTGGCAGAATAGAGCGGGTACTGCGGAATGGGCACCATGATCCCGTCACTGCTTTTGGCGATGAGCAGGTCGATGACAAACTTGACGCCCTGGCTGGCGCCATTGGTAAGAAAGATTTTCTCCGGGTCGGAGGGCATCCCGCCTGCCTCACTAACCTGGTCTCTTTTGTCAATGAAAGCAGCAATCGCCTCACGGATGAAGCGCTCGCCCTTGCTTTCGGTATACGCGCCGGTGGTCCCGGCTTTCATGCCACCGAGGATGGTCTCACTGACCGCCAGCACTTCGTCAGGGACGAAATCATCATCCCGGAGGCTGCTGCCCGGCGTTTCCTCAAAGAGGTTTTTCAGCGCCCGTTCCCGTGTGATTTTGGAGGGGTCTTCTACCAGGGCGAGGACCTGGCGGTTGTAGGCCAGCGGCGACTGCCCCAAGGCCTGGGGGTTGCCGATGTGGCAGGGGATGATTTTTTTACCCTGCTGTTCAAGCTGGGCAGCCCGCATCGGAATCGGTCCGCGGACGGCATATTCCATTTCCAGGATATTGGCATTGACGGCGATGGGCGATAACAAAGAACGTTTCAAGGCTCTCCTTTCACCTGTGACTGCGTGTACAAAGCTATTCCAAGTATACCTGAAATTGCTTTCCAGGATGTGGTTCAGGAGCGGTAGAACGGGGGCGGGAGGATTGTAGCCAAAATAAGATTTGGAAATAAATAATGGTCAGCAGATCAGTCACAGATTCAATGATCCTGATGTTTGGGATAGCAGACCCATCCGGTGATGGTCATGGAAAATTCTCCCGCTTCAGGATCTCCCCCTACCCAGTCTTTTTATGCCTGATCATCCCGCCGCCATCCAGCTGAGGTTTGGCAGGCTTGAGGATCATCAGGCTGACGATGAATCCGGCCAGCATGAACACCGATCCGCTCAGATAAGGCAAGTTCACATGCAGGTCGAAGACAAACCCAGCCCAGATTGGCCCCAAAATTCTCCCCAGGCTCATAAAAGAATTGCTCAGGCCCATGGCTGTCCCCTGGCTCCCGGCAGACCGTTTGGAGATAAGTGCAAAAGTTGCCGGGCGTAGTAAAGTTTTTGAGAGAATGAACAAAGCAGTTGCCGCGAGAATCGAATAGAAATCCCAGGCAGCCAGCAAAACCAGATATCCCAACGAACCGGCAATCAGTGAAACTTTTATCGTCGCGCTTTCTCCCCATTTACGGGTCACCGGCCCGGTGAGGAGCGCTTTTCCCACGGTCGAGACGACAGCAACCACCATCAGAATCATCCCCACCTGATCTGAACCAAACCCAAATTTTTCCAGCGCATACAACCCAAAGATCGCTTCGAAATTGGTCAGGGCAAAGCTGAATAAAGTCACCAGGAGCAGCAGGTACCCGACCGGCCCGCGTAGAGCATCCCAAAGAGATTTGAATTGAGGAAGCCGAAACCTGGTTTTTGGCTGGGCTGTTACCTCAGCGATCGATTCGGAAAGCAAGAACACTACCAGCAGCATCGCCAGCACCGACATTCCCGATGCAATAAAGAAGGGTGTGGAGAGCGCCTCTTTACCCAGCCATCCGCCTACCCCCGGCCCGACCATTAAACCGAGTGCCATGGCGGCACCAATCTTTCCCATCCCTTCTCCACGGTCTTCCTCGGAGGTAATATCTCCCACATACGCCATGGCAGCGGTGATCGTGGCTGAAGACAATATTCCGGAAAGGGCCCGGGCGGCAAACAGCATCCACAACTGCGTCGAGAGACCAAAGAGGAACGCCGAGATGGCATACCCAAACAAGCCTACGATCAAAACCGGCTTTCGCCCAAACCGGTCCGAGATGCTGCCCCACATTGGGCCAAGCAGAAATTCCAGCAGTGCAGAGGTCGCCACCAGGAGCCCCAATTCCGTCCCTCCCGCACCCAATCTTTCCACATAGAACGGGAAGATCGGAATTACCATCCCAAATCCAAGCATCACCACAACCAGTGCCAGCGAAAGAATAAGAAACGCTTTATTGTTTTTCATTTTCAGGATCCAGAATCAAGCAAGGAACAGCTGGCTGTTCCTTGCTTGTAACCCATCAGTTGAGAGAAGCCTTTTCCAGCAATTCTACTGTTCCATGGCTCCCATCCACGCGCACCCGGTCTCCGGTTGAAAGGGCTGCTGTGCAGTTACCTGTTCCAACAACTGCCGGGATTCCCAACTCGCGCGCCACGATCGCCGCGTGAGACAGTGGGGCACCCACGTCCGTGACCACTGCTGCAGCCCGCGGGAAGAGCGGCGTCCATCCCACATTTGTGCTTGCCGCGACCAAAATTTCCCCATTTTTCAGCTGGTCAGAATCTGCTGGGCTGTGAATGATCCTCACCAATCCTTCGACCTGTCCGGCAGAACCGGGATGGCCAGTGATCAGATCGGTTTCTGGTGCTTTCTCTCTCGGTACATGTGCATCATAGTAGTCTGAAAATCTGTTTGGATCCTTTGCCCAGGTGTATGGGTCGAACCGGCCGCTGATCATCATTGGCAGTATCGGTAATTCCAGGTGGCGTTGGTGGGCCTCTTTTCGCGGGGTCACCACGTCAACCCACTTCGTTGCTCCCTTCAACAACCACTGGACTTCTTCATTCTGCAAATAAAAGATGTCTTTTGCCAAACCGGTTAGCTCTCCGGCACGTAAAAACCAGGCCCGGAAGACCCCTACGGAGCGTGTCAGTTCGGTGCGGATCTTTTCACGTTTTTCCATTGCCGCAATCGTTTTATCCAGCTTGGCTTTTATCTTGCCTGATTCTTTTGGAAAGCGGTTTGAAAATTCTCCCCACACCCGGAAGTATGTCTTGCGTTTGTTTTCTTGTAGCTGCAGATAATCGATCGGATTCCTGGCATATTCTTCCAGCCGCTTGTCGATCCACCCTGGGGTTTCATACAGCCGTGGGACAGAGACCTCATTTTCTGAGTTTGGCCTGTGTCCGGCAATCTCTTCATATTGATCCCGGCTGATCTCACCTTCATACAGCTTTTGCAAACCGATCAATTGTCCCACACTGGCCAGTTCCCCTGTCTCGCCGACCAGGTTGGAGAGCAGGTTCTCAGCTCCTTCCAGCCCAATCAGTTCAATCAGTTTCTTCCGGGCGGCAATATACGGGTAAAAATAATCCTCATTGGATTTATCCTGCAGTTGCAGCAAATCCCAATATTTCGGCCACAGAACCTCTGGCCACAATGCGGATAGTTCCTCTTTGTCCTGTACCTGCTGAATTTTTTTGCGCATTTCCTTGCACCAGGCCGGATTCTCCGCCAATACCTGCTCATGCACCCTCATCAGCTTGATCTGTTTTGGAAGCAGGGTGACCATCATTGGCAGGATGCTTCTAAATAGCTGAAAGCGGGTTGCTGGCACGCGCGGTACCACAATATTGCTGATCTCAAACCCGGTAGCGAGTTTGACATAATCTTGCCAGTACTCCTGGCTTTGCCCAACCATCCAGATCATCGCCCCAGCTAAAGACATGTTCATGTAGAAGTGGCCGCAGATATTCCCAACGGGTTCTGCCCCAAAAAGATTGCCCATATTCTGGAAATTCTTCCAGATCGACCAGGACGCAGGGGTCAGGGTTTCGGGAAATACTTCACTGCTCACCCAGGCGAAATCTCCGGTAAGGCTTGAATTCCACTCGCCTTTTTGCGGATCATAGCCCAACAGGGTTGTGATCGGTCTCGATTGCAGGAGGTACAGGCGCCCATTCGCAATGGCCCATTCTATATCCTGAGGGCAACCCAGGTCTTTGACCAGTTTACGGGCAAGTTTATACAATTTTTTGGCATATGGCTTTAACTCAGCCGGTCCATCATAGTCGCCTTTTGGGCTTTGAAAGCGAAACGTGTATGGTTCTGCTTCTCCTGAAACAAGCTCTTCACCAAAGCCAAAAATATAGTTCCCGGTCATGATTGCATGATTCCCGGTAACTGGGTCGGCAGTGAACAGGATGCCAGAAATATCCGCGCGCACCAATTTTTGCACAACGATGGCGATCTCTTGCAGTCCGTCGATGCCCTTTGCTTTACTGTAGGCTTGCACGCGTTCAGACTTGCGCGAGACATGCACCTGCATAATCGCGGCCCGAATTGCCTCGTTTGAGTGCACATCCAGGACAGTTTCAAACTCGCCCGCGAAGGAAGCATAGGCTGAATCTTCTGCGATGGCAGAAGACCGCACTGCGAAGGCTGTTTTGCCATTCTTTTTGCGTATCACAGAGAGCTGATCTTCGATCTCGTGCCAGGCATTCGGTCTTAGTTGGTCTCCTTCAAACGCGGATGGCATAATCACGAAACCTTCCGGTACAGGGTAACCTGACTGGAATAATCTGGACAGCGTACCACCTTTGCCCCCGGCTTTGCTTTGTACTTCTTCGCCAAGCTCATCAAAAGTGTAAATTAATCCTCTCATCTTTTTATTCTCCAATTTCATTTCTTTCATCTACACAGCTCACCCGGATTACTTCAAAATTTAAGTCCCAAAGTTTATTCAAAATCCCTCTCAGGTGAGACTGGTCGATGATCTTGCCGGTGAGAATAGTGACGAGACCTTCGGCGGCATGAGCTGGAGATGCATCAAGACCCAGCTTGGCAAACCAGTCAATCCGTGTTTGATCAATTTCACCCCGCAGGCTGATTTGGTAGTGAATAGGCTCACCCAATGTCTTAGGCTGTTTGGTTTCATCACTGTTCATGCCATCAGTATAAGAAGCATCTGGGTGGTTGGTCATCACCCAATTTGGGTGAATTTTTTAGCAAAAACTCCCTCACCTACCTGGAGAAAGAGTGAGAAAATCGGATCAGGTGATCAAGTTCAAATCTTTCGCCCTTATCACCGCCTGGGATCGTTTATGCACGCCAAACTTCTGATAAATATTTTTAATGTGTGTCCGCACTGTATTGATGCTGATCATCATTTCATCAGCAATCTCCGGTGTGGTTAAGTTGCTGGGCAAATATTTCAGTACGTCCAATTCCCGGTCGCTGAGCGGCTCAAGCAGGGGCTGAGGTTTTACTTCCTGGACCATCGTTTTTTCTTGGAATGCTTCGAGCAATCGTTGAGCATACAAAGGAGCAGGCACACTTTGGCAGTAAAACCGGATGATTTCCTGCAGTTCAGGTCCACCCTCAAGGAACACCCCTATAAAACCGCCGCTTTCTGATAGGTCAATCGCTTTCCCAAGGGCCGATAAAGATTTTTCTGTTTGTTGGGTTCTGTGAAAAATAAGGCATCGGAGCAAATACAGCTCAATTAGAAGGTCCAGCCTGCCGTATTCTTCAAAAACGGCCAGCAGTCGATCTGTCAGGGAGAGGGCTTGCTCATGTCGTTGGGTGAGCAGTTTGTACCTTGCAAGCACCATGTTTTCTCTTGCCTGAAGATAGTTTTCAAGATTGAAAATGCCGCCAACGATGAACGATTCTACTGTGTCTGAGAGAGATGATTGTTGTATCCAGCGCTCGACCAGGTGGGTCTTTCCTTCGAAGCACCACAAACGCGCCTGCCACATCGCCACCATGCGATCATCAATTTCAATCGCATCATATTCAATGGCGAGTTTCATGGCTTTTTCCAGCGCAGCATTTGCCGAGTAAAAATTATTCTGCAGTTGTTTTACTCTTGCCAGGAAGAGATACCCCTCAATCGCGGCCACTTTACGCCATTGGTAGGTAAGCTCAATACCATCCAGGATCATGTCCGTTGCCTGATCCAGTCTGTTTTGCTCCCGCAGAAGATCGCCATACCCCATCAAAGCCTCACCTGCAATTGGGATCAGGTTTCCTTGTCGATCCTTTGCGGAATTGAGCGCTTGCTCATAGATCGTCTCTGCTTGGCTAAAGTTTCCCAATCGGGCATGGACATGCGCGATCTGGCTGAGTAGCAACACATTCAACATTGGGTAGTACTCAAGATCAAGAGAACTGGACAGCTTTTCCAGCATGGACAATGCCCCCTGAACATCTTGCTGAAGCGCATGGTATACCCCCATAATCCAGGTAGCCATGCCGCGGAAATAATCATCGTCCTGGTCCAGCTCTTTTAGGGCTTTCCCGGCATACTCTCCTGCCAGGCTAAATTTTCCCTTCGATACCTGGATAAAAGCCTGCAGGGCAAACCTCCGTCCGGTTAGGCCTGCGCTTTGATCAAAGTGCTCAAATTCCAGCAGATTTACCTCAAGATCCGCACCTCTCAATATCTGAGCCCAGAGAGTGAAGAATTCTATTTCTGGATTGGCTTTCAAAAGGTCATCCGGTAATTTGGACACCCACTTTTGATAAGTGTTCACCTCGCTGCGAATGAGTGTGTTCTCGGCTTCTCTGACAATCAGGTCCACAGCTCTATTGAAATCTCCGGCTGCGATGGAATAATCGATGGACAGGGTGAGCCATCCTGTTTGCTCGTGCCAGTGACTTGCTTTTCGGTAAAGGCCAGGAATTTTTTCGACATGCTTCAGGGAGAGATGGTGATTCAATAGGTCCCTGAAAAGTTGGTGGTAACGGTACCAGCCCCGTTCATCATCCAGCGGAACAAGGAATAAATTGCCTCTTTCCAGCTCTTCTAAAACAGCCTGGCTGTCTTTCCCGCCCAGGATTTCGTCACATAATGGCCCACTTAACCTCTCCAGAATGGAGGTGTATAACAGGAAGTTCTGGATGTCTTCTGGTTGTTGCTGAAGCACCTCTTCAAATAAGTAATCGAGGATATATTTGTGACTGCCCGAAAAAGACCGGACAAAACTCTCTGCATTTTCTTTTCCCCGCAATGATAAGGAAGCCATTTGAAGGCCAGATATCCAGCCTTCTGTTCTTTTGGTTAATTCGGAAATGGCCTGGTCAGATATCTGCTCGTCGATTTCTTTGCGAATAAAATCTTTTGCTTCCGCATCCGTAAACTTAAGGTCGTTCATCCGGATCTCAACCAACTCTCCCTGTGCGCGCAGCAGAGAATAGGCGAAAGGAGGGTCGGCACGCGTGCTGACCACGAGGTGTAAATTTCGCGGAAGATAATTGAGCAGATATTCGATCGATTGATGGATTTTATGATTGTTTAATAAGTGATAATCATCCAGAACCAAAATGGCATTGGTTTCGATTGTATCGATTTGGTTGATGAGTGCGGTAAGTGCGGCTGATTGAAGCATCGGTTGTGGCGAATAGAGCAGATCTAAGACGGTATTATCAATCGTCGGATCCAGCTGTTGTAAGGCCGCGATAAAGTATTTCAGAAAGCGCGCATAATCATTGTCATCCTCATCCAGTGATAGCCAGGCATGTGGGTAGGGAATCCTTCTCAGCCAATCGCCCAGCAAGGTGGATTTGCCGAATCCTGCTGGCGATGAAAGGATGGTCAGCTTCTTTTCCAGTCCTTCACTCAGCAAGTTGTATAATCGCGGCCTTTGAACCAGATTGGGCTTCAACTGAGGGGTATTGAATTTTAACAGCAGCAGAGGATGATCCATCTCGCCCTCGAATCTATCTACGAATACCAATTAAAGTATAGCCTGAAAACCCCCTTTTTATCGTGCGATATTCTCCTAACCCAAAAATAATTCGTTTGCAAACAGCTTCCATTAATTATGAATATTTGGACTTGATTTAGCAGATAAAAAAAGGTACAGTAATGGTACGAAGGTCAGCGACTGTGAATTGATCGGCATATCGCAGAGGTAAACACGAGTTGTTGAATTGTAAGAGTTTTTTCAATTAGATTTTCCAAAAGGTTTGTCATGATGCTGAATATATTGTTACTCTTATTTGGGTCTCTCGGCTGCGCAAGCAGCGAAAACGATTTTTATCCAGATCAGCCGGATCCCCCCGATGATCTGGAGGAGAAGACCACCACCCATTACCTGATGATCGATCTCCAGGATGGCTTTAAGGGGGACACCGTAGAGATCAAGGCCGGAGGGTTTGTCAGTGAAATAGAGAATGTCACGACGGCTTTGCTGATTGGAATTGCCACCTCGGTCGAAACCGTGCTGGATGCAGGGAAAATTACACTTACCGTAAATGTCCTGACCAGAGATATCAGTTCATCTCTGGAATTGGATCTTTTGGCTGATAGGTATATTGGTGTTTCGCTGACAATCGAGGGGATCGAATTCATTGTCTCTGATTCGCCATTTGGGTATGGCTAGTGGTTTGTCTGTAAAATCGAAAAAATGGTTGTTCAGTTGCAGGGAATTGTCCTGCATCCCGTTTCTCAGACTGGAACATCAGATGATTAAAGCCTTTGGAGGTGAAAAATGTCCGACGCTCAATCCCTTGTAGATCCAGAAGCAAGCGACCATCCCAAGTCTGGTTCTGAAAAGGAAACAGTAGTAAACCCAGTCAGCGGGAGGTATGAAGGCGGGTTGATTTCCCCGGTGCGCGGCAGGTATGAGATTGACCTCAGGGTGGATGTTGATCCCAATTATGCCAATTCTCCGGTCACGAATCGCGTCAGTGCTGATCTGTACCGGACCTATAACTTCAGGTGGTTTGGGAAAACATTTTCCTGGAAGGTGTATCGCGAATCCTGGATCGTAGACGAGCCGGTGCTGGAGTGGCAGCGTTCCAGGGTTGAGATTAGCGGTCAGGTACGCTACTGGAAAGGCACACATCCCCAAACAACGGTTACGATCAGCATCCCATGGGGATCTGTGAAGGCGACCGGCCCAACCACTGTCACCCTGTCCTCCGGCGCTGAGCAGACCTGGGTGTTTGAATGTACTCGAAAGGCATCTGCCTTTCGTCAAATTACCCTCGAAGTGGATATTTGTAATTCAGTCAACTCCAAGCCAGTCTTGCCCAGCTATGATACGCACCTGCACAAAAATCGTCCCAGCGAATTGCCACAGCGGGTCCTGGATATCCGGGAGGCTTACCTGGAAGCAGGCATTGATCTGACCATCAATCCTAACCATACTCTGATCGATGATAGCCATTCCGATTTTGACACCTGGTCTCCGGATGAACTGCACGATGCGATGGAACAGCATTTCAGCCAATACTCTGGAAATGAGCCCAAATGGCATATGTGGTGTATCCTCGCGGGTACCTTTGACTCAGCGGGTGTGGGTGGGATCATGTTTGATGCAAAGTCAATCTATGGTGGCGCGGGTGAAGCACCAGACCGCCAGGGCTGTGCGGTATTCCGCAATCATCGCTGGTTCAGAAACCTGGTGGAGAACCCCAGGACGGAGGCACAGGCAGCCGCCATGCGCAAGCTGTTGTATACCTATGTGCATGAGATTGGGCATGCTTTCAACTTCCTGCATTCATGGGATAAAGGAAGGCCAGATGCCCTTTCCTGGATGAACTATGATTGGAAATACGACAACCGGAATGGGACCAATGAGTTTTGGAAAAATTTCGAATTTCGCTTCGATGAGGATGAATTGATCCATCTTCGTCACGGAGACCGCGCCGCAGTCATTATGGGCGGAGACGATTGGGCTTCCGGCGGCCATCTTGAGATGACCAGCGATGTCTTTGCCGATGCGGAAGGCCAGCTCCCTGTTGAACTGCTTGTCCGTTCCCCCGGACACTTCGATTTTATGCAGCCCGTCAACCTGGAGTTCCGCCTGCGCAACTTGAGCAATCTGGAGCTGAAAATTGATACCCGCCTCAATCCGGAATTTGGCGGGGTGGTTATTTACATCCGGAAACCGAATGGCAAGACCGTTCAGTATGCACCGATTTTATGCAAGGTGGCTGAGGCAGAGACAACAGTCCTGAAACCCCTGCAAAAGGATCAAAAGAATAAGGGGGAAGATCGACAGAGCGAAAATGTCTTCGTCAGTTTTGGTGTCGACGGGTATTATTTCGACGACCCTGGCGAATATCTGATTAAGGCGGTCTATCATGGCGGTGGGGATATTCTCATCCCTTCACAAGTGCATCGGCTTCGGATTGCCCGTCCCTTTGCCAGGGAAGAAGAACGTATTGCCCAGGATTACTTCAACTACTCCACCGGCATGACCCTCTATTTGAACGGTTCCAGTTCCCCTTATCTCGATAGTGGTATGAATACTCTGGAGGAAATTGTTGAACGGTTCCCGGAAAGCCGGCTTGCTGCCCAGACAAAACTGACCCTCGCCAAAAACCTCAAGCGCGACTTTTACCGCATCGAAAAAAAGAAAAAAGAACTTAAACTGTACCGGCGGGCAGACCCTGATAGTGTCATTGCTCTCACCGATGATGCCCTGGAAAGGCATCAGACGGATGAAGAAACACTCACTAACTTGTCCTATCATGAAGTGCGCCGAATGCGGGCAGAAACGCTCGCTGAGGCGGGTGATATTACGAAGGCCAAACGGGAGTTGAACCTGACCGTCGATTATCTCAAACAGAAGGGAGTCAATCGGCCTGTCTTGAAGGAGATAGAAGATTACGCTAAATCCCTGGAGAAAATCAGGAGAAAGCCAAGATAGAGCTTGTGCGAATGCAAAACTGAAAAGTGAGCCTCGATTATCAGAGGCTTACTTTTTATGGTTGCATTGAGGACCCAAGGCGAAGTTACTCGTAAATCTTTTCCCCTTCCAGGTCTGCGCCTTCGGCATCGGCTTCCACATCCCGGCTGACCGGTGGGCGGCTTAGAAATTCCCGGTAAAACTCGTGCTGGATGATCAGATTCATGATCTCGTTGGTACCCGTCCAAATTGTCAGCAGGCGCACATCGCGCAGCAGCCGTTCCACCGGGAACACGTTGGTGTACCCGATCCCGCCCAAAATTTGCATTGCATGATTGACGATCGTCCAGGCCGTATCGGTGGAGAATTTCTTGGCCTCTGAAACCAGACGCCGGACTTTCCCCTCCGGCTGGTCAGACTCGATGGTTTTCCCGACAGCGTGGTTGAGGGCTCGGGCGGCATCCAGCAGGGTCAGGCTCTCCGCGATCTTGAAGCTCACCCCTTCAAACTGCCGGATCTTTTCGCCAAAGGCTTTGCGCCGGTCGGCGTAGCGAGCGGCAATCTCCAGCGCGGCCCGGCCCATCCCAATCGCTCCCCCAGCCGATGTCATCCGTTCGGGGATCATCATCCGGTGGAACACGGCTGTCCCTTGCCCGATACCGGATTCCCCTCCCAAAACATTTTCTACTGGAACAGGGACCTTGTTGAACACCAGCCGGCCGGTACCGCCGCCCCGGGCTCCCATCAGGCCGTAGATATGATGCACATTGACCCCTTCTCCGCGTTCTACCAGGAAAGCGGTCATCGCCTTTTTGGGGTTGTCGATCCCGTCTACTTTGGCGTAGATCATGAACAGGTCAGCCCCTTCGGCACCGACAATGAACCGCTTTTGCCCGCTCAAATAAAAGGTGTCGCCTTCTCTTTTTGCGGTTGTGGTGGCACCAAAGAAATCCGAACCACCTCTCGGTTCGGTCAGCCCTTCGGCCACACCCAGCGTCCCGCGGATCATCGGTTTGAGGTACTTCTCTTTCTGTTCGTTGGTCCCAAATGTGTGAATCGCTTCCCCAACAATGGAAACCAACGAATACAGGCAAGATAGCGCGGTGCCCAGTACTCCGATCTCCTCGAGTGCCACCAGTTCGGAAGGCCAGGGTAAACCACGGCCACCCCATTCTTTATTAAACCGCAGACCAAGTAAATTGCGCCTGCCGGCCTCCTCGATAAATTCTCTGGGGTAGGAGACCTTTTCCGCGTCCATGTCCAGCAGCAGCTGCTTGGGAATGGATGCCGCAAAATCCCGCACCTCCTGCTGAAGATTTTTCTCCTCCTGAGTGATCATTGCCTCCGTAGACATGCTCTCCTCCAAATCTATGATCGTTTTGATTTTTTAATAGTATAGCCCCAGATTGCTATGCGGCCAAATTTTTATCAAAATTACGCTTCGGCACCCGCGTCTCTCTTGTCTCACCATGTTCGACATAAACAATAGCTGGCGAAGCGATCTCAGCATCCCGGCAGCCAATTCTGAGTTTTACCTGGTTTCTTTAGTTCTGGGTCAGCTTAAAGATCTTCCCGCTGAGGTCGAGCAAATAAAGTTCTCCGTTTTCATCTTCCCCGAAGGAAGCGATCTCGGCCTGAAGTTTGAAAAGTTGGACTGTTTCCCACTTCCCGTCCGCATCTGGGATTGCTCCCCAGACAGTCCCTGAGCAATAATCGCCGTAAAGATAAACCCCTTGCCAATCGGGAAGCTGAGTGCCTCGGTAGGTGTACCCCCCGGTGACAGAGCAGTTCCTGCCGCTGTGTTGGTACTCGATCACCGGGAAGATAAAGTCAGCGCCTTCGGGCGGGGTACCATCAAAAGCATGTGTTGCCTCGTAATAATCCCATCCCAGGTTGAGTCCCCCGGGGAGGTTTGCAGGCAGGATGTTGATTTCTTCCCATTGGTTTTGCCCAACATCAGCGACCAGCAGATCGCCAGTGGAGCGGTCGAAGCTGAATCGCCAGGGATTGCGCAGTCCAAGTGCCCAGATTTCTGGCCGTCCGTTCGGAGCATTGCCTGCGGGAATGCTGTAAGGTGTGCCGCTGTCCACGTCAATCCGCAGCATTTTGCCGAGCAAGCTGTTGGGATTCTGCGCATAGCCTTGGGGGTCCCCGCCCGCCCCGCCGTCGCCCATCCCGATATAGAGATAACCATCTGGCCCAAAAGCAATCATCCCTCCGTTGTGGTTTCCGTAGGGTTGCCCGATAATCAGCAGTACCTGCTGGCTGTTGGGGTCTGCCTGATTCTTGTCGTCCGATACCTGGTATCTGGCAATCACGGTATCGCCATTCAGATCTGTATAGTTGATAAAGAACAGGCCGTTCTCGGCATACTCCGGGTGGAAGGCCAGACCCAGTAAGCCGCGTTCGGAGTCTTGGCTGTTCACCTGCTGGACAATATCCAGGAAAGGTTCTTCAAGTTGCACGCCATCCTGAAAGATCAGGATACGCCCCGCTTTCTCGATCACGAAAATCCGCCCGGATTGGTCTCCAGCATGGGTCAGAAAGACCGGCCGGTCCAGGTCGCTGGCAAATACCGACCAGGAATAGAAGCCTGCGTCTGGAAAAGTGGAAACCTGGGAAATGGGTTCTGGTGAGGGCTGCATAGTTGCAGGTGCCTGGGCAGGTTCCTCGTTGGTGGGTGTGGGCGGTTCCTGGGTTGGGGACGTTTCTGGGGTTGCGGTATCAAGAACCGGTGTTGGGGGATCGCCGACCACTACTGGATCGTCTGAGGAGAAGTTGCTGCACCCGGTCAGACTCCCGCCTAGCAGGATTGTCACGACCAGAGACAAAATCAGAGGGGTAATCCTATTACGGTTTTTCTTCGAATTCTGCATCTTCGATATCATCTTCACTGAAGTCATAGGAGGTTGTTTCCTTCCACTCGCGTTCAATTGTTCTGATGATATTTTGACGATGCTCTTCAACGATATCTTCCGGGCAAAGTTCAACAAACAGATAGGTGAAAAACCAGGCCACCCCTACATCGTCGATCAAGGGGATGATCATATCGAAAGGGGAAATCATGTAGATCAGTGAACCTAGCGGTAATATTTTCAGGAATGGGCTGACCCGCTCGTCCGTCCAGAGCAGCCAGACAAGTTTTAGGTAGTCGGCGATCTCGCGGAAGAAGTTGCTGTCTTTGGGGGGTTGCAGATTTTTAGGATTTTTCATCTTTTTCAGCCAATGTGTCCAACTCGGTGAACGTGGTGTCAACCACTTCCCCATTGTCCTCAGAGGGGCTGGGGGTACCCCTCCATCCGGCTAACCTGGCCTGATGCTCTTCAACCACATCCGGTGGACAAAGCTCAATGAAGACATAGGTGCCGAGACCAAGAATGATAGCATCATCAATATACGGGATGACGGCATCCAGTGGAGAAAACATGTAAACGAGTGTGCTGATCGGCAGCAGTTTCAACAGGAAATTTACCCGCCTATCTCCCAGCAGGCGCAGTACCAGACGCAGCGTGCGCGACATTCCGGTAAACAAACCGGGATCATCCTGAAGATTGGGCAGGTTATGGTTGTCAGGGAGTTTGCTCATGAGGATACCTCTTCATTACCAGGTTAACTGACTATGCGGGTTTTAATTTAAAAGGTTGCGTTTTTTCGGTGGTGGGAGAGGCTATCTGCCTTTTTTCATCCGTCCAATTGCAAACAGCATGCTGCCCACGGCTGAGAGCAGAGCGATCCCCAATTTTGTCCGGTCCAACACGGGATGCACCTGGACGCCTTCCGGCCCAACGCTGACCACGGCCACTGGCCGCCCGCTGGACATGCCGCCGCCACCACCACCGCCACCGCTCCCCGCGGGTGGCATGGGCTTTGCCGTTTCTGTATCGCTTCTCTCACCAGGTTCAGAAATCCCGTAGCCATAGCCGCTTCCCAAACCAACCATGATTTCGGAAGCAGTGATCAGGGTGTATTCACCAGATTTGGTTGGCTTGCTGAAGACAACCCCGGGTTCGGTCACTTCTAACAACCGTTCGGTCAGGCGGATCGATTCCTCGTACGTTCTGATCGGCACACTGATCATCGTGTTATTTTCTTCACTCATCATTTACTCCTTCTGTTGGGCTTGGCAGATACAAACACCAGGCTGAAAATGGCTGTCAACCCCCAAAGCAAGATCAGGTAAACACGCGTCATATCTCTGATTGGGAGTTGGTATGTCGATTGATTGTGTTCCACCCTGATCGCATAGGGCCGGTTCCATACCAGGCCGAATTTCTTCTCAATCCAATGGATGGATTGGGATATGGGCAGCAGTGTGATCTCTCCGGCATCGATGGGGGCGGACATGTGAGTCTTAATTTTTATTCCAGGCATTCTCACATTTCCTTTTTTTGGCGAATCAGACAGGGCACTGGGTGTCCATTTTGATGGAAACGATACGATGATCTGACTCATACATTGAATATCATCGCGATTATACCACCGGGCTGTCCGATTTTAATAATCGCAGGATATGAGCAGATATTCACAAAGAATCACCTTGATATACTGAGTTTCCTTACATCTATTTCCAGTTCTGCATTACAATCAGCGAATGACCCAACTCACATTGCCCGGCAGGGTGTTTTCGGTTGATCTCAGCAAGCATAAGAGGAAGTGTGCATGATGAATATCACCGAGGTTCCCGCTGAAGAAAAGATCACTTTTCAAGCGTTGGTTCCGGTATTCATTGTTTACCTCGCCTGGGGAGCGACCTACCTCGCCATCCGCTTTGGCGTCCGGGAAGGCAGCGGCTTTCCTCCGTTTAGCTTTGCCAGCGTCCGCTATCTCAGCGCGGGCGGGCTGCTCTGGCTGTGGGGTATATCGCGCAAGCGCCGGATGGCACCGACCAAAGAAGAATGGCGCACCCTGATCCTCTCGGGTATCCTGATGCTGGTCGGCGGGAATGGGATGGTGACCTGGGCAGAGCAGCAGGCTGATTCCAGTCTGGCGGCACTATTGGTTGCTGCGGTACCGATCTGGGCGATTTTGATCGAAGCGGTTCTGAATCGAAGACGGCCGTCTTTTCAACTGTTAGCGGCTGTGCTGGTCGGGTTTAGCGGGATTGCCCTGCTGGCGGTTCCGGGGATGCTGAAAGGGATCCAGGCTGAGGTTCTCTCGATTGGCGCACTGCTGATTGCCGGCTTTAGCTGGGCGTCGGGCAGTGTGCGCCAGGTGCGGTGGCCTGTCTCGCTGGATCCAGCGATCAGCTCTGGCTACCAAATGTTGATCGGCGGTGTGGGGCTTCTGGTTCTCTCCCGGCTGACAGGCGAACCGGTGCCCTCCCCAACCATAGAATCATGGATCGCCCTGGTCTTCCTTTCTATTTTTGGTTCTGTACTGGCATTTACCGCTTATGTGACTGCCCTGAAAACTCTGCCGATCCAGATTGTGATGACGTATACCTATGTCAACCCGGTCATCGCAGTATTGTTGGGGTGGATCATTCTGGATGAGCAGATCACCCCCTGGACATTGGGTGGGATGGCATTGGTGTTGTTGGGGGTGGTAGGTGTATTCCGGGAGCGGTATCTGCGGCGGGGAAAAGTGCAGCAGAACTGATTCAGCTTTCGCCTGCCGATGCCTGAAAGAGGCTGTTCAATTGAAAAAAAGGAGCCGCGAGATACGGCTCCTTTGTATTTTCTTTGCGGGGCTATGCTTATTCTGATTCGGGAGTGCTGGCCTTGAGCTGCTTGGCTTTGTTTCTCTCGCGGACAGCCTCGAAAATTGGCGGCAGGATGGAGAGGATGATGATCGCGAAGATGACAAAGGTAAAGTTCTCTTCGACGGCTGGGATTGTGCCGAAAAAGTAACCTAACACAGTAAACAGCCCCACCCAGACTACGGCCCCAAATACATTGTAGACCACAAATTTGGAATAGGTCATCGAGCCGGCGCCGGCCACGAATGGGACGAATGTGCGCACGATCGGCATAAAGCGCGCCAGTACTACCGCTTTTCCGCCATGTTTTTCAAAGAATTCATGGGCTTTATCCAGGTACTCCCGCTTAAGGAACCGCATATCTTCTGTAAAGACCCGCGGTCCGATGTAATGCCCGATCGAATAATTGACACCATCGCCAATGATCCCGGCAGTGGTCATCGTGATAAAGATCAGCCAGGGGTTGAGGGCACCCTTCGCGGCAAAGGTTGCTGCTGCGAAGATCAAAGAATCTCCGGGCAAAAAGGGAGTCACAACAAACCCGGTTTCGGCAAATACGATTGCAAAGAGGATTCCGTAGGTCCAGGTATTATAGTCTTGGATGATCTGTGCCAGGTGTACGTCGATGTGGACGATGAAATCCACAATCTGCAAAATGAATTCCATAAGGTTTACTGCTCACTTTCAGTTTTTTCCGGAATGTCTGGTTCCGGAAGAGTTGATTCGCTGGCGGCTGCTGTAATGGTCTCAGTGTGTCTCTGATACAGGCGTTGATTGACTGCCAGAATGCCGCCAACCAGTCCGAGAGCGATCACTGCAAGCAGGATCATAAATCCTGTCGGCCAGACTCCGCTGAGAACGGTGCCGGTCTCCAGTGAGGATATTGTGGCAAATATCGTGATCCCGTTCCACAACCCGTGGATCAGGATGGTTCCCAGCAAAGCCAACAGCACAGGCAGGAGGCGTTTCTTTTCCCGCGACAGCACAAAAGTATAACTGATTATTCCTGTATTGAACATATGTAAAGCTGAAGCACCGGCGCGGCCCAGGATCAGAAAAACCCAATCCTCGCCAACGGTGGTATTCCCCAAACTCTCGATCAGGGCAAAACCAGCCCCGCCGAGCAGGCCCAGCCGCCATCCGTCCTGAGGGGTGAGTGGGGTTTTCCACAGCAGCAAGATCGCAGCAGGTTTGATCAACTCTTCAATCAATGGAATCAAGCCGGAGACAAACATCAGGATGGTGGTGAGAACGATCGGCTGCCTGATGAACTCTGCGACGATATGTGCTGGAATCTCCTGGCCATTTGCCATCTCTGTGAAGGAGAAAAGCAGGTCATTGATATTTGTCACAGCCCCCTCAAAGAAGATCGAGACAAAGAATGCCACCACAAAAAATCCGACGATCATGAAAATGAATTCTAAAATGATAATCAGCAAGGGGATGGTGGTGATTCCTATGCCGAATACGCTCCAGGTGCGCTGGGGTGAACTGGGGGTCAGCCTGCGGGTGCCGGCCCAAATCAGCAAGGCAATTGGCACACCGAGGGCGAACAGGTTGATGACCGGCATCATAAGCCAACTAAGTCGTTGGTTGGTGTTGATCCACACGCCTGCCAGAAGGATCAATGGATAAAGCCAGATCAACCGTTTGGGATGGAACAGGGTCTGCAGCAACTCCCAAACAGGAGTGCTGGTTGCGGCTTGGCCGCTGAGCCTCTTGAAGGCCAGTACAATCGAAGGCAGCAGCAGGGCGCCAAGCAGTACACCCGCGGCAGAGTAAGAGAATGTGATCGTTATGTCCTCAGGCCCGGCTTCCCGATTGAACACTGCCATCAGACCACTCAATAACATGATAACTGCAATCCCGCCAAAAAACATCAGCCCCAGTGCGGCATTCAGCAGCACCAGCAATGAAGGCCAGTGGAAGCGTTTTTTTTCTGGCGGGACTTGCAGTTGGTTTTGGATCATTTCTTATCTATTGTAATGTCCAGGATGTGGTCTTCCATGGGAGCAAAGGGGTCTTTCTCGGGGTCTCGGATGGTGAGCATCTTGAGCACATCTACTCCCTCAATCACTTCGCCAAAAATGGTGTGTTGTCCATTCAGATAGCTTAGCGGGCTGAACGTGATAAAGAATTGGCTGCTGTTTGAGCCCGGGCCTGAGTTCGCCATGGCAACCATGTAGGGCCGGTCGAAGTTTAGTTCAGAAATCTCGAGATCATAGAGGAATCCCGGGGTGCCCCAACCGGTGCCGGAAGGATCGCCAGCCTGGACAATAAAACCTTCGATCACGGCGTAGAAAGGAGTGTTATCATAATAATCATTTTCGGCAAGGAAGATAAAATTGTTTACGGCATACGGCGCGGCTTCCGGGTAGAGGGCCAGCAGGATGTCGCCCTTTTCGGTATGGAGCGTGGCCGTATACTGAGCGTCTGTGTCAATCGTCATCGGTGGGCATTCGAAGAATTGGTTATCACGGATGTGCTGTCCATAAGGGACCATGAAGTTGTCAAGCCATAGCAGGAAATCACCGACTGTAGTAAGGTAGGGCGGGGTTGGTGAGCCGTTCACCAGGACCAGGGGGGCAGTTGTGCTGGCGTCCCGCGCCTGCAGATAATCCTCAATAATCACAGCTTCTGTTTCCTGGCTGTAGTAATCATCCATGAATAGGTCTGCATCAATCTCCATGGCCTCAAATTGTTCTGAAATCAGGTCGAGAAAAGATGATTCATTCAGGGTGGTTAAAAGTTCCTGGTTTATAAACAGCAGGTCATGCATTTCCCAAAACTTACCCTGATTTCCGGCGGCTTCGGCAGTTTTTGCCGCTGCAACCGCGATCGGAGTGCGGTAAAACAGGCTGAAGTAATTAAGCGCTCTGCTGTAGGGACTTTCTTCAATATTGGAGATGAGCAGGAGCTCGAAATCCTGTTGGTATGTTTCGGCTTCAAGTCCCAGGGTGCCCGCTAGCTCTTTCAGATACTGGTCCATGCTTGTGGTATCCAGTTCTTGCCAGGTGTCTTGCGAGGAAAGCAGTTGCTGGTACATTGCCCAGAACTGGTTTTGCCGTCCTGCGGCCTCAGCGGCAGCAGCGATCTGGAGACCCCGGGGATTGCCTTGCAGCAGTTCCAGGTAGAGGTACGCGTCATTGTACCTTTCCAAAATCTGGTTGGAGATTTCTTCGCTGCTGATCTCCTCAAAGAATTGGTCTGGATTTAACTCCAGGGCAGTTACCTGGGTCCAGATAAACTCATTGAAACCTTCCTCGCCCAGGTCTACCCAGGGTTGGCTGGATGTGTAGAAATACTCGTACATTTCAATGAACTTGCCCTGGTTTCCCGCGGCTTCAGCTGCCCGGGCTGCCACAAGCGGGTTCTTTGCGGGCGAGGTAAAGTAGCGGTAAATTAATCGGATGTCGTCGGGGTACAGTTCGACGGCTTGCGCCAAGGCTGAGGCAATCGCAGCACAGCCCTGGCAGGTGAAGTCATTGTAGCTCACAATTGTGATTGAATAATTTTCCAGTGCCCCGGTGATGTGGTCCCCGGGTTGGGACAGCTCATCCGCGGATTCGCTCTGTACCGTGCACATGTCAGAGATGCTCGGATCGCTTGCTGTGGTCGTTGGCTGTGCGGTATTCGAGGTTGCGTTTGTCGGTTCTTCGCTGCTTTGGCATGCGGATAAAACGATCAAGCCAAGCAACAGGGAAATGAGTAAAAGGAATTTTTTCATATCATCACCTGATGTGTCAGGCAAAGATATCTCTGCCTGGAGTTTGTTTTGAAATAGTGCATAGTGAATAATTCTACCAGCATTTTATCCCGGGGGACTCTCAGCTTGCAGCAGGTTCTGCAGCTCTTCGAAAGATTTAAACTTTGAAATGGTGTCCACAAATTCGATCAGCGAACCTGCTTCTGCTCGGAGCTGGCGCACTGCGGCCCCGACCGGGTCTTCTCCGGCGGAGCTGACGGGTTGGTCGGCGTAAGCGCCGTAAAAGGCAAAATAGGCCTGGTTAAGCTTGCGGATGCGGTATCCATTTTCCCAAAAGATTAGCCGGCGCTGCTCCATATAGTTTTCTGCATCTTCAACCCTGCCCTCGGCAAGCAGCGCATCTGCCTGAATGCGGGTTTCGTACATCTCTGCCCGGAAATCGAATCTCTCTGGTTCGGGGGTGGGTTGTGGGTCTGGTGGCTCCGGGGGCGGTGGTGGTGGAGGAACCCGTTCAGGGAAAAACTCAGCAATCAGCGCCGCACCGATTTCATTTCCAGCAAGCTTGGCCGTGGTTTCGTTCATCGTGCGCAGTTCGGGAGTCTGTTCATAACGTATCCCCAATGGCCGCAGAGTCAGGTAGTTGTGGATCCATTCATGTGCGATGACAGTCGCCAGCCAGTTCAGGTTGGTGGTTTGGGCGACCATCGTCGGATACGTGCCTACACCGCCTATCGGGACCACCAGCGTGGATACATCCAGGGTCTCGGCGATCTCGTTTTCCAGCAGGATATGGTCTTCCAGCGTTAGGGTTGTTTCGAGAGAGATATTGGCTTCCTGTTCAATCCTTTCACGGGGAGAAACGATCAACGCCCATGGGAGCGGTGTGCTGTGATACATGACCGGGGGAATTGGCTGTCCCAGTGGTGTGAAGCCCATTTCAGCGACAATCGTACTGAGCATCTCTTGCAGCACGTTCTCGGCCAGTGGCGCAAGGTCTGCACGGAGGTTGTAAAGCGAGTCCAGGTTTTCCCGGATGGGTTTGGCCTGGGACTCCGGATTGTCAATCTCAGGATTGGTGTAGATCAGGTTGAGTTCACCCTCTGCCTGCTGGATCTCGCCGATCAGGTTGATGTAATCGAAAACGATTTGACGTTGGCCTTCCCGGTCGAGATAGTCGATCGTGTTGAGTGGCAGGCGTTCCAGTTTTACCTCCAGGGCATCCATCGTCCATTCAACAAAGTCGAATTCTATTGGCCGGGTAAAGGCGCGCACTCTCGCCTTGGAGTCGATGACCGCGATGGTGGATGGGCCCAGGGTGTACATGAACACCAGGAAATAAAAAATGGTTTGCACCAAATATTTGAACTTTCTCTGCCAAGACATAAAGAGGAGTCTACTCCCTAGCTTGAGAGAAGTCAAATATATGCAGATGAATTGGCTTTGATATTTGTGCAGAATGGGGGCCGGCTTTGGGGTCTTAGAAAAGGGTGATCTTTGGGAGAGAGGGTGGTATAACATCAAAAATGGATATTTTTGGTAAAATTAGAACGTAATTTGGTCAGGTTGGGTAAACTTCACCTTGGTCATTACGTCTATCGAGTGGATGGACAACCTGCTCCCGAATAATGATCCAGGGATAGTGCTTGTCAGGGTGCCAACCAGATTGAATTTAAAATATGGAAACTGAATAAGGAGACTATTGAATGGGTGAACAAAAATTCAGGCTGACCTATGCCACCATGTATAATCCCCCGGAAGAATTGCATACCAATTTTGAAGCTGCGGTCGAAAAGATCCGGACAAATTTGGGACGGGAATTCCCGATGTATATTGATGGCCAGGATGTCTTTGCCGAAGAAAAATTCGAAGATCGCTCCCCGGTAGATACCACCATGCTTTTGGGAGTCTTCCAGAAGGGCGATGCCTCTCATGCGGAAATGGCCTTGAAAGCTGCCCGGAAGGCGGCAAGGGGTTGGGCCAGAACAGACTGGCAAGTGCGGGTGGCCCTGCTGCGCAAAGCAGCCGAGCGGATCGATGCCAGGATCTACGAATTCGCCGCGGTGCTGTCCCTTGAAGTCGGCAAAAACCGGATGGAAGCGCTGGCCGACGCCGCTGAATCTGCCGATTTGATGCGCTATGCCGCTGACCAGATGGAAGCTAACCAGGGATTTGTTGTCAAGATGGGGGATGACCCGTTGGAAGGTTATGTGGCACAGAATTATTCCACGCTGAAACCATACGGCGTCTGGTTGGTAATCAGCCCCTTTAATTTTCCCGGAGCACTCACTGCGGGTCCGGTCGGTGCGGCGCTGGTCACCGGCAACACGGTGGTGATCAAGCCTGCAACAGATACTCCCTGGACATCCCGCCTGATTGCAGAATGTTTTGATGAAGCAGGCTTCCCGCCTGGAGTGGTTAATTATGTCACTGGCCCCGGACGCACCTTAGGTCAGGCATTGGTGGACAGCCCGGAGGTGGATGGGATTACTTTCACCGGCTCCTACGATGTCGGGATGAAGATTTTCCGCGATTTTGCTACCGGCCCGTACCCGCGGCCGACGATCCTTGAAATGGGAGGCAAAAATCCGGCCATTGTCAGCCGGAATGCAGATCTGGAGCGCGCCGCCCAGGGCGTCTTCCGCTCGGCTTTCGGTCTGCAGGGACAAAAATGCTCCGCGGCTTCCCGTATTTTGGTCGAGGAACCCGTGTATGATGATCTGGTACAGCGCCTGAAAAAGTTGACCGAGGATGCGGTCATGGGTGATCCAACCTTAAAAGAAACATTTCTTGGCCCGGTTGCGAACCAAAGCGCGTATAATGATTACAAAAGTTTTACCGAAGAACTTTCCCAGGCTGGTACAATTCTAACCGGCGGCAAAGTTCGGACTGAGGGCATGTTCGGGCGAGGGTATTATTGTGAGCCGACGATTGCGCTGGATGTACCGCTCACACATCGCCTGTGGAAACAAGAGATGTTCCTGCCGATCACGATGGTGCACAAGGTCAGCAGCCTCGATCAAGCCATGGACATTGCCAACGATGTCGATTACGGTCTGACGGCAGGCTTTTACGGCACACCAGAAGAGACATCCTGGTTCTTTGAAAATATCGAAGCGGGCGTGGTGTATGCCAACCGCCCGCACGGCGCAACAACCGGAGCCTGGCCTGGGTTCCAGCCATTTGGTGGGTGGAAAGGGTCTGGCTCGACTGGAAAAAATGCGGGCGGCCATTATTATCTGTTCTCGTATATGCACGAACAGATCAATACAACCATCCGCTAAGTACCTGCGAACAGTTTCTGGAGGTAAGCAAGCCTGCGCCAAACCGGTGCAGGCTTATTTCTTATGAATCTGAAAAAACGATTTGGTAACTTGTTTATCCTGATTGGCTCCGTTCTCCTGGTATTGTTCTTTATCTCCGATTATTTGGACCAGGTCAACGGCTGGTTTTTGTTATTTGGGCTAATTTTCTTCGCATTTGGGGTGCGGTTGGCCTGGAAAGGTCGCACACCTCCAGAGCCTTCTCAACGTTTCCGCATGGTTAAAAAGTTCATGGGGGGGCAGGATAAGGACAAAAAAGAGAAAAAGGATCAGAAAAAATCATGAAGTTTGGAGAACTGCTTCGACGGTTACTGATCAATCCGGAGGAGGCGCGTCTGCGCTCGGGCTGGCGATTGTTGGCTCAATTCCTGCTGCTGATCTTGATCACGATTGTTTTTGCCTTACCGGCTTTGGCTGTGATGGATCTGTGGCCGAACCTGACCGGGGTTGCCCTGATCCTGTCCAATGGGTTTCCCATTGTGGTATCTGTATTTATTGCCCGCAGGCTCTTCGATAAGCGTAGCGTAGAGAGCCTGGGGCTGCGGCTGGGCCGCCAGGCAGGGCGGGATGTGCTGGTTGGGATCGGAATTGCAGCCTTCCAAACGGGGTTCGTGTTTGTGCTTCAGCTTGCCTTTGGCTGGGCGCAAGTGGCTGGATTTGCCTGGCAGCAGCAGGCTCCTCTAGGCGTTGTCCGGAATTTCATCCTCTGGCTGCTCATCTACCTGGCAGTCGGCTTCTATGAGGAGCTTTTCAGCCGCGGGTACCACCTGAAAAATTTAGAAGATGGCACGAACACCTTTTGGGCGGTTTTGCTGTCGTCGATGTTTTTTGGCGTGATCCATCTGTTTAACCCCAATGCCAGCTGGTATTCCGCTGCCGGGATCACCTTGTCTGGCGTGTTTATGGCCTATGCCGTCTTGCGCACCCGGCAGTTGTGGCTGTCGATTGGCCTGCACATTGGCTGGAACCTGTTTCTGGGAACCGTATTCGGTTTTCCCGTCAGCGGCCTGAGCAATCCTGGGCTGATCGTGGTGCAGGTGGAGGGTCCGGTTCTGTATACAGGTGGGGCGTTTGGGCCTGAAGCCGGGTTGGTGCTGTTACCTGCGCTGGGTGTGGGGGCAGTGCTGGTCTGGCTGGTCACACGCGGGCGCCTGCTTGATAAATAAAAGGATAAAAAAATTGCAATTATGGAAAATAATGTAAAAAAATATGCAAATAAACCGAGAGCAGCCATCCGCCGTACCGAGTATGCCATTACTGATCCTGAAACCTTGAAAAAATTGCTCGCCCGTGCCGGGTTTGGGGTGCTCTCCACCGTGCACCAGGATCAGCCTTTTGCCACCCCCATCAATTACCTCTATATTGAAGACGACCACGCCCTCTACTTTCATGGGGCCCGCGTTGGCCGGACGCGGGCCAATATCGCCCTCAACCCCAAGGTATGCTTCAATGTCAGCGAGATGGGAGACCTGTTCCCCGGGGAGCGCATCTCCGATTTTGGGGTGGAATATCAATCGGTGACAATCTTTGGTACTGCTGCGCCTCTGGCGGATGATGAAAAGATCATGTCTGTCTTGCTGGGCCTGATGCAGAAATATTTTCCGGATCAAATTCCTGGCGAGGACTATCCTCTCCCAGAGCCGGATGAATTGAAACGCACGGCAGTCTACCGCATCTTCATTGAAGAATGGACCGGAAAACAACTGACCAGGGATTCTGATTAGATCAGCACGCTGACGCTCGCAGTGGTTCTGCCGGATGAGTTTTCTCATCCGGTTTTAATTTAAACCTATTGACTCCGGCTTCAATATCGACTACTATTTACTTAGTAATAGTATCAAATTGATAGTAAGACAAAGTACGTATTACCAGTTTGGAAGAAAGGAGTTGAACATGGTTGAGTCTCTAACCGCTACCAGAAAATTCCAAAAAGAGATTACTTCTGGAATTGCCTCGCTGATCTTGTTGAGTGTCCTGGATCGTTCGGTCAAACCGATGTATGGGTATCAGATTTCAAAAGTTTTAGGTTTGAACGATGACCAAGCTCCCCTGATGAAGCCAGGCGCCCTCTACCCGGTGCTGCGCTCACTGGAAAAGTATGAGCTTCTCAAAAGCGAGGTGGAACCGTCTGTTTCTGGTCCTCCTCGCAGATACTATGCCATTACCGATCAAGGTCAGCAATCTTTGAAGCTCTGGACTGAGTCTTGGAAAGAGATTAAGACATTTGTTGATCAAATTTTAGAAGGGAATTTAGGCGATGAATAAACAAATTGAAAACTATTTACAACAATTAAAAACCCAGATGGCAGATTGTGATAAGGCGACCATTCAAGATGCCACAGCAGATGCTTACGAACATTTATGTACTGCCCTCGAAAACATGCTGAAAGAAGATCCTTCTCTGACGGAAGACCAGGCTGTCGCAACGGTCATCGCAGAGTATGGCACCCCTGAGGAAATTAGCGCTGAATACAAGCAGGCAGAGAACTATCTTAAACCCTATCTTACCCATGCCCCAAAACAGGATACTCGCGGTCCTCTGGCGCGTTTTTTTGGAATATTTATTGACCCGGCCGCATGGGGCAGCTTCCTGTACATGGTGATTGCACTGATAACAGGCGTGCTGTATTTCACCTGGGTTTCCACCGGTGTTGCTCTGTCAATTTCGTTGTCTCTGTTCCTGTTTGGGGTTCCGTTGGCGGTCTTGTTCATCCTTTCATTACAGGGTTTAGGCTGGTTGGAAGGCCGTCTGGTTGAAGGCTTGTTAGGGGTTCGGATGCCACGCCGCCCGATATTCTTCCCGACCGAAGAGAAGTGGTTCGACCGCCTGAAAATGTACCTGACCGATAAAAGGACTTGGCTGACTATGCTGTACATGATTGTTCAGCTTCCCTTTGGGGTGCTGTATATTGTGATCTGGACGGTCATGGTGGCATTTTCACTCAGCCTGATTGCAGCGCCATTTGCTCAGGAAATCTTTGGGGTGTCGTTTATTCATTTCAATACAGGGTACTATTCTATTCCGTCTTCCTACTATCCGCTGGCGGTCTTGATGGGTATATTGGGGCTGACAGCTTTCATGCACGTTGCGAAGTGGACGGGACGGTTGCATGGAAGGTACGCCAAATATATGCTGGTCAGGGATTGATGTTGCATCTTGATCGTGAAATGAACACAGGGTTGACATTTGAATGTCAACCCTGTGTGTTGTATTAAGTTTATTCAGAAGATTTCAGTTCTGCTGCAACTGCACCACCTGGATGGGATAAGGGATGTTGATTCCAGCTTCGCTGAAAGCTCTTTTGAGTGCGATGGCTCCCAAGTTGGTCATATCCGGCAGGGTCAGATCTTTTGTGTCGTACCAGTAATAAATCGTGGCGTAGACCGCCGAGTCGCCAAACCGGTTCACCATAAACGATGGCGCTGGATCATCTTTTATGGTGGGCAAAGCGCGGATTGCCTCAAGGGCGACATTTTCAACTTCCTTCAGATCGCTTTCATAGCCAACTCCCACACTTAGCCCAATCCTCCGTTGGGAAATCTGGGTGAAATTGGTCACCGTATTGGTAAACACATCCCGGTTAGGGATCAGGACCTTCAATCCATCCCAGGTGAGCAGTTCGGTAGCTCTTAGATTGATTTGTTTGACAGTCCCGGAGTAACCGGCTACTTCGATTGCATCCTCAATTTCAAAGGGCTGCTCAAACAGCAGCAGGATGCCGGAGACCAGGTTGGCACTGATATCTTGCAAGGCAAAACCTACTGTAAACCCCAGGATTCCCAGGCCTGTCAGCAGGGCGGTCACATCCTGCCCGGTCTGTTCCAGGGCCAGCACAATCCCCAGGCCGATCACGGTCCAGCGGACCAATCGGGGAATCAGGATAGCGAGCTCTTGGTCATCTTCGCGCCTCCTCATGACCCGTTTGGTAGTTTTCGCCAGCAGGTGAGCCAGGTACAGGCTGACCAAAAAGATCAGCAGCCCGGCAACCAGGCTTGGCAGGTTTTCCATGAAGCTCTCCCACCATGTTGTCAAAATATTCAAGAGATTATCAGCAATTCCGTTCATGTTATTCCTTTCATCCAAACCCTGGTGATAGCTATTCACCAGGGTATTTCTTTCCTAATTGTAACAACAAATATTTTTGCCGGCAAAAAACAAGCCCAATGGCTCTGGGGCAGTTCTGTGCCCTTTGATGCACATAGGTTCCTATTCTCTTGTACAATAGAGCCATGCCAAAGATATCTGTTTTAATGCCGTGTTTCAACCGGGAGCAAACTCTGGAGCAGACCTTGCAGTCCATTGCTGCCCAGACACTTGAGGATTTTGAGGTTCTGGCAGTTGATGACGGTTCTACGGATGATACTCCCCAGATTCTGGCCCGGTGGCAGGAAACAGACCCCCGTTTCCGCTTTTTGCCGATCCCTCATGCCGGGATCATCCCCGCCATGAATACCGGCCTGGCAGCTGCCCGCTCGGACTTGATTGCCCGCATGGATGGGGACGACCTGATGCATCCTACCCGGCTGGAAAAGCAGGTCGCCTACCTGGATGCCCACCCGCAAGTCTCGTTGGTCTCTTCATTTGTTGCTGGTTTCCCGGCGGGCAGCCTTCGACAGGGGTTTCAAAACTATATTGATTGGCTGAATTCATTGGCCACCCATGAAGATATTTGCCGCGAGATTTTTGTCGAAAGCCCGCTTTGCCATCCCACTGTTGCCTATCGCAAGCAAATAGTGGATGATCTGGGTGGATATCAGGAAATGGGCTGGGCAGAGGATTATGACCTCTGGCTGCGGATGTTTTTGGCAGGTTGCACCTTTGCCAAGGTCCCGGAGATGCTGGTGGAATGGCGCGAACACCCCGAACGGTTGACCCGCACCGATAGCCGCTATTCATTGGAAAATTTTATCCGCGCCAAAGCACATTATCTGGCGGCAGGGCCGCTGGCAGAACGCGATGCTGTCTTTATCTGGGGAGCCGGGATGCACGGCCGCCGACTCAGCAAACATCTTCTCCGGGCAGGGGTCCCGCTGAGCGTGTTTGTGGACATTGACCCTAAAAAAATTGGCCGTACCCGCCGCGGATTTCCCATCATTGGCCCCGACGACCTGCCCGACAGGTGGGCTCGCAGCCAACGACCCGCGCTGTTATCGGCCGTCGGCGCTGCCGGCGCAAGGGAATTGATCAGGGAACGGCTCAACGCCCTGAACCTGATGGAAGGACAGGATTGGTGGGCTGCCGCTTAATCGAAAAGTACCATTTGGAGGAGAGTTGATGCAGATTTCAGAAGGACAGACCCTGACCCGGGAGTTTGAGGTGCAAGACCGGCACACTGCTGCTCACATCGGAAGCGGCACAGTCAAGGTGCTGGCCACCCCGGTCATGATCGCATTCATCGAGATCACTGCCCTTGAACTGATGGGCCAATCTTTGGAGGAGGGCTATACTTCCGTCGGAACCCGGCTGGATATCCGGCACCTTGCCCCCAGCCCGCTTGGCAGAACTGTCCAGGTAAACACAACCGTGGAACAGGTCGATGGCAACAAGGTCATCTTGCAGGCTGAAGTGTGGGATGGCGGAACCCTGGTCGGCTCGGGGTCTCACGAACGCTTTGTGATCGAGGTCAAGCGCTTTACTGAGAGGGTCAAGAAACTGAGTGAGGCTCAGGACTGAACGGAAGGCGCATGAATTCCATGCTATAATCACGCTGATTTTCAAAGAAAGAACCACACACAAATGAACTTTTTGATTACAGGCGCAGCAGGATTTTTGGGCTCATCTCTCGCCAACCAGCTGGCTCGAGAAGGGCACCAGGTGCGCGGGATTGACGATCTTTCTACCGGCGAACCGCAAGCTCTTTTCGAAGATGTCCACTTTACGCGTGGGGATGTCAATGACCGGCCCAAATTGTGGACCCTGCTGCAGGATGTGGACTGCGTTTACCATCTTGCAGCCCGCGTGCTGGTGGCCGAATCCTTGCTCTACCCGCGGGAATATAATGATGTTAATGTGGGCGGGTCCGTCAGCCTGATGGAAGCCATGCGCGATGTCGGGGTGGGACGGGTGGTGTTCATCTCTTCAGGCGCAGTCTATGGTGATCAGCAAGAACAACCGGTCAATGAGCAGATGCCCCCCCAACCGCATTCTCCCTATGCTGTCTCCAAGCTGGCCGCAGAGTATTATGTCAATACCATCGGCGCCCTGTGGGGGATCGATACGGCCATCTTGCGGGTGTTTAACGCCTACGGGCCCGGACAGCACTTGCCCCCAGCCCACGCGCCAATCATCCCCAACTTTTTGCGCCAGGCGGTGCGCGGCGGGACCCTCGTGGTGCACGGCGACGGACGCCAAACGCGCGATTTTGTTTATGTGTCGGATGTTGTCCGGGCAATGATCGCAGCCGCGACGGCTCCCAATCTCAACCAGCGTGTGATTAATGTCGGCACGGGCAAGGAAACCAGCATCCGGTCGGTTGCCCAGCACATCTTAGAGATCACCGGGAACAAAAGCGAGATCCTCTTCACGCCGCGCAACGACCCCGGTGTTTCCCGCCTGTGCGCCGACATCTCTCTAGCCAAAGAAAAGCTCAGTTTCACCCCGCGCACGGATTTGATCGAAGGCTTGCGCCTGACTCTGGAGCGCGATCCGCGTTTTCAAATTTAACTGGAAAAATTAAATAAAAAACGCCCGCTTGCCGGGCGTTTTTACATTCCATCGGCCGATGATTTGTACTGAATTGTTCTGGCTCGTCAGTGATCCTTGCGTTTAGGCAGCCTGATCTGCCTCGTCTTTAGTTGGCGCGGCTGGAGGTTCAGGTTCTGCGGCCGGAGTTTGAGGTTCATCTTTCGGCAGGTTCAGCTGGATCTCTTCTTCCATCTGGATCTGCCCGCGCAAAAATGCGCCTTCCTCGGTCGCAAAAGCCTTGGTGGTCACGTTTCCCCACACCCGGCCGCTGGCCCGGATTTCGACCTTGTGGGCGGTTAAATCCCCGCGCACCGTTCCTGCCACAATCACCGTTCGGGCACGCAGGTCTTCGCAAGTCACCCGGCCGGTTGTCCCCACCACCAGCAAGCCATTCAGCTGGATCTCACCTTCAAAGGTGCCTTCGATCCGCACACCGCCTTCTCCGGTCAACCTGCCGTTGTATTGGGTGCCGTCTCCCAGCACGGAGGTGATCCGATCTGCCTGGGTAGAGGTCTCTGTCGGGTCTAGGTCTGCATCATCTCTTTTTCGGAACATGGAACCACTCTTTTCTTTCAAAATTCTCAACAGGGTTATTCATGGGTATTGTACCCCAGTCGTTGATCAGCATCCACTACCAAAAAACGCCAGGGTTTGCTCTTCCACGGTTCGGGCACAGTGAACAGCCCGACGCGCGGCCCGGTTGCCACCCAGGAATCCGGGACACTTGGCCCGTCCTTGATGAAGATCTCTGCGTCCGGTGCGGTCAGGTCGAGGTTGTTATGCTGCCCATCGATGCCCAATGCCTGGGTCAGTTTGGCCGGGCCGTCAGTCCAATGCCTGCGTGGTTGGCTGCCGCGCCGTCCAGCGATCAGGGAGATTCCCTCGGCCGGCACGATTGCCCGGATCAGGACCGCCTCGGGTTCCCCGGCAGGGCGCGTGACTGTGTTGAACAGCCAGTGCATGCCGTAGGTGAAATAGACGTATGCGTGCCCGGGAGGACCGTACATCACTGCGGTGCGCGGCGTGCGCCCGGCTTTGGCATGGCAGCCCAGATCTTGTTCGCCGCAATAGGCCTCGGTCTCACAGATCAGCCCGGCCAGCCGCTGGCCCTGCTCAATGCGCACCAGGCGCTTCCCGATCAGCTGGCGGGCCACGGTCAGGGTGTCGCGGTCATAGAAGGAGCGGGGGAGGACCAGGTTGGAAGGCATGCGGTTATTATACAATCTTTCCTGTCCTACTTGACATCTCCTGTTTGCCCCTTATAATAGGAACATACACAAACGCCCAGACCGGGACAAGTATCCGGCCCGGCAGCCAACAGAGAGGACAGGTCAGCGGTTGAGAGCCAGTCCAGGCAGTCCCCCGGAGAAAACCACCCGTGAGCGGGAATCCGAACAGGCAAATGCCCCAGTAAGAGGAACGGCAGGCCCCGTTACCGGCTAGCAGCGAGATGATTGGTTGTGAGATCAGTCAACTTCAGGTGGAACCGTGTGAGTGATGCGCTCATGCCCTGATGGCATGGGCGTTTAAATTTAAGGAGGCAGGTATGGTGTATCGACAATATGTGAAATTCAGCAAACCTTCCAGGGGATGCTTCCTGACCGCCTGCCAACCTGCCGAAACCTGTCAATCAACCGTGAACTATCCCCAAATACTGATGAAGAAGGATTAGAAATGTCTGAAGAAAAGCAACTCCCATATGAAGAATCCGAGCTTTACAAGATCCGTCACTCGGCTGCCCATATCATGGCCCAGGCGGTGATGGAATTGTTCGAGCCGAATGAGGCCAAAATTGCGATTGGCCCGCCGATCGCCGACGGTTTTTACTATGATTTCGACCTGCCCCGCAACCTGACGCCTGAGGATCTTGAAGCGGTCGAAAAGCGCATGCGCCAGATCATTGCTGGCAAGCATGAGTTCAAGAAGCGGGTCATTTCTGCCGCAGAGGCCAAGGCCCAGTTCAAAGACCAACCCTACAAGATTGAGCTGATCGAAGGGTTAGAGCAGGGCGGCGTGGACGAATACGGCGAACCGCTCGACGAGAAACCGGAAATCTCGTTTTACACGCACGATTCCTTCACAGACCTGTGCCGCGGCCCGCATGTCGAGCATACCGGGCAGGTCAACCCGTCTGCGTTCAAGCTGATGAGCATTGCCGGAGCCTACTGGCGCGGCGACGAGCACAACCCCCAGCTTCAGCGGGTCTATGGCACGGCCTGGAAGAACAAAAACGAGCTCAAAGACTTTCTCTGGCAGCTGGAAGAAGCTAAAAAGCGCGACCACCGCAAACTGGGCAAAGAGCTGGACCTGTTCACCTTCGACGACGAAGTCGGCCCGGGCTTACCTCTGTGGACGCCGCGCGGCACGGTGATCATTGAGCAGCTCGAAAAACTGGCCGCTGAGGTCGAACGCCGCCACGGGTATAGCCCGGTGCGCACGCCGCATGTGACCAAGGAAGACCTGTTCATCCGCTCCGGCCACCTGCCGTATTACGAAGAGAGCATGTACCCGCCGATGGAGTTGGAAGGTGTGCGCTATTTCGTCAAGCCGATGAACTGCCCGATGCACCACAAGATCTTCGGCAGCCAGCTGCGCAGCTACCGCGACCTGCCGATCCGTCTGGGTGAGTACGGCACCTGCTACCGCTACGAGAAGAGCGGCGAGCTGTTCGGATTGATGCGGGTGCGCTCGATGCAGATGAACGATGCCCATATTTACTGCTCGGAAGACGATTTCGAGCAGGAGTTCATGGACGTGATCGCCATCTACCGGGAATACTTCAAGATTTTCAACATCGACAAGTACGTCATGCGCCTGTCGCTCCATTCCCCGGAGGGGCTGGGCAAGAAATATGTCGATAATGGTAAGCTGTGGCTGAAGACAGAGGACATGGTCCGCCGGGCGATGAACAACGGCGGGGTGCCCTACGTCGAGGCTGCCGACGAAGCGGCCTTCTACGGCCCCAAGATTGATGTCCAGATCTGGAGTGCTATCGGCCGCGAGTTCTCTCTGGCCACCAACCAGGTGGACTTCGCCGTCCCGGAACGCTTTGACCTCAAGTTCATCAATGAGAAGGGTGAGGAAGAGATCCCGCTGTGTATCCACCGTGCCCCGCTCAGCACGCATGAGCGCATGATCGGTTTCCTGATCGAGCATTATGCCGGCAAGTTCCCGGTATGGCTTTCTCCTGAGCAGGTGCGCATCATCCCGATCACGGATAACCACAATGCGCACGCCAAAAAGCTGGCCGCTGAGCTGTTTGCCAAGGGTTTCCGCGCCGAAGCCGATCTGAGCGCCAATCGGATGAATGCCAAGATCCGCGAAGCGCAAAAATACCAGGTGCCCTACATGCTGGTGATTGGCGACCAGGAGATCGAGAACAATACGGTGTCCCTGCGCAAGCGGGATGGCTCGCGGGTCAACGGGATGGCCTTTGCCGACTTTGTTGAACTGCTGGCGGAACGGGACAGGTCGCGTTCATCGGAACTGTAACTGAGATTTTTTCTACACGATGATTTTCAGGGACGCACGGCTGTGCGTCCCTGTTAGATTCTGTCTCTCTGTTGAGAAAAGTGATGGAACTGATTCTAAAGCCGGGGGTTAATTTTTGTAGGTGCTCAGCAAAATCACCTTTCTGAAATAATGATTTGTCTATTCTGCGCGAGCGCAGCGAAAAACAGTTTGTTCGGAACAAAAGCCTGTGAGGAGGTAATCGAATGATCGTCTGGTTTAATTCCGCAAAAGGGGCAGTAACATTTTCCGTCTTTGGTTTGCTGGCCTTTATTGCCTATGCATTTCTCGTATCACGATATGTACTTGAAGAATTAACTCCTGGTGTAATGGCAGCGTTTATCGAAACCATCATTGTATTGGCGATTGTGGCAGCGTGGGTATGGGGACTCCAATTCGCCTTTGCAGGCGTTCACAAAGGGTGGATCATCCTGTTAATCACCAGCCTGCTACCTACATTGTTCACACTTTACGATCTGGCCTTCTATTCTCCGATCCCGTATGGGTGGCCATTACTTCAAATAGTGGTTTGGGTGACCTTTGTGACCAATGCGCTTGCCAGCGTGGCTGTGATTTTTCGCCTGGTCAATCGTTCGTAAACTTCATCAGCGTGGTTGCGAGCAGCACATGCAATACAACAGCAAGCCGAAGCGGGTATCATGGTTTGTGCTAAGCTAATCACCCGATTTCTTTAGGAATGCTCTATGAACATTCTCAGCATCAACCGCGGTTCTCAGCGCACGGTCATCCGCAATCATTCCGAATACATCACCGGGATTTACAAAGAACCTGTTGCAGGTCCGGTCGAGATTACTCCTCTGGGACTGGCCGGGGACGTGATCGCTGACCAGGAACACCACGGTGGACCTGACCAGGCGGTGTATGTCTATGGTCAGGTGGATTATGATGGGTGGGCGCAAACCCTTGGGGATCGAATCAGACCGGGTTTATTCGGCGAGAACCTGACCATCAGCGGGCTGGAAAGCGGTACCTTCAACATCGGCGATCAACTGCTCATCGGAGAGGTGATCCTCCAGGTGACTGCCCCTCGCTACCCGTGTGCCAAATTTGCCGCCCGTATGAATGACCCTGAATTTGTGAAGAAGTTCAGAAATGCCGAGCGCCCCGGGCTGTATTGCCGGGTGCTCAATGCGGGGTCAGTATCAGTCGGGCAGTTGGTCAAGTTGGAACGCTACCAGGGAGAAACGGTGTCGCTGCTGGAAATGTACCGGGACCATTATCATCCCGATAAGAGCGAGGCCGGTCTGCGCCGCTTCCTGGATGCCCCTATTGACCTGCGTACGCGGGCCCACATGGAAAAGATTCTGGCCGAGGTGGCCGGTTAACCGCCGATTTGCCGGGTACTCAAAAGGGGAATTACGCCCGGTCGGGGATCAGCCTGAGCACTTCTGCCGCGCAAGTTTCGATCGGCTTATCGGTCACATCCACCTGCCGGTAGCCGGCCTTGCGGTAAAATTTTTCAGCCGAGTCCAGTTCTTCATAGATCTTTGTCAGGTCGGTGTAATCCGAGTCGCGCTCCAGCGTTCCCAATCGCCGCTGGCGCTGGGTGCGGTGCGCTTTCAGCCGGACCGGGTCGATCGTCAGGCCAATCACTTTCACAGGCTCCAGTTCGGCCAGCTCCGGGGGTAAGTGGAGTCCGGGAACGATCGGATAGTTGGCGGTCTTCCAGCCCGCCACAGCCAGGTACATGCTGATTGGGGTCTTGCCGGTGCGTGAAGGGCCGATCAGCAGCACATCCGCGTTCGGCCAGCCTTCCGGGTCTATCCCGTCATCATGTTCCAGCGAATAGTCGATCGCTTCCACCCGTTCAAAATAGCTGCGGTGCAGCTGGCGGTACAGTCCCGGGATCCCGGAAGGAGATTTCCCCAGCATTTGGCTGAACTGGCCGATCAGTTCGCCCATCAAGTCCACCGCTGGAATGCCAAGTCGGTTCAACTCCTTTTCCAGTACCTGCCGCAGTTGATCATTGACCATCGTGTGTACCACCAGTCCGCCATCCTGGGCAGCTTTGGCGGCGATCTCTTCAATTTTTTCCCGGCTGCGCACCCTGGGGATCACTTCCAGCTCTGTGCCCTGCTCCGGGAACTGGGCCAGTGCTGTGCGCACCAACTGCTCTCCGCTGGCACCCACTCCGCCGGACACGACATACACCCGTTGTTTGTTATCCATCGCGGCCTCTTTTCTGTACTTTGTTTGAATACATTATACAGAGGTTTGTTCTGCAGGAGTGGTTTGTCTATCTTGAACCTATTTCTTTTAAATCGCGCGTATTGGTGATGCGCTTGATCCCTTCACTTTGCAAAATTGTCTCATATGAGTGTACATGCAGTTTGGTGAATAATTCGCTACCAGGATGAAGTTTTTGTGTTTTAATCACTGCTATGGATGCAATTCAATTTAACTTCACCATCCCCCGGTATGTGATTGGTATGATTGCCAGCAAGGTTTACCCCCCGCTGCTGTGGGGTGGGCTCTCCTGTACGTCCTTCAAGCAAATTCCGGAGCCGGAACTGCCCAGCCAGGAATGGGTGAAAATCCGCACCCGGATGGCTGGAATCTGTGGCACGGATACGGGCACGATTACACTCAAAACCTCACCCTATTTTGTGCCGTTTTCCTCGTTCCCCCTCACGCTTGGGCATGAGAACATTGGCATCATCAGCGAGGTCGGAGGGCAGGTAGAGGGCTGGCAGGTTGGAGACCGCGTCATCGCTGAGCCGACTCTATGGTGCGCGCCGCGTGGCTTTCAGGAAGCAGAGTGGTGTGAGTTTTGCCGGAAAGGCGAAACCAATCGCTGTGCCAACACCACCCGCGGCGAACTGGCACCTGGATGGGGCATTGGCGGATGCCGGGATACTGGTGGGAGCTGGAGCCCGCTTTTTACCGCTCACCAGTCCCAGCTCTACCGCGTTCCAGAGTCAGTCAGCGATGAAAATGCCATTCTGGTGGAGCCGTTTGCCTGCGGACTGCATGCCGCCCTGGAGAACATGCCTGGGGATGATCAGAGCGTGCTGATCCTGGGTGCCGGTAACATGGGGCTGATGCAGCTGGCCGGGCTGCGCGCTGCCGGTTCGAAGGCGCGGATTCTGATCTCGGCCCGTTATCCTTTTCAGGTGGAAGCCGCTGAGCGGTTGGGAGCGGATGTCGTATTGAAGGGTGGCGACCTGTACCAGCAGATCGCGGACGAAACCCGCGGTAGTCTGTTCAAGCCGCCTGTCGGCAAGCGTGTCTTGGCCGGTGGGGTGGACATGACATTTGACTGTGTAGGCACAGACAGCACGGTTAATGATGCCCTTCGGTTGACCAAAGCCGGCGGCCGGGTCGTGGTGGTGGGTATGCCGGGTCTGACTTTTGGGATCGATTGGGCGCCGATCTTTGATAATGAAATCACCGTCACAGCCAGCTATACCTACAATCACGCCAATATCTGGCAGGGACAGACGCGCTCAACCTTTGCGATTGCGCTGGAGATGATGGAAAAAGAGGGGCTGGATCTGAGCTGGATGATCACTCATCGCTACCCGCTGACCGCTTTCGACCAGGCACTCCGGGAGAATTTCAACAAACGCCAGCACCCGGTCATCAAAGCCGTATTTGAATTTTGATCTGAAACCGCCTAAAATCGAGGGAGAAACTTATGGCCGAGAATCTTATCGTCTTGCTCATCCTGATTGTGATGTCGATTGCCTTGGCATATTCCGGTTTCAAAAAAGTCCCGGGTATCGGCATCCTGCTGTCGCTTGCCGGGATCGGTGCCGCGCTCTGGCTCAAATATACCACCTGGGCGGGGCTGGGCTTTTTCCCTCAGACCAACTGGCTGAACACTGTGGGGCTTGGGCTGCTGCTGGGAGCTGGGATTGCCATTCTCGGGATCATCCTGATCGACCCCCTCGCAGAAAAGATCACAGGCAAACCGCATGATTACAGCATCGTCGAAGGGGTGCGCGGCGATCCCCGAACATTGGCTGCAACGGTTGCCCTTGTTTGGGTCACGGTCGCATTTATTGAGGAAATCCTCTTCCGAGGTTTTTTCATGACCGAACTGGTCAAAGTGTTGGGTCAAAGCGGGGTGGCCCTGGCGCTTAATTCGTTTCTCACGGCGATGGTCTTCGGGCTGGCACACTGGTACCAGGGCAGGAGCGGTGTCCTCAGCAGCGGGACGATCAGCGTGCTGATCAGCCTGATCTTTATCTGGTCTGGTTTTAACCTGTGGCTGGTGATCCTGCTGCATGGGTTTATTGACACCACCTACCTGGTGCTGATGTATGGAAGTTGGGATAAGGCCCTGCATCAACTGTTTTGGAAAGTGTAATGGCCCGCGCTCCGTTTCAAGTGATTGTTTTCCCGTACCATAAAACCGCTGTTGGCTCCTGTGAATATGCGGTTTTCTTTCGCCGTACCCTGCGCTATGGAGATTTTTGGCAGGCGGTCTCCGGTGGGGGTGAGGACGACGAGACGCCCCTGCAAGCGGCGCGCCGCGAGGCGAATGAAGAAGCCGGTCTCTCACTGGACACCGCATTCATCCAGCTGGAGTCGATGGTCACACTACCCGCACCGCAGGCTGCCGGGATGCTGTGGGGCCCGGAGGTGCTGGTGGTGCCCGAATATGCCTTTGGCGCGGATGCGGCCGGGCAGGAGATTGTGCTGTCCGAGGAACATACCGAGTACCGCTGGGTGGATTACGAGACGGCCCAGCAGCTGCTCCGTTTCGACAGCAACAAGAATGCCTTATGGGAGCTCGACTACCGGCTCACCAATCAGCGGAAGTGGATCTAGATGGGCAAGCTGATTACGATCGTGGGCAATAATGGTTCTGGTAAAACCACGCTCACCCATGCCCTGTGCCGGTCGAGCGGGTTCCAGGCTTACCTGGAGTCTCATGAAGACCGCCCTTACCAGCCCCTGTTTTCTCAGGATACCCGCCGCTACGCGCTGCCCAACCAGATCGATTATATGGTGCGCCGCGCTGAACAAGAGCGCCAGATCAGAAATGGCAGCCAGACTGGCGTACAGGATGGCGGCCTGGACCAGGATTATTACCTGTATTCCCGTTTGTTCCATCACAAGGGGTTCCTCGATAACCGGGCCTTTGACCTGTGCCGGCGCATGTACCAGACTCTGCGCGCCGGGCTGCCGGCCCCAGACCTGGTCGTCTGGCTGCGCGTCCCGCTGGACCTGCTGCGCCAAAGGCTGCAAGCCCGTGCCCGGATGATCGACCTGGAGCAGATCGTCACCCTCGATGATTTGCCTGTTTTGGAAGGGTATTTGAGTGATTGGCTGGGGCAGATCAGCCCGGCCAGGGTGTTGTCCGTGGATGTGGTGGGGGAAGATCAAGCCTTCAGCCGCGTGGTAGCTGAGATCATCTCCCAGTTGTAATTCTCTGGTGATTTCAGAAATTAATCTTGCTGGTCTCCAGCAGTTCTACGCCTGCATCTGCCAGCTTGGCATGCCACTTTTTGATAATTTTTGTCGCGGTTTGGCTGGAGTTGCTGTGGGCATCCTTGGCCAATATCACCTTGTATCCCAATTCCAGGCCGCCCAGGCAGGTCGCCTGGACACAGCCATGTGTGACCAGACCGCTTGCAATGATCGTATCAATCTGGTGATCCTGCAGCAGCTGATGCAGAGCTGTCTGCTCAAAGGCATTTCTAAACAGCTTGGCAATGAGAAAGTCGTCTTCCTGCGGCTGGATCTGGTTGTGAAACTGCCATTCGCGGGTACCTTTTTTCAGGAATGTATCATTTTCGTGCTGGATGTAAATTACGGGGGTTTTTTTCTCGTGAGCCGCTGCCGCCAGGAGATTGATCTTTTTCAGGACTTCTTCAGCCTGATAAATTGGAGACGGGCCTTCAAATAAACCTTGCTGGACATCAATCACTAACAGTACTGATTTGTGGTTCATATTTCCTTCTGTGACTGTACGATAAACACCAACTCGGTCGCAAATTCGAGGCGTGCCAGCACTTTCCAGTCGCGCCCCTTGGCCAGTTCCTCGAAGCGGGTCTGGTAATTGTCCACCATCCCTTTGCCGCCGCGCCCTCCCAGGCTTTTGGCCGGGAAAGAGAGCACCAGGTAATGGGCGTTCAGGCCGTCCAGCAGGCACATGCCGGCATTCTTATCCACCTGTTCCAGGCACGGGATCGTTTTCAGCACCATTGCCAGATCGACCGCCGTATCTGGCGGGGAGGCAATCACATCACATACCTCTGTTTTCCCGTCTATCGGCAGTATTTTTATGAACTCACTGATAAATGCCACCATATCGGCGTAGATATCGCAGGCCAGGTAGCGGGTGCCCGGCGCGAGCGGCATCCAGGGAATGGAGAGCGGGTTCAGCCCGCAGGCCACATCCAGCACACTTTCGGGTGGGGGAATGTAAGAAAAAATCCTGGAATAAAATTCTTTCAGGAACGGCAGGCGTTCCCGGGTAGAGGTATGCTTGCCCATCAGCATCCAGCAAGTCTGCTTCAGTCTTTCTGCGTCCGGGGCCTGTTTAAGTTCGCCCAGCCAGCTGTCGTAATTCAGCGCGGCAGTGAAGTACGCCCCGCCGACCTGGTGCAGTTTGTTCTTGGTTGCTTTGACCGCCTCTTTAAACTTGCGCCTTTTCCCCAGTTCCGCTGCCCCAATGCGGGAAATCAATCCGGGTGCAATCTGGGCATACTTGCTGCTGTGGAGTACTTCCGATACCAGCCGCTCCAGCTCGTCACCCATAGGCGGTCCTCATCCGGTCTTCCAGCAAGCGCATAAAGCGCAGATTGTGGATGGTTGCCAGGCGGTAAAAGAGGTGGTCTTGCAGTTTGAACAGGTGGTGCAGGTAGCCGCGCGAGTAATGCGTGCAGGCCTCGCAGTCACAAAACTCGGAGACGGGGTCTGCGGCGCGGATGTGCTGCTTGTCATGGATGTACAGGAAGCGGAACCAGGTGCCTCCCAGCCCGGACGGGCCGGTGAATGTATACAGTCTTCCCCGGCGGGCATCCCTGGTGGGCAGGGCGCTGTCGAACATCTGGTAGCCCATCTTGGCGCAGACCGCCACCGACTCCGGGTGCCCGACTCCCAGCGCATGCAGTGGGTATTCCGTCGGGATCAGTTCTCGCAAATATGCCAGCATCTCTTCCAGCAGGTTGTAATCGGCATCCAGCGGCCAACCGCCGTAACCATATCCGTCAAATCCGATCTCCAGCAGCGCCTCAGCGCAGCGTTTACGCAGTTTCCGTTCTCCACCACCCTGCACAACCGCAAACAGCTTGGGGCGCTGGTGGGCTTCCAGGCCGCGTTCGTCCACCAGGCGGTCGAATTCCGCCCGGCAGCGGGCAGCCCAGGCAATCGTCCGGTCCACGGCGTCTGCCTGGGTGGCAGGGTCATCATCCACATGCGTGCAGTCATCCAGGCAGATGACGACATCGGCCCCAAACCCAATTTGCAGGTGAATGGTTTTTTCAGGAGTCAGCTGGTATTTGCGCTTGGTCTCCGTCTGCCGGAAGAGGATCCCTTTATTGGTAATACTGCCCTGTTTGGGGTTTTCCCGGATGAGCGAATAGGCCTGGAACCCGCCGGAATCCGTCAGGATCGGCCCCCGCCAGCCGCTCATCTGGTGCAGGCCGCCCAGGGAATTCACCGTGGATGCGCCGGGCTTTAGCATCAGGTGAAAGGTGTTCATCAGCAGCGCCTGTGTTCCCAGGGTTTCCATGTCCGAGGCTGAAACCGACCGCACCACGCCGCGGGTACCGTCGGGCAGAAATATCGGAAATTTCAAACGCCCATTCGGAAGTTGTAATTCATCCAATCCTGTCATATCTGTATTGTACCCCTGCTGAGTGCTTCTGATGGTGGAAAATAGTTTACCAAAGGTGGAACAGCCGGATCGATTCACCTAAGAATATTGTAAGGAGGATTGACAAACACCCTCGATTTGCGTCATTATAATAGCAGAAATCAACCATGATGTTGGAGATTTTTCTGTGATGAACAAACTAGCAAATCGAACGGAACAAAAAGCACTGATGCTGGAGCGGATGCGCGCCAACCCGCGTGTTGCGCAGATTCGCTTGGCAGCCCCAGAAGACTGTTTATTTGGGCTTTCCATCCAGGGGGTGTATGACAAGGAGAGTGTCCCTGATTTACCGCGAAAGGAGTGCTCTCGGCCAGGCGGTTGCATTTGTACGTACGAGCCTGTCCTGAATACGATTTATCCGTAATTGCATAAGGAGAGAACACTATGAGCAGCACCGCACTTCCTGGCAGTAAGGATTATCTTATGAATGACCATACAAAATTAGGACTGTATATGCTTTTACCACCAGCAGCCCTCTGGACGCTCATCATCCTGTTGATGGTGGACAGTACTTTGGCCAGCTATGTATTTTCCCGCCTGAACATGACCGTGATGGACATGGTTTTCCTGATCGCCGGATTCATCTTCCCTGGTGCCGCGCTAGCGTCGGGAGTAAGGGGGTTGAGTAAAAAGACGGATATGATCATCAACCTGATTGTGATCGTGGTCTCAGTCGTGATGATGGTCTTGATGGCGCTGAATATTTTAGCAAATTAAGAGTTGCCCAGCATAAGAGAACAGCGCCTGGACTAGTCCAGGCGCTGGTTTGTTTCGGGGGTTTCTAGAGGTGTTATCTGACCAACTCGAGGAAACGACTCATCACTTCCGCGGCCTGTTCGGCAGTGTTTCCAAAGCTGATAATGCCATCTTCATGCCCGGCCATGGCAAAAATCCCTTTTTGGCGTACGTCTGTTTCTGCAAACAAGCGCATGGTTTCGGTTGCCATCTCAGGGGTGCCGTAGGCGGCACCCGCAGATGTGCATGGCAAGCCAAGTCTTTCTGCTGCCCGCCAAATCGGCGCGTGATGGGCATGCATCACCCATTGGATCTGCTCATCCACCTGGTAGAGTACAGCATGGGTCAACGCTTCGGAAGAGGGCTTTACCGGTCCATGTGAAACGACCTGGTTTGTCTCCGGATGGCAGGTATCCACAATGGCATAATCGCTGGGGGTCAGCTGCGCCAGGTGGCCGGTTTGGCTACCGGTAATCACGAATCCAGCTCTCATCCGGCAACTGATGTTGCCATAGCCTACTTTTCCCTGCGGGGTGTCGATCTCTCCGATCAGGGCCCGGGCGACCATCCAATCCCGCCAGGTGTTGAGTTCGGCTATTTGCTCCTTCCCGAGCGGAGCAGCAGGGGTATGCTCAAGGTGGAACTTGATGACCCCTTCTTCCTGGGGGGTCATGTGTTCTTTTCGGGGAATAAACTGAACACCCCACTTTCGCTTGCCGGACAGATCCCCCGCTCGGTGATCAGGCCATCGACAAAGCGGGCTGGGGTGACATCAAACGCATAGTTGGCCGCCGGGCTGGATTCGGGTGTCAGCAAGACTGATACAATCTGGCCTCCGTGCGCGCCCTGGATGTATTTGACCTCGGAAGAATCACGCTGCTCGATCGGGATCTCCAACCCATTGCGAATGTTCCAATCGATGGTCGAGGAGGGCAGGGCGACATAAAAGGGGATTTCATTGTCATTGGCAGCCAGCGCTTTCAGATAGGTGCCGATCTTATTGGCGACATCACCGGTATATGTGGTGCGGTCGGTGCCGACAATCACGATGTCCACCATCTGGTGCTGCATCAGGTGTCCGCCGACGTTGTCCGCGATCACGGTGTGCGGTACGCCGTGCTGGCCAAGTTCCCAAGCCGTCAGGCGAGCCCCCTGGTTGCGGGGACGGGTTTCATCCACCCAAACATGCACCGGGATGCCCCGGTCGTGAGCGGCATAGATGGGCGCCGTAGCTGTACCATAATCCACACAGGCCAGCCAGCCCGCATTGCAGTGTGTGAGGATGTTTACTGGCTGCCCGCCTTTTTGTTCTGCCAGCTCTTTAAGCAGGCCGACACCATGCTCCCCGATCATGCGGCAGGCTTCTGCTTCTTCATCGGTGATGGCTGTGGCAGTGTGTCTGGCGATCTCCAACTTTGCGGAGTAGCTTTTGGCCCCGGCAATTGCCTGAAGCATGCGCCCAAGCGCCCATGCCAGGTTGATGGCTGTCGGGCGAGTGGCGTGCAGTTGGCTGGCAGCCGTTTCTATGGAGGTTTGGAACGCTTTTTCGCTGCTTTGTGGGGCATTCAGACATGCCAGGTACATCCCCCAGGCTGCCGTGGCACCGATCAGAGGGGCGCCGCGCACATGCATCTCCTGGATGGCTGCCGCGGTTTGGTTTACCGTAGTCAGGTCTTCAATCACAAATTGATGCGGAAGATGCCGCTGATCGATGATTTGAACGGTTTGGGGATCATCAGGTTTCAGCCATATCGTTCGGTAGGGCTGTCCGTTGACTTTCATGGTTGGATCCTTTCTTGGCAAGGGTAGAACCAACTAGCAGTTTGCTTATCGTTCCAGATGTCAAATCCAATTATTCTAGTTGATCCTCTTCCGGTTTTGATTAAATCAATACGGACGTGAGTATTGATTTGATCGGATAAAATTCGGTTTCATGAAAAACGAGAAGAACTTCTCTCTTGTGTCATTATAACAGTGATTGGGGGTGGGTCTCGATGCGCCAGTCGCCGAGGTTTTCCCCGGCCAGCATGGAGGCGGGGTCCGGGCCGCGCAAGATAATCTGCCAGCGGTATTGGCCATCCAGGCGGGCGTAAAAACAGGGTACCGGCCCGATCATATCGGTGGCACGGCGCTGTTGAAGATTGATCTGCTGGAGCAGTGATCGCCCCATGCGGCGGGCTTCGTTCTCGGCCTGGTTGGCGTTTTTATGCCGGTATTCCAGCCGCACCAGCCTGGAAAATGGCGGGTAGCGCAGCTGCTCCCGGAAGACCAGCTCGCTGCTGGCAAACCCGGCGTAATCGTGCCGGGCCGCGGCCTGGATGATTTCATTTTCCGGGGTAAATGTTTGCAAGATCACCTTTCCTCCCAACGGGCTGCGGCCAGCCCGCCCGGCGACCTGCGAAAGCACCTGGAAAACGCGTTCTCCTGCCCGGTAATCTGGCAGGGTCAGGCCGACATCGGCCAGCACCACCCCCACCAGCGTGACCAGCGGCAGGTCGAGCCCTTTCGCCAGCATCTGGGTACCAATCAGGATGTCTGCCCGGTGGTTGGTGAAGTGGCTCAGGATCAGGTCGTGCGCACCTTTCTTGCGCGTGGTTTCATGATCCCAGCGCAGCGTTCTGGCCTGCGGGAAGAGCTGGTGGACATGCTCCTCGACCCGCTGGGTTCCCATGCCGTAATGCCGGATATGCTTTCCTCCGCATTCAGGGCACACTCGCGGCATCTGGCGGGAATAGCCGCAGTGATTGCACATCAGCGAAGCTCTCTGGTACGGCTGGTCCGAAAAGTCGCTGTCCGAGTTTTTCAGCCCTCCCAGGTAATAGGTCAGGTTGGTATCACACTTTGGGCAGCTCAGCGTGTGGCCGCAGTCCCGGCAGAAAACATAGGTCGCCGCCCCGCGCCGGTTGAGGAACAGGATCGCTTGCTGCTGCTGGTCGAGTATTTGCTGCAGGCCTTGCTGGAGCTGGCGGCTGAAGATGGATCGGTTGCCGGCCTTCAGCTCTTCCCGCATATCCACCACCTCCACCGGCGGGAGATCGGTCATCGCAGCCTGTTCTCCGGCTGGCTGGTAGCGGGAAGCGGTGTGGAATTGCTTATCGTAGGCGCGCACGGTTTCGGTATGGGCCAGGATGCGGGCGGGAAGGGTGATCTTCTGCCAGCGGCCGGACTGGGCTTTATGCAGGCTGGCCAGGTCCGGGGTGGCAGAACCAAACAGGCAGACACTCCCGGTGATCTTTGAGAGCGCAATGGCAGCCTCCCGGGCATGGTAATAAGGCGGCTGGTTGCTCTGGTAATAGGAGTCATCGTGAGATTCGTCGAGAATGATCAGGCCCAGGTTGGGGAGCGGTGTGAAAAGAGCGCTGCGCGGCCCGACAATCACGGCCAATTTGCCGCGCCGGGCGCGCCTCCAGGTATCGTATTGCTCTCCGCTTGAGAGTTGAGAATGCACCAGCCCTACCCGACCAGGGAAACGGCCCATGAACCGCCGGACAGTCTGAGGGGTCAGCGCGATTTCGGGCACCAGCACAATCGCCTGCTTACCCGCCTTGATGGCTTCGGCCACTGCGCGTAAATAGAGTTCTGTTTTACCGGACCCGGTGACCCCATGCAGCAGGATCGGCGGGACTGGCTGGCCCTCGAATGATTGGGCCAGGGCTAACCGGACTGTTTCCCACGCATTGTCCTGGTCTGCTGTCAGCGGGGGGGGTGCGGAGGGGTCATAAGCCAACCCGGCCAGCGGATCGCGCCATTGTTCCTGTTCCCGTAAGATGATTAGCTCCATCTCGTGAAGCACTTTTAGGTCGTTGAGGTTGGCGCCACTTTCGGCATACACCCAGCTGACATCCACCGGGCTGGTTTCCCTGCTGAGAAAGTCAAGCACCCGCTGGCGCCGTTGGCGCACGGTTTCGTGGTTGCTGAGCCCCTGGTTTTCAGCGGCGACCAGTTCCGGCGGTACGGCCAGTTGTGCCGTACGGATATAGCGCGGGCGCACCCCGGGCGGGGGCAGGAAGGGTTCGCTTTCCAGCCATTCTTTCCGGACCATGGCGCGAGCGGTGGCCTGCCATTTGCGCTGCTTCAGTGACCGGTTTAGCTGGCGGCCGCGCAGCGGTCCGCGCTCCTCCAGTATATCCAGGATCAGCTTTTCGTTCGGCAGCAGGTTCTCTCCGGCTTGTGGGCGTTGCTTGATCGAATAAAGCGTGTCGGCCAACTGGCTGATCCCGGTCGGAATCATCAGGCTGATGCAGGTGGATAATGGTGCCAGGGTTTGTTCAGAGAGTGCAAAGGCCAGTTCAATTTGATCGTTCGTGAGGGTGATTTGTGCGTCCAGGATCGCGGTGACCGGTTTGGTATCCGCCACTTCGGGTACTTCCACCCTGCGGAGCATGATTCCCTGCACCTGCTGCGTGCCAAACGGGACCTGGACAATCTGTCCAACTGCTGACACTTTTTGAAGTTTTTCCGGCAGGTGATAGTGGAATACCCCGGACACCCCGGGGACATTGACGGCAACTTCTACATAAATACGCATGTCCCTTAAGGCAGGTACGCCAGGTAGAGCTCGTTTTCTAATGCCATGAAGATGGTTTTGGTGGGGCTGACAGCGAACGCGGTGATAAAGTCCTCTCCCAGGTCAAGGTCCGGGCGATATTGCTGCACCAGGTTGAGCTTCAGGCTGAACTGGTAAATGGATTGGTCTTTGGGGTCCAGGTAATACAATGACGGCTCCGGGCGCTGGGTATGCAGCATCTGGTAAAAGACAGCATCCTGAACGGTTGGGCCGCTTTGTCTGCCGGGGCGCGGATCATTGTAAGGGGTGGGCGCTGTGCAGGTGGTGGGTGCTTCAGCAAGACCGGTATAGGTGCAGGTGGTGGTTTGCCCATTGATGTACAGCAGGTAAAGCTGTTCCTTATCGATGGCAAAATCAATCGTGTCAGTCATGCTCGGCACCTCTTCGGTGAAAAAGAAGAGCGGAGCTTCCCGGAATTGGTAGCTGTTGTCTGTGGATTCGTAGAACCAGACCATGTTCAGCTGCTCATCCAGCACATACAGCCGGTCGTTTTCAACTGTAATCCCGATCGGGTTTCCCCAGAACGAGTCCGGCGGGATGAGCGAGATGGCGACTGGAACCTTATCTTCGTAGCAGTAGAGCAGGTTGCCGCCGCGGTCCATTGCCACCAGGATGGCTTCATCCGGATTTTCAGGCAGCAGGGCGATATCGATCAAATCCTGCACGATGATTGACCCATATCGGCCGGCACCACAGCGAAAATCGTTATCCATCTCGTAGCGTGTCCCGGCCAGCCAGGCGCGCATGACGGAATCCGATTGGACATCCAGCATAAACACATCGCGCGATGTGGCTGCAATCTTGCGGATCTTAACCGTGTTGACCAGCGAACCGGAGATGGCCGGCTGCAGTTCGAGCCGGGTTATGTCATCCATGGCATCCAGGGCAGCGATGACCTGCAGGCGCAGGGTTTCAGCTTCATCGGTGGTCAGGTAGCCTTGAGCCGTATTGATCAATGCGATTGCATTTTGCCATTTTGTGCGCTGGACATTTGGATCTGCCTCAGTCACTGCGGACTGGACCATTGTTTGAGCTTCAGAAAAATAGTAGCTGTACTGCTGGTTGCGCCCTACCTGAGCATATACCAGCCCGGCTACGGTCACTACCAGCAAGGGGACTGCAACGGCAATAAAGGCCATTGTCCCGGCGGGAATCTTCACAAGTTCATCCCCGGGCACCATACGCTGGAGCAGCCCTTTGAGACCGCGCAAGAGGCCCTTCCCAAAGGTCTGGACGCGCTTCAGCCCGTCATTCAGCGCGGGCGCGAGGCCAGCCCCGCTCCGGCGAGATTCTGTGTCCGGGGTGCTGGCTTGTGCTTCCCATTCCTCGATCTCGGGCAGGCTGGTCGGCTTGGGGGAGATCACCGGTTCAGTGCTTTCAGGTACAGGATGCGCATCCAGCGTTTGGGGCGGCAGGCTGGCCCGCACGGGTGGCTTTGCGGGTGGGGTGGTCTGATCCGGTTCCGGTCTGGAAGGCTGGGGTCTCGGTGCAGGTGTTGCCTGGGGCGCCTGTTTTTCGGTTTGTGTTGTTTCCTGGGCTGTTTGGGGTTGAGCGGCCCTGGGTTTTTCTTTGACAGCAGAAAGCTTCAGCAGGTTGAGTTTTCCCTGGCCTTCTACTGCCTCAATCATGATCGCTTTTAGCTCGTCACCGGCATCTTCCAGGAAGCGCAGATGGGCTTTTTGGATCGGGTTGACGTACGCCTGGGTAAATGTATTTGCATCCCAGGTCTCTGGCAGGTTGATCGAGAACAGGATTTTGTTGCCGGGTTCGATCTGTAACTGGGTGTAATAAATTTGGGGAGTGCGGCTGATGCCCAGACCACGGTTGGAGATTTTTTCGTCGTGAAGATACTCAACTTTTCCAGGGATGAGGGCGAACAGGTGGCCTGGTCCGGATTGGGCCAGGAAGAGATGTCCACTGCGGATGACGATCACACCGATGCTCCCGGTGACCTGCGGGCGGTTCCCGGCATGGCGTAAATTCAGGTTAAGGATCAGGTTGTTCAGATCTTCGATCAACTCACGCATGGCAGAGGTGGTCGAACCGGTCTTCTCGTAATACATGCTTTCCAATCGTGTAAGTAGTTCGGTCAAACGGTCGTCTGAAAATGCGGGCACGTTGAAGGAAACCAGCAGGATAAGCTGGTCTGAACGCCTGCTGCGGGAAGTTTTGCGGGTGGGGATGGCTGTATGGAAACCGGGCAACCTGTCCTGGTTTTCAGCAGCTTTACGGTGTAATGGAATGATATTCAGGTCGAGATTTGGCATAGGATTTTCGCTCATTGTCGCCTTTTCATACATTATAACTGGTAAAATCTATCCTGGTGTGTAAGACTCGATGCCAACCAACTGATGAAGGAATATGCACTGAATGATTGAAATTGAAGTGATACGTTCGGAAGAACGATGGGCCAACCTGGCTGAACCCTGGAACAAGTTATTAGAGAATAGCATTACAGATGTTCCTTTTCTGCGTCACGAATTCTTATCCTCCTGGTGGCAGCACCGCGGCGGTGGCGAATGGGGATTTGCCGATCGTCCTGCCGAGGAACTGTACATCCTGGCCGGCCGTGAGCCTGCCGGAGAGTTGATTGGGGCACTTCCATTATTTTTAAGCAAGAATCATGCCGGGAAGCCATCCTTGGTGCTCCTGGGCAGCCTCGAGATTTCCGATTTTTTGGATGTGCTGGTCTTGCCAGAATATGCTGGCGCATTCTTTGAAAGCGCTCTGGCCCACCTGACCGGACCTGACTCCCCCGAATGGGCTACCCTGGAACTGTATAACATCCTGGAAGACTCGCCCAGCCTGGAGGGCCTGGCTGGCATTGCTGACAGGTACGGCCTTTCCTGGGTGCAGGAGAAATTGCAGCCCGCGCCGTTCATTGCGCTGCCCGGGGATTTTGAAGCGTATCTGGAGATGCTCGATGGGCGTTACCGCCGGGAATTGGTGCGCAAGATGCGCAACGCCCAGCGTTATTTTATTCCGGTCCAGGTGGAGCGGGTGGAACAGCTTGACGATTTAGCCCCGGCCATGGAGGATTTTTTCGCCATGATGCGCTTGGAACCGGAGAAGGCTCGCTTCCTGACCGCTCCCATGGAGGCCCAGATGCACGCCCTTGTGCGTGCCGCGGCAGAACAAGGCTGGCTCGATCTGCGGTTCCTGCTGGTGGGGCGGGAGAGAGCGGCCGGGTATCTTAATTTTATCCATGGAAACCGGGTATGGGTGTACAATTCTGCCCGCACAGATAAATTTTCTTCTCTCTCCCCGGGCATTGCCCTGATTGGGCTGCTGGTCCAGGAGGCGATTGAGGAAGGGTATCAGGCTTTCGACCTGATGCGCGGCGATGAGGATTATAAGTACCATCTGGGCGGACAGGATCGCTGGGTGGTCAAAGCAACCCTGACGCGGACATAGCAACTCTATTCGAGGAGGAAATTTTTATGTTCGATCTCAATCGTATTCGCAGCCAGTTTCCCGGGCTGAAACGCCCGGCAGCCTTTTTTGATAACCCGGCAGGGACACAGATTGCCCAGGCCTCCCTGGACCGCATTCAACAGTATCTGGTTGAGACAAATGCCAACCATGGCGGCAGTTTTGCCACCAGCCGGGAATCGGACGCAATTGTAGACCAGGCCCGGCAAATGGCCGCGGATTTTTTAGGCGCAGCCCGGCCGGAGGAAATTGTCTTTGGTCCCAATATGACCACCCTGACATTGCACCTCAGCCGTTCAATCGCTACCCGCCTGCAACCCGGGGATACCCTGGTCGTCACCCGCCTGGATCATGATGCCAATATCACGCCCTGGACGCTGATTGCAGCCGACCATGGTCTGAACGTGGAATGGGTTGATTTCGATGTCGAAACCGGGATGCTTAAACTCGATACCCTGGAAGCAGCCCTGGAGAAGAAACCGAAACTTGTCGCAGTTGGGTATGCCTCGAACGCATTGGGAACGATCAATCCGGTGCGGCAAATCACCGAGATGGCCCACCAGGTGGGGGCCTGGGTATACGTGGATGCTGTCCAGTATGCGCCGCATGGTTCGATCGATGTCCGGCAGCTCGATGTGGAATTCCTGGTCTGTTCCGCGTATAAATTCTACGGGCCGCATATCGGCCTGCTGTACGGCAAGTATGATTTGTTGGACAGCCTGAAAGCCTATAAAGTCCGTCCGGCATCCAATCTGCCGCCGGAAAAATTTGAAACCGGCACGCAGAGCTTTGAAGGGATTGCAGGCGTGCTGGGCGCCCTGGAGCATTTCGCCTGGATCGGCCGCGAGTTTGGCCAGGAATTCTCCACCGGGGTAGCTGGCAAGGCTGGTTTGCTTCGCCAGGGGATGGCAGCCGTGCAAACACATGAAACCCACCTGAGCCGGAAACTGCTGGAACGGCTGCACGCCATCCCTGGAGTGCAGATCTATGGGCAGGATGATCCTCAGTTTGTGGAAAACCGTGTTCCAACAGTCTCAATCAACCTTCAGGGCAAGCATCCGCAGCACGTGGCAGCCGCCTTAGCCGCCGAGGATGTCTATGTCTGGAATGGGAATTATTACGCCCTGTCTGTTACTGAACGGTTGGGTGTGGAAGACAGCGGTGGAATGGTGCGCATTGGTGCTGCCCAGTACAATACACTGGAAGAGATTGAGCGCCTTGGGGAGGCACTGGAGCACATTACCAGAACCTAAATCCAGCGTTTGCAGTTTCACCTGTGTATGGAAAACATCAGCCGGGTCAGTTCATCAGTCCGGCTGTTTTCTTTCTTGTCCCATACAGTCCGGGTAGCGGATAGGCGTGCTGTCAATCGCAAGAATCATGCCAGATGTTTGGTGGAACTATCCCAGTCAAAAGCCGCTTCACCAGCCAAGTTTCTTGACTTATTGCAGGCTCAGTAATCGCTACAGAAATTTGGTTGGTCGATCACAAAGCCATGCTAGTCAGTTTGTCAGGAGATTCCGGTAAGTTCAAGGCCGTCTATGCTGACAGCCTGCTAATTCTGTCTTATAATCCTAAGTAGAATGCCGATTCTTGAAGCAAATGCCTTTGAATTTTTTAGCCGCAGCCCAGATCAAACCCGCCGGGTGGGGATGCGGATTGGTGCCTTGCTGAAGCCCGGAGATGTGGTCTGCCTGGATGGAGATTTGGGGGCCGGGAAAACCACGCTGGTGCAGGGCATGGCTGCCGGGTGGGGATCGACCGATGCGGTCTCCAGCCCAACCTTTGTGCTCGTCAATATCTACCGCCGTCCGGGTAAAGAGCGCTTTGCTCACCTGGATGCCTACCGGCTGAGCGGCGCGATCGAAGCCATGGATCTTGATGTGGATGCGCTGCTTACCCAGGGCCCGCTGGTTGTGGAATGGGCGCAAAAAATTATTCAATCCATGCCGGAAGCGCATCTGCTGATCAAGATGAGTCATCTGCAGGAAGAACATCGCAGGATGAAATTTATCGCAAACGGGAAGCATTATGAAGATTTGCTCTCCTCTCTGCAAGAAAATATTTACCGGGGTACCTGATGCTGTTAGCCATTGACACTGCAACACGAAAAATAGGGATTGCCTTATATGATGGCGTCCAGGTGCTCCACGAGGCTGTCTGGCAAAGCCCGTACCGGCATACCGTTGAACTGACCCCCGCCATTCACCAGGCGCTGGATGGCGCTGGTCTCAAGATCACCGACCTGGATGTGATTGGGATGACGATTGGCCCGGGGTCCTATACCGGATTGCGCATTGGGGCGGCGGTAGCCAAAGGGCTGGCGCTTTCGCGCGGGTTGGATTTAGTAGCGGTATCCACATTTGAGCCCTTGGCAGCCGCCTTCCCTCCAAACCCCGAATGGAAAATGGCCGTGGTCCTGGAAGCTGGCCGCGGGCGGCTGGCGGTGGGTTGGTATGAGGTGCAGGACAGCACCTGGCAGCCTGCTGACCAGCCCGAACTGTTCACGCCGGAGGAATTATCCAAAAAGATTCGTGTGCCGACGCTGCTGTGTGGAGAAATGGACCAGCAACTCCGCAAATTATTGGGACGCAAGCATAAAAATGTGATCCTGGCATCCCCTGCGCAGAGTTTGCGGCGGCCTGCCTATTTGGCGGAACTGGCTTGGGAACGCTGGCAGCAAGGCGACCTGAGTGATCCCGAAACAGTCGCTCCGATCTATCTCCAAACCAACGAGAACATCCCTGGGTGAACCATGACGAAGGCGAGTTCGATCAAGATCCGTGCAATGGCGGCCGGAGACCTTTCGCGGGTGCATGAACTGGATACAATGTGTTTCTCGCTTCCCTGGCCCCAACGGGCATTCCGTTATGAATTGGAAGAAAACGCCGCCTCAAAACAATGGGTGGCAGAGGTTGTCTCAGGCGGTGAAGGACCAAGCACGGTGGTGGGGTTGATCATTACCTGGCTGCTGGTGGATGAAGCTCACATCGCGACACTGTCGGTCGACCCTCAATACAGGCGGATGAAAATTGCATCACAATTGATCTGTAAGGCTTTGAGAGCAGAGGTAGCTCGTGGTGCAAGATCAGCCACCCTGGAGGTCCGGGCGAACAATCAGGCAGGCCAGCGGCTATATTACCGCTTCGGCTTCCAGGTTGCCGGAAGGCGCCCAGGCTATTACCGTGACAATGGTGAAGATGCATTGATCTTAACCCTGCATGAGCTGGACGAAGATCATCTGGATATTATTGGGTGCTGACCCCAGCGTGGTGCCCAAGCACGTAAAAAAAAACAAGATCAGTACAAGACGGAGGTTGGTTTGGACCGTGAACAAATATTAGCCAAAGTTGCCGAGGAAACGGCAGTATGCACAAAATGTGCACTCAATTTTTCGCGAAAAAATGCTGTGCCTGGATCAGGCCCGGTAAATGCGTCCATCATGTTCATTGGTGAGGGGCCAGGATTTCATGAGAACGAACAGGGACTGCCGTTTGTCGGGGCGGCCGGCCGTTTTCTTGAAGAACTGCTGCAAAATGTTGGCCTCAGCCGAGAGCAGGTGTTTATTACCAATGTGGTCAAATGCCGCCCCCCTGGAAACCGGGACCCGCAGGCGGAGGAATTGAACGCCTGTGATGGGTATCTGGAACGGCAGATCCAGGCGATCAACCCGAAGGTGATTGTCACCCTGGGGCGGTTTTCGATGCACAAGTTTTTGCCGAATGCGAAGATCAGCCAGACCCATGGACAGGCAGTCCGGGTGCGAGGACGCCTGGTGGTGCCTTTTTATCACCCTGCTGCAGCACTGCACCAGCCATCTCTCCGCCCAACCGTTGAAGCTGATTTCGCTCGCCTGCCCGAATGGATTGAAAAAGCCGGAGATGTCCCGGAATATGTGGAAATTGCACAGGATGATCCGGATGATCAGAAACCGGAGCAGTTGAGCTTATTCTAAACGTCAGAGGAAACCATGAAAAACTATCGAGAAAGTTTGGAACAAAAATTAGAAGCGCGCTCTGCGAAGATTGCTGTTTTGGGGATGGGGTACGTAGGGCTGCCGCTGGCAGTCGTTTTTGCCGATGCCGGGTTCGAGGTGATTGGTATTGATCCGGATGAACGCAAGATCAAGGCTCTGAACGCCAAAGAAAGCTATATTGGGGACGTGCCGACTGGGGAAGTGAAACGCCTGGTAGAAGCCGGACTGCTCAAAGCCACCACGGATTTCTCTGTCATCGCAGAGGTGGACGCGGTCAGTGTCTGTGTGCCAACCCCGCTGCGCAAGACCGGCGATCCTGACCTGTCGTACATTGTTCAGGCCACCAACGACATTAAGAAATACCTGCATCCCGGGATGGCGATTGTGCTCGAGTCCACGACCTATCCGGGCACGACGCGCGAACTGCTGCTGCAGGAGCTCACCGAGAACACCGATCTGCAGGCAGGAGAGAACCTGTTCCTGGCCTTTTCTCCCGAGCGGGTGGACCCTGGCAGGGAAGATTGGACCACGTCCAATATGCCCAAGGTGATGGGCGGGATCACTCCGGCATGCAGTGATGTGTGCTCGTTCTGGTATGCCCAGGCTTTAGAGCACGTGGTTCGGGTGTCCTCCGCGGAGGTGGCCGAGATGGCAAAATTGCTGGAAAACACCTTCCGCATGGTCAACCTGGGCCTGGTGAACGAAATGGCGATCATGTGTGATCGGCTTGGGGTGGACGTGTGGGAAGTGATCGATGCGGCTGCCACCAAACCTTTTGGCTTCATGAAGTTTACCCCCGGTCCGGGCATCGGCGGCCACTGCATCCCGATCGACCCGCTGTACCTTTCCTGGAAGTTGAAATCCCTGAACTATACAGCCCGCTTTATTGAACTGGCATCCGAGATTAATACCGGGATGCCGCGGTATGTGGTCGCACGCCTTCAGGATGCCCTGAATGAACGCCTGGGCAAATCATTAAGAGGCACGAAGATCCTGGTGTTGGGCGTTGCCTATAAGCCCGATATTGATGATGTGCGCGAATCGCCAGCGCTTGATGTAATCGGCCTGCTGCGCGAAAAACATGCCATCGTCAGTTATCATGACCCATATATCTCCCAGATTTCCCATGATGACTGGCAGATGGACAGCGTGGCAGATTTGATGGCTGAAGTGGCTGCCGCGGATTGTGTGTTGGTCATCACCGACCACAGCAGTTATGATTACCAGGCGATCCATGATGCAGCCCAGATGGTGTTTGATTCCCGTAATTCGATGGGTCAACTGGCATATGATCATCGAAAGGTTGAAATGCTCTAATGGCAAAATATCTCGTCACTGGTGCGGCTGGTTTTATTGCCAATCGCGTCGCTGAGATGTTGTTGGATGAAGGGCACAGCGTGATCGGCGTGGATAATATGAACGATGCCTACGATGTGCGCATGAAAGAGTTCCGCCTGGAAAAGCTCTTGCACAGGTCGGGCTTTCATTTTCACCAGCAGGATATCTCGGATAAGGATGCGATCCTGGGGTTAGCGGAAGAAGTCCAGGGGGCTGCTGCCGTGATCAACCTGGCCGCCCGCGCCGGTGTACGAGCCTCTGTTGAAAATCCCTGGGTGTATGTGGACACGAATATGACTGGCACGCTCAATCTGTTGGAGCTGTGCCGGCTGGTGAAGATTCCTAAATTGCTGCTGGCTTCCACTTCGAGCGTGTATGGACAGGATGTCCCTCTGCCTACGCCGGAAACGTCCAGCAGCAGTCTGCCCTTACAGCCGTATGCAGCTTCAAAAAAGGGCGCCGAGGCGATGGCCCATGCCTATCATTTTCTGCACGGGATCGATATTTCCGTAGTGCGCTATTTTACGGTGTATGGTCCGGCTGGCCGACCGGATATGGTCATGTTCCGTTTTGCCAAATGGCTGGTGGATGGCCAACCCCTGCACCTGAATGGAGACGGCACGCAATCGCGCGGTTTTACCTACGTGGATGATATTGCCCGGGGTACGATCCAGGCGCTGCGTCCGCTGGGTTTCCAGGTGATCAATTTGGGCGGCCATGAGACGATCACCATTAACCAGTTGATCTCGATGATGGAAGAGATTACCGGCAAACAGGCTGAAATTATCCAGCATCCCTTCCCGAAAGCGGATATGCTCACCAATCATGCAGATACCAGCAAAGCGATGGAACTGCTCGGCTGGCAGCCGACCGTTTCCCTGCGGCAGGGGATCTCCGCGACGGTGCAGTGGTATCTTGATCATCATGATTGGGCGAAGGACCTAGATGTAGGTATATGAGGCTGATCAGGCGGGTGTTCCAGTATTTAAAAAGTGAAGGACCTCTCAACAGAATTCTGTTGAATACCAGCTATTTGTTCAGCAGCAACACTTTGAGTATGCTGATCAGCGCGGTGCAGAGCATCCTGGTGGCGCGTATGATCGGCGTATTGGGTGTTGGAATTGTCGCCAATATTACCAAATTCACCACCAACATCAGCCAGCTGCTCTCTTTCCGGATGGGGGAACTGGTCGTGACGTATGTTGGACAGGCCTATGAACAGGGCGACAAGCCAAAAGCAGCCGCGGTGCTTCGCTCTGCCGCCATTATCGAAGCGCTGACTGCTGTCCTTAAGTTTATCGTGGTGGTCGTGTTTGCACCGATCATTGCCCGGCATCTGATCCGCCAGCCAGAGTTGACCCCATTGTTTATTTTTTATGGCTACTCCGTATTTGCCAACCTGACCTCCCAAACTTCCACGGCTGCATTACAGGTATTCAAACGCTTTGACATCCTGGCGGTCTTAAATCTCTCTCAGAATGTGTTGTCCTTTGTGATTGTCGTGATGGCGTTTATTAGCAAAGGAACAATTGAGGATGTGGTGATGGCGTACCTGGCCGCCAAGGTCTTCAATGGGGTATCGCTGCTGGTCTTCTCTCTCATCTATGCCCGTCGTGAACTCATGCCTGGCTGGTGGCGGGTGCCCTGGGATGCCACCATCAGCCCATCAGCCTTCTGGAAGTTCGCTTTCAGCAGCAACTTGAGCGCTACGGTCAAGCTGATTGCACAGGATAGCGAAGAGTTGTGGATCACTTATTTCCTCTCACCGGTTGCGGCCGGGTATTACACAACTGCCATGCGGGTGATTGCCATGATCCTGCTGCCGATCAACCCATTCATTGAACCCACTTTCCTGGAGATCACCACCCAGGCAGCCAAACGGGAGTGGGAAAAGCTCAAAGAACTGCTGCGGAAAACCTCACTGATTGCCGGCACCTGGACTGTGGGAGTGGGAGCAGTGCTTTTAGCGATCGGTTGGTGGCTGATCCCCTTTGCATATGGAGAAGAGTTTGCACCCAGCACTCCGGCAGCGTTGATTTTGTTAGTTGGGTTTGGATTGGCGAATATTTTATATTGGAATCGGCCCTTGCTGCTGGCTTTGAAAAAACCTGTATATCCGCTGGTTGTTTCCGCCATCGCCATGGTGGTTAAGCTTGGATTGACCTTCTGGCTGGTGCCCAAGTTCGGTTATCTGATGCAAGCCGTTTTACTGTCTGCCTACCTGGTGGTGACAGTTGGGCTGAACGCGTGGCAGGGAACCCGGACGATCCAGCGGCAAAGCGCGCTGGAAACGGGGGGATAATGCGAATCTGCTGTATTGCCCCTTCCCGGATTCCATCCGAAACGGCCAACAGCATCCAGGCGATGAAAGCCTGCCATGCACTGGCACAGATTGGTCATGAAGTGATCTTAATCGCTCCCGGTGATGGGCCGCCGGGAAAAAAAGAAGAAGAAAGATGGCAGTTCCTCGCCGACCAGTATGGTGTGGAGACATATTTCCGGCAGATCTATCTTCCCCCGTTTGACGGATGGCTGGCCAGGAGGGTGTTTCCGTGGCGGGCGGTCCTGCAAGCCAGAAAGCTCAAACCAGACCTGATCTACACCTGGCTGCTGCAAAGTGCGGCGGGAGGCTTGCTGCAGAGGCGGCGGGTGATTGTGGAAATGCATGGGCTGCCAGTCGGCCGCTTTGCAGGGATGTGGTACCGCCTGTTCCTGCGGCTGCCAGGCCAGAAACGCCAGATGGTGATAACCCAGGCGCTGAAGGATCGTTTGAGCCAGGAGTATCCCCTCCCGCAGCCCGAAACCCTGGTCGCGCCGAATGGTGTTGAACTGGAGCGCTATGACCAGCTGCCGCCTCCGGCCCAGGCCCGAGAGCAGTTAGGACTTCCTGCAATGCCGACAGTCGCCTGTACCGGCTCAGTGTATGCCGGCAGGGGGGTGGAACTGGTGCTGGCCCTGGCCAGCAAGATGCCGGATGTGCATTTTTTGTGGGTCGGGGGACGCCCGAAAGAAGTGGACCCTTGGCGCAGCGAACTGGCCCGGCTGCAGATCAAGAATGTGACTTTCAGCGGGTTTGTACCCAATGCAGACCTGCCGCGCTACCAGGCTGCTGCGGATGTGCTGTTGATGCCCTACCAGCATGATGTGGGAGGCAGCAGTGGCGCTGCTCCGGTGGAGTTTTTCAGTTCAATGAAAATGTATGAATATATGGCCTCGCGCCGGCCGATCATTTCCAGCGACCTCCCCGTGATCCACGAGGTGTTGGACCAGCAGAGTGCGGTGTTTTGTCCCCCAACGGATGAAGATGCCTGGGCAGCTGCGATCCGCCGGCTGCTGAACCAACCGAACGAAGCCGCCGCATTGGCCGAGCATGCTCGCCAGCTGGTTCAGCCGTTTTCCTGGA
>DATHZS010000072.1:0-22193 GCA_035458505.1 Anaerolineales bacterium | reverse complement strand
CGTCAACATCACTGCGGATGCCCACCCGATCCACTTACACCTGGTGCAGTTCCAGCTGATGAACCGCCAGGCGTTCAACGTCAACAAGTATGTGGGCGCCTATGATGCGTCCTTCCCGGGCGGGGTCTATACCCCTGAGTACGGCCCGCCGCTGGCCTACGATCCGGTTGCGAACCCGCAATCCGGCGGCAAGTGGGGTGGCAACCCGGAGGTCGGGGCGGTGAAGGGTGGAAAGAAACCGCTCTACCTGCCGGGGCCGATCAAACCGCCGCTGCCGGAAGAGGCTGGCTGGAAAGACACGGTGATCATGTATCCCGGCGAGGTGACCCGCATCATGGTGCGCTGGGCGCCGACCGACCTGGCGGCGAACACACCCGCCGCGGATGCCTACTTCCCCTTCGACCCGAACGGCGGGCATGGCTATGTCTGGCACTGCCACATCATCGACCATGAGGACAACGAGATGATGCGCCCGAACACGGTGACCCCCAATACCAATCTGGGTGTTTCACGAACCTTCATCAAAGGCACCGACTACTAACCCGCCACCCGATACCCCGGAGACCGGCCGCAAGGCCGGTCTCTTTTTGTGCCTGCACCAGGGTGTCTAACCTGATTTGACATTCCCTCTCCAGAGTCTCATAATAAGGGTGGACGGATTGGCCGGGAGAACAGGAAAACGGCATGGCGACGGTATTGATGAAATGGCTGGAAACCAGCCCGCAGAAATACCAGCGCGGCATCCACCTGCTGACGCTGGGCCGCATCGCGCGCATTCACCGCAGGATTGCCAGCGAGTATGTCCGGCCGGGAATGCAGGTGCTGGAGATCGGCTGCGGCACGGGCAGTTTATGCGTGCAGATGGCCCAGCAGGGTGCCCAGGTGACCGGGATCGATCTCTCTCCCCAGATGTTGGGGGAAGCCAGCCAGCAGATCGCCAGATCAGAAGTGGTGGACCAGGTCTCCCTGAAGCTGATGGACGCCGCCCTGGTGGGGGAGGTGTTCCCGCCCGGGCAGTTTGACCTGATCGTGGCCTCATTCTCCCTCAGCGAGATGCCCCGCGCCCAGCAGCAGTATTTGCTGCTGGCCTGCCGCGACCTGCTGGCAGAGGGCGGGACACTGCTGATCGCGGACGAAGTCAGGCCCAAATCCCTGGCAGCCCGGATGCTGTATCAGCTGGTGCGCCTTCCGATGCAGCTGCTCACCTGGCTGCTGACCCGGACCACCACCCACCCGATTGACGAAGCAGAGGATCTGCTCCGGCGGACGGGGTTCCGCGTGGACCAGGCGGCAGCGTACCTGGGGGGCAGCCTGGTGCTGTTGGCGGCCCAGCCTGGGGCCGCACCGCGCCCAGCGGCGGTCGTGATCGGGCACCTGGAACACCGGGTCACGCTGAAAACGCGGCTCAAGGATGTGCTGCTGCTGTTCAACCGGCTGATCCCCCCCTACCCGAAAGTGCAGCCGGGGGTGTATTCCCTGGGGAGGCCGGATGCGCAGTCGCCCGTGGTGGTGACCGGGAATTTCGACCTGACCGTCCGGCGGCTGGTGAAAGCGCTGGACGGCTGCGCTGACCTCTGGGTGCTGGTGGTGGATACGGCCGGGATCAATGTGTGGTGTGCGGCCGGGGGCGGATTTTTTACCGCGGAAAAGGTGGCGGCCGCCTTGCGGGTCTCGCGCCTGGATCAGATCGTCTCCCATCACGCGCTGATCCTGCCGCAGCTGGCGGCCTGCGGCGTGGACGGCTGGAAGCTGCGCTCGCTGACCGGCTGGGGAGTGTATTGGGGGCCAGTGGAGGCGGAAGACCTGCCGGCCTACCTGTCTTCCGGCCGAAAGAAGGATGCCGCGATGCGGCAGGTGGAATTCCCGCTGCGCTCCCGGCTGGAAATGGTCACGGTGACCCTGAGCTTCTATGCCCTGGTGATCCTGCTGCCGGTGCTGGTCTTCTGGCGGCCGCGGTTCTGGCCGGTGACGTTCAGCCTGCTGGGGCTGGCGTATGTTTATGCGGTGGTGCATCCCCAGATGCCGGGGCGCGACGGGCTGGAAAAATCGATCCCGCTGGCGTTGTGTTCGCTGGCCGGGTTTTGGGTCTACCTCCAGTGGGCGGCCCCAATGGGAGTTCTCAGCGTATTTGGGTGGGCACTCGGCCTGACCGGGCTCTCGGTGTTCACCGCGGCAGAAATGCAGGGCATGTCTCCGCATATGCGCGGCGAGCAGGCCAACTGGCTGATTGAAGCGGTCATCTTTGTGGTGCTGGGGCTGGTGTATTGGGTTGTGCCGCTCCTGGCAGGGTGGAGGTAGCGCATGGCAGACCAACCAACACTGATGGACCTGATGCGGGAACATCTGGCGCTGGCGCGCGATCTGCGGCGGCTGAGGATAATTTTCAATCCGCAACAATGCACCGGGGTTTGGGAGTGCGTCCAGGTCTGTCCGGTCAACTGCTGGGAAAAACACCCTGACGAAAGAAAGGCGGTCTTTGTGCATCCGGAGGCCTGCATCGCCTGCAAGGCCTGTGTGCTGCAATGCCCCGAAGGTGCGATCGAGCTGCGGGTCTGAACCTGATATGATCTTTGCAACCAAAACTAGAGGAGCCGTGTGATGAAAACGATTGGAATCCTTGGGGGGATGTCCTGGGAGTCGTCAATTGAATACTACCGGTTGATCAACCAGCTGGTCAAACAGCGGTTAGGCGGGCTGCACTCAGCCAAATCTGTGATGGTCTCAGTCGACTTTGCCCCTGTGGAAGCCTGTCTGGCGCGCGGGGAGTGGGAGCAGGTTGGTGCATATCTGGTGGATGCGGCGCGTCAGGTGGAGAGTGCCGGAGCAGACCTGCTGCTGATTGCCACCAACACGATGCATAAATTGTATGACCGGGTATGCCAGGCGGTGACAATTCCCGTCCTGCATATTGCAGATGCGGCCGGAGAACAAATCCTGGAGGTTGGCCTGACGAGAGTCGGCTTGCTGGGGACGAAGTACACCATGGAGCAGGGCTTTTACCGCGCCCGGCTGGAAGACCAATTTGGCGTTGAGGTGCTGGTTCCCGGGGAGGACGACCGGGTGCTGGTAGATCGGATTGTCTTTGAGGAACTCGTTTTGGGGATCATCAAGCAGGAGAGTAAAGTTGAATACCAGCGGGTCATCAATGACCTGATCGGGCAGGGAGCCCAGGGGGTTATCCTGGGGTGCACCGAGATCCCGTTATTGATCCAGGCGCAGGATGTGGCGGTCCCCGTTTTTGATACCACATTCCTGCATGCCGAGTCGGCTGTTCGCTTTGCCCTGGATAACGGGAAGACCGGCGACCAGCGAGGTTAAAACCAGACCAGGTAGATGGCAATCCAGGGTTTGATCAGCTTTAGACATAATCCATGAAATCATCTCCGCCTTTTAAGGAGCAAAAAGGTCAAATCCAAAGATGGAAATTGAAGAAAGGCCACGAATAAAAAAACTGCCGGAGATCGTCTCCGGCAGTTAGATTTATATCATTGGATACCCTAGAGGGTATCGTCTTCTACGTAGGTTTCCTGGAATTCGCTGGTCTGGCCATGGGTGTGTTCGAGAGTGCGGATACCGTTGCGAACCTGGTTAATGATCCGTTCCATTTCAATTTCCAGACTGGTGAGGGTTTCAAGTACATAGTTGTCTGCTTCGAGGCGGGTGGCTTCAGCATCGCGCTGGGCCTGTTCAATGACTTGTTCACCCCTGGTTTGGGCAGCTTCAACGATCGAATCGCGCTCGAGTAAGCCCTCGCTTTTTTCTCGCGCCAACTGGACCGTTCGGCTGGCTTCTTCCTGGGCCTGGGCCAGCGTCCGGTCTCTTTCGGCGAGCAGCTTTTCGGCCTGTTTGACCTGTTCGGGAATTGCGACCCGCATTTGGTCAATAATATCGAGCATCCGGTCTTCGTCCACGATCACATTATTTGTGAACGGGATCGGACGGCTCTCGTTGAAGAGTTCTTCTAATCGGTCTACCAGATGCAAAATATCCATAAGGACCCTCTCGCATGTACAAATAAAATTAATGAACGAATCAATCAGATTGTTGCAAGAATTAAGCCTACATGCAAATTAGATTTTCGTCAACAGAGGAAGGCGGTTGAATTTTTCAATCGCGCAGTGCGTTGGTTGCAAAATCACTGTCCTGATTCTTGTCCTGGAACCTATCGATCAACGCCGCGTTGACGTGCGGCGGAACCATCATGCTGACATTACCTCCGAGTGAAGCGATCTCCCTGACGGTAGTGGAAGAGAGAAAGGTGTGCTCTTTGCAGGTGATCAGGGCCATGGTCTCGATGTTTGGGGCCAACTCAGTATTGGCGAGTGCCAGCCGGAATTCGAATTCAAAGTCGGAAAAGACGCGCAGCCCGCGCACAATCACCTGGGCTTCAATCTCGTTGGCAAAGTCCACCGTCAGGCCGGAATAACCGAGTACCTTGATTTTGGGAATGTTTTTGAAAGTTTCTTTCACCAGGTGCATCCGCTCTTCTGGGGACAAGAGCAGGGATTTGAGCGGTCTTTCATATACCGCGATGATGACCTCATCAAATAATTTGGTTGCACGCTTGGCAATGTCGATATGCCCGTTGTGGATTGGGTCAAAAGTTCCGGGATAGATTGCACGAATCATCAGCTGATGTCTCCTTCTCCTGCAGACCACCGTTGGGATAATGTTTGTTTGAGGGTTTGGTTTTCCGGTGTTTGCAGATCAGGGTCCTTTTCCAGAAGGTTGTAGGCTTGCTTGCGGGCTTTTTCAATCAGCCGCACGTCACTCAGCGAAGCCATCTGCATCTCAGAGAAACCGGCCTGCCGCGTGCCGAGGAATTGGCCTGGCCCGCGCTGTTCGAGGTCTTTTTCGGCCAGCACAAACCCGTCGTTGGTCTCAGCCATCACTGCCAGGCGTTCGTTGTCGATGCCGTTCTCGGAGTCAGGGATCAGGATGCAGAAGGATTTTCCTCCGCCTCTCCCGACGCGGCCGCGCAGTTGGTGCAGTTGTGCCAGGCCGAACCGGTTGGCCCCTTCGATGACCATCACGTTTGCGTTGGGTACATCCACCCCAACTTCGATCACGGTGGTGGAGACCAGTACATCATAGTCTTTGTCGCGGAATTTGGTCATCACCTGGTCTTTTTCCTCGCCCTTCATCCGGCCGTGGAGCAAGCCAACGTTGAGCTTGCTGAATACATCTGTTTTCAGGTGTTCGAACTCTTCCACTGCGGCTTTGGTGTCCAGGTTTTCACTCTCTTCCACCAGCGGGTAGATAATGAAGGCCTGCCTGCCTTCGGCGACCTCGCGGCGGATGAGGTTGTAGATCCGTTCCCTTTCGCGCGGGTAGAGCACATAAGTATCCACCGGCTGGCGGCCGGGCGGCATCTCGTCAATCACGGTGAGATCGAGGTCACCATAGACGGTCAGGGCCAGGGAGCGCGGGATGGGTGTGGCGGTCATGACCAGCAGGTGGGGGTTCTCCCCTTTGGCGCGCAGCACAGCCCGCTGCTTGACGCCAAAACGATGCTGCTCATCGATCACGGCAAGCTGGAGGTTCTGGAAAGTGACCGGATCTTCCAGCAAGGCGTGCGTCCCGATCACCATGCGGATTTGCCCGCTTTCCAGCTGGCTGCGGATCTCTTCCTTCTCGGCGTTGGGGGTTGCGCCGATCATCAGGCGGATCTGGTCTGGGCTTAACAGCCCGTCCTCGCCCGCCAGCAGGTCGCGCAGCGATTGGTAGTGCTGTTCGGCAAGGATGCTGGTGGGAGCCATGATCGCTACCTGGGCACCGTGGACCAGGACGGCTGCCGCGGCATACGCGGCGACGACGGTTTTCCCGGAACCAACATCGCCCTGGATCAACCGGTTCATTGGCCGGCCGCTGGAAAGGTCCTGGTAAATGTCCACCAGGGCTTTTTGCTGGGCGTTGGTCAGGCGGTAGGGCAGTTTTTCCAGCTCGGCGTCGAGCCAGTGCTGTTCCACACTGAAAGGAGTGGCGGTGCGCTCTGCCCACTGGCGTTTCTGCTGCACTACTCCGATCTGCAGGTAAAAGATCTCATCGAATGCCAGGCGGTGTTGGGCGGCTTTGAGGTCTTCCCAGGACTCCGGGAAATGGATTTGAAGCAGTGCTTCCGCCAGGCTGAGCAAGTCGGCATCGTCCTGTACACTTTGCGGCAGGGGATCGCGCACGCGCGGTGCCCAATAATTGACCACCTTGTCCATCTGGGTGCGCAGCCAGCGCTGAGAGATTTTAGCCGTCAGGGGGTAGACAGGCAGGATGCGGTTGGTGAGCAGGTTCTGCTCATCGATCAGTTCCCATTCCGGGTTGGACATCACCAGGCGGCCGAGGTACTGGTCCACCTTACCAGCCAGCACAACCTGGTCGCCCTTTTTTAGTGATTTGGCGATCCACGGCTGGTTGAACCAGGTGACGCGCAGTGCTCCGGTACCGTCGTCAATGATCACTTCCACCAGCTGGGTTTTTCCGCCGTGCATTTTGCGCAGCGTGGAAGACTGGACGGTGCCGAGCACGGTCAGTTCATCCGCATACTCTAACCGGTTGATGGTCTTAAGCTGTGAGTAATCGTCGTAGCGGCGGGGAAAATGGTAGAGCATGCTGCCGAGGGTGGAGATGCCCAAGCGGTCGAGTTTTTCGGCGCTTTTGGGGCCGACTCCATCCAGCACGGTGACCGGCGCTTCAAACGCGGCAGGCGGCCCATCGGGTACCGGCCGGGCTTCTCTCTTCGGTGCGGGTGGGGGCGGGGTAGGCGGCGGGGTCTCACTGAGCGGTTCCTCTGGCGCAGGCTGTTCGGATGTCGGCGGCACTGCTGGGTCGGCTGCCTGGGTTTCCGGAGCAGGGGCCGATTCGGGTGCAGTTTCCGCTGGTTCCTTTTCAGCGTCGGGGGTAATGTCCCGGCCGATCTCTCTCCGGATGCGGTTCCACAACCCTTTCAGGGCATCCCGGCGCGAATCGGGGGACAGGCGGTTGTAATCTCGCAGGCGGGTCTTGACCGCCTGGATGAGTTCTTCCTGAAGGTCGTCGACGCGGGCGTCTGCCTCCCAGCTATCCAACATTTTTTCCAGCCCGCCCATCACAGCTTTGTTATCGTAGCCGCGGTCGGCTTCCAGGCTAAAGAATTTTTGTAATTTTTCGATCGATTGTTTCATAGGTGCGTATATTGTATCAGGGGTTGCCAAAATTCAACATAGAAACCCCGGTTCCCATGTTGTGGAATTGGGTTTGGTCTTTATTCTGGCCTTTTTCTGCTGTGATTTCCCCGCGGGGGATGAGTTTCTCCTAGAAATATTCGCAGCAAGCCTGCCAGATTACGAGAAGATCGCGACTCTGTTTTTGCCCATCTGTTTGGCTCGCTTCAGGGCAGACTCGGCAACTTCTATCAGGCGGATGACGCTCTTTCCGTGCTGGGGGCAGCCGGCCACGCCCACCGAGATGGTGGAATGGATCATCCAGTCTTTGGATTTTTGTTCAACAGCCACACGCATGCGTTCGCCCGCCTGCGCAGCGGCCTGGGGCAGGCTGCCGTGCAGAATGATCAGGAATTGGTCGCCGGATTTCCAGCGGCAGATGTAGTCGGACGGCCGGATTTCGTTGCGCAGCACGTTCCCCAGGCGGTGGATTAATTCATCTCCGCCGGAATAGCTAAATTGGTTGTAGTTTTTTAGCGTATCGCCATCTACCAGCAGGATGGAAAAGTTGGAGCGCTCCTGCTGGGCTGCCCGAACAGTTTCTTCCAGGGCAATCAGCCCAGCCCGGGTGTTGGGCAGTTCGGAGATCGGGTCGCTAAAGGCCAACAGATTAGATTGATCGAGCATATTCCCGATGGAGGTGAGGCGGGAAACGGTATGGTTGACGATGAACGAGATGAATCCGCTGGGCGCGCTCATCTGGCTGGAATCGAAGGTCTTGAAAGAGATTTCCGGCTTCTGCTTCAGGAAATATAACGCTCCATAGTAAGCGGAGAGGATGTTTTCCGGGGATGCCTGAGCCGGGTCGGTGAAAGAGATCCCGGCGACATACGCGGCCGGGGCTTTCAGCCCGACAACTGTGGCCTGGCTGTTGAGGTGGGTGTAGACCTGTTTTGCCTTGTTCGCCTGATCCTGCGGGCTCCCTTCGGTCAGTGCGGTGAGGAACTCGTTACCCATGCGGCTGCTCTGCTGCCCGGTCCGCTTGTTGAGCTGGTTGGCGGCCCACCGCAAAGCTGTATCGCCAGCCTCGCGCCCCGATTTTCGATTCAGTTCGCTCAGCCCGCGGATCTCGGTGGAGAGCAGGGTGAAGGGTTGGAAGGGTTCTGCGCTTCCGATCTGGACCAGCCAGTCAAAGAAGCTCACATGATTGCCGCTGTTTGTCAGCGCATCCTGTCGTACGAGGTCTGAAAAATAGGGATTGATCTCTGGCATTGTCCGCTCCATTTCTTGCACCGGCGAACCGCCGGGAAAAATTTAGCCAAATTGCGTGGGTGTACTTGGTTAAATTATAACCCAACTAACCGCGAAGCGATTCAGCCGATTGGTACGGGTTGGGAGGGATGTTTGAGAGGGGAGCCTATTCCGCTTTGATCGAGATAAACCCGACCGCGTTGATTCCGACGTGGGTGCCGATCACGGTGGTGACGTTGCGGACCAGCGGCGTGGTTCGAACCTTTGGGGCAAATCTCTCAGCCAGGCGGGTGGCATCTTCCAGGGCATTGGTGTGCACGATGGCCAGCTGCTCGAGTTCACCGTTTGACTCCAGTCTCTCGGCAAGCAGCTGGAGGCCTTTGTTGCGCGTCCTGGTTTCACCGACGCGCAGGACCTGGCTGTCTTTGATCTCCAAAAACAGCTTGATTCGCAGCAGAGACCCTAAACTGGAGCGCATCCAGCTCACCCGTCCGCTGCGCTTGAGCTGGTCGAGGGAGTCGATCATGGCCATTACCTGAAGCCGGCTGCGGATGCTTTCCAGGGTGGCGTGGACGGATTCCAGGCTGCCGGATAGAGCTGCCCGGGCTGCCGACATGACCTGGAAACCCAGCCCCATGCTCAGCTGGCCGCTGTCGATCACCTGCACCTTATCCCCAAAATTTTGGGCGGCAATCTGGGCGGCGTTCACAATCCCGCTGAGGGTGGAGGAAACATGGATCGAGAGAATCTGGTCCACCCCGTTGTCGAACATTTTCTGGTAGGTTTTGCTGAACATTCCGGAGGAGGGTGAGGCAGTGGTCGGAGGGGGGCGGAAAGTGTGAAGTTGGTCGTAATAGTCTTCGCGGCTCAGCCCCTTGCCATCCAGGTATTCCTGCCCGTTGAGGATCAGTACGGCCGGGATGACCTCAATATTAAGATCCCGGGCTTCCTGGTCTGAAATATCTGAGGTGCTGTCGGTGACGATGCCTAATTTCATAAGGGAAAATCGCTTTGCAGGATGAACATCCCCAGGCTGTGCGGGCCGATCATCAAAGATAGCTCCGGGCTGATGGTATGCTCGCTGATGGAAACTTCTTCGTAATCCGGGACCAGCCGCTCGCGCAGCGTGCGGGTTTCGGTCTCGAAGGGTGGCACTCCCTGAATCAGGCCGATGTGGTCGAGGGTTTCAAATTCAGTGATAAATTCATGCAGCAGGTCGATCAGGTGACGGTAGTTGCGTGCTTTTTGGGTGGGGACAAGTTCCCCTTCTTCCAGCACATAGATCGGGAGCATTTTGAGATGTTCTCCGATGGTGGCCTGGGCTTTTCCCAGGTACCCGCTGCGGTGCAGGTAGCTGAGCCCGGAGATGCAGAAGACGGAATAGATCCGGGGCAGCAGGCTGCGGATCAGCTCGCTGATCTCGGTAACAGTTTTTCCCTGTTCTGCTATCTCGGAAGCGCTCTGAACGACCAGGCCAAGCCCAGTGGAGATGGTTTGCGAGTCGATCACTTCGATTTCCATCTGGCCGCTTAAATGCTTCGCGGCAGTCACGGCATTCTGGTATGTGCTGGTGAGCGTGCTGGCATGCAGGATGGCGACCACGCCGGTATAGACTTGGGCAAGCTGGAGAAAATTCTTCTCGAAATCCTTAACGGAGGGCGCATGCACGCTGGAGTGAAAATCTGCCGGCAGGCTCTTGGGGAAGTGGAGTGCCCGGAGGTCCGCAGGGGGGATCTCCTGAGAGGTCTCGATCCTCAGCGGGACAATGTTCACCAGGCTGCGGCCAGGGAAGGCCGGGATGGGGAACTGGGCGGTGCTGTCAGTCAGAATGCAGGTGTTGGCCATGGAGTCTTATTCGATCGAGAAGATGAATTGGTAGTGGGGCTGCCCGCCTTCCTGGATTTCTATCTCGTGGTCGGGGTAGGCTTCCTGGATTTTTTCAGCGATCAGATCGACCTGATCTCGTTTCATATTGTTGCCGTAGAACATGGTGATCAGCTCGTAGCTGTCCATATCAAATTTCTCCAGCAAGGAAAGGCAGGTTTCACCCAGTTCCGGAGAGGCGACTACCAGCTTCCCGTTATGCAGGCCGATGATCTGGCCTTCTTTGACCTTGACCCCATCGATCTCTACATTGCGGGTGGCGGTGGTGACTTCACCGGTTTCCACATCGTCCAGGGCTTTTTCCATTTCCTGAGCGACCTGTGCCAAATCGCCATCCGGGATCAGGCGCATCATGGCCGATAATCCCTGGGGAACGGTGCGGCTTTTGATGACATAAACATCTTTTACGGTGAGTTCGGCGGCGGCTTCGGCTGTCAGGATGATATTCTTATTGTTGGGCAGGATGATGATCCGGTTGGTGGGAAGATTTTCAAAGGCTGCCATGATCTGCTGGGTGCTGGGGTTCATGGTCTGGCCGCCTTCGATCAGGGCTGCCACGCCCAGACTGGCGAATACGTTTGCGATGCCCGGGCCGGGAGCCACGGCGACTGTCGCTATCTGCCCGGGTTCGATCGGGGCGAGTTCGATGCGGCTGGAGGTTTTCTTTTCGATATCTTCCATCTGTGCCATCAGGTTCTCGATCGCCACGTTGGTCACGGTGCCGACCTCCATACAGTAGTCGATCGGCAGGTAGCGGTTCTCGGTGGGGACGTGGATGTGCATCCGGTACATGCCTTCGCCCTCCCCAACCTGGATCGAGGTGCCCATTTCTTCCAGCCGGGTGTAGAAGCCTTCCAGGTTCAGTGCCCCATTCGGGTGGAAATCGACGACAACTTCAAAATCCTGGCCTTCCTCAATTGCATCCAGCGTATTGTCCAATTTGAGCGAATCAAGGGGTTTTACCTCGGCGAGGGGCGTGTCGAGTGCTTCACCATTGACCCAGCGGACCATGCCTTCCAGCAGGAAGAAGAATCCCTTTCCGCCAGAATCAACCACTCCGGCATCTTTCAGAACCGGGAGCAGATCGGGGGTGCGCTCTACCGAGGCGGCAGCCGCTTCGACGGCGATTTCCAGGATTTCGATCGGATCTTTCGTTTTCGAGAGTGCCTTGTCGGTGGCAATGGCTACATCTTTGACCACGGTCAGGATTGTGCCTTCCACAGGGCGGACAACACCTTTATAGGCGGTATCTCTCGCGTAGGTGAACGCTCTGGCAAGGTTTTCTCCGGTGAGGTGCTGGTGGTCTTTCATGGCGGCTGCCATTCCCCGCCAGATTTGCGAGAGGATCACTCCGGAGTTGCCGCGAGCTCCCATCAGAGCACCCTGGGCGACACTGGCGAGCATTTTTCCGGCGTGGGTTTCCGGAGAGTTCTCGATCTCTTCGAATGCGGATTGCATCGTCAGCATCATGTTTGTGCCGGTGTCTCCGTCCGGAACCGGGAAAACATTCAATGCATTGACAGTGGCTTTGTTGGTATTCAACCAGGCCATTCCGGCAGCTGTGAGTTCCTTGAGGTCTTGCCCGTCGATGGGGTTATGCTGCAGGATGAGCTTCCTGTCAATCCCAGGATTGCTATTTAAATCAGTCATAGACACTCCAATAATATTTTTCTGTTTCAAATTACCTGCCGTGTCCGTTGGGGCATCATGGCAGGTCGTAGAACGTGGGCTATTTTAAACCAAAAACCAGATTGTGGAAGGTATTGGCAGATTTTTTCGTCAGGGCGTTATTCGCCGTTGATCCGCAGCCCTTGCACGTGTACGTTTATTTCCTGGATGGGTAAACCTAAATATTTCTCCACATTGAACCGGACGGTGTTGGCAACACTGTTGGCAACTGATTTTACCCGCGTGCCGTACTGGACCACAATGTAGATGTCGATATCGATATTATGATCATCATAATGAACTTCGATACCGTTGGTGGGATCTTTGACAATCATATTGGTGAGGCCGTTGACCAAATTCTTGGATGCCAATCCAACCACGCCATAGGATTTAATCGCCGCTTGATAGGCGATTGCGGCAATTGCTTTTTCTGATACATGGATGCTTCCGTATGGATTTAACTCATCATTCATTTTTTTCCTCTTGATTTAATAACCACATGGGTTGTAAAAAGATACGTCTTGTGGTAATATTTTTCGGCTATATAGAATAACACAGTAATTATACATAATTTGTAAAGGAAGTGAACTATGGCACAGTGTTCCGTGTGTGGTAAGAAAACAACTTTTGGGCGCAATCGGCCCTGGTCGAAGAAGGCAACAAACCGAACCTTCAAGCCGAACTTGCAGAAGATCTCCGTTTATGAAGGCGGCCGCAAGATTCAGAAGGTGATGTGCACTCGCTGCATTCGTACCATGGTCAAGACTGCCTAACTGAACGATCACAAGACCAACCGTATTTTAATCAGAATCACGGTGCCTGCCGTGGTTTTTGATTTTAAGAATGTAAATGTGCTTTCAAAGCCCTGAGGCCTGCCGAGATGCCTTCCGGGTGTTTAAAAATTGCGCTGGCGGCGACAAAGACATTTGCCCCAGCTGCCAATGCTTGAGGAAGGGTGCTGGCATTCACCCCGCCATCTACTTGCAGATCGGCAGCGGATCCAATTTCATCCAGCCAGCGGCGAACAATTTCCACTTTTGACATCGTTTCGGGTAAAAATACCTGTCCTGAATAGCCTGGATTCACCGTCATCACCAAAACCAGATCCAACAACGGTAGAGCTGGCCATACAGCTGAGGCCGGAGTGCCCGGATTAATGGCCGCGCCTGCCCGGCATCCCAGGTCTTTGATCGCCTGCAGGGTGCGGTAGAAGTTTGGGCTGGCTTCCGTATGGATGGTGAGAATGTTTGCTCCGGCATTGGCAAAATCCTGAATATGCCTTTCCGGTCGATCGATCATCAGGTGCACATCCAGGGGCAGGTCGGTTGTGCGGCGGCAGGCTTCAACAATGAAAGGCCCCATGGTGATGTTGGGGACAAAATGTCCATCCATCACATCGATATGGATCCAGTCTGCGCCTGATTGCTCGGCGGTGCTGATCTCCTGCCCCAGACGGGTGAAGTCTGCACTGAGAATGGAGGGTGAGATCAGTCGTTTTTTTTGCATCATCGTATGCTTTCGTTAGAAAAGATTGTTATAAACCCAGATAAAGAAGGGGATCAGACCGCCCCAGGCGGCAACCGCAACCAGGCCGAGGAACACCGCCAACCAATCGATTTCTGCTGCCACTTCTGAGGGATATACCTCAGTGTCTGTGGATGATGACCATTGATCAGATAACCTTGGCTCTGCCGGTTGCAGCGAACCTGTGGTTCGGCGGGCAGCACGGGCACTATTGGGAATTGGCCCGCTGCCTGGCCTGGATTGGGCTGCCCGATCGCGGCTGGTCTTTTGGCGAACCGGTGCGGAGCGCGGAGCCTGCGGGCTTTCTTCGGCAGGTTCGTGCATCTCACGCTGGACGATCTGCAGCACGCGGCCCAACTGGTCGGCTGTGCGGTAGCGGGCAGAAGGTTCTTTGGAGAGTACTTTCAGGATGACTTTATCAAGGGTTTCGGGAATAAAGGGGTTGATCTCTCTGGGTGGGATGGGGGTCGCCTCCCGGTGCATTTGAGCCAGTTCGTTGGAGGTTTTTCCCAGGAAGGGCAGCTGCCCGGTAAAAATCAGGTAGAGGATCACCCCAAGGGAATACACATCGGAGGCAGGAGATGGGGCTTCCCCGCCGGCTTGTTCGGGTGAAAAGAACTGCGGAGACCCCCAGACGACTTCGGATTGTTCGTTAGGGTTGATCGAGGCCAGGGCGCGGGCAATCCCAAAATCGGTCACTTTCAGCTGCCAGTCGTGGGTGATGAGCAGATTGTGTGGTTTTACGTCGCAGTGAACCAACCCGGCCCGGTGGGCATACCCGATGCCTTTGCAGGCTTTAATGCCCAGGTCCAGCCCGCGCTCAACGGAGAGCCGGCCGCGTTCGTGCACCAGAGTGTTCAGGTCTTTCCCGGCGACATACTCCATCACGATATACAGGCGCTCCTGGTCGAAGCCAAAATCGTACACGGTGACGATGTTGGGATGGCTGAGGTTGGCGGCGGCTTTGGCTTCCTGCCGGAAACGTTCGCGGAAGGCGGGATCTTTGGCATAACGAGAGCGGAGCAGTTTGATGGCGACATCACGCTCGAGCATCAGGTCTTTGCCGTTGAAGACCATTGCCATTCCACCGCGGCCGATCATTGTGTTGAGCCGGTATCGGTTATTGAGAAGTTTTAATTCTTCCATAGGTTCCCTTATATGTCTGATTGTACCGGAAAGGGGACGTTCTTGGTAGGGGGAGGATTCAGGGAAATACATATTTTGATTCCAACCCGAGTTCTTGCCCCATACCCGCAATTCTCTCTTTTTGGAGTAAAATTTGAACTATGGATGGATTGAGGAAGATCTGGCAGGCGTTATTCTCGCTCCCGGTGCTGATCAGCGCGGTTGGGATGGGCTGTCTGCTGCTGGCGGTTGGTTTTGCCGGGTTCGGGCTGCTGGTTCCCGCCGAGTCCCCGGGTAACCCGACCCCTGGCCTGACGGTAATCCCAGGCCCGACATCGACGATCTATGCCCCCACCGCCACCCCGACCCGGGTTCCGACGGCGACCTCGAACATGCCGCCATCTCCTATGCCGGGGATGATCGGGGTGGGCAGCTCAGTGCAGATCTTCGGCACCGAGGGTTCCGGGCTAAACATCCGCGAGCAGCCGGGTTTGAACACAGCTGTGCAGTTTGTGGCCCTCGATTCCGAGGTGTTTGAGGTCCGGGATGGCCCACAGGTGGTAAATGATATCACCTGGTGGTACCTGGTGACCCCGTTGGATGAAGCCCGCAGCGGATGGGCGGCATCGAATTATCTCTCTCTGGTCGAAGGATCGCAAAATTAATCCTGGAATCCATGCTTTTTTATCGTTTGTCTGATGGCTAACCACGAAAGGAACTACCTTGAGTAAATTTCCGAATGAACCGAAACCGGTGGATATCTCTGCCAACCGGGAACAGTCTCGCATGACGATCAAGTGGAGTAATGGGGAAGAATCGGAGTTCCCCTTCGATTTACTGCGTAATTCCTGCCCGTGCGCATCCTGCCGCGGCGGGCACGAGCATATGAAATCAGAACCCGATGATACGATGTTTATTATCCCCCTGATGGATTCAAAAACCACACAACTGACCGGGATCAAACCGGTGGGAGGATATGCGATCAGCCTGGAATGGGCCGATGGACACACCCACGGAATCTATACCTGGCATTACCTGTATGTGCTGCACCAGCAGTCGCAAGCGAAAGAATAAACTACTTTGACTGATCGAGGTGAACAAGGATGGAGAAAGAGTCAAAACGACTGATTGAATCAGCCGACCTGTACCAGATTACCGTATTGGAGGACCCGCGTTGGACCCCATCCGGGGAGGAGTTTGCCTATGTCCAGCTCAAGCCAAACCGGGGAACGAATGACTACTCCCGCACCATCTGGCGTTGGAGAAAGGACTGGGATGCTCCCAAGCAGTTTACCAACGGTGGGAAAATTGATTTCCACCCGCGTTACAGCCCGGATGGTGAACGGATGGCGTTTCTCTCCTCCCGCGGCGGCAAACCGCAGGTCTACCTGATCCGGACGGATGGGGGAGAAGCACAGGTGCTGACCAGCCTGCCCAATGGTGTGATTGGATTCAGCTGGAGCCCGGATGGCAAACAGATCGCCCTGGTGTCCCCCCTGAATGCGGATGAACGCCGCCTGGAAAAGCGCGGTAAGTTCCCGCCCCCACCGCCAAAGGATGAGCTGGAAGGGAATGTGCGCAAAGTGGAGCAGGAGCACGATGAGAAAATGCGCTACGACCCCAGGGTTTACCGCGGGCTGCCCTTCAAGGCGGGGACAGATTTTGTCAGCGATCGCTTTATGCATATTTTCCTGCTGGATGTCGATGACAAGGAAGCCAAGCCGCTCCGCCTGACAGACGGTGATGCGGATTTCAGCACCCCCCGCTGGTCGCCGAACGGCCGCTACCTGTGGAGTTCCTCCGTGCGCCGCCCAACCCAGGACAGGTATGCTGAGGCGGATATTGTGCGCATCACCGTCCAGGATGGCGAGGTGCGGCGGATGTCCCGGGAAGGCCACTACGGCATGGGACCGAAACCTTCCCCGGATGGCAACCTGGTGGCTGCAATCACCTTGCTGGATAAATCGAGTTATGGGCACCTTCCGCGGCTGACGGTGTTTCGTTCAAACGGTACTGGCTGGAGAGATCTCAACCTGGACCTTGACCGCTCCGTCGGTGCCTATGGATTCCAGTACCAGTATTATTGGGCGGACGATAGCCAGGGGTTGTACTGCACGATCGAAGATCAGGGCTACACCAAGATCTATTACCTCAGCCTGGAGAGCGGCGAGTTTACCGAAGTGTGCGGCAACCAGGAGCTGATCCAGGCGTTTGCCGTCACCGGGCAGGGAGACCTGGCCTATATCTCCCGCACGGCAGCCCAACCGCCGGAACTATACGTCTGCCGAAAGGGGGACAGGCCAACCCGCATCAGCAAACTGCACGATGAGTGGCTGGAGGGCGTGGAAGTGGCCCGGACAGAAGAAATTCGCTACCAGGCCCCCGACGGGCAGGAAATCCAGGGATGGATCATCAAGCCGCCCGATTTTGACCCGAAGCAAAAATGGCCGCTGGCACTCAATATCCACGGCGGGCCGCATGTCATGTGGAGCCCGGCGGCACATGCGATGTGGCTGGAATGGCAGCTGCACGCCGCCCGCGGGTATGTGGTTTTCTACTGCAACCCGCGCGGGTCAGATGGATATGGCGATGCCTTCCGCAGCGCGATCCACAACCACTGGGGCGAGCCGGATATGCACGATATTCTATCGGGCGTGGACGCCGTGGTGGCCCAGGGGTACATTGATGAAACGCGGATGGCCCTGACCGGTGGATCGTACGGTGGCTTTATGACTGCCTGGATTATCGGCCACGACCAGCGCTTCGCGGCGGCGGTTTCTCAGCGCGGTGTGTACCAGTTGATGTCTTTTTACGGGACGACCGACATTCCGCGGTTGATCGAGGGTGAGTTTGAAACCATGGCCTTTGATGATCCGGAGAAGATGTGGAAGTATTCGCCGTATGCTTACGTGCGCAATATGAAAACGCCCCTGCTGCTGATTCATTCCGAAAACGACTTCCGGGTACCCATTTCGGACGCAGAGCAGGTTTTCACGGCCCTGAAAAAGCTGCGCCGCACGGTTGAATTCGTGCGCTACCCGCGTGAGGGACACGAGCTTTCCCGTTCCGGCGAACCCCGTCACCGCATCGATCGGCTGGAACGCATGCTGGCCTGGTTTGATCGATATTGCAAACCGAGGAAGCTCAAGGCTACCTAGATTTCTGCGGAATGGTAGAGCAGAAAATCACTGTTCGGGGTGCCTTCCTGATTAACAAAAAAACAAGCGGACTTTTGGTCCGCTTGTTTTTTTGTTTTCAATGATGGGGTTACTATGTAGTCTTCTTTTCATGTTTGCTGTCGGTAACGTAGAAGCCGTTGCCTTTGAACGTTACTTGAGGTACGGTGTAGACGCGCTGCACACTGTTGTGCCCATTCGGGCAGGTAAGATGAGTGCGGTCTGCGTTGAAAGTGAGATGTTGGTTGAAGTGCGCACCACACTTTTGGCAGATAAAGCTATACTCAGGCATAATTCACGGCCTCCGTTACCAACAATCTGACTACCTGGCCTTGACAGTTATTACCTTTGGTTTGCTTTCTTCTGCTTTAGGAATGGTCAGGGTCAGAATCCCGTTCTTCATCTCGGCGTTGGCCTTATCTGCCACCACGGCAGATGGCAGGGTCAGGCTGCGAGAGAAGGATTGGGAGCGGTGTTCCCTGATGTGATACTTGGCTCCTTCCTTGACCTCTTCCTTTTTGATCTCACCGCGAATGGTGAGAATGTCTCCGGTGACCTGGATGTCCAGATCTTTCGGATCGAGTCCGGGCATGGTCGCCTTGACCACAATGTCTTCCTCGGTCTGATACATGTCAACCATCGGCAATCCCCAACCGGCTTGCTCGGTGGTGGGCAACGAGAAGAACTGTTCAATCAGGCGGTCCATATCCTTACGCATAGATACCATGTCTCGGAATGGTTCCCAACGTGTGATGTTTGACATATTAGCCTCCTTCATACCTAAAATCCAGTATGTTTAAAGAATAAACCGCTTGCGTTAGAAGAACACAAGCGGTTCGTTAACAAAATGTCAAAAAATGTTGGTGTAGGTTCCAGCTGTGCGGCAGGCTGGGCGATTACCGTTTGTAATCGATAAACCGGTAACCGACACCTCTTTCGGTGAGGATGTATTTGGGGTTAGAGGGGTCTTCTTCCAGCTTCTGGCGCAGGTAGTTGACATACAGCCGGACGTAATGTGGTTCGTCCCGATATTCGTACCCCCACACCTTTGCCAGGATCTGGTCGTGTGAGATGACCCAGCCAGCGTTCTGGACCAGGTGGTAGAGCAGGCGGTATTCGGTTGGGCGGAGTTTGACCAATTTTCCTTCCACCCAGACTTCCCGGCGGGCGAAATCGATCTTGAGACGGTTATCCACTTCAATGACTCCGGTGGACTGGCCGCGGGAGGTATCTGTCCGGCGCAGGACGGCTTTAACGCGGCTGACCAGCTCGCGCGGGCTGAATGGTTTGGTCACATAATCATCTGCCCCGAGTTCCAGGCCGCGCACACGGTCATCTTCTTCACTTTTGGCTGTCAGCATGATCACGGGAATATCATGGTTTTCTCGCACCATCCGAAGCATTTCAAATCCATCAATGTCAGGGAGCATCACATCCAGCAGGATCAAGTCGGGTAATGTTTCACGCAGTTTATCCATGGCCTGGTGACTGTTGTAGGCCTCGGCCACGATGAACCCATCATGTTCAAGGTTCAGGCGGATAAAACGCACCATTCGCTCTTCATCATCTACTACCAGGATGACTCGATTGGTAAATTGCATCTCTTCCATAATTCTTTATTCTCTCACAAATCCGATGATTTCTTCTTCTTCCTCTGTCGGTAAGATTTCCAGAAAGTTGATCTTATCCCAGGGCCAGACAACGGAATGAAGTTCTTCAGCCGCGATGTATGCCAGGTCTTTTCCGTCTCTTTTGCGCGGGCTCTTGACAATTAAAATATTATCAGACGGCGTTGGCATCTCGTCAATTTCACCGATAATCGGTTCTTCACCACTAATATGAAGGATGACGCTGATCGGCATTTGTTCCTCCTAAAGATGGTTCAGGACTAATCCTGACGAATAAGCGCCTGGATTTTGAATCGTCCCAGCGAGATGACGTCTCCATGATGAACCAGTTGATCAGAATGCGGGTCGATTTTTAATTCGTTGATCCGGGTGCCGTTGGAAGACCCCAGGTCTTCGATATACACATTATTCTCTTTAAGTTTGAGGGTGGCATGCAGCCGAGAGACTCCCTGAGAATAGCCATCATACGGGGCCAGGTCTATGTCTGGCAGGATCGACTGCCCCTGGCTGATCCGCCCGAGTGTATATTCCTCACGCCCAACCAAAGGCAGGATTTGACCCGTGCGAATAATGTGTAAATTCACCTGCGCCTCGGAAACAGGGGCAGGGGCACTGGGTGAGGGTGGAGGGGTGCTTTGGAATTTCAGGTCGGTTGTGCCAAAGGTTGCTGTTGAGAGGCCTTCAGGATCAACCAGTTTTGTACCACATTCGGTACAGAAGATCGCCCCCTGAGGTTCTTCATTACTACAGTTCGGACAAGTAATCATGGCTGGGATTCCTCTTTTGTATCTTCCAGAACCAATGCTCTGGTGCCATATTTGATTTGTTTCTGGAAATCTTCACGCATATCATGGTTCTCTTTGATATGATCTAATTCTAACATGACAGTCTGGGCAAGTTGATTTTCTCCTGAATGAAGGAGCTGGGTGGCCAGGTTTTTCAAGCGCCGGGTGGCCTGGTTCAGGTTTCCTGCTTTCAAATCGTTTCGCGCCATTTCTTGCAGCCGGTATAACGAAAGGCGGGACATGGCGCGAACCAATATCTGAGGGGGAGGAATAGGTTTGGGGTTTTCGGAAACCGGCCGGGAAAAGGTCAGGCGGGAGGAGACATTCGGGATCGGAGCGGATGGCAGTAAAAAATTCAGCGTACCATCCAGGACCCGAATTTCCTGATGGTTGTCAACCGATTTGATCAAAAATTCCATCAAAATATTCATGCCTTTGTCTTTGGGGAGATCTCCAAACGCCAGGGTATCTCCAATAATGATGGAGGAGGTTTCCGGGTTCATCCGGAAAGCATAACGTAGCTCAACATTTACCGGTGTTTTGATCTCCAGCGAAACATTGGTTGCGACGGTGTTCTCAATTTGGCCAAATCGTTTTTTCAGGAATTTCTCAATCGCATCTGAGGTTTCAGCGAATTCGCTGTTACCGCCGGTGGTGGCGGCCAGAGAGTCGAGAAAATCATCATTCCATTCATGGCCAATTCCAATGGTATGGATGGTCACTCCCTGGTTTGAGGCATCATGCGCAAGTCGGAGGCAGAGATCTTCGTCTCCGTAGGTTCGTCCATCCGTGATCAGAATGATGTGATTCTTGTAGCGAGGCTTCAGTTTTTTTTTGATTTCCTGGTAGCCAGTCTCTAGCCCTTTAAAGATTTCCGTACCACCACCAGTGTGAATGGTGCTGACTTTGGCAGTCAGCATGTTGAGGTTTTGATTTCGGGTTGCCGGGATAATCACGTCTGCCCGGTCGTTGAATGCCACCACCGATAAAATGTCTTCGGGTCTCAGCGAATGAATGATCTGTGTGGCGGTATCCTTGACCGCATTCAGACGTGTACCAGACATCGAATTTGAAGTGTCCAATACGAGGCAAATGTTCAGGGGCAGCCTGGTTGGGATGGTGTGGTTGGGGTCTGGGGCAGAGGCGATGGACAACAGCACATAGAGCAGTTGCGGGCGGTCGATCCTGGTCAGGGTCTGCCGGCTGTAAATGGCATTGACCAGCATGTTTTTGGGTGTGGAAAGATCTTTGGGTAAACGGCTGTCATATGCGGCCCTGGCAGTTGCATTTGAGAGGGTATCGTAAGCTTCTTGAATTTGGAGGAATACTTCCACCGCGCTGTTTTCCTTGTTCGAATCGGGATGGAATTTGCGCGCGGCAATATGGTAGGCATGGCGAATCTCTTCCTGCGTAGCCGTGTGAGGAATTCCTAAGCGTGCGTAAAAGTTATCTAAATATCCTGTGACCATAAATACAGTTATTGTGATAGCCGAACTAAAATGACGGTGATATTATCAGGTCCTCCTGCTGCATTGGCTGCATCGACTAAGTTTTGACAGGCGCGCTGTGGGCTGGCACTTTCGCTGATGATCTGGAAGACACGCTCTTCGGAGACTACGCCCCATAACCCATCCGAGCAGATCAAAAGATACCCGGGGTTCGGGATGGATGCTGTAAAGATGTCCGGTTCGGGAGCCTCTCCCTGCCCGAGGGCGCGGTACAACATGGATTTTTGAGGATGAATAGCGGCCTCTTCGGCAGTGATTTGCCCGAGTTCTTCCAGGCGTTTTACCAGCGAATGGTCTCTGGTGAGCAGCTGCATCCGGCCATCGAGGTAGACGGAATAGGCGCGGCTATCGCCTACGTGGGCAAGCGTCATTTGAGAGCCGAGTGTAATGGCCGCGGTCATGGTGGTGCCACCACCAGGAGCGGCTTCCATGATGTTCTTGTGTGCCTGGTTGATGCCGACCTTCATGATCTCTTGCAGGGATTCGTTGGGAGGACTGGGATTGAGCCCGT
>DATHZS010000071.1:0-2947 GCA_035458505.1 Anaerolineales bacterium | reverse complement strand
GCAAGGTAATTGGATTTGAAAAGTTGAACTTTACTGCTCAAACAGCAGACGCGATGAAGGTCGCTTTTGAGACGGTCATTGTATAAGTGAAAAACGACCAAGTAATCAGAAAACACTGATCTGAGGTAGGTCAGTGTTTTTTTGTTGGACCTCACCTCCGTACCCTGCCATTCCATCCGCACACCTATAGGTATGCTACAATGAATTCGTGATCGAACTGAAAGACCTTCAAAAGATCATTGACCGGAATACAGTGATCGATATCCCTTCACTGGAGGTAAAAGCCGGGGAGGTTGCCGCACTGGTGGGTCCGGTGGATAGCGGCAAGGACATTGTCTTCCAACTGCTCACCGGGCGTGTTCAACCGTCAAGCGGCAGTGTGAGTGTGGCTGGGCTGGATCCGTACCAGGAACGGAATGCATTCAGCCGCCAGGTGGGTGTGCTTTTCCCCGAGGCGAATCTTTACAAGCGCATGTCGGTTATCGACAATCTGCAATTCTTCGGTCGTCTGCACCGCCTGCCCAAGACACGAGCTGTCGAGGTGCTTGAACAGGTTGGATTGGCAGACCAGACAAATGTGGGCGCGGAGGAACTCTCTCCCGGATTGTCCAGAAGACTGGCGTTGGGGCGGGCGCTCCTCACAAATCCAAGGGTCCTATTGCTGGCAGATCCATTTGCCGATTGTGAGCAGGCGTCGGTAGCTTTGATCCGTCAGGTGATTCGCAAGCTGGCAGAGGCTGGGGCAGCGGTGTTGATTTTTAATCAGGATTCTGCCAGCATGGAGAACCTGTGTGATGTCGTCCACCGCATGGAACAGGGTAGGATCATTGAGTCGTTTGATCCCAGGGATGCACAGCAACGCCAACGACCATTCATGGTTCCGGCACGGGGGAATGACAAGATCGTCCTGATCGACCCGGCTGACATCCTGTTTGCTTTTGCCCAGGATGACCGCGCTTATCTCCAAACCCTCGATGATCGTTTACCAACTCAATTCACTCTTACAGAATTGGAGAAGCGCTTATCGCGCAGCGGATTCTTCCGCACCCACCGCGCTTATCTGGTAAACCTGCAACAGGTCAAGGAAGTGATCCCTTATACGCGCGATAGCTTCAGCCTGCGCCTGAAAGACCCTGCCGGGACGGAGATTCCCTTGAGCAAGTCTGCCGAGCGGGAACTACGCATACTTTTGGGATATTAACCCCGCGTCAAAACCCCCACCTTGAGCCTGTATACTCGTCCCAAAATTGTACTTTTCACCCCAATTTGAGAGCCATTCACCGCTCTCCTGCGCCGTTCGCCGACTTTTTGTTGCATGGCGCATTTCTTTTTAATATACTGGTAACAGAAAGAGGCAACCGCAATGATCATGGTTGCACAAGGAGTTACCGTATGAATGCAATCGAAGTCCATGAACTGACCCGAGACTACAATGGACTGCGTGCTGTGGATGGGATTTCCTTTATCGTGAACCCGGGTGAGATCTTTGGTTTCCTGGGTCCCAATGGCGCGGGGAAAACCACCACCATCCGCATGTTGACCGGTCAGCTATTGCCCACCTCTGGTTCAGCCAAAGTGGCTGGTTACGATGTCGTCAGTGAACGTCGGCAACTAAAACCTCGCATCGGCGTGGTGTTCGACAGTCAGAATCTCTACGAGCGGATGTCCGCGCGTGACAACCTGATCTTCTATGCACGGCTTTATCGCATCAAGAAATCCCGTGTGGATGAAACGCTGGCACAAATTGGGCTGACGAAACGCGCGGGCGATAAAGTTCAGAGCTACTCGAACGGGATGAAGCAGCGTTTACTGATTGCCCGGGCGCTTCTGCACAAGCCCGATGTCCTGTTTCTGGATGAACCGACACGCGGACTCGATCCGCATATTGCCCGAGATATCCGGGGCATCATTGCTGAACTGGCGAGGGATGGCACGACCGTCTTCCTGACCACGCACTATATGGAGGAAGCCGACCAGCTGAGTCAGCGCGTCGCATTTCTGGACCAGGGACATATCGTTGCACTGGATACTCCATCACGTCTGAAAGAGGAGTATGGCAAGGATGAAAAAGCGACCCTGGAAGATATTTTTATCCAACTGACCGGGACTCATTTGAACCGGGGAAGCGAGGAACTATGAATACCCTAAACGACACTTTATATAACGCATGGGTCATCGCCACAAAAGACATTCTGGATGCTCTAAGGCATAAGAACAGTAGGACAAACATAATCATGCTGGTCGGGATGACGTTTTTTTTCTACTGGATTGGCACCTTGCGACCTTTCGATAAAGATGTCAGTGTGGTTGTCTATGATGAGGGAAAAACCAGCCTGACGATTGAATCTGCCACGCTTGCAGATGGTGCTGTATACTCTTTTCGTGAGGCATCCTCACTGTCAGAAATGGAGCGGAAGATGTCTCATCAGAATCTGGGGCTGGTGCTCCCGTCAGATTTCGATCAGGCATTGAACTCAACGGATACCCTCACATTGTCCGGTTACATCTTCTGGATTGACCGCATGAAGGTATCCGAGTTGGAGGCGAAGTATAGTCAGGCCTTTACAGAAATCCTCGGTCGGCCTGTGCAGATTGTTATTAACAAGAATGTCGTCATCCCGCAGGCAGACTGGGACGGTATGCAAAACACTGTCGCCGCTCAAATGGTATATTTCGTTTTCTTTTCCGCGTTGTTTTTGATCCCTCACCTGATGATGGAAGAAAAACAGACCAGGACACTGGATGCATTGTTGACCTCACCTGCCAGCACAGGGCAGGTTGTTTTGGGTAAAGCACTGGCAGGCTTTTTCTACGTCCTGATCATCGGTGGGCTGTACTTAGCTCTCAACTGGGCATATATTGTCCACTGGGGGCTGGCATTGGCGGCTTTTCTTGGATATGCCCTGCTGGCAATCGGATTGGGGTTGCTCCTTGGCAGTTTTCTCAA
>DATHZS010000070.1:0-13982 GCA_035458505.1 Anaerolineales bacterium | reverse complement strand
GCCAACCGGCATGAGATACACCCCGGAAATTGAGGCTGAAATTGAGTTCCTCACTGAGAGAATTGAGGAAGATGAGTCGCTTTGCGCATATTTTCCTGCCCGCTGGCTGGCCATCCAGTTACTGGAAGGCGATCTCAATCTGCTGAACGGCAAGGTGCAGCCCGACACTTCACTCCTGCAAGCCCTGCAGTCCAGCCAGGAGCGGATTGCCAGCACAATCGAAGATCCACCGGATCTTCTCTTCCCGGAACAACGCTATCAATTTGTTCAATCCCTGATCAATGCCGCGGTTGTCCGAAAAAAGGACGATCCAACAACCTTCTCGGATAAGCTCGACCGGGTGATGGCCAACCGCTATCTTGGCGTTCCGATCTTCCTTGCAGTCATGTACCTGGTGTTCAACATCGTCCAAAATGTTTCAGCACCCTACCTGGATTGGATCGATTACTTCTTCAATGTCGCCATCACCTCATGGATCACCCAACTGCTCAGCCTGCTGCAAACACCTGAGTGGCTGCGCTCCTTATTGGTGGATGGAGTGCTTGCCGGCGTCGGAAGTGTATTGGTCTTCTTGCCCAGTCTGTTTGCCATGTACCTGATGCTCTCCCTGATGGAACAGACTGGTTACATGGCGCGGGCAGCCTTTGTCATGGACAGGTTTATGAGCAAGGTTGGTCTTCATGGAAAATCGTTCATCCCGATGATCCTCGGGTTTGGCTGCAATGTCCCGGCAATTTACGCCACTCGCACCATCGAAAAACGTGAGGCCCGTCTGCTGACAGGACTGCTCATCCCCTTTATGTCCTGCTCTGCCCGGCTTCCTGTCTACCTGATCTTCGGGATCGCCTTCTTTCCCAAACAGGCCAACCTGGTGATTTTCTTGCTCTATCTGACAGGGATCATCGTCGCTGCCCTGATTGCCCTGATCGTCTCGAAGCTGGTCTTTCATGGCAGGACTCTCAGCATCATGGTTCTGGAACTTCCGGCTTACCAATTGCCCAACTTCAAGATTTCCCTCAAATACGCCTGGAAACAGTCCGCGGAATTCGTGTATAAGGCCGGCACCCTGATCTTAGGCTTTTCTGTCGTCTTGTGGTTGCTCCTCAACCTGCCTTTTGGAGTATCCAGTACCAAAGACAGCTTCTATGGCAAGGTCAGTTCAGGAATTGCACCCATTCTGGAACCAGCTGGTTTTGGCAACTGGGAATCAAGCGGAGCGCTGGTGACGGGCCTGGTCGCCAAAGAACTGGTGGTTTCCTCTCTGGCACAGATCTACGAAATCCCTCAGCAGGGAACCGAGTCCCAGCAAAACAACCTCCTGCAGCAGATATCTCAACTTGGCAAAAACTTCAGTCTTGCAACGCTGGACGCAGGAAAAGCCCTGGCAGAAGCCCTCACACCAGGCATCCCCCTGTTCGCCGAAACCAATGCAGATACTCAGAAAGACCTGGCGCTCAGCAACGCTTTACAAAAAGCGTTTACCCCCCTATCTGCGGCGGCGTATCTTGTATTTATCCTGCTGTACGTTCCATGTGTAGCGACTGTCAGCGCTCAGAAGCAGGAATTCGGCACCCGCTGGACAGCACTCTCGGTACTGATCACCATGCTGGTCCCCTGGCTGCTGGCAGTGCTGATCTTCCAGGTCGGCACCCTGATTGGCCTGGGAGGCTGATTGATGCTTGCACATTTACTTAATCTGCTTCAGGCACGCCAGGGAGAAATCGACCAACATCAGCTGTGCACAGAACTGGGCATCTCACCGGCAATGCTCCAGAATTACCTCGATGTGCTGGTTCGCACTGGGCGAATCTCGCCATACCAAACAGGTGAAACCGCATGCAACCAGGTGGAGACCTGCCTTTCCTCCGGAAAAACCTGTCCAGGCCCAGAGGAGTGTCCGCTCGCCATGCTTGCCCCCAGTCAAATCTCTATCACTTTTGAGGAACCTTCCCGGCTCCGGGCAAACCGAAATTAGGCAGCAAACAGAAAATAAGATACGCCCCTGAACCGATACGCAGGATGCAATCCGTCTCAGCAAGTGATAGGTTTGGCTGAACACACCTCTCCTGCAGAAGCCCTACCCGGCGATGGAAAGTTTGCCGGGAATGATTCCTTGTAGTACAATCCACAAATTAGTCGTATTGCGAAGGCCGCGCCTGATGGAAAAGAAACCAATCAATAAGCAAATCATTATCTTGTTTGTCACCCTTGTCATCATCATGATGGGATTCGGAATGGTCATCCCGGTGATCCCATTCCTCGTGACAAAATTTGGTGCCAGTGGTCAGGAACTGGGAATGCTGATGGCCGTCTATGCCCTGATGCAGTTCCTCTTCTCGCCCATGTGGGGAGAATTATCCGACCGGTACGGCCGCCGCCCAATTATTTTGTTAGGGCTGATCGGGAACGGTTTATCCATGCTGTTGATGGGCCTGGCAACCGAAATGTGGATGCTGTTTGCCGCCAGGGTGCTTTCCGGATTCCTGGCTTCGGCAACGCTGCCAACCGCCTACGCCTATGTCAGCGACAGCACATCTGAGGAAGAGCGCGGCGGCGGGATGGGAATGATGGGAGCCGCCTTGGGAGTAGGGATGGTCATCGGGCCTGGTTTCAGCGGCCTGCTGGCAGACATTTCGCTTTCTACACCTTTCTTTGCCGGTGCATTTCTATCACTCGGGGCAATCGCGGTTGTCTATTTCTTCCTCCCGGAATCCCTCAGCGTGGACAACCGCAAGCAAACCACCGAGATCAACCTCCGTCACCAAATCGGCGAGATGTGGCATGGCCTGGTCGGACCAATTGGCTTCTTGCTCTTCCTGGCATTCCTGATCAGCTTCGGGTTGACCAACTTTGAAGGAATTTTTGGTCTGTATGTCGCCCGCCGGTATGATTTCACCGCGGGAGATGTCGGCCTGATTTTGACCTTGATCGGATTGATCTCGGCGGTTGTACAGGCAATGCTGACGGGCTACATCATCAAACGATGGGGAGAAGTAATGCTGATTAAATTCTCCTTGTATGGGAGTGCTTTAGGCTTTCTGCTCATGCTGACTGCCAATCAGCTCCCGGCCATCCTGCTCACAGTCAGCTTATACGTTTTTTCAAATGCCATGATCCGGCCTGGTGTTTCCACCCTGATCTCGAAGAGAGCTACAATGGGCCAGGGGATTGCCATGGGTCTGAACAACTCTTTTATGAGTCTGGGACGCATAGCTGGCCCCTTACTTGCCGGGTACCTGATCGATCTCGACCTCAGCCTCCCTTACCTGATGGGCAGTCTGGTCAACTTAATTGGTTTCATCCTGTGTTTATTCCTGCTGAAACCGACACACCGCTCAAAACAGCCATCCCAAGAGGTCACAACCATGCCTCCCTCAGAGGTCAGCCTGGATTAATAAAAAAGACCTCCAGGCCATCTCTTGGAGGTCTTTTCATGGATCTTTCGGTTACTTAATTATCACTGCCCACAGTACCATTTGTAATCAATTCGGTGTAATAACCCACATGCCCTGATTTATGGTCGGTTTTTTTATCCACTTGGGTCCAGTCTTCAAGCTGTCCATTCAGGAACGCCAGGTCTTCTGGCAGATCCACATCACGGGCTAACGAGGGCAGGTCAATAATTTGGGTTTTCAACCCTTTGATTTGAGCCTGGTTGAGATGCCGCAAATAAGAGTTTTCGCCAAAGTTGTAGGTGATTGCCCCTGGTGGCTTGATCAAAAGCGCATTTGTGCCCTCTTGTCGATGATCGGGTGCGATCACCACGCAGTTAGAAGGGCCTGCAGACTCCACCATCACGCGAATATCGTCTGCAGTCATCTGCGGCAGATCGGCAGGCAGCACCAAAACGCCTGCAGCCGAATACATCATCGCCACAGCGGTCGCCCGTGTCAAGGCAATATTCAGGTGTGGGGTGCCATCCTCCAGCACAGTGCGTGCCCCATGGAACCGGGCGATTGCCAGTGCTTCCGGATCACGACTCACCACCAGCACCTGCTCTAACTCAGTCAGCTGGGTGATCGTATCGAGGGTATGGATTAATAATTTCTTGTTTAGGGCTGCGCGTTGATCTTCGGATAGGACACTCGAGAGTCGAGATTTACCTCTGCGCAGGGGTTTTACAGGGACAATGGCCCACAATGTCATCTAAGGTTTTTCCTTTCTATGAGCAGGAATGTTGCAAGATTTCTTCTTACCAATTTTACCAGCTCAACTATGTCTTCTTTCGCGATTCGGCATGCTTACCAGTGTTCTCTCGCAAAGGATAAAACCTCTTCTGCCAACGATTGACGTTGCTCTCTCTCCACCATTATTGTATCAGTAATTAAGGTCGGTAGACCTATAAGTTTTGTAAGATTCTTATCTTGATGGTCGATCACGTAGCCATTCAGCAGGCTGCCGAAATGCCGCGCGACCGCAACGGCAGAAGGTTCTATCTCCAGCTCAGCATACATTTTTGCCGCCGGGCCTTTCAGTGCTTTCCCTCCGACCAGAGGGGAAACCGCCACAACCGGCTTCTTTTCCAGGGCAGAGCGCATCCCCGGAACGCCTAAAATCGGATCAATGCTCACCCACGGGTTAGACGGGCAGATCACGATCAATTCAGCGGCATCGATCGCTTCGAGTGTTCCAGGTGCGGGTTTGGAGCGCAGGATATTTTCAAACCGAAACCCGGTGACCTTCGGCTGGCAGCCGCGGGCCACAAAATATTCCTGGAAGGCCATCTCTCCCTCGTCAGTCAGTACAATCGTCGGCACCGGCTGATCGCTCATCGGCAGCACAGTGCTGGATATTCCCCAGGCCTTGCAAAAATCCCTGGTGATTTTGCTCAGAGGCTCTCCCGCCCGGAGCCGGCGCGTACGCTCCAAATGCGTGCCGAGGTCCAGATCTCCCAGCTGGAACCATGCAGGGCCGCCAAGCATCTTTAAGGATTGCATCGTGGTCCAGCTTTCACCGGCTCTTCCCCAACCCATTTTAGGGTTATACAGCCCCGCCAGGTTGTAGCACACCGTATCCAGGTCGGGACAGATGGTCAGGCCAAAATGCTCAAAATCATCTCCAGTATTGACAATCACAGTGAGATCACCTGGAGGTAATGCACTGGCCAGACCATCTGCCAGTTTTGCTCCTCCCACACCTCCAGCAAGCGCAACGGTTCTCATCGGGTTGAATAAACCTCCAAACTTTGTTGTCAGTTCAGTTTAGCATTCTATCCAGGGGCCCGCCACCCCGGAATATATGTCTTTCATGATAGCTGCATCATTCATACCACCTGCAGACTTCTTCCATGGGTTTTCTCTGGCGAGCCCTCGGTTCCTGCTCCGGATAGCCAATCAGCAGCAGCCCCTGAGCCAGCCACGTTTCAGGCAAATCGAGGACGGCCTGCACGCGGTCCGGGGCAAACAGGGGCGCACACATCCAAACTCCGGCCAGTCCCAAGGCCTGACCAGCCAGCAGCATGTGCCCCCCTGCCAGGGCAGCACTCTGAACCGCCATCAGGTATTCACCCTCGCTGCGGTGTTGGCTGGAATACTGATCCAGGTCTGCAGTATCGACACACAGGATCACAACAGCGGGTGCAGATGTCAGGCGCTGTCTGCGCTTTTCGACCCGTTCCTGAGCCTCTTCTGCGGATACTCCGCTGTTGATCAACGCGGAACGAAAATCGATCCCCATCTCCTCTGCCAGCTGCAGCATGATCTCCTTCTGGGTGAGAATCAAAAATCGCCAAGATTGGCGGTTGTGCGCATTGGGAGCAAGCGTTCCGGTTTCGATCACTTTTTCCAACAAACGTCTCTCAACGATACGATCCGAAAACAGGCGTACAGAACGCCGGCATTCGACCACATTCCAAAATCCGGGTTGTTCCACTGTAATTCCTATCTTGTTAGGTTCGGTAAGGTTTAATTTTATAGATCACCCGCGTCTCTCCTGCGGGAATGTTGAATGGGCGGCCGTGGTATTTCATCGAAAGCACATTAATATGCTCATCCGCACCCTCTTCGGTAATCTCAACCACCTCTCCCCGAATCTGGACATAACGGTAAGCATCCTCCATCGCCATGATGGTCACCGCCACCTGCGGCCGCTTGCGCATGTTCCGGTCTTTTACCCGTCCTGTTGCTGAATTGACCCATAAAGTTTCACCATCGGTATTGAACCACACGGGAGTGACCTGGGGACTGCCGTCAGCCATCCGGGTCGCCAGGAAAGCCATCGCTTTGGTTTCATCAGCCATCAGGTCAAGGTATTTTTCAGGAACTAATTTCATCTTTCTTCCTTTCAAATCTTAGATTTCTTATGATCAAGTTGATTTTCATCTATTGGTTATTGGTTCAAAGAATACTCTTGATAAAGCCCATATTCTTCCTGCTTCCGATAGAGAATGGCCAGCCTGTTGATCTCGATTTCCCAGGTAAAAGGGGTCTCGATGAACAGCGAAAAGATACAGTTCAAACAACCCGTATCAATCTCATCATGAAGTATAGTGATATGAGGCACCCACAAATCCGGCTGATAGAGCATATTTACCCGGGTGCCAAAATGGCTGGTTGTCTCCCACAGCTGTTGATGGATGTCCAGCAGGGGTTTACTTGCCACAACCGGGATATAAACAACCGGAATTTTACCGGTAAAAACACCCAGTCCAGTAGTGTGAATTCTGAAGGGTTCAATTTTCCTGGTGATCTCATGCAACTGGCGGTCCAGTTCATCCAGTTGATACGCAGCGGCTCCATGAAACGAAATATGCGGATAAGGGGGCACATCCAGGGCCTTGAGGCCGCACTCACGTTCCAGTAAGTCCCAAACCTGGTGCACCTTGTCAGTGTGCGTGTCATCGAGTAAAGCTGCTAAAGCAAATACCTGGCTTTGATCACCCTTTGGTTCAGATAACATGATCGCCCAACCTCCTCATCACGCACTGGTTCATCAGCAGTGGTTATCGAAACAAGTCAGCCTCAATATCCCGCAACATTTCATCCAGGCTGGCCTCACGCAGCGTGTAGGGAAAACCGCGCACATGCACCACCGGGGTTCCTTCTGAGACCTGCCCCATCAGGAGCGAAGCACCGGCAGCCAATTCGTCTGCCGCGCCGACATCTGTGGCTCGCATCTCATACCCAAACAGGTCCACCTCGCCCCTCCGGTCCACCAGACCAGGAAGTCCCGAAAGGCCGATCGTGATCCCCACGGTCCCATTGCGCCAGGCCCTTCCGTGTGAATCGACGATCAGAACGCCGACCGTTACACCGCTGGCCTTCTCCAGGTCAGCTCTCAACCTGGCCGCCGAGGCATCTGGGTTGGTGGGTAAAAGCAGAATCCAATCTTCAGATCCACGTACATTCGAATGGTCGATTCCGGCATTGGCACAGATGAAACCCAGGCGGTGTTCGGCAATGATCAATCCAGGCCGGTGCCGGATGACCTGTGCGCTTTCCTGCAAGATCATCTCGACCAGGCGCGGGTCTTTTTCAGTTTTCTGAGCCAGTTCCACAGCGCGCGGGCCTGGCGAGACAGTTGTCAGGTCCACCCAACGGCCCTCAGCCTTAGACACAATTTTCTGGGCCAGTACCAGGATATCTCCATTTTGCAATATAATTTGCTCTTTTTTTAAAGAATGCAAAATAATTTCTGATAGATGGTCCCCTTTTTCAATCATCGGGATGTCAGGTAAGGCTGTCAGCGTAATTTGGCTCATTTACGGATGCCGGAAATCTGGATCGTTCCATGTCCTTTATAATGCTGGTTCATTTTGATCAATAACGCGGTCAGGCCTTCTACCACTACCGCATTATCCAGCCCGCCAGCGTAATACGCTTGCATCCCGGCGTCCTCTGTCAGGGTGATCACCGCCTCCACCGCTTCCATATCATCTCCGCATACCAGCACATCACTCCTGACTGGCTCGTCCAGATTTTTTCGCAATGCCGAGGCCGGCACATTTTGGTAAGCCGCCACCACTCTGGCCCCGCTGCCCAGGATATCTTGAGCAATCCGACCCGCGGAGGGCGGTCCGGGCGGAACGGCACCGGGGAACTTCACCCGGGCAGTCGCATCGACCACGATTTTTCCCTGCAAAGCAGAGTTTAGACTTTCAACTGCGGCCTGATGTGCCTTTGCCACGATCGTCAGTACGCAGATGTCCGCTGCCTGGGCGGCCGCGCTGTTCTCCATACCGGTGATCGTGTTCAGCCCCAATGTTTCCCGAAGTTCTGCGGCTGTGGCTTCTGCTTTTTCAGCCTGGCGTGAGCCGATAATAACGCTATAACCTGCATTGGCCCAGCGCATGGCCAAGCCGGGGCCTTCATTGCCTGTACCACCAAGCACCGCGATTACTGATTTTTTCATCTAAAATTTCTCCTAAATTTTTTTCTAAGCTGCAAATTTTTGATAGCGGGCCCACACGTCTGGTGCCAAAGCGACCGCCTCAGCGGCAATCGATTCTTCGTCCAGGGTCAGCAGTTCTCGATCCCGCATCAGGAACCTCCCAGCCACCATCGTGCTGGTGACCATACTCTCATTAAACCCGAACAGGATATGCCAGGGCAGGTTTCCTGCATGCATCGGTGTAAACGGATGAACATCCACAAAGATCAGGTCTGCTGCAGCCCCTTCCACCAGGGTTCCCAGGCGCTGGCCAGGGAAGAACACCTCTGCGAGAGCAGCATTCTGATACACGCCCATCTGGATCACATCCAGCCCGTTCATCCGGCGCGGATCCTGGTGCCATACTTTATGCAGCAGGTAAGCCGTTTTCCATTCCGTCCACATATCCTGGGTAAAGCCATCATTTCCCAGGCAGACATTGATCCCCAACCGCATCAGGCTCTCGATGGGTGCGACCCCTACCCCATTATTCATGTTAGAACGCGGTTGGTGGGATAACCAGGTGCCAGTTTCAGCCAGTAAACGGGCTTCCTCAAAATCAATGTGTACGCCGTGGGCAACAATCGTACGCGGTCCCAGGATGCCAAACGCATTCAACCGGTCTACCACCCGCATGCCGCTTTTATTCAAACTATCATATTCGTCTGCCTGGTGTTCAGCCACATGAATATGATATCCGCCCTCGTCATGAGCATCCCGACATAAAGATAGCGTCTCATCCGACAAAGTCAGGCTGGCATGCAGGCCAAACGTGGCCTGTACCCGCCCCCCAGCTATGCCGCCGTTCGCTGTCTTCCTGATAAAGTTCATGTTTTCCTGGATGCCCAACCGGGCTTTTTCATCCCCATCCCGATCGGTGACCTCATAACACAACACCGAACGCAGTCCCGATCGTTCAACTGCCTCGCCAATCACTTCCAGCGAACCTTCAATAAAATTAGGCGATGCATGATGGTCGAACAGGGTAGTTGTCCCATGTTTGATCGCGTCCACCAGATGGACAAGGGCAGAGGCCCGGACACTTTTTTCGTCCAGAGCTTTGTCGAGCGGCCACCACAACTTTTCCAGAATTTCCGGAAAATCCTTCGGAGCCAGGCCAGGAATCGCCAGGCCGCGGGCATAGGCACCGTAAAAATGGGTGTGTGCACAAATATTTCCCGGCATCACCAGTTGCCCGGCCGCATCCACAATCTCCTCCTGGGGATACTTCTCCCTCAAATCGTTTTCCGGACCGATCTCACTCACCCGGTCCCCATCAATCAGGATCGCCTGGCCTTCCAGGAGCCGGTTTTCTTTTTCCCAGGTAACGATTTTTCCATTAATAATTAACATTTTTGCACTCCTTTTTAATCAAAAACAGTCGGCAGAGATGGATCCCTTACTGCGGCGAAAATATCCTCAATATGCCGCCATTTGGTGCGCTCGCCGGAAAAAGGCTGAGGGATTGAATCGCGGTCAAACCAGCCGACATCGGTCGTCTCGTAACTGGACGCCGCCGCCCCTCCGATCTTCTCACACAGGAAAACCATTTTGAAGGCATGGTGGTAGCGCAGCTCGCCATGACGGTTGGCATCATACACCCCAACCAAACGGGCTGCCCGGACCTGATACCCGGATTCCTCGAAGGCTTCTCGCTCTACAGCATGTGCTGGCCGGTCTCCAACATCCACCCACCCACCCGGTAGACACCAACCGCCGTCCAGTCGCTCACGCACCATCAGCACCTTACCATCTTCAACTACCGCAGCCCGCACATCTACCTTGGGTGTGCTGTAGCCATCTGCCAGATCAAAGTGATCCATCACTTCTTGCTGGTTGAAGGGGGTATAAGATGCCAGGATTTCCGAAGCCAGCTTCTGGAACTGCCGGTAGCGGTCCAGGTCATATTCATTTTCAGCGTAATGCAGGCCAGCCTGGGCAAGAGCCTGGATTTTACGCGCCCAACTCAGCCATTGAGGGATTGCTTCCGCATCCATATCCTGTTCACCTCTGCGGCTCATTTTAGCATGAAAGCGGGCAGAGGTCATCTGCTCGCATAAAAACATCAATTTGAGACCCAGACCGACATCCTGTATAATTTGGGAATGATCAGGTTAACCATCCAGCCTCTCACTCAACTGAACGTTGCCCAGCTATGGAAGCTGGTCCGCGGCTACACCACAACTGAAAAATACATTGTCACCAAGCAGGAAACGGAGCAGTTGGTTTCGATCAACCTCGAATTACAAACCCTCAAACAGCCTTACAAAAAGAACTGGGCGCCAGAAACAGAGATGGAGGAGCATTATCGTTCAATTCTGGACCAGGGCTTGTCACTGGGGTTGTACCACATTGACAAGTGGGTCGGAATGGCGATCGCTGAAAAGCGCGATTGGAACCGCTCGCTGTGGGTGTGGGAGTTTCACATCCATCCGGATTTCCAGGGACAGGGTTGGGGACGAAAGCTCATGGAAGCGCTCGCCCAACTTGCAATTCAGGCAGACTGCCGGGTGATGGTCTGTGAAACTCAGAATACGAATGTGCCCGCCATCCGTTTTTACCGTAAACTTGGTTTCAAGGTTGGTGCGGTGGATCTATCGTATTACACCAACCAGGACACCACCGATTTCGAAGTCGCCATCTTCATGAAACGCTATCTAAGCCCCTAAAGGAGGACAGCATGCCCTCATCTCAAATCGTGATCGAGGAATTTCACAGCCTCGCCCTCGAGAATAACCCTCTCAAAGATCCGGTCACCCGCAAGGTACCCGTCTATCTCCCTCCGGAGTATGATGACCAGAAAAAATACCCATCCATTTTCCTGCTGACAGGGTTTGCTGCGCGCGGGCTCAAGCTGCTAAATGATGATTTATGGCAGGAAAATATCCAGCAACGTCTCGACCGATTGATTCTGAATGGTGACATCCAGCCTGTAATCGTCGTGATGCCGGATGCCAGCACCCGCCTCGGAGGTTCGCAGTACATGAACTCTGCAGCCACGGGGAATTACGAAGACCACATCCTCGAGTTAGTCCAATACATCGACAATACCTATCCTACCCGGCAGGGAAAAAACTACCGGGCGGTCATGGGACATTCATCGGGTGGGTACGGTGCCTTACGCCTGAGCATGCGCCAACCGAGGGTGTTCGGCCTGACAGCCGCCCACGCACCAGATCTGTATTTTGAGATGGTCTATCAAAAAGATTTCCCTCAATTCCTCCAGTTCTTCGACCGGGCTGGCGCCGAGGGCCTTCAGCATATGTTGGACAATCCGGGTGATGCGCTGTCAAAAGGGGTGTCCTTTTATGCCCTGGCATTTGCAGCCATGGCTTCCTGTTATTCACCCAACCCCGACTCCCCCTGGGGGTTCGATCTCCCGTTCGACACCTACACCGGAGAATTAAACCCAGAAGTGTGGGCGCGCTGGCAGGAAAACGACCCGATACATATGGCAGCAAGGCATGCTGATTCCCTGCGATCTCTCAAACTGCTCTACATCGATTGTGGGATCTATGACGAGGAAAATCTCTTATACGGCACCCGTATCCTCGCAAAGCAATTCAACGAACTGCACATACCTCACACCTATGAACAATTTGAGGGCGGGCACCGCAACACCCAATTTCGCTATGATGTATCCCTTAAAGCGATATCGAAGTCATTTGGCCAGGCTGATGGTTTAGGGGGCGGAGCATAGCTGCTGAAAAAAAGGAGAGATCGCCTGGGCAACCACTCTGAGCTGATCCATTGCTCTGCAGAAAAGAAAGCGATCCCGGATAAGGCCTGGGCCGCCAAGCCGACCATCACCAAGATCGCTCACTCTACAATGATAATCGTCCAGTCCAGAAGCTCCTCATCCGGGAGACCGTCATATCCCCCACAGATCCGGTTTCAGCTGATCTTTCCTTTCCAGTTTTAATTATCCCCACTTCAATCCCTCAGATGAGGGTCAAACGTCCCATTTATATTGTGACAATTATCACAAATTATTTTTTCTTTTTCAAATAACGAACAAACGAGCGATTACTGAAAAAAGATTGATATAATGGTACCATTCTCAAGCGAAGGAAATCTAATGACTGAACGAAGACAAAAAGCACTCGAATACTCACAAAAAAATCAGGAAAAATTCCTCAATCAATTGATTGATCTCTGTACAATCCCATCAATTTCAACAGATCCTGAAGCAAAACCTGCCATGCAGCAAACAGCCAGTTGGGTTGAAGATAAATTAAAAAGCATTGGCATTGAAAATGTCCGGATCATGCCCACAGATCTACACCCCGTTGTCTATGGCGATCACCTGCACGCCGGCCCGGATGCCCCCACCATCCTGGTTTATGGTCACTATGATGTGCAGCCAGCAGACCCGCTGGAGTTATGGGATACACCTCCATTTGAACCAACCCTCAGAGGCGGCAATCTTTACGCACGCGGGGCATCGGACATGAAAGGCCAAACCCTGGCCGGGATTTTTGCAATCGAATCGATCCTGCAACAAGACACACTCCCAGTCAATATTAAGTTCATTATCGAGGGGGAGGAAGAGATCGGCTCACCCAGTTTAGGTAAATTCATTGAAAACAATCAAGACCTGCTCTCATGCGATCTCGCCCTCAATCCGGATGGCGGTATTCTTGGCGCAGATAAGCCGAGCATCCCATATGCCTTACGCGGCCTGGCGTATTTTGAAATCCGCGTCAAGGGGCCGGCAGGCGACCTGCACTCGGGGATGTTTGGTGGAGTCGTCCTCAACCCGGCCAACGAACTTGCCCGGCTGATTGCAGGGATGCATGACGAAGACGGACGCATTACCCTTCCCGGTTTTTACGACTCTGTCCTCGAGATGAGCGATACAGAACGCACAGAATTAGCCCGCCTCCCAATGGACGAAGACTATTATTACAACCTGACTGGCACACCAAAGTTATTTGGTGAAAAAGGTTTCACCCCCGTAGAGCAAGTCGGCGGCCGCCCCACCCTGGATGTAAATGGTTTTCTTTCGGGATTCACCGGCGAAGGCAGCAAAACTGTCCTGCCATCCAAGGCGATGGCCAAAATTTCGATGCGCCTGGTCGCCAATCAGGACCCGGCAGAAGTGGAGAAGCAGCTCCACCAATACATGCAGGAAAATGCCCGCCCTGGCATCACATGGGAGATCATTACCCATGCATCCGCACCACCCTCGATCACCCCGCTCGATTCGGAAGGTGTCAGAGCACTGGCTGCCGGGCTGGAAGCAGTTTGGGGTAAGAAACCCTTCTACTACCGTGTCGGAGGGACGATACCAGTGGTTGGCCAGATGGAATCCATCCTGGGAGTTTCCTCTGTACTGACAGGCTTTGGACTGCCAGATGATAATCTGCACGCACCAAACGAGAAGCTGACCCTGGCTCCCTGGTATATGGGCATAGACGCCCTGATTCATTTCTTCTATAACATGGAGGCATAACTCTCCAATGAGTGATCACTCTTTACCCACCTACGGCGGCCAGGCCGTCATCGAAGGCGTCATGATGCGAGGAACCCATTCCGTCGCCATCGCCATGCGCGCCCCTGACCAGGAAATTGTGCTGCACACCGAAGATTTGGGCCCCATTTACCAGAGCAAA
>DATHZS010000069.1:0-9698 GCA_035458505.1 Anaerolineales bacterium | reverse complement strand
GGTCCTGTGTATGCCCTTTATGCTTTTCAGCCCCGCGCTGACGGCCATGCTGATCTCAGGGATCGCCAAACCAGGCCCCAAACATAAAGACAGCAGACCGCGCTGGATCGCCTTCGTAATTTCCTGGCTGGTTTCAGGGCTCATTATGATCCTGCACACAAGGATTAATTTGGGGCTCGAATCGGTCGCTGCCTCGATCGTATTCGGTGTCATGGCAGTCTTCCCTGCCTGGATACTTTCCAGCGCGTATGCCAGGACACCTGGCATCCGAAAAATGTTCTCGACCTTATTGAAACCCAGAGGGCCAGCGATATGGTACCTGGTGATCTTCCTGATATTTCCCGGTTTCATACTGCTGTCCTTCTATGTCACGCCCTTGCTTGGCGGCGAGAGCCGCTTCTTTTTAGCTGACCTGGGGATGAAAGGAGCGGGGCTGTTCCTGTTCCTTGAATTCACAAACGGCTTCCTGTCCACTGGCGGGATCAATGAGGAAAGCGGCTGGAGAGGTTTTGCCCTGCCCCGATTTCAGGCTCGATACTCCACGATCGTAGCAGGTTTGCTGGTGGGATACCTGTGGTCTTTCTGGCATCTGCCCTATGACATCGGCGAAGGTGTGCCAGCAGCATGGATCCTCCAAAACCGGCTGTTTTGGACCCCGTTGTTTGGCATCATCATGACGTGGTTGTATAACCGTACCAATGGGAGCCTGCTGGCGCCGGCATTGTTCCATCCCGCCATGAATACTTTCGGAAACAGTTTCCTGATCACGTCTCTTGGGAATATTTTACTCATCAGCCTGGCAATTTATGCGGTCGTGTCCGACCGGATGTGGAAGAAATTACCCCCTGATCACCCGGCAGTGTACCGAGAGCCAGGAATGATCGACTTGGATAAAGTTATAACAGAAAAAAAACTGGAGGTGTCACATGTCTCATAATAAGAAAAAGCCATCTCGCTGGTATTACGTACTGGCACTTTTCATTCCGATATTTGCTTGCGCAGGGACGGCAGCTCTTGTCTACCGGAGTGTGCCGGAATTGCCCGGGGCACTGGAAGAAGTTGGTGTGCAAGATCTGACTCAGGTGGTTGTGCCTGGTTCTGCGGATGTCTCTTTTCCCCAAAAAGGCGCTTACGCCGTTTACTATGAATACCGCAGTGTCATCGATGGGGTGAGTTACGTGAGAGACGAATATCCTCCGATTATGAGATGTGAGCTGATGTCCAAGGCTACTGGTAAAGCTGTCAGACTCGAGCCCACCAATGTTAAAGGGAATATTTACACAACGCATAATCCAGATCGCGCAGGCGTGATGTACAAAGAGATCAGCATTGATCAACCTGGCATGTACACATTTTCCTGCCAATACACGGACGGCAGAACCATTCCGAGGTCAGTCATGGCCGTGGGACCAAATATCGTCTGGGGATTCTTCAACATTGCCATAAAACCCATCGCAGCGTTTTTTGCTGGCGGACTTGTTTTCTTCATCGGGCTTGGAATCTCTATCCTGATGATCGTTTTCGTAGCTTTCAAGCGGCACCAATCCACAAGCAACTAAACTGGGCAAGCATGATGAAGGAGGAACATAGATGAAACCATCAGCAACTTCACTATTTCCGACAGAATCCCGGTTACGGTCCTGGTTTGCGGCAGATAAAATCGCCCTGGTCATCACGTGGCTGGTGGCAACCATTACGACAATCGTGATACTTATCACCGGCCAGGCAGGCACGAACCTGTCCACCACAATCCGTCAAATATTGCATGTCCTCTATGCTGCGGCGCTGCTCTGGTATCTGGCTCGAAGCGGGCCTGCCTTCAACCAACTGCCTCAAGACAATGTTCCGAGAACGATCGGCTCCAAAATTGGCGCCTGGCTGGCTGTTCTGGGGGTTGCCATCCTTTTCTTGCTAAGCTACTTTTCCGCCAATGACAAAGGCCTGTTGATCTTGTTCTCGCTGATTGCATTCGTGCCAATCCTGCTGGTCTGGGGAAGAGATCTTTCACTGCGTCTTATTTTCCAGGCTTTTGCCGTTGCTCTCTTCGCGTATCTGGCAGGATCGGTGTGGGTGAAACTTGGCGTTCTCAGCAAGAGTTGGAGCAGTATCCTGTCGGCATTTACTGTGCCATTTTATATCACCGGCGGGTTGCTGCTCAAGCGCACAGGACTGGGCGGATTACAGCTCTTGAACAGGGGGGTTGTTCCGGCCTTAAAAAGCGTGTGTGTGGGCTGGGTGTACTTTGTGCCCATGGGTTTGTTCAACGCACTGGGGGATCCAATGGTGGATTTATCCCTGATACGAGAGTGGTGGATGCCCCTGTGGCTTCCCTGGTGGTCTGGCATCAACGAAGAGGCCTGGTACAGGCTCTACCTGGTCGGATTGGTATATTTCATGTTGCGCCCGGCTTTCTACAAGGTCCCGGGCCTGGCGGTCATCGCGGCGGTGCTCTTCAGCGGGATCGTGTTCGGCGTGGGTCATGGTCCTACCCCGGATCATTTTTGGACCACCGGCATACTTTATGGCATACCTTTCGCGGTGATATTTGCAAAACGGGATTGGGAGCACGCGGTGGGTGCCCACTACATGGTCAATATGATCCCGACATTGGTGGCCTTCCTTTCTCAATGATGGGAATGATCGAAAAAAAGATCCGCCAATGTTCAGATAACCTTTTTGATGGCATACATCCCTTTGCTCAAAACGCAAAGAACTGATTGACAAAGCTGTCAAGCGGTTCTTGTGGACCCATGTGAATCTGTTCCGAACCCACCTTTCCCTTGAAACAGGGGATTTATTGTAATTTCCAAAGAATTAAGTTGATTTTGGATGCTTGTCAAGGATTCTTATACGATACTTACGCGTTAGTATCTCCCATAATCGTAAATTGATGATACCACTTCACTTTGGATGTTCGTCGGTCCCCATTCCGGCATCCCGAGCGCGGATGATGGCCTGTGCCCGGTCGACTACCTGTAGTTTGCTGAAGATATTTGATACATGGTTTCGGACGGTCTTTTGACTGATAACCAGGTGTTGTGAGATTTGATTATTGCTCGCCCCCTGGGCAATCAGGTCTAGCACTTCATGCTCTCGATCCGTGAGTTCTGGAAAGGGCTTTTCTCCCTGTGGGGGATTAATGTTTGTAAAAAAGTTTATCAATCGCCGGGCTATTCCGGGACCGAACAACGCTTCGCCGCTTTGGACCGATTGGATGGCGCGCAAAATCTCAGATTGATCCGCCCCTTTGAGCAGGTATCCGCGGGCGCCTGCCCGCATGGATGCAAAGACCGAGTCGTCATCCTCGAACATGGTCAACACCACAATGCCAATGTGCGGGCTGGATTGATGGATGAGTCGTGTTGCCTCAATTCCGTTCATGCCCGGCATTTGAATATCCATCAGGATGATGTCCGGCTGATTTTCTTCCGTCAGGCTTATTGCATCCTTGCCATTTCCCGCCTCACCAATCACATCAATCCCCGCGACGGAAGATAGCAGGGTGCGCAACCCATTGCGAAAAGGTTCGTGATCATCGACGATCAGAACGCGAACAGGCTCAGGATTCATCATCAATAACCTTGTATGGCAATCGCGCATTCACACGAGTGCCGCCTGCGAGGTCGGGCTGGATCGTGCATTCACCGCCGAGTTCTGCAGCGCGTTCCAGCATCGACCTTGTTCCCACGCCGGAATGGAACCCTTTTGGAATACCGATGCCGTTATCTGTGATATCGATTTGCAGTTCACCATTTCCTGCCAACCTCACCATGCATTTCGTCGCATTGGCATGTTTCGAGACGTTATTCAATGCTTCAAAGATGATCCTGTATGCGGCCACTTCCACTGCAGCCGGCAGATTGGGGAAATCATCTTCATGTTCGATCTTTACGGATAGACCCGTGCCATAGTGACTGTTGGCATATTCCTTTATCGCAGATAAAAAGCCCAGTTCATCGAGCGCGGGGGGGCGAAGGTTGTATACAAGACGACGGATATCACTGAGGGCATCCTGCGTTTGGGATTTTATTTCCAACAGGATGGAATCTGCTTCATCGGGATCCCCTCTCAGATGGTTTCGGGCTGCATCCAATTTCAGGTTGAGGCTGGCAAGAACGGGACCAAGTCCATCGTGCAGGTCGCGGCGGATACGGCGGCGTTCCTCCTCGCGGCTCATCACCAGTTGCTCACGCGAGCGCTGCAGGTCAGCGGTCAAACGGACGTTGTGGGCGGCAACACCCACTTCCCGTGCAAGGTCGGCAAGCAATTGCCGTTCGTTGGAGGTGAAAGATTCCGTTTCAGAACGCTGGACCAGCACCAGCTCCCCGAATGATTCGTTCTGATACACCAGAGGATATCTAATTTCCTGATAAGGTGGAAGAGTCCCATAGGCGGCTACAAGATGCGATCCACGATGGTCGGTAAAAACAATTGCAACGTAGGGAAGTTTGAGGGCTTGCGCAATTGTCTCGACGATGGTTGGGAGGATAGTCCGTGATGATGCGGTGGCTTCAAGTCTCTGCCCGAGCCGCGCCAGTACCGTGTAGGGATCATCACGCTCGCCGTACATGAACCGATTTACAGCGCGCTGCATGCGATCGCGCAGCGGTTGAAACAACACTGCAACCAGCCCGGTGGCAAGAATGGCAACGAACGTGTTATCACCAGAATTGAGAAAATTTCCCAATGCCCCAACCACAAAAACATAAATGAACAGGGTCACCAGAGTGAGGGCTCCATAGACCATAGTCCGGTTGACGACAACATCAATGTTCCATAACCGCGACCGGGTGATAGCAATCGCAAGCGTTGCCGGTATGATGCTCAGCGAAAACCACCAGCCCAATTGAAGCAGTGGCGCCCACCAGGGTCGAGGGTTTCCAATAGGAAGACTTTCCAGATAGAAGTAAGGGTAACTGGTAATCAGGACGTATCCGAACCACAAACCAAAACCGAGCAAGACCCATCTGGCTTGCTGGCGTTCATCCTGTGTGGAAACCCGCCGATAACGGTAAATCTGGGCGTATAGGCCAAATCCGAGCAGGGCAACCCATAAAAATCCCAGGATCAGCAAACCGGATATGTTGTTTCCAGTGATGGGAAAGAACATGGCGAGGACATTCCAGGGAATCGATGCGACAAGAATCCAACGTATCCAATACGGTACGAATGTTCCTGTTGGGAACAGGGCCAGCAAGGCTATTGTAGGGGTTGCCAGTAACAGAGCCTGCATATTGATGGCAAGATCAGAACTGCCCAACCAGTACCTTTCCCAGACTTCCAATGGGCCTGTCAGAACGATGCCATATACCAGGAGATAGAAAGAGACCACGGCACCAGCGAGGTTGTCAAACCTGCGTTGGAAAAGTAAAAAGGATAATGAAACGGACAACCCGAATGATGCAAGGGATGCGATCAAATTTAGGGTTTGTAGAAAATCAAATCCCCGACCCGCCTCCACCCCGGGACCATGATCCGGCAGGCCACTGCCACCGCGACCGAGATAGCCCGGCAGGGAGGTGACCAGAAGAACCAAGGCCACCAGAGTCAGGAATATCCAGCCAACCCGTGCGATACGCAGCCATTTTCCTTTCAACCGCGATTCAGGCAGGGGAGATTCTATATGCTCAGAGATTATTTCGGCATTCAATTTGTGGCTCATTCCATTCCATTGTACCGTGTTGGAAAGGCAGTCTCAGATGGGATTTTTGATTGCGAACACAAAATACTTCCCAATTCGGAAAAGCAGAAATCCGCTGTGATGGAATCGACAACCACGCAGCGGATTTCTTTATTATCAGGCAGCAACCAATTCTTCCTTTATATCTGGATGAGGTGCCGTATTTGTTACAAGAAAATCACGAATCAGACGGATGTGGGTTTGAGGGTCATCGAGCCAGGGGAGGTGACCCGAGTCGGGGAAAGATCTTAACGTCGCGTTCGGTAAAACTTCACAGGCACGCAGCCCCACATCCACACTCCCGAACGGATCATTTTCACCCCAGAGGAACAACATCGGCTGCGGCAACCGCTTTAAAAACCCGGGATGATGTGTGAGCCCGGAACGGAAGCCGAACCAGGTGCTTCCTCTTTGAATAATAGCGATCTCGTTCTTCATCGTATCTGTGTCGTTCATCAACGACAGGCCCCAATCGACATGGGCAGGGGAAAACCCTTTTGATCCGATCAGGTTTTTATGGCCGAGCTGGCGAAAATTCATCTCCTGGCTGGCTTCAGTAACCGTTTGTCTGGCGATCATTCTGCCAAGCGGCTTTATCATCATCAGTCGCATGAACATCGACGGCTTCGCTCCCTCCAGAAACGGAGGACAGCCTTCATGCGCAATTCGGGAGACCCGTTCCGGGTGCGCCTCTGCAAACCACAGGGCCCACGCGCTTCCAAACGAACTGGCCACAATTGCTGCCTGCTCGATGGCAAGTGTGTCGAGAACAGAAGTCAACACATCAATGGCGAAGATACGGAAATCATCTATTTGTGAGTAGTCCGCTGCCTCGCTCAGACCGCAGCCAGGCCGATCCAATATGATGCAGCGATAATCCTGCATTGCCTGGGCGATCGGGGCCCAGGTGGAACCGGCATTCGGGCCGCCATGGATAAACACCACCGGTTCCCCATCGCCGATTTCGAGGACGCGCAGCTTCAACCCCGGTTGAGCGAGATCAAGGAAATGCTCTTTTGGCTTCGCATTGTAATACCCCCAGAGCCTGTCCTCCGCGGCACGATAGCGTTGGGCTTTTTCTTCTGTGATCATTCTGAATCTCCTTCCTGTTTCGGCGGTACCGATTGCAGGTACATCCAGAGCGCCTTCAATTCGTCGTCACTGAGTTTGGAGAATGCCTGCCATGGCATATACTCCGGATCAAGTTCGTGATCCTCATGGGGGCTTTTCCCTGTGCGCAGTGTTTGGATGAAGTCCGTCTCGGACCATTCCCCCAGTTCACCGCCAGGGGTAATATTTGGTGCTGGAGGTGCTTCGGGGTCGAACACTTTGCCTGCGAGGTCTGTCCCATGGCAGCCTGTGCATAGTCCAGTCATATAGCCGCCATATTCGATGTTCGCTCCAACCTCAGGCATAACTGGGAATGGCTGATTATGATCGATGTAATCGGCTGGGAAAACATCACCGAACATGCCGGCAGCCAGCCCGATGCGTCCCATGAAGGTGATCTCCGGCTCGGGAAGTTCATCGCCTTTGCGCGGAAGGGTCTTGAGGTAGGCAATGATCGAGCCGAGATCTTCGGCGCTGAGATTGACAAACACATCTGCGGGCATGATCATCAACTGCCTGCCGTCGTGATCCAATCCGTGGCGAATGGAAAGAATCAGGTCGGCATCCGTATGCTCCTCACCCAACCCTGTAATATTGCTGGCATAGATCGCGCCGATGGCAGGATCCTGGAACACGACATCACCGGTCAGATCCGCGCCGTGACATTCGGTGCAAAACGCGACATCCACCAGTTTTTCGCCGCGCGCCAGAGACGCTTCGTCCGTGGGGATGGTGATGGCTTCCGCTTGAATATCATGCGTCTTCCTGAGCTGTTGACCGCCAGCGATTCCCATCACAAGAGCGGCCAAAATTACCAACCCTAGAAGAGCCGCCAATACAATACCGATCCATTTCATAGTCTTCTTCATCTTGCACTCCTTTCAGTGAACTATCTTGGAGCAATTAGTGAAGCATTGGGGATGGAATGATTTTTAGCTAATCACTTTTCTGTCGAAGGTTCATAAACAAGCCGTATAAGGCAAGGGCACCCACAACCAAAGATGTATAGGTCGAATAGTCGAAAACCGCCTCCTCGCAGCCGCCCGGGCAGTAGAAAAAGATCGTACTTAGATCAAGGCCCAGCCAGAACAACACGCCGAGCACAATGGCGGTGATGATTCCGCCGCGTTTTCCCTGCCCGGCATTCCGCAGTCCGATCAACCAGATCGCGAATATCACGGTATACAGCAATCCGTACAGCGCCATGTTACCGGTCATACCGTTTGAATAATCCGGCAGGACGTAGGCAAAATCGAGGAAGCCGCGCCACAGTTCTAGCAGGAGGTGAACGAAGGAGAGCATAACGGCTCCGGTGAGAGAGGTGATCCAGGTTTTCATGATATTTTCCTTTCTTATTTTGATTATCAAATTTGAAATCTATTTCATGCTACAGTTTCATTCCGCTTCATCAGGTAGACTGCCCAACCGCGCGGAAAACCGGACAGATTCTGCTCCCCCGCTATTTTCTCGATTTCAAAACAGCGACTGAAGCGGTCATGAGCTTCATTCAAGCGAAGGGCCAGCCTGTCGTATACGAGATGTTCCCATCCGCGCGGCTGCCATTCAAAGCAGTAAAGAACAAATAGACTTCCCGGATGTGTGAGAGGTAGAACATTTTGGAGATACAAATCGCGCTGACCGGGGTGGAGGTCGTCTAGGGTTCCGTAATCAACCAGCAGGTCGAATGAGCCGGAAACATTCCTTAGATTGGTCAGATCATCTTGAATGAAATCCACCATTACCCCCGCCGCCGCCGCGCGCTTTTTTCCCAGGTCAACCGCCGCGGAGGCGAAATCGACGCCGGTTACCTGAAATCCGTGCTGCGCAAGGAATATGCAGTTGCTGGCGGTGCCGCTGCCCAGGTCGATCGCCTTGCAGGGTTTGATCCGCCCGCTTTCAACGAGTTCCACCAGTTCCCTGCGCGGACCGATGTCCCATGGCGCGCGGAAGCGGTTGTAGACGATCTCATAGAAGGTTTTCATAACGAGATAAGCCTTCGTCCCAGTTGCCAGCACCAGATCGGGAAAAGCAGCCAGCCCGTACCCGCACCGATGAACACAATAATGATCAACGGATTTATTTCCAGCTTGTCACCCAAACCCATCAGGGGCGCGGCGGGCAGGCAGAAAAGCAATGCCAGGGCGGTCACAGTGCCCAGACGAATCAATCCCGGGGTCAGGAAGATCTGCGGAGCGATCATCCTGAGAAGGACGAGCAGCCAGATACCGATCAATCCATAGCCGATGGCTGTATACATGCCGCCTGTCAACCAGTGCATACGACCGAAAGCCACCAACACGGAATTGATGATGATAGCTGCGGAACCTGCAAAGACAACCAACAGGAAGAGAAGGGCAACTCCCGCGGCGCGTTCGCGAAGCAGAAAATGAAACTGCCATACCATAACGACGATCAACACTCCACTGAGGGCATTGGTAAGGTCGTTGATGGGACCAAAGATGGGAATCCCGGAATACAGAAGGGCCAGGGAAATGATTGACAGGACAGCCGTCACAACAATGGCGGAAGCGATCTTGCCGGTCAATTGGGGGTCGAAGGTGTTCATTGATTGGTCCTCGTAGAAATACTTTACACTGGACAATGTCCCGTTGTCATGGGACTGGCGTCCCAAACATATCGGGAAATTCGATCATGATGCGATGATAATGCGTGAAATTTTCTAACGACTGGATAAGTGGAACTCGAGAGACTGATCTCCCCGCTGATGTCTCTATTGGCAATAATTCAAAATTGTTTTTGGTTAAGCATCTTCTGATAAACACGATCTTATAGCGATACGTGACAACTCTTTAGCGTTCCCCTTCCAAAACAATCCTTACGGTTAGTTCAATCGAGTTTTGCCAATGTAAATTTGATGAACGCAATATTAGGATTCGCTTGGGCGGTA
>DATHZS010000068.1:0-32651 GCA_035458505.1 Anaerolineales bacterium | reverse complement strand
GTGCTGCCCTGGTATCATGTGTTGGAATTCTATGATCTATGGGGTTGGTTGGATGGTACGGATGAATCGTTCTCCGGGTATAACGCTGAGCAGTTGAGAGGGATCCTGAAAAGTTGGTTGAAAAACGGTAAATTACCTCATTCTGCCAAATCGCAGGATCTGGAAGGGCGGTAGTTCAGGACAGACCGGATATGGTAACTGAAAAAGGGTGGATAATCTGGTATAAAAAAAGAAACAGGCCGGAGAATTTCTCCGGCCTGTAGTGCGCTTGATGGTTCAAAACTAGATTTTGAATACTTCTTGCGCTTGCGGGCCTTTATCGCCCATTTTGACAGTGAATTCAACACGTTGGCCCTCATCCAGGTTTTTGAATCCATCTCCTGCGATTGCGCTGAAGTGTACGAAAACATCGCCTTCTCCGCTATCGCGTTCGATGAAGCCATAACCTTTCTGGCCGTTGAACCATTTCACCGTACCACGTTCTTTGGTGTCGGTCACGATTTGGAACTCCTTTCTAAGAATATAATGCTTGGTCCTGCATTGGTTCCAAATCAAGATGAGGTCTTTCTATGGAACTTCTGTCATACTACAAGCAAATTAGAGTTTAGCATAAATTGGTAGTGGATGTCAACAGGTAACAGGGTGTGAAATAAATCACGTGTCTGGATGAAAACACATCTAATTCGCTTGAAAATCATCAAAATGGGCGTATATCGGCTTTTAGTTTTGTACGCTTTTGGAGGAAATTTTGTCACAAGGAAACGCACATCAAAAATCAAGGTCTTTGGCTTCATGGTTCAGACAGGTCTATTATCGTTGGAACCCGCCCGAAGACCTGACGCGTGCCCCGGTGGTCTCGGTGGATGAGCCGCATAAATTGCTGGGGATGATCCGACGGGAAGACATCATCCGCGCCTACAACCTGGGATTGGCGCGGCGCTCTGAGATTCGGGAACGGACTACCCAGAAACAAATCTCTGCCGTCAACGAGGTGGAGTTCCTTGACCTCCTCCTGGAAGCAGGGGATCGGGCAGTTGGAAAATCGCTGGGCAGTTTAGGTGAGAGCCTGCCGCATGGCTGCATACTGGTCTCTATCCAGCGCAACGGGCACCGCCTGATCCCTCACGGAGATACTGTCTTTCAGGCAGGGGATCTGATCACTGCATATGTAGAAAGTCATGAGGAGGTTGCATTGCGCAAATGTCTTAAAAAATCGGAAGATGATTTGATAGAATAGATTTATAGTAACTGAGGCGTAGGTAGTTTGGATGGCTGGTCTGGTGCCAGCCAAAGTTGGAGGGAAGCATGAAGACGGTTGTGATTACGGGGAGTACCAAGGGGATTGGTCTTGGCCTGGCAAAAGCCTTTTTAGCCCGCGACTGCAGTGTTGTGGTCAGTGGAAGGCAACAGGCAGATGTGGATGCGGTGGTTGAGGCATTAGAGGAATATTTTCCGGCCAGGAAAATCTTCGGACAGGCGTGTGATGTGAGAAATTTCCGTCAGGTCCAAGATCTGTGGGATGCCAGTAAAGCGCATTTTGGCCAGGTGGATATCTGGATCAATAATGCCGGCCAGGCGCAAATGATTGAACAGTTTTGGGCACTGCCTGAAGATCTGATCGAGTCGGTGGTTGAAACCAATGTCCTTGGACTGATGTACGGAGCCAAAGTAGCGGTAACAGGGATGTTGGAACAGGGGGGTGGCGCTGTGTATGTGATGGAAGGAAAGGGGTCACAGGGAGATGTGCAGGGTGGTATGAGCCTGTACAGTGCTACCAAACGGGCAGGCAATTACCTGTTTCACGCACTGGTCAAAGAGTTGGAAGGGAGTCCGGTGCTGGTTGGCAGCATCAGTCCCGGAATGGTTGTCACGGACTTGTTGTCCATGCAAAAAAATGCTGATGTGGAAACCTGGGAGCGGACCAAGAAGATTTTTAATATCCTGGCAGATAAGGTGGAGACGGTCACTCCGTGGATTGCAGACAGGATATTAGACAATCAGGGACATGGCATGCAAATCCGTTGGCTAAACCGCGGGAAAGTGCTGTGGCGTTTTTTATCTGCGTCCTGGAATAAAAGAGATTTGTTCGGTGAGGACTGACTTTGGTCAGGGTATGGGGTAACCCCGTTAGATGCTTCGCTGATTGAAAACCTGAAGGATCGCAGATAGCAAACGATTCTTATCACCCTCTTTTTTTGCTGACCTGGATTGTACTGGCTTTTTATCCTGTTCTGCTTCCAAATTAACCCAGGTCTGCTTGCCGATTTTTTGGCGACGTGCCTCTTCATATTTGGCCCACTCTTCGAACTTCATAAGGTCTTCTCCTGATTTGGTGTTGATACTTGTTTTGGGTATAATGAAACAATAGTGTGTATTATTCTAAAAGAACATATGTTCTAAGTCAAGCATCCTGACTTGACATTTCATATCCGGAGAAATCGGATATTAAAACCCAAACCATCTTTCCGGTTTGTATAGTGTCACATTGCATGATTTGTGCCAGTTTGACATGTAGTTGATCGGGAATCTTCAAACACAAGGAGGAGTGAATGGATCCACATAAATTGTTAGCAGAGAGATTAGATGCATTACCTAATGGTTTTCCGGCCACGGAGGATGGAGCAGAACTGCGCCTGCTCAAAAAACTATTCAGTTCTGAACAGGCGGAATTAGCTTCCCAACTGCGGATGACCCTTGAGACCTCTGAGCAGGTTGCCGAGCGGCTGGAACGGGATCCAAAAGAAATCCACCTGGCGCTCAAAGGGATGGTCAAGCGGGGGTTGATTAAAGCCGGAAAACTGGACGGTGGTTTAGGGTTTGGTTTGCTGCCATTTGCGGTGGGGATTTATGAATTTCAGATTGGCCGCATGGACGAGGAATTGGCGCGATTGTTTGAGGATTACTACCAGAAAGCCTTTGCCAGAGTACTTGCCATCAGCCCACAGGTGCACCGGGTTGTCCCGGTAAATGAGACCATCCGAACAGGAATGGAAATAGCCCCTTATGAAAGTGTTACATCGATTGTGGATGAGGCAAAATCATGGGGGGTGGTGGATTGTATTTGCCGTCAGCAGAAGGCATTGGTTGGAGATCCCTGTGATCATCCTGTGGATGTGTGTATGACCCTGAGCTCGATGCCCGGTGCATTTGACCATAACAGGACGATCCGGGCGTTGACTCAAGATGAGGCCATGGATACCCTGGCCAGAGCCGCAGATGCCGGGTTGGTCCATTCGGTTGGCAACAATCAGGAAGGGCTGTGGTATATCTGCAACTGCTGCAGTTGTTCATGCGGCATCCTGAGAGGAATGGCTGAGATGGGGGTGGCCAACGTGGTGGCGCACTCCTCCTTTATTAATGTTGTCGAGGAAGACATCTGCAATGGCTGCGAAGATTGTCTGGAATACTGCCAGTTTAATGCATTGGCCCTGGAAGATTTCATCATGACGGTCAGCGAACTCAGCTGTGTGGGCTGCGGTGTCTGCGTACCCAAATGCAGTACAGGGGCTCTGAAACTGGTGCCCAGGGAAGAAAAAGTGGTTCCACCCAAGACAGAAATGGATTGGATGGCAGCCCGGGCAGTAGCAAGAGGACAGGATATTAGCGACGTATTGTGAGGGGGGAAGGATTTCATTGTCAGGGCGAACAGGATTGAGTCCAAAAAACAAAACAGGGCTGGCAATTTGCCAGCCCTGTGTTATTTGCGAGAGCACCCGACCGGGGATTGATGTGCTGTGATGTCGGGATGATGAGGGAGTGATGGGCTCCGATGTGCGTTATTGAAAGGGCAGGTGCTATCTACTTGTGATTATAGCCGATACTCGTCCAAAATGTCCTAACAGAATCGTAGGAAAACCTAACAGTTTTGAATGGTCTCGAAGCATGAAAATTAACGAATATCCTGCTGTTCGCAGGAGCAAGTGATGACGTGTTTTTGATTTGGGGAAATTTACCATCAAGTATAATACAGCGATATAGGACATAATTTAGGTGATTTATGTCTCTTGATTTTTCCTGTGGTTACAGGATTGTTGGAGGATCCGAATGGAAAAAGGAATGAAGGATACGCGCCTTGAACAGCGTTTACAGAGAGAAATGCAATCGCTGTATGGGAACGAAGGTTTTACCAGCGAGATGGACGACAGCAGTGCTTCGCTTTTCCTTGAATGGGCTGAACACCAAGTACGCCAGGTAGTGGACAGCACCGCTGGTGTGGAAGATGCTGCTGCTGATGAAGTGATGTACCCCCGAATGAAAGCCATGCGCCGGATGGCTCGATTTGTAAATCAGGCTTTGAGTGGACAGGGAGAGACTTACGACCTCGCAGAGAAAATTGTTGCTCAAGCCAGGATTTTATACGGCGAGGCATTTGTGGAGCCGGATATTAACAGGATTCAATCTCTTCTCTCTCTATCGAAGACTGAACCAGGGCTTTTGTTTCAAACATTGAGACATTTACTTGAAGGAGAAACAAATGGCAAATAAGACCATCTTCAGATCAAACCGCTCGAAGATTTTAACAATTCTTTCCATTATTGTATTAGGGATTGCGTTGTTGGGATCTCTCAACATCATCGATACGGTAGCCTGGGATGATGCCCTTGAACCTATTCTGGGTGTGCGAATCTTTATGACTGTGCCCAGACCACCCGAAGCAGTGGACAGCGGAAGCGCTCCGGCGGACCTTATTTCCGATGAGGCGGGAATCCCAGTCAGGGAGAGTTCCAGTGAAGGGGATTGGTGGGCAGTCATGTTCACAACGCCAGGAGAGGACACGAACTACATTGCCAATCAGTTAGTTGCTCAGATCAATTCTGCCCAGACCTCGATCCATATTGCCTCATTTGAGTTTGACCTGGAGGAAGTGGCCAACGCGTTAATCGCGGCCAAAGGACGCGGGGTTGAGGTTCTGTGGGTGACCGATGATGAATATGGGATTGAGGCGGATGAAGATGAGGGGAATCATCTTTTTGAACAGATGGAAAAAGCCGGGATAAAGGTCAAGGATGATCAGCGAGGGGGTTTAATGCATAATAAGTTCTGGATCTTCGACAGAAAGATTGTTTGGACCGGGTCGACGAATATTACCCAGAACGGCACACTGCTGAATAACAACAATGTCATCCTGCTGGAGTCTCGAGACGTGGCCGAGATGTATGAACGCGAGTTTGAGGAAATGTGGTCGGATGATCAGTTTGGAATAACCTCTCCTTCGACGGTTGACCAGCAGAATGTAAAAATTGATGATTCTTCGGTTCTGGTTCGGTTTGCCGCCGAGGATGATGTCGCCACCTTGCTGGCAGAACTGCTGGGCAGAGCTCAATCTGAAATCCGGTTTATGGCGTTTTCATTCACGGATGACGATATGGGCGGGTCGATCTTGCAGCAGGCGAAGAATGGGGTCAGTGTTGCAGGGATATTTGAACAGCGCGGGGCTATGACAGAATACAGTGAGTTCCCCTTCCTGTACTGTAATGGTCTTTCCGTTCGCCTGGACGGGAATCCAAGAACGATGCATCACAAGGTGCTGATCATTGACCGCCAGATTGTGGTGACGGGTTCGTATAATTTCTCGGTGAATGCTGATACCAGCAATGATGAGAATGTGATCATGATTGATAACAGCCAAATTGCAGCAGAGTACTTGAAAGAATTTGATCGTCTCTGGGCAGAAAGCCAACTTCCTGACCAGGACGAGGTAAATTGCCCATAGGCCGATTCTAAACGCGGTAAAATTATGAAGCGCCTGCTTGCAAGGGTCAGGCTGACGATAATCATAGTATGGAGATGCTTGTATGGCAGAAATTTTTGTGATTGGCCATGTTAACCCGGATATGGATTCAATTGCGTCTGCAGTTGGATATGCATGGTTGCTGAAAGAGCGAGATGGATTGGAAACTGTTGCCGCCAGGGCCGGAGCGCTCAACCCACAAACCAACTGGGTTCTGAAACGGCTAGGAGTTGATTCCCCCACCTTGCTTACGGATGCTTCTCCAAGGTTTGAATCGGTCAGCCGCCGCTTTGCGACAATCACACCAGACCAACCCTTACGAGAAGCCTGGACAATCTCGAACCGGACAGGCGGGATTGCCCCAGTGATCCATGAAGACGGCACTCCGTATGGATTGGTGACAGGGTGGAGTTTGTTTGCCTTTCTCAGCCGGGCAATTGGGCCCATCGTGCGGCAAGAATCTGACCATCTGACTCCTTTGATGGAGACTCCCAGCCGGGAAGCATGCGGCCTGGATGTACCGGTCTTTCAGGCCAGTGCGCGGATCAGAGATTCTCTCAACCGGATCTTGCGGCTGGAAGAGAGCGATTTTTTTGTGGTGGATGAGAATGGGCGGTATCTTGGGGTTGCCCGGCAGCGGGACTTGCTCAATCCACCTCGCCTGCGGGTGATTTTGGTGGATCATAACGAGCCGCGCCAGTCAATCGGTTCTTTGGATGAGGCTGAACTGGTGGAAATCCTGGATCACCACCGGCTGGACAATGCCTCTACTCATACCCCGATCCGTTTTACCGTCGATGTGGTGGGGAGCACCAGTACCCTGGTTGCTGAAAGAATTGAAGAAGCCGGATTGAGCGCTCCACCGGAGATTGCCGGGCTTCTACTCAGCGGGCTGCTTTCGGATACGCTGATCCTGACTTCGCCGACGACCACCCCGCGTGACCACCGGGCGGCCAACCGCCTGGCACGATGGGCCTTTATTCCAGGAAGCCCATTGCAAGGAGAAACATTGGAGAGTTACGGCAAGCAGGTGGTTGAAGCAGGTGCAGGAATTGAGGCGCGTAAGCCTGATGAAATTGTGAACCAAGACCTGAAACAGTATGAGGCGGGTGGATTCAGGTTTAGCATTGCCCAGGTCGAAGTGACCAAATTCATTGATTCTGTTGAGATCATCCAATCCTTATTCGATGCCCTCAACCGCCAGCGAGATAAGAACGGGCTGGATTTTTCTATGCTGATGGTGACAAACGTGGTAGGCAGTTCAAGCCGGTTGCTGTTCTCGGATGGCCCTCCGATCCTGAATGAATTGCCTTACCCGCTGCTCTCGGATGGTATTCGACACGCCGAAGGGGTTGTGTCCCGTAAGAAGCAGTTGCTGCCAGTAGTGTTAGGGATGGTAGAAGATTAATGGAATTGAATATTTATCAGGAAATTACTGATTTGGTTAATACCCAGGGAACGGCAGCCTTGTGTGTCGTTGTGGAAGCACGCGGCTCTACACCTCGAGCAGCCGGTGCAAAAATGTTGGTATATCCCGGCGGCAGGATATCCGGGACGATTGGCGGGGGAGAAATGGAACACCGTGTGGTTCAGGCAGCGCTGGAAGCGATGACCGATGGCGAACCGAAACTGGTTTCCTATGCCATGACAGACCCACAACGCGGCGACCCAGGAGTATGCGGAGGTCAATTGGAGGTGTATGTGGAACCCATTCTTCCTCAGCCGACTGTGATTGTGGTTGGTGCTGGGCACGTAGGCCGGGAGCTTGCCCGTTTAGCCGGTTGGCTAGGCTATGCAGTCGTGATCAGTGACGACCGCCCGGAAATGCTGACCGATGACCTGGCTGAATTTGCCCAGGTACATCTTGGTCCGATGCAGCAGCTTGTCGAATTCACCAGGATTCATTCCCAAACCTTTATCGTACTTACCACCAGAAATGTAGAGGTCGATGCTGCCGGGTTACCGGCTTTGAGTAAGTCTGAGGCTGCTTATATCGGTGTGATTGGCTCTCGGCGGCGTTGGCAGATCACCAAAGAAAAGTTATTGGAGCAGGGGGTAGATGCGGAAAGGATCTCACGGATCTATTCCCCGGTGGGTTTAGAGTTGAACGCGGAAACCCCCGAAGAGATTGCGGTGAGTATCCTGGCTCAGATCATCCAGCAGCGGCGCGGCGGGCATGGCCAGCCAATGGCATCAGGAAAGGCATAGCCGTTTTTGGGAGTGTGTGAGCCTGTTACTCGCTGTCAGAGTTGCAAAATCAGGGGAAGGCTGTAGAATCAAGATACGCAGATAGATGATCATCCGGCTGGATTTTATTTGAAATCCATCGATAAGAAATGAGTGTGATTGATGATGTGGAGAAAATATTTTCAACCAACAACGATTGAACAAGTGATTGCTGCACTAGCTGAGGGAAATGGGTCTGCCCGGATTGTAGCAGGTGCCACCGACCTGATCCTGGAACTGGAGGCAGGTATCCATCCCGACGTGCAAACGCTGATCGACGTGACCCGGATCCCTGACCTGGATACGATTTCCCTCGGGGAAGATGGGCATATCCACCTGGGCCCAATGGTCTCGCATAACGATTGTGCAGGATCTGCCTTGATTGTAGAGAGGGCTTTTCCGCTTGCCCAGGCCTGTTGGGAGGTTGGTGCTCCTCAAATCCGCAATCGTGGAACGATCGCCGGCAACCTGATTACGGCCTCCCCGGCAAATGACACGATCACCCCGCTCATGGCTTTGGGAGCCAGTGTGAAACTCCTTTCAATCAGGGGAGAGCGGACAGTCGCCTTATCCGATTTCTTTACTGGGGTGCGCAAGACCGTACTCCAGCCTGATGAAATGCTGGTGGAGATCTTCTTCCCGGCACTACAGGAAGATCAACGCGGCATGTTCTACAAGGTGGGACTGCGAAAAGCTCAGGCGATATCCGTGTTGAATCTGGCTGCGGTACTGAGCTTTGAAGGACCGGTGGTTACTGAAGCAGCGGTGACATTAGGTGCGGTTGCCCCAACAATTGTCCATGCACAGGCGGCAGAGCAGTACCTGATTGGAAAATCGTTGGATCCGGATGTGATTGAACAGGCTGCCGCCCTGACGATTGAAGCGGCTCGTCCAATTGATGATCTCCGGGGGTCGGCGGCCTACCGCCGTTACATGGTTGGAGTGATTGCCAAGCGCACATTTTCCCGACTGTTTGAAGGGACTCAGGCAAAAGATTATCCCAAAACACCGCCGATGCTTTCCCAAAAAAATGCCCTGGCCCAGTTGGCAGAACCTGTGGGCAGTAACGGAGGTTTCGAACCGATTGAAGCGGTGGTTAATGGCAATCCAGTCAGGTTTGAAACCGGGCACGAAAAAACCTTGCTGCACCTTTTGCGCGAAGAAGCACTCCTGACTGGCACGAAAGAAGGCTGTGCGGAAGGGGAATGCGGCGCCTGCACAGTTCTCCTGGATGGAAAGGCTGTGATGAGCTGTCTTGTGCCAGCTCCCAGGGCACACCGGGCGGAGATCATGACAATTGAAGGATTGCAAAAAGGTGAGGTTCTCCATCCGGTACAGCAAACGTTTATTGACGCTGGTGCTGTCCAGTGTGGTTACTGCACGCCCGGATTCCTGATGTCTGCAGCGATATTATTGGAAGAAATTCCTGACCCGAGCAAAGAACAGATCCAACATGCCCTGACCGGGAATTTGTGTCGCTGTACAGGGTATTACAAGATTATCCAGGCAGTAGAGGATGCTGCGAAAGTGAGGATCGGTAATGAGTGATTTTTTTGAGAAAGAAAAACGAGAGAAATCTCGAGAACCGCATCCGGTTTGGAGGGGAATTGGCTTGGCGATGATGGTCTTAATTCCGCTGATTTCGTTTGCAGCATCTGATTTGCTCTTGCAGGCTGCCAGGCGGAGTGGGATGGTCATGCCTCCTCAGTTCCAGTCCCCACCGACGAACATCCCTGTGTATGGGCCAGTTACTGACTTGAAAGCTGTTCTGGCTGTAGGGTTTGTGATCATGTTGATCTTATTCGGTTTTTTCACGATCATCAATGCTGCGATGTACAGCGGTTCCAAGGAATCCACCTACCAGCTTTTCCAGGCAGAACCGAAAACCTTTAAACGAAAACGAAAACTGAAAAAACCAACCTACGAAAAGTAAAGCATCGTCTGGAAAAAGGTTTTCATGGAACGTACCGTACCAGAAGTTGTTTCTGAAGAAATCGAACTCTACCTTCGTACAGCTTATTCACTGCTGCGCGCCTCTACCGAAGTACGCCTCCGCAGTTTAGAAGAGGCTCATGCCGGGATGAATTCGTTGCTGCACCCGCTGGCGCGCCACCGGGTTGTCGATTCGTCGGCATTTGTGTACAGCATTCTTCGCTTACCCCAAGTGATCACACAGGTGAATCTGGTCGTACTGGGACAGACCTATGAAATGTTCCAGGAATATGAGATTGAAGAATCGCAGGACTGGCATGAGGTAAGGGCACCAGCCCGGCGCAGAAGGTGTTTCTATAATGGCACAGATATCCTGGCCTGCCTGATCACCAGTCGTTCTGACATTGATGACCTGATCCCGATCCTGACCGCGTATCAGATCGAGTGGAACAAGATGAACTCTTTGATGCAGCAGGTACCGGAAGAGATCGAGATTGCTGGCCTGGCAAATAATCCGGCCGGGTTAGCTGTGGTAGCGGAAGTGCTCGGTCTTGACGATGAGGATATGGAACGCCTGATGTCGATTTGGGGCGCAGATTTTGAGGCAAATCTGGAACGGGTCTCTAGGCACCGGATGGATCTCAAGGTCAGGCTGCTGGATGGCTCTCTGAACGAGTACCGCCGTGCGATTCACCGCTGGTGGCATCGAATTGTCACCCTGAATCCCGCAATTTCTACTCAACCTGTGTATTTTGTGTCCTCGAATTCGCACAGCCTGGTGAACCTGGTAACCGGTTTTGCACTGGACCACGAAGATGACCTGCTTTCTTTTTTGGAAGACTCAACGGATCTGAATCTGAAGCAGGAGTGGGAAAAAATCCAGGCGGATGTGGTCCCCTCTTCGAGGGAAAACTTCTTTTATTACCTGCTTAAAAAGGTCCAGAATACTCCGGAAGGACAGCGGTTGATCCGGATGCGGGCAGAATGGGAAAAGGCCTGTTCAATTTTGCGTTCGGAAAGCAAGCATAATTTTGATCTCGAATCGCAGTTGATCCCGCTGTCTCAACTCAACCCAGACAGGATGGATCCACGCCTGACAGGGGATTATGCGGATATCCTGAAAGAAAGTGATGCGTTAATCCTGAACATCGATTACCCATTAGGGCTGGCAGCCTACCAGGTTTTGACTGAGGTAGCCGAAAACGTTGGGAGCGTGTTAGGGATTTATATTATTGGGAAGGCCGCCACGCTGAACGGGGTTGTGGGAGATGTGATGATTCCGAACGTGGTGTACGACGGGCAGTCCCTCAACACCTTTTTGTTCTCTAACTGTTTTCGGGGTCCGGATGTAGCTCCTTACCTGGTATATGGTACCGCTTTGGATAATCAAAAAGCCGTGACCGTGCTGGGGACTTTTTTACAGAATGTGGATTACATGGATGTGTTCTACCGGGAAGGTTATACGGACATTGAAATGGAAGGCGGCCCCTACCTTTCCGCGATCTACGAAATGACGCGGCCAAAGCGCCACCCTTTGAACGAAGTGGTCAATCTGTATGACCTGCCATTCGACTTGGGCGTGCTGCATTATGCATCGGACAAACCGTTGAGTAAGGGTAAAAACCTGGGATCGGCCAGCTTGTCTTATTTTGGGATGGATCCAACCTATGCCACAGGAGTGGCTGTACTCAAGCGGATTTTTCAGGTTGAGGAAACCAGGCTGCGGCTAAGAAAAGGATGAGATCTGGAGTGTGATTTAGGCGAAGCGCGGCTTCGTAATGATCAAAATCGCAGGCATCGCCTGAATTTTGATCGGTTATCAGAGAATTGAGGGAAGATTTATGCGATCAATTGGACAATCTGCAACCCGCATTGATGCCAAGGGAAAAGTGACCGGGGAGACGGATTATCCTGGTGACCTGAATATGGATAACCAGGCGTATATGAAGATTTTATTTGCAGGAAGGCCGCATGCGATTGTCAGGGCCATCGATACCTCGAAAGCAGAGGCGCTGGAGGGTGTGCTGGGTGTGTTCACAGCCAAGGATGTCCCGGTGAATGAATATGGCCTGACTAAAAAAGATCAGCCTGTGCTGTGCGGTCCAGGAGCGAAAAAACCGTTCACAGACCGGGTGCGGTTTGTTGGGGACCAGGTGGCGGTGGTTGTGGCGGAAACAGAAAAGCTGGCTGCCCATGCCTGCCAACTGATTGAAGTGGAATATGAAGACCTGCCTGTGATCACCGATCTGGAAGCAGCCCGCCTGCCAGGGGCAACCCTGATTCATCCGGATGAAGAAAGCAATGCCTATTACGGATACAACATCCGTAAGGGAGATGTGGACGCTGCGTTTGCCCGCGCAGATGTGATTGTGGAGGGGGAGTACCATACGCCTGCACAGGAGCATGCTTACCTGGCACCTGAAGCGGGTCTGGCGTACTTTGATGAGGAAGACCGCATCACGATTGCCGTGGCAGCCCAGTGGGCACATGAGGAACGTGCCATGATTGCTCATGCGCTGGACCTGCCCCCAGAGAAGATCCGGGTGATCCACCCGGCCATTGGGGGGGCATTTGGCGGCCGGGAGGATATTTCCATCCAGATTGTGATGGCTCTGGCTTTGTGGCGTCTGGACCAGCGGGGGATCCGCCGTCCGATCAAGATCATCTGGACGCGCGAAGAATCGATCATCGGTCACCATAAGCGCCATCCCTATTTGATCCGTGCAAAGTGGGGGGCGACAAAAGATGGACGGGTGATTGCGGCTCAATCTGAAGTTCTGGCGGATGCAGGTGCATATAACTATACATCCAATAAGGTGCTGGGGAATGCTACTCTGATGGTCTCCGGCCCCTATGCAATCGACAATGTCAGCGTGGATTCTTATGCGATCTATACCAATCATGTCCCGGGTGGGGCGTTCCGCGGATTTGGTGGTCCGCAAGGCGCGTTTGCAGCAGAAATGCAGATGAATAAACTTGCCGCGGCCTTGGGGATCGATCCGGTGGAACTCCGGATGAAGAATGTGATCCGGGATGGGGTAGATGGGCACACCCAAACTCCGCTGCCTGAACCGGTGACGATGGACAGGGTGGTAGAAAATTGTGCGATCTCATCGGGCTGGAAGCTCGAGAATGGTCATTGGTCGAGGGAAAATCAGCCTGACAAAGAAAATAGTGTGATCCGGCGCGGGGTTGGATTTGCCTGTGGTTTCAAGAATGTCGGCTTTTCCTATGGCTTTCCGGAGAGGAGCTGGGCGACCGTAGAGCTGCACGGCAAGTCGGAAATTGAGCGAGTGGTGGTGTATCATGCCGGTTCAGATGTTGGGCAAGGGGCGCATACAGTCTTCCGGCAGATCGCGGCTGAAGCGCTGGATGTTTCCCTCGATCGGATCGAATTGATGGTCGCCGATACAGCCGTCACCGGTGATGCGGGCAGTTCCTCTGCATCCCGGATGACTTTCATGGCCGGTAACGCGATCCGGGGAGCGGCGCGATTGGCATTGGAGAAGTGGCGAGATGAAGACCGGCCAGCTAGCGCCACGTTTAACTACCAGCCTCCTGCCACCACCCCGATGGCCGAAGGAACAGGCATCAGCACTCCAAACTTTGCCTATGGCTATGTGGCTGAAACGGTTGAGCTTGAAGTGGATACTGAAACGGGGAACATTGAACTGACCAGGGTGGTTTGTGCGGATGATGTCGGCAAAGCTCTGAACCCGATGCAAATAGAAGGGCAAATCGAGGGGGCCGTGGTGCAGGCAGGCGGGTACGTGCTGATGGAAAACTTCATCCAGGAAAATGGTTACGTGGTAACTGACAAGCTGTCTACTTATCTGATCCCTACGATCCTGGATGTTCCCGGCCAGGTGGACTCCGTTATCCTTGAATATATGGATCAGATTGGGCCCTTCGGGGCACGGGGAATGGCTGAAATGCCCTATATCCCCCTGGCGCCGGCAGTTTTGACTGCCCTTTACGATGCCACCGGTGTCTGGTTCAACGATTTTCCGCTGACGGCTGAACGAGTGCTGCGCGGATTGGGAAAATTGGCCTGACCCAGTTCCCGGTTTTGTGGAACGATTAATCATCAAAAGAGCGTACCGTTGTTGTACGCTCTTTTTCTTGTTTCATTTGGAGTATGTAGAGAAACTCTCTAAATCCTGGATTTCTATGTGATAATACTATAGGAGTAAGGTTGAACAACACTTCAAAGAATGAATCGAATTGGAGCTGGATTATCTTTCAACAGCCCCTCAGGAGAGCGTTATGGCGTCGTGGATTGTACATCTGCGGATCGCAGATAAAATTCTGGAGCACCTCCCGGATTTGGACGCCGGGCAGTTTGCCATTGGAAATGTAGCTCCGGATAGTGGTGTCCCAGATGAGAGATGGGAGGTATTCGACCCGCCTCCCGAGGTAACCCACTTCCTGCATAAAGAGACACCGGACGCTACTGGTATTTGCCAGGACATGAAATTTTACGATCAGTACATGCAAGGGCAAGTTGATCTCCAGGAAGACCCCCAACGTTTTTCCTTTTTACTCGGGTATTTTTTTCACCTGATCACCGACAATTTATGGATCGACCGGATTTGGCATCCCACCAAAAAAAGCTACCATAGTGATTTCGAAAATAACCCTGAATTTATTTGGGAAGTGAAGAAGGATTGGTATGGTCTGGATTTTACTTATGTGCGATCGCATCCGGATAGCTTGTTCTGGAGTGCTTTCATCGGTAGTCGGTATGATGAGGAATATCTGATTTATTTTCCTCCGAAGGCGATTGCCGATAAGATCGAGTATATCAAAATATTCTACCAACGTACGGATGAAGATGTAGATAACCGTCTGCGCTTGACCAATCATATCTACCTGAATGAGGCCGAGATGGCGCTCTTCGTGGACGGCGCTTACCGAGACTTGCTGAGGATTTATCAGGCGATCTGGGAGCGCGGGGTGCAGACAGCAGGGCTGACCAGCGCGGTCGAATTACTTATGTGATACAGGGATGTATCTTTTCGATGAAGACAGAATTGCCGATGCGTGGAGAGACAAAAGTTCTTAATCCAGAGGCTCGCGCCTCACTGCCAGGGGAATTTATCCAGCTGACGGATGGATTTGTGCACTATGAGCTCGGCGGACCGGAAAACGGGCCGGTGGTGATCCTGATCCATGGGTTTTCCGTACCCTTTTTCATCTGGGACCCAACTTTTGAGGTTCTGTCCCGTTCAGGGTACCGGGTGCTGCGCTATGATCTGTTCGGCAGGGGATACAGCGACCGACCGCATGTCTTGTATGACAAGGATCTTTTCGACCGGCAGTTGGTTGGTCTCCTGGATCAATTGGGGATCGAGCGCTGCCTGGCTGTTATCGGTCTTTCGATGGGAGGAGTGATTGCCTCCAATTTTGCTGTCAGGTATCCTGATCGAGTTGATAAATTGATCCTGGTAGATCCGGCGGGGTTCCCGCTCAAGGTTCCCTTGATTGTTAATTTGCTGTTGGTCCCCCCATTGGGGGAACTGTTATTTGGGCTTGTGTCTGGGAAAACATTGGAAAGGGTTGTAGGAGATGTGTTTTACGATCCAAACCATGTACATTCTTTCGCAGAAATGTACCGGCCATCGATGCAATATAAGGGTTTCAGGCGGGCTCTCATTTCCACTATCCGGGAAGGGGTGGTAAGAGACAGCCTGGATGTCTACCGGCAACTGGGGCAGATGGATACCCCCCCGGTACTGCTTTTTTGGGGCGAACAGGATATGACTGTGCCATTTAAATTCAGCACTGTTTTTATTTCTTTGGTACCGAGGACAAAGTTTTTTCCTATCCAGTCCAGCGGGCATATTCCGCATTACGAACATGCCTCTCAAGTGAACCCGGTACTCCTGGAGTTTTTGCATGAAACGTAAAGCGCGAGTGCTGATCCGGGGAGGTGGAGACCTGGCAAGCGGCGTCGCCGCCCGTTTGAAACGTGCTGGTTTCGATGTGCTAATCTCGGAACTCCCGCATCCGCTGGTGGTTCGCCGTTTGGTGTCTTTTGCGGAGGCTGTTTTCAGCCGGACGGTCCAGGTGGAAGAGATCACCGGTCAGTTGGCTGAAAATATGGAGGAGGTGCAGCAGATCCTCGACCAGGACAAGGTTGCGGTATTGGTGGACCCGGACCTGGCGTGCCTGGAACCATTTTCTCCATTGGTGTTGGTGGATGCCAGGATGCGTAAGCTGTCTCCGGAAATAGGCATGGAAGCCGCCCCACTGGTGATCGGCTTAGGCCCGGGCTTCTCAGCAGGAGAGAACTGCCACGCAGTTGTAGAGACAATGCGCGGCCATTTGCTGGGCCGGGTGATCTGGGAAGGAGATGCCCTGCCTAATACAGGAATTCCTGAGTCAGTGGGGGGCAAAGCGGGTGAGCGCGTGCTGCGGGCACCGCAAGATGGTGTATTGAAGAATTCGGTTGCGATTGGATCGGTTGTGATAGAAGGCGATGTGTTGGCATATGTCGGTGAGACTGCCGTGACAGCCCCATTTGATGGGATCTTGCGTGGAATGATGCAGGAGGGGCTCGCAGTAAAAACAGGGATGAAGATCGGCGACCTGGACCCCAGAAGCAACCCGGATTATGCCCGATTGATCTCAGATAAATCGCTGGCGATTGGCGGGGGGGTATTGGAGGCCATTTTGACTCGAAAAAACATCCGGGATAAGATCTATGCGTCTGATTGATGCCATCCCTGTTTCGGAGGAGTCTCGGATTGCATTTGTGGGGGCAGGCGGCAAATCCACGGCAATGTTCCGGCTTGCCCACCAGGCCCATGAAAAGGGGGTCCGGACTATCCTGCTCTCTGCTACCACGCATCTTGCGATGGAACAGCTGGCCTGGGCAGACCGCCATCTGGTTGTGACCACTCCTGAAGATCTTCGGGAACTGGCCGGTGAGCCTTTAGGTGGTGTTGTACTGCTGACAGGTGAGCCGGGGGAAGATATGAGGGCCCAAGGGATTTCGCTGGAACTTATCTCAGAGGTGGATCAATTGGCTAGGGAGAAATCGGCGGCTTTGCTGGTGGAGGCAGATGGTTCTCGACTGAGACCTTTGAAGGCACCCGCTGACCATGAGCCAGTCATCCCTGCCTGGGTTGGGGAGGTGGTCGTGGTTGCAGGGATGAGTGGAATGGGGCAAACATTGACCTCGGATACAGTCCACCGACCGCATCTCTTTGGGGAATTAAGCAAACTGCAACCGGGAGAGTTGATTGGGCCAGATTCGCTGGTACGCGTGCTTGTGTCAGAAGATGGTGGTTTGAAAGGCATGCCACCCGCTGCGAGACGAGTAGCACTCTTGAATCAATGTGACAGTCCGACCCTTGCTGCACAAGCCAAGCAGATGAGCGGGAAATTGCTTTCTTCCTACGGGCAGGTGGTGGTATCCCAGTTTGCTTCATCTTCGAATGAGGAAGTGCTGGCAGTCCACCGGAGATTGGCGGGAGTAGTGCTGGCGGCGGGCGGGTCTGCGCGCCTTGGACAGCCGAAGCAGCTGCTGGACTGGCAGGGAAAACCTTTTGTGCGGGCAGTTGCAGAAACCGCGCTGGCGGCGGGTTTGTCGCCTGTCGTTGTGGTGACCGGGGCTTACCAACAGGAGGTTGAGCCTGAGCTGGATGGTTTACCAGTCAGGCTGGTGAACAACCCCAACTGGCTGGATGGTCAGGCAAGTTCGGTGAGAGCGGCAGTGAAGTTAATCAATGAGGAACTGCCTGAGGTGTATGGAGCGCTGTTCTTTCTGGTGGATCAGCCTCAGATTTCGGTAGAGCTGGTAAGCACATTGGTCGGAGCATACAGCGAATCTCTCTCACCGATTGTGGCGCCGATGGTCGATGACCGCCGGGGCAACCCGGTGTTGTTCGATCGATCTACTTTTACGGCTCTGAGCCGGCTGGAAGGTGATTCTGGAGGTCGTCAGGTGTTCTCTAAATTCCGAATTCGATATGTGCCGTGGTTGGATGCCAAAGCCGGAATGGATGTGGATACAATGGAGGATTACCAGCGTTTAATCGAAGAAAATTAACGATATAATTATGAATATCATCGGGACTTGCTTATAAATCTCGTTTGTGCTAAGGTGTTATTAGTTAGTGACAACATTAACCTGACGAAGTAGGAGTACGATTGTCAGAAAAAGAGAAGACCATCCTGATTGTGGATGATGAGCTTGAGATTTCAGAACTTTTCTCTGAAATGCTGACCTTAAGTGGTTTTCAGGTACGCTCAAGCCATCATTATAACCAAGCAATCGATTCGATCAATACATCTCCCCCTGATGGGATTGTGCTGGATGTGATGATGCCAGAAAAATCAGGTTTGGAAGTGCTGCATTTTGTTCGTACTCACCCCGATTACAGGGATATTCCGGTAATCATTGTTTCGTCAAAGGGGTTTCCTGAAGATGTAGAAGCCTATCAAAATGCGGGAGCTAATCAATACCTCAGAAAACCGGTTAGCTTCCCGGATTTTACACAAGCGGTGCAAAAAGCTCTACAAACAAAATAGCCTGAAAGAGAATATAGATGTCGGTAATCCGTTCATTTATTGCGGTTGATCTGCCTGAGACGCTCAACCGATCATTAGAGCAAGCATCCCAACAACTGCAAGAGTTGTTAGATGATCTGCCGGTGCGCTGGGTGCCTGTTCTTAACATTCATCTGACGCTGAAATTTTTGGGAGATGTCTCTGAAAAAAATATTGCGATGATCCAAAGGATTCTGTATGCGGAGGCCGCGAATCATCATCAATTCGAGATCAGTATAGGAGGATTTGGGGTGTTTCCCAATCTAAACCGTCCGCGAGTTTTGTGGGTGGGGGTGGAGGCTCCCGACGAATTGATCAATTTGCAGCGCAGGATTGATGGAGAAACGGCCCGGTTGGGATATGCCCCAGACCAACGCGAATTCAGCCCGCATCTGACCTTTGGTCGCGTATCACGGAATGCCAGTTCGAAACAAGTCCGCAAGATCAGTACGCTGCTGCGCAACCATCGATTGGGCTTTTTGGGAGCGGCTCGGATTGAAGATGTATCCTTATTCCGCAGCGATTTGGGGCCGAATGGGGCGGTTTATAGTAAAATTTATACAGCTAAATTAGCTACATCATAAATAAACGAGGTGAATTTGGACGGACTGGAAGTCGCGCGTACAATTGTTGAGGCATTAGAAGATAAGAAGGGGGAAGACATCATGTTATTGGATCTTCAGGGAATTGCTCCATTTACAGATTATTTTGTGATTTGCACAGGCACCAGCAACAGGATGTTGAAAGCTCTTGTTCATGCTGCTCTGGATGGGGTGCGGGAGAAACATAAGCTTAAGACCCATGTGGAAGGGACTGAAACGGATGGATGGATCCTGGCAGATTTTGGGGATGTAGTCTTGCATATTTTTTCGCCATTACAGCGAGAGTATTACGGGCTTGAGCAATTATGGAGTGAGGGAAAAGTTGTGCTGCATATGCAGTAGAATGGGCCTGGGGCGAATGTGTGATGTTGACTTCACCGATGCCCAAATGATTTTTACTGAAAGAAATGTATAAAAAAACGGAAACGTCCAACGTTTCCGTTTTTTTATTTGCTGAAATTATTCACTTTGTACAAATGAGAGATTATTCAAAGATCCATTCATCCAGAGAGCGTTTCCAGGAGACGAGTTCTTCCGGTTTGAACCAGAGGTTGATCTCTGCCATGGCATTTTCCACAGAGTCTGAAGCGTGGGTTAGATTACGTCCTATTTCCAAACCAAAATCGTGGCGAATCGATCCCGGAGCGGCCTCTGTTGGGCGGGTGGAGCCCATGGTCTGCCGGACTGCTTCAACGGCGTTGTTCCCTTCCCAAACCATCGCCATGACCGGTGCCGAGGTAATGTAGGCGATCAAATTATCATAAAAGGGTTTACCCTGATGAATCGCGTAATGCTGCCCGGCAAATTCTTTGGATGGCTGCATGAATTTTGCAGCAACCAGGCGCAAGCCCCGTTTTTCCAACCGGGAAATGACCTCACCGATCAGGCCTCGCTGAACACCATCAGGTTTTACAAATACTAAAGTTTGTTCCATACTTATTTGTGCCTCCAAAATGTATTCGAACCCAGATTTCGATCTGACCAGCAGGCAAACCCTTGTTCCCTTGTTGGTCAATGAACGGTTTGAATGGTTCGATTGAATGAACATGAGAGAAAAGACTCTCATCCTCATATCGAAAGAAGATTATACCTGAGGTGGGGGATTTTTGGGAAAATGCCTGGAATTTCCAGATAAAAAATCACACAATCCTGATATTTACTGGATTGTGTGATTTGAATTCTGAGAAAATGTGGAGGAAGCTTTACCTAAGAAGCTCCTCCGCCTTGGTGTAAGCATCCAGGGCTTCTTGCATGTCGTCGATGCGCATATACGCGTCTCCAAGAGCTTGCCAAAGTTGAACATCTACTGGATGCCTGCGAAGGGCTTCAGTTAATTCCCTGATGACATCTTCTACCAGTTTGCCCTTCTTAATTAAGGTTGAGAACCCTTTTAGCGCTTGATCCAGTTCACCTTTGTCTGCGGCTTTGCTGGCAGCTTCCAAGATACCCTGTGGAGACCCTGGGTCGATCGCTTGAGGAATATCGGCAACCTCGGGGCCGGGTGGTTCTTCCATCTGTGATTCGGGCTGCCAGTCTTCTGTCAGGTCAGTGACCTGTTCCGGGGTTTCTTCCAGAGGTGGTGTGTCCTCCGGTTCGGCTTCGATTGTTGCAGGTTCAAATTCTGCACTGAATTCGTCGAGGTCACCCTGTGCCAGGTGGATTTCTTCATCCGTTTCCAGATCAGGTTCGACCAGATCTTCCAGGGAAAAAGCTTCCAAATCTTCCTCAGGGGTGGAAATGAGATCTTCACCCTGAGTCTGGTCTCCAGGGGCAGTTTCATCTTGATCTAACCCTGAGAGGAATTCTTTTACACCTGGCTCATCTTCTTCTTCAGTTTCTTGCAAGCCGGACAGGAATCGCCCCATGGTGTCATCACCGATTGGCTCTTCAGTATCGAACTCTGATTCAACATCTGATAGCCAGTCCGGGATTTCCTCAACATCTTCCTCAGTGCTGGCCTCAATTGAGGTGGCGGCCGCTTCTGCAGCGGCTTCTTCACCGATGGATTTTAGCCAATCAGTGTCGAAATCATCCTTATCTTCCTGAACCAGGGGCGCGTCTTGATCAACACCTTCGTCTTCCGGTGGGGCAGGGGTTTCGGGTTGTGTAGCCTCCTCGAGACCCCAATCGGAGGCTGTTTCTTGTTCCTGATCAGCCAGTTCAGCCAGCCATGCTTCCTCGCTCTTCTCGTCTTCGGTTGGTACTTCTTCAGCTTCTTCAGCGGCTTGCTGGCCAACCTCGTCTAACCAATCTTTATCAAAATCATCTTCATCTTCAAGAATTGGTGAGGTTTCTTGTGCAGGGGACTCGGGTTGGGTGTCAAGCTTGGAACGCCAGTCGGCGTCTGTTTCGGCTTCCCCTTCGCGTTCATCCATGTCCGTCAGCCAATCGTCCTCTGTCTGATCCCCGTCTTCCACGATTGCGGCAGGTTCGAGCGGGGTTTCTGCTGCCTCTTCAGCGGCTTGCTGTCCGATTTCGTCCAACCAATCCATATCAAAATCATCTTCATCTTCAAGGACTGGAGGGGTTTCTTGTGAGGAGGTTTCGGGCTGGGCGTCAAGCTCGGAAAGCCAGTCGGCGTCCGAATCGGTTTCATCATCGCCTTCACCCAGGTCTGCCAGCCAATCATCCTCTGATTGCTGATCCTCAGCTTCCGTTTCATCAGCTTGCATGTCAATCTCATCCAGCCAGGAGGTTTCAGGTTCTTCTTCAGGAGGAAGTGCTGCTTCCACTGGGACTTCTGCTTCAGGTGGAGCAGGTGCTTCAGGTTGGGTTTCTAACCCAGTAAGCCAGTCATCCAGGTCGATCTCATCATCAGCCGCCGCCGCGGGAGGAGTTTCGAGAGAGGTTGCAGCGGCTTCTTCAGCGGCTTGCTGTCCGATCTCGTCCAACCAATCCATGTCAAAATCATCTTCATCCTCAAGGACTGATGGGGTTTCTTCTGCGGGAGCTTCGGGTTGAGTATCAAGCTCGGATAGCCAGTCGGCTTCCGATTCTATTTCACCAACTTCTTCCTCCGGAGTTTCTTCGAAAAGTTGGCGTTCGCTTGCATCGGCGCGTTGTTCCGGTGATGTGACAAGTTCTTCGTCAGGGATACCCTGTTTTGCAGCAAGGCTTTCGAGCCAAGCCATATCCAAATCATCGGCTTCAATTTGCTGGCCGAGGACTGGCTCTTCCTCTTTGGGACTTTCTTCTGTTGGCATTTCCGGCGCAGTTTCATCCAGCTCGCTCAGCCAATCGGGTGTCGGGCTGGTGGGCTGTTGTTCCATTTCATCGAGCCATTCCGGGTCAGCTTCAGCAATGACCTCGCTCGGAAGCGGGCTTGATTCACGGTCTTCGGTGGGGGCCAGCTCCTGAATCCAATCGGGGATCTCCACTTCTTCCAATTCTTCGGGGAGATCCTCTTCGGTTTCATAATCAATGTCTGCTGTATCATCAGCATCACTTGGAGCTTTCTCCCATCCTGCTTCTTTGAGAAAGTCCGGTAATTCTACTTCTTCCTCTTCGGGCTCGTCTTCTGCGAAGGCGGGTGTGTCTTCTTCTTCGGCGTCGACAGCAGCCATCCAATCGTCTTCCGGGGCTTCCGTTTCTTCTTCATCAGCGGCCCCGAGGGAAGCGAGCCAATCATCTTCATCTTCTTCAGGTTCGCCTTCTGCCAAGGTGGCGGCTTCTCCATCCTCAGCGGTATCGAAAGAAGCCAGCCAATCCGGTACATCGTCAGGCCCACCTTCTGCCAAGGCAGAAGCCTCTTCATCCTCTTCGGTATCGAAAGAAGTCAGCCAATCCGGTTTTTCTTCGGGTTCAGCATCTGACACCGGGGCGGGGTCTTCATCACCTGTGGTTTCCAGAGATGCCAGCCAGTCCCCTTTCATATCCAATGTTTCATCTTTGTCGGAGGGTGTATCGGAGCTATCCGGGATGGCAAACTCAGCCATCCAATCATCATCGTCAGCGTTGTCATCTGCTATGGTGTCTGATGCAGTAGGATCCAGACCAGAAGTGGGTTTTTGCAGGCTTGCGAATAAATCGAAATCATCATCGTCTCCGGCAGCTGGTTCTGAATCAAAGCTCTCTCCGGCAAACAACCCCAAATCATCCTGTTCATCCGTATCTCTCAGCCAATCTTCTGCGGCAGGTTCGGCTTCATCTTCTTCAAAAAGCTGAGCATCGGAAGCCTTGCCTGAGTCGAAGAAATCATCTTCTTCTCTCTCAAAATCAAAGCTCTCTTCTTCATCTGAGGCGGTTTCACTGGTCAGCCATGCTGGGACAGCCTCATCCGTTTCCTCTTCCTGGCCCACAGTGACGCCCAGTGATGATGCCCAGGCAGGTTGGCCATCCCCACCATCAAGATACGATTCGGGCTCCCATTCCAGCCGTTCAACCTCGGCTTTAGAATCAGGCACGATATCAGGGTTTGAATTATCCTGGTCAGTAAATGCGGCGTAAGGGTCCAGTGCTTCCCATCTCTGGCGGTAACGTTGTGCATCATCTGCCCGGTTGTTGGCTTCCAGGATCATTGTAAGCAGTTGGTTGGCCTGGAGACAGTAAGGTAATTTTTCCAGGATTTTTGTACATGTTTCGGCGGCATCAACTTTTTTCCCGGTCTGGTAATACATTTCTGCGAGCAGTGTTTGCAGGTCGAAGCGTTGAGAATCTTCGGAGATGGCTGCCAGCAGTTCCGCAATCGCCTGGTCGAACAGGTGCCCGTGGGCATACATCCGTGCCAGAGCACCGCGGGTCAGGCGGATCCGGGGAGGTTCGATGCCATCACGGTTGGCATGCAGACGGCGGAGTTCGTCCTGGATGGCATGGTTAGAGGGTTGGGTTTCGAAGGCGCGTTCCATATGGTAGATGGCGGCATCTAAATTCCCTTCATCTTCTCGGATGATACTCATGCCGACATGGGCAATAAAATCTTCTGGAACCGAGGAAAGCACTCTTTGGAGGATGTCGGAAGCATCCCCGTAACGCTTCTCTTCGAGATAGGCTTTTCCCAGAAGACGGTAGGTATCCACATGCTTGGGATACGTCTCGAGAATATGGCGGCAATGTGCAATTGATTCCGCGATTTGCTGGTGATCAATCATGTCGCCGATATCATTAATATATGATCTAAGCGCAATACTTACCATATGGACATTTCTCCTTATAAATGAAGTATGCCTTATTCTGAGTGAAGTTGCAAGTGATTTTTCTCTTATTTTCATTTCCCAGGGTTTTTAGACGAGATTCGCGGCTACTTTGCGGGTAAATAAAAAAAACAGGAAAGTGCATTTGCACTTTCCTGTCTTCATTTTGATCTAAAAAATCGTGGATTTATTAGTTGATGCTGTCAGCAGGTTTTTTGCTGGTGCGGATTGCCCAGTATAAACCGGCCAACAAGACCGCCACAGCGATCCATCCAACAACACCAAGGTCACTGTAGTAGACCACCAGGGGGCCAACGATCAGGGAGACCATATTGACGACTTTGATCATCGGGTTGAGGGCTGGGCCTGCTGTGTCTTTCATCGGGTCGCCAACGGTGTCGCCGACTACGCTTGCTTTGTGACGTTCGGAGCCTTTACCCAGGTTGTTTTCAGGGTCGGAGGGCTCGTCTTCGATCAATTTCTTGGCATTGTCCCAGGCGCCACCGGCATTGTTCATAAATACTGCCAGCAGCTGACCGGAGAGGATGATGCCGGCCAGGAAACCGCCAAGGGCTTCCACCTTGAGGAGCAAGCCTACCAGGATGGGGGTCAGCACGCCGAGGAGCGCTAACGGAACCAACTCCTTCTGGGCAGCGGTGGTTGAAATTTCGACCGCTTGCTTATAGTCAGGCTTCACTTTACCTTCCAGTACACCGAGGCCGAACTGGCGGCGGGCTTCCTTCACAATCAGCGAAGACGCCCGGCTGACAGCCTGGATGGCGAATGATGAGAACAGCCACGGCAGCGCACCACCGATCAGCATTCCGATGAAGACCTGCGGGATATCGACGCGGATACCGAGGTTGACCAATTGTTGTGCCACCGGAACACCGGCATCGATTTGGGCGCGGGTCACATCGACCATAAAGGAACCGAACAGGGAAACTGCGGCAATCACCGCGGAACCGATGGCAACACCTTTGGTAATCGCCTTGGTGGTGTTTCCAACCGAGTCGAGGTCGGCCATGATTTGCTTGGCATTATCCAGGTTTTCATCATTCTCTTTACTCCAGGACATTTCACCAATCCCGGCTGCGTTATCCGCAATCGGGCCGAAGGAGTCCATGGCGACATTATTTCCGGTCAGGGTGAGCATACCGATACCAGTCATGGCCACACCGTAAAGGATAAAGGTGACATTTTCGGCTGCTGTGTAGCCTTCAATTCCACCGAAGATGAGAATGGAGGAAAAGATAGTGCCTGCAATGACCACGATCGCCCAAACAGATGATTCGTAGCCAACGGCTAAACCCTGGAGGATCAGGGTGGCAGGTCCGGTATCGGCTGATTTCTTAATTTCTTGCACTGGGGACTGGTGTGTCCCGGTAAAGTATTCGGTCATCCGGTCGATGAGGATGGCCAGCAATACACCTACACCGACTGCCAACGGAGCGCGCAACCAGCCACCTGGAATCGGGTCTTCGGTTGCGAAGACATGCAGGTAGAGGTATCCGGCACCAAAGAAAAGGGCAGCGGAAATGGCTGCTGAGGACATAAACCCACTGAAGATAGCCCTCATGGCTGATTCAGCGTTGCCTTCTTTACCGCCCTTGACGGCATAGGTGCCGATAATGGATGAAAGCACACCAATGCCGCGTACGATCAGCGGGTAAATGAGCCATTCGATATGTCCGGTAATGGCATACAAAGCCACGGCGAGGATCAGGCCTGAAACAATGGTGACCTCGTAGGATTCGAAAATGTCGGCTGCCATACCGGCACAGTCGCCAACATTGTCACCAACAAGATCTGCGACAACGGCCGGGTTGCGAGGATCGTCTTCCGGGATCCCTGCTTCAACCTTGCCGACCAAGTCTGCACCTACATCGGCCGCTTTGGTGTAAATACCGCCGCCCACGCGCATGAAGAGGGCCAGCAGAGTGCCACCAAAACCGAACCCGAGCAGGGCGTCTGGAGCTGCAATTCCGAAGATGATAAAGATGATCGTTCCACCGAATAGGCCAAGCCCATCAGTGAGCATCCCGGTGATGGTGCCGGCACGGTAAGCGATCCGCAGCGAGTCACCGAAGCTGTAGCGGGCAGCAGATGCCACGCGTACGTTGGCTTGTACTGCCATGCGCATTCCGATCTGGCCGACAGCCAGTGAGAATAATGACCCCATAATGAAGCCGACGGCACGACCCAGGCCGATGTACAGCTTTACAGTGCTTTCATCAACGCCATGGAAACGTTCGAGTGCTTCGGGGGTGGGGGGAATAATTGCGACAGAAAAGTACATCGCAATGGTGAGCACCACGATCAGCGGAAGGATCGAGCGCAACTGGCGGCGCAAGTAGGCATCGGCACCATCTCGGATGGCACCCCAAACCTCTTGCATCTTTTCGGTTCCTTTGTCCTCGGCTAAAATTTGGCGGCGCAGGAAGAGCGCGTAGGCCAAACCAAGCAGAGCAACACCAAGAACGCTCCAGATTGCAATTTGCTCAAAAGGGGTAAGACCAAGCTTTTGCATATCGTTTCTCCTCGATATATGGAATGATATGTTTTCACATGGGAATTAAAAACCGTACTGATGGCAGTTTGCTGACCAGTACTTGTTTCCTCCAGGACCAGGGGAAGTATTCGTTTGTGAAAACAGGTGACAAACATTGTAAGGTCGGGTTTGGTTTGTGTCAAGCGAAAAAAATATTTTGGCAGAATTTTAATCAACCTGGGAATTGACGCCAGCAGAGGTTTTTGAACAAATGAGCGCAAAGAAAGCAGCCCAGGGTAACAGTTCCTGGGCTGTTGAAAGCTGAATTATATAAAAGGAAGAGAAGTCTAAGTTTGTTCCAGTTTCTGCTCGATCACCGGGACAGGAACTGTGGCAAGCAGGTCGTGGATGATCTTGTTGGCTGCTTTGGGTTCCAGCCAGAGATCGGGTTTTAAGATCAGCCGATGAACCAGGGAGGGAACTGCAAATTTTTTCACATCGTCGGGGAGGACATGGTCTCGTCCTTGCATGGCAGCCCAGGCCCGGGTCAGCTTTAACAAAGCAAGAGAACCGCGAGGGCTGGCGCCGATGGCTACTTCTTTGTGGTTGCGGGTTTCTTGTACCAGGCTGACGATATATTTTTCAATATCCGCTGCGACATACACACGTTCGATGATTTTAATCATTTCGAGAAGCTGCTCTGGGGTTGTGATGGTCGAAAGGCGGATGTCATCATCCTGCCGGACATGCCGGCGTTCGATGATCTCGATTTCTTCTGCCCGGGTGGGGTAGCCAATTTCTACTCTGGCAATGAAGCGATCTAGCTGGGCTTCTGGGAGTGGGAATGTTCCTTCATATTCGATTGGGTTTTGGGTTGCAATGACGATGAAAGGTTCCGGCAGGATTGCAGTCTCGCCCTCCAGGGTAACTTGCCGTTCCTGCATCGCTTCGAGCAAGGCAGACTGGGTTTTGGGGGATGCCCGGTTGATCTCGTCCGCGAGGATGATATTGGCGAAGATTGGGCCGCGGCGTAGGAGGAACTGGCTCTTCGACCGATCGTAAATATAGCCTCCGGTGATGTCGGTCGGAAGCAGATCCGGTGTGAACTGGATCCGTTTAAATTCGAGACCAAGCGCAGTGGCGAGGCTTTTCGCGATGAGCGTTTTCCCCAAGCCGGGTAAATCCTCAATCAGGAGGTGTCCCTCAGAAAGGACTGCTGCCAGGATAATTTCTAATGGTTTACGCTTGCCGATGACAGCCTTCTCGATTTCATCCAGGATAGCGCTGCTAAGTGTGGATACAAGTTTGAGTTCGCTTCTGTTGATAGTCAAGAGCTTACCTCCAATGTTTTGAGTTGCCAAAGTTATCAGGAATGGCAAATTGTATGATCAATGATCTGTTCTTCCTGTAGTGTGTGACCGTGTTCTTGATGTGCATCACACTCAATCTGATACCTGTGTGCCGAAAAATTTGTGACCTTATCCAAAGGTCTGCCCCATTATAAAGAGTAATTGAATCTTTGGGGACTTTTTTAATATAGCATTAAGGTGATAAGATTTGTCAGAATGGTATACTGGTGGTTATGAAAGCTGATCTTCCTCAATCACGCCAGATGAAACTCAATGGAAAAATGGTGGTTGTCTTTGTGGGTTTTCTGGTCTTCCAGCAGATCGTTGCGCCGCATAAAGTTTGGGGAATTCTTATGGTCGGCATGGGGGGGGCATTGCTGCTAGGGTTTCTTTGGGCTCGCTCTTTAATGAAGGGAATCCATTTTGAAAGAGAGATCCGAAGCCACCTGGCAAAGGTTGGCGACCAACTCCAGGAACGATTTGTCATTTCAAACCAGGGGCGTTTTCCGGCTATCTGGGTTTCCCTGGTAGACCATTCCGATTTTCCACGCTACCAGGTCAACACAGCTCGTTTCGTCCGCGGCAAATCCGTAAGGCGGTGGCTAAAAGGAAGTGTTTGCTTCACGCGCGGTTTTTATACGCTTGGCCCTACGGAACTTGAAACCGGCGATCCGTTTGGGTTTTTCCAGGTAAAAATCAAATACGATAAAACTCAGACAATGCTGGTTGTGCCTCCGATCATACCGCTGCCTTCAATCGAGATCGCAAGTGGCGATAGGATAGGAGAAGGCGGCACCCGGGTCACCACACCCAAACGGACGGTTACAACATCCGGCGTAAGAGAATATGCTCCAGGGGACAGCCTGTTTTCCGTGCACTGGCTAACATCTGCCAGGCTGGATGATCTTTATGTTCGGGTATTTGACCGGATGCCAACCAGCGATTGGTGGGTATTTGTGGATATGGATCAGGCCGTCCAGTTAGGTGAAGGAGAGGAAGCGACTGAAGAATATTCGATTATCTTAGCTGCTTCGATTGCAGACCGGGGCTTGCGAAACGGCCGGGCAGTGGGGTTGGTGTCTCATGGGGACAGGAAGATCTGGCTCCCGCCGCAGACTGGCAGCGGGCAACGCTGGGAAATTTTGCGTTCGCTGGCGACGGTGGACAGGGGAGATAGCTCGATGTTTACGATGCTGGCTGAGACCCAGCGATTTTTAGGCCGCAGCACGAGTGCGATCATCATCACGCCCTCGGTTAATCTGGAATGGCTGCGTGCGATTATGAGCCTGATGCAGCGAGATATTCGAGTTACTGTGCTTCTGCTAGATCCCTCCGCGTTTGGCGGCGAAGGTTCCCCGCTTCCGGTATTAGGAAAATTAAGTGCCTGGGGAATCAACCATTATCGGATCTCACCAGAAATTTATAAGAGACCGGTTGTCAGGGATTATTTTGTCTGGCAAAAATCTTCTCATGGCACCTCTTCATCTTCTTCATTCACCGCCAGTGACCTGGATTGGAGCAAGCTCTAATGCTGCCTGACTTCGGTGCGAGCAATGGAAGACCCACTGCGGTGCCAAAACGCCGACTGTATTGGCTCCAGGTGATCGGTTTCTTTCTGATGGTGGTGATCCTGATTTCGATGGTAAGCGGGATTTCCGAAGTGGTCCGGGGATTCAATCTTGACCTTGCCTGGAGTATTTTGGGCCTTGGGCTATTGGTGGCTTTCGTGGTCATCCGGTATGGACGCAAGGGGTGGACCTCCGCGCTGTTCACATTTTTCAGCGGACTGCTTTTCTCTGCGATGATGGTTGGCCGGTTGTGGGACGACTTGGCAACCCTGATCAGCAATTTGTTCTGGTGGCTGGGTACGTTTTTCGATGCCATCATCAGGGTCTTTCAGGGTGAAACAGCGCTTCCTTCCTTTGGTACTCTCCTCATTTATATTCTGGATTTCACACAGGCTGTTTTTGTCATGCTTCAGCGGATTGTTTTGTGGGCCTGGCGTTTCCCGAGATTGAATAACGATCTGATTTCTATTCTGATGGTATGGTCTTTGCTGATCTGGTTTGTGACAATCTGGGCTATGTGGAGCCAGTGGCGGCGTAAACGACCAGTGGAAGCAGTGATTCCTGCTTTTATCCTTGTAGCCATGGCTCGTTCCTATTCAGATACCTCACCGAATGTCATGCTCCTGATGTTGGGAGCAACGATTGCCTTGATGGTGATTTCTGCCCAGGTGGACAGGGAGAAGGATTGGGATGACCGAGGAATCGGTTACTCTGAATTGATTCGAAAAAACTCGACCCAAGCAGCGATGATGTTATCCGCCATCCTGGTGGTCGTTTCTGGAGGGGTCACCTCAATTGACATTGAGGAATTGAAAGATCGTTGGGAGGATTTTTCCAAACGCAATACTCAAACTACCAGGGTCAGCAGCTCAGGTGACACTGGCAGTTTTGGAATCGAGCGGGATTCAAGCAGGGAGACCCTGTCTGAACAGTTCAGCAAGCTCAGTCAGGGGGGGTTGCCTTCGGATCACCTGGTAGGTTCAGGGCCGGAACTTTCTGAAGAAAAGGTGTTGGTCGTCCGGGTGGAGGAAACCGATCCGAGTACTGGTAATTCTTTGGTGATTGACTCTGCCAGCCAGAATTATTATTTCCGTTCTCTAACCTTTGATAAATATACCTCGACTGGATGGTTCTCAACAGGTGGCAGGATCTATGTCTATCAAGCTGGACAGGAAGCGGTCACGTCGTACACGAACCGACAGAAATTGATCAAGCAGGATGTGCGTTTTGAGAACGATCTCAGCACTACGAACAAGGTATTTGTTGTCGGCGAGCTGGCCGTCGTTGACCGGATCTACAATGTGAACTGGCGAGAAGGCGAGAGCCCGGCAGAGTTCAAAGATATTTTTGGGGCGACTTTCGATGGCTGGAGCTACGAAGCCTATTCTGTTGTCCCGGTTTATTCTGAAGATGATTTGAGAGACTCTTCTCTGAATTATCCGGATTGGCTCGTTGAGAAATATCTCCAACTGCCCGAAACGGTCCCAAACCGTGTGATCAATCTGGCGTATGAGCTGACTTCGGTGGAACTGACCGCGTATGATAAGTTAGTGGCGATCGAGCAGTATCTCCGGACTTTCCCATACACCCTGGATTTACCGATCAGGACGGCCAACCTGGATATTGCTGATTACTTTTTATTTGATCTCCAACGGGGTTACTGTGATTATTATGCCAGCAGCATGGTTGTGCTTGCCAGAGCCGCAGGGATCCCCGCCAGGCTGGCGGTGGGATATGTTGGTGGCACGTATGATGAAGAGAATGATTATTATGTGATTACCGCCGACCAGGCACATTCGTGGGTTGAGGCGTATTTCCCGGAATTTGGATGGGTGACCTTTGAACCAACGGCAGGACGTGCGGCCATCCAGCGCCAAACTGAAGCGATTGATCTGCCTGAATTTGAGCGCGAGATCCGGTTTACAGAGGAAAAAATTCAGCTGTCAGGCCTTGAAATTTTAGGCTGGAGCATACTGGGCTTGATCGTGGTATCAGTAGTTGCATTCCTGATCTGGTTGCGGGTAGATGTTTTTGTGCTCAGGCGGCAGTCGATCGATAGGGCTTTTGCAAAACTCTACCGGCGGCTATTGTGGCTGGGGCGGATGTTAGGGGTCGCATCGGGCATTACCCAAACCCCATTGGAATTTTCCGGGGAACTGCAGGGCCGTTTGAACCTGCTGCAAGCAGAACATCGGATGCTGGAGTATCTGGAAAAAACCGGTAAAAATATTGAGAGTTTGGTGGTGCTGGCGAATAAAGCCGCGTACAGCGCTGAAGCGGCGGATGCCTTTGATCGGGCGCGCGGGGTGGATCTTTGGATCCAGTTGCGCAGAGATTTAGGAGTCGCGATCCTTTGGCATAGGCTGGCGCGTTTGGTGCCGAAAAGGAAGAAAAACGCAGAATCGCAGGTAGTATGAGAAAAGGGCTGATTCCTACTAGGCAAAAGATTAAAAATAGATTAACACAAGATTAATAATCGTGTTGACGAATTGTGATTTAATGATAATATAACACATCGAGGAACCTTGAAAAGGTTCCGAAAAAAATCTAAAAAGGAGAAGGAGGTGGTGCCTCAATAGAGATGCCCATTCAATGTATGTATTCCCCGTTTACCAAAATTTTCAAAAATTTGCTTTTTGGAGGAGCAAGAACACATGTCTAAAAAACTTTTAGCAGTACTAGGCTTGTTGGTTGTCCTCAGCATGGTTTTGGTTGCCTGCGGTGGCAACGAAGTTGTGGAAAATAACACGACTGACACCACCACCGAAGACACAACCACTGAAGACACAACCACTGAAGACACAACAACCGAAGATACAACAACTGAAGAACCAGATGAAACTGAAGAACCAGAGCCGACTGAAGAACCTGTCGTGCGCACCACCCGTGTGGGTGGCTGGTTGGACACGGTAGCATTTTCAATCGTTGGTCCTGATGCAGCAGTCACCCAGATCGAAGCTGACGCGATTGACATCTTCCCCTCCGGTCTTGCGACCGCACAGGACTATGCTGCCATTGATGCCGCTGGCCTTGAAGGTTCGATTACGTTTGGTATCAACTACGAGAT
>DATHZS010000067.1:0-26095 GCA_035458505.1 Anaerolineales bacterium | reverse complement strand
AACAAGGCCAACTTTGTCTTTGACGCGCAGAGCAGAGAGATGGTGCTGCACTCCCTGCACCCCGGAGTGACGTTTGATGAGGTCCAGGCGGAGATTAGCTGGGAGTTGAAAAGTATTTCTGCCCCTGGGGAAACTTTGCCTCCCACGGTGGAAGAACTCCGCATCATGCGGGAAGAATTGGACCCCGACGGTATCTATACCGGACGAAAGTAAAGGAATGAGAATATGCATAAGGTAGCAATTGTTTCAGCGGTTCGGACCCCGATTGCGAATTTTGGCGGGGCGTTGATGGAAGTGAGTGCGGCTCAGTTGGGAGAGACTGCTGCCAGGGCCGCCATCGAAAGGGCTGGCCTGACTCCCGACCAGGTGAACGAATCGATCTTTGGCAGTGCCCGGCAGGCGGGGATCGGCCCGAACCTGGCCCGCCAGATCGCCTGGAGGGTTAAAATGCCGCAGGAGACCACCGGATTCACGGTCAATAAAGCCTGCGGTTCAGGGCTAAAGGCCATTACCCTCGGGGCGCAATCGATCATGGTGGGGGAGAACGAGGTCGTGCTGGCCGGAGGGGTGGAGCAGATGTCACAGATCCCGTACTTGCTTCCGAAAGCCCGCTGGGGCTACCGGCTGGGAGATGGGGAACTGATCGATGCCAATTACCGGGATGGCTATAACTGTCCCCTGTGCGATATGGTGATGGGAGAGACGGTAGACCGCTTGGCGGAGGAATACCAGATCAGCCGGGAGATGCAGGACGAATTCGCTGCTGAGAGTCACCGCAAGGCGATTTCAGCCTGGGAGAGCGGGGAATTCAATGATGAGGTGGTTCCGGTGGAAGTCCCCGGGCGCAAAGGCACGGTCTCCCTTTTTGAACGCGATGAACGGCCCCGATCCGACTCAACCGCCGAAGCGCTGAAGAAGTTGCGACCGGTGTTCCGCAAGGAGGAAGATGGCGGCACGATCACCGCGGCCAATGCCAGCGGGATCACCGATGGGGCGGCCGCAGTCGTGCTGATGCGGGCCGATATTGCCGAAGCCGAAGGAATCGAACCGCTGGGAACTCTGGTCGGGTTTGCCAGCGGCGGCGTGGCCCCGGAACGCATGGGGTTGGGTCCGGTGCCTGCTACTCAAAAGCTGCTCGCCCAGACGGGCCTTCAATTGGATGATTTTGGATTGATTGAATTGAACGAGGCTTTTGCCGCCCAGGTGCTGATTGTTGAGAGAGAGCTTCATTGGGATGTGGAGCGGCGCAACGTGCACGGTGGGGCGGTGGCCTTGGGTCACCCGACTGGATGCACCGGGGCGCGTATCCTGGTGACGTTGCTGCATGCCATGCGTCAGCGGGATGTTGAGCTCGGGCTGGCAACATTATGCATCAGCGGCGGGCTGGGCATGAGTGTTGCCGTTTCAAGATGACCAAACAGAACGCTTCACAGGGACACATCTTTTACCGCCGTATGGCGCACACCCACCCGGAGATTGTCCGCGGCGAGGGAGTGTACCTGTTCGACCGCCAGGGCAAAGCATATCTGGATGGCTCCGGCGGGGCGATTGTGGTCAATGCCGGTCATGGGATTGACTCGATCGCTCAGGCGATCTCCGAGCAGGCGGCTGCGGCGGCGTATCTGCATCCCACCATGTTCACCGCTGAGGTGATCGGGCAGTATGCGGACGCGTTGGCTGTTATTGTCCCATTGGAAAACCCTAAATTCTATTTTCTCACCAGCGGGTCTGAGGCGGTTGAAGCGGCCATTAAGCTCGCGCGCCAGATCCAGGTGGAGCGCGGCAACAAAACCCGCTACCTGACCATTTCGCGCTGGATGTCCTACCACGGGCTGTCGCTCGGGGCTCTCGCCGTCAGCGGAAAGCCCAAAATGCGCAAGCTGTACCAGCCCATGTTCCAGGATGTGCCGCATATCCCGCCGCCTTACTGCTACCGCTGCCCGTTTCAGCTGGAGCACCCGGCGTGTGGGTTGAAATGTGCCGACGCACTTGAGGAAGAAATCCTCAACCAAAACCCGGACAATGTGGCCGCCTTTCTGGCCGAGCCCGTCAGCGGAGCCACCCTGGGAGCGGTGGTCCCGCCGGATGGGTACTGGCCGCGCATCCGGGAAATTTGCGACCGTTATGGCGTATTGCTGATTATGGATGAGGTGATGACCGGGATGGGCCGGACGGGAACATGGTTTGCCGCCGAGCATTGGGGGGTTGTGCCGGATATCCTCACAATTGGCAAGGGGGCTGCCAGCGGCTATTTCCCGCTGAGTGTGGTGGTCACCCGGGGCGAGCTTGTCGACCTGATTGCCAGCGGCAGCGGGGATTTCTCTCATGGCGGCACCTACTCTCATCACGCCGTCGGGGCTGCGGCTGGCCTGGCGACCCTGGCATATTTACAGGAGCACCACCTGGTTGAATCGGTGGCGGAGAAGGGGCAATTCCTGGCTGAACAATTAAAGGCTCAGCTTGGCAGCTCTCCTTATATCGGAGATATTCGCGGGATCGGGCTCATGTGGGGAATCGAATTTGTCCGCGAATCAGTCAGCCAGCAGCCATTTGACCAGGCCCTTCACCTCAGCCAGCAGATTACGGATGAAGCCTTCCGACTGGGACTGGTGGTGTACCCTGGCAGCGGCAGTGTGGACGGCCACCGCGGCGACCATATCATGGTCGGGCCGCCCTTCTGCATCACGCAGGATGAAATCATCCGCATGGTGGATCTGCTGAAGCAGGCGATTGACACCAGCATCCATGCAGTAGTTTAGCCCGGAGATGTGACCGTGATGCGCGAAATAGAAACTCTTCCTGTACCTCTGGCTGATGAGACCGACCCTGCGTCTGAGATCCAGCAGCTGTTCCCGCAAAGCTATGAAATCTCCCGCCGCCGGTTTAGGGGAATGCTTCCCTGGCTGAAGCAGAAATGGCCGGGAGCAGTCCTGCACAGCATTCCACTGAGAGAATTTCCGGAGATCACCATCGATTGGATTCATGCTAACGCAACACTCTCGAATGACAAGATGCTGGTCTTTACCACGGGAGAGCATGGCATAGAAGGATATGTCGGGTCTGCCATGCTGGAGTATTTTGCCCAAAATTACCTCCCGAGGCTAGATTCAGAAACGACCGGGATCACTCTGGTGCACACGATCAATCCATGGGGGATGAAGTTTTGGCGGCGTACCAACCCCAATAACGTAGACCTGAACCGGAATTTTGTCTGGGAGGAAAATCAGCTTGACCCGGCTTTCAATCCGGGCTATCAGGCCATCGCGGGCGATATGGCTCCTCAGGGAGAGATCAACCATCTGGGATGGCACAGGATCGCACTGCTGCTGCGGTACCTGCGCGGCTTGCTGCGGATGGGCAAGTCGGATTTCTGGGATGCCAAGATCCTAGGGCAGTATGCTTATCCGCAGGGGATTCATTTTGGTGGGAGCCAGGTTCAGGAGGAGGTAGCATTGGTCAAATCCATTTGCCGCCAGGCCTTTTCTGTTTGCCGAAAACTTCTCCACCTGGATATGCACACCGGTTATGGCCCGCGCGAGCAGATGACTCTGGTCAATTCGGTGCTCGAAAGTAAAACATCCGGGGAATTCAGCCAGCAGATCGGTTACCCGCTGGTCGCGGCCATGAATCCGGAGGAGTTCTACGAGGTGAGAGGGGACATGATTGATTATGTCTACCTGCTCCGGGAGAAGGAATTTCCTGATGTTAAGCTGTACGCCACCTCCTTTGAATTTGGCACGTTTGGCATCTCTCATTGGGGGAAACTGCGTTCACTGCTGGCGATGATCCAGGAGAACCAGTGGTTTTGGCATGGGGCCGGATCCAGGCAGACTGAAGAGGCCGTGCGGGTCGAGTTCCTCGAATCGTTTTCTCCATCGGAGTTCCGATGGCGGGAAAAAGCTGTGGCGGATGCCGACCAGGCGTTCAGGGGGATTCTGAAAATGGAAGGTTTTCTCTAAGAAGGCTAGCGGTCATACAAATCATCAGATAGTTTGATATCGAAGTAATGAGGCTCATTCTCTGGATGAGCCTTTTGCATGTCTTCGATGATTTTCCGATGAATATAAAGACTGAAACGGCCTTCTTCCGTATCCGCAATCCGGTAAAGGATTGTCTGGCCGTCTCGGGTAGAATCGAGGATATTTTTTGCTTTCATGATGCGGAGATGTTGGGATGTGTTTTGGACGGTGGTTTCGATCGCTTCCGCAACCGCGTTTACCGACATGGTCTCGTTTTTGGCCAATAACCAGAAGATCAGCACGCGCTTGTCGTTGCTGAACACCTGGTAAATTTCTGCTCGTTCTTTTGCCAATTCTTTTATCATGTGATCCTGCAACCTTTTCGGGAATGATGGGGTGATATCCTTATCCAATTAAAAATTCAGCACACCAGCAGGAGTATTTTGAAGCATTTTTCACAATTAGGTCTTGCATCTCTGTTCAAAAACATGTATAATTCAAATAGTAAATAGATTAATTGAATATTTGAATACAGTATACCACATTTATTCGTTACAGGTAGCATTTTCCTCATCGTGATGTGGGAAACTTCAGGCACTGCATTCGCTGTGTCTATTTTTTTCGACTACACAGACATTTAAAGGAGGAAATGATGATATCCCCAGAGGTTCTCCGCCGTTTTCCCCTATTTGCCGGCCAGAGCTTTTATATGCTGGATGAGATTGCCATGATTAGCCGTGAAGTCAGCTTTCCGGAAGGCGAGTGGGTGGTTCATGAGAATGATGAGGCCAATTATTTTTACCTGGTCCTTGAAGGGGAAATTGCTTTGACCCTTTACCTGCATAATAAAGGCGTTGGAAAACATCTCAAGACTACCAGCGCCCTCACCAAGGGACAAATTTTTGGCTGGTCTTCCCTGGTTCCGCCTCATCACTATAAGATGGGTGCCCTGGCCGAATCAGATAGCACACTTCTGGAAATTGATGGCCAAGCACTGCGCCAACTGTTTGATGATAATCCCGAATTTGGTTATCCCTTCATTAAGAAGATTGCTGAAGAGATCAGTGACAGATTGGAATATAAGATCATCCAGGTACTGAGCATGGCTTTGAATCCCGAGTCGAGTTAGAGGTGAAGGAGAGGATTTATCCCGCCATACTCATCGTGGAACGGGAATGTACATGATCAATAATAAACCGGTGTAAATGATTGCCTGGGCCGCCGCTTACTCAAAAGGGTCTCCTGATCCGATCCATCAAGGAGATCCTTTTGCTTGTTTGATGATCGGGGAAAATCAACCCCCTTTGTTTGTCATCATTTTCCGGTCCCTGCATGCTGCTTTACCCGCTCGGGCAAAAATGGGATCTGGCGCAGGCGGACTCCCACCGCATCAAAGACGGCGTTGGCGATGGCTGCCGGAGTGGGCCCCAGGCTGGCCTCGCCGCTCCCCAGGAAAGGTGCGCCCGGCCGGTTAAGGATCAGGGTTTCCACTCTGGGGGCTTCCGAAAAGGTCAGAATTGGGTAGGTGTCCCAATCGACACTCAGGATGCCATCTGCATGGTAGCGGACCTGTTCTTTGAGCGTCATGCTGGCCGCCTGGATAAAGCCGCCTTCCAGCTGGTTGCTGAGTCCATCGGGGTTGACCACCTGCCCGGCTTCACCGGCGATAACCGCCCGTTCCAGCTGGATATGCCCTTCGGATAAATCCACGCTCACTTCAACGATCACGGCACAGTAGGCCGCATTGTTCTTATAGCGGGCAAAACCGATCCCGCGGCCGTGGTTGTCTGCCAGCGGAGTGCCCCAGCCGGCTTTCTCGGCGGCGGCTTCGATGACAGCAATCGCCCGCGGGTCATCCAGGTGCCGGAGCCGGAAAGCTACCGGGTCTGCTCCGGCTGTCACGGCGAGCTCGTCGATAAAAGATTCAATCGCAAAAACATTGGCAAACGCTCCCAACCCGCGGAAGGAAGAGACCCGCAAAGCGGCGTTGAACTGGATGTGCTTGGCAATCCGTTTATGTTGAAAGGCGTAAATCGGATCGGCATTACGGTGTGCCCCGCTGTTGTTCCACACCCCGTCCATCGGAGCAGGTTTGGGCATCGGCTCTGCCAGGTGCCAGGCCGCCAGCAGCCCTGAAGAGACTTCGTCTGGCCGGGCGCGGCCAAAATGCGGGGGGCTGTACACATCATGGTTCCAGGCGATGATCTTGCCATCCTTATCCAGGCTGCCCTTCATCTTGATCAGGGCCGCCGGGCTGTAAGGTTCCCATTGGTTCTCGTTGGCACGGCTCCATTTTAATAAGACAGGTTGGCCGGGAAAGGCCCGGGCAAGTAAAGCGGCATCCAGGGCTGCATCATCAGCACCGTTATGTCCATAACACCCGGAGCCTTCGGTGTGGATCACATGAATCTGCTCCGGCGGCAGGTTGAGCACTCTTGAGATGTTCTCCCGGGGAGGGAAAACTCCCTGGGTGTGCGCCCAGATCGTCATCCGCCCATCCTTGAAGATGGCCATTCCGGATGAGGGGCCGATTGTGGCGTGCATGTGGTACGGTTTCGTATAGGTGGCTTCGACGGTCTGGCTGGCTTCCGCCGGGGTGAATACCGGTGGCACAGGTTCGAAAACCACCGTTCCATCTACCACTGGATGGGACTCGTCAATCTGGCTTTCAATCTCTCGGTACAGCTCTGTTTGCTGAGATCGGATCGGTTTTTTCTCCCAAACTGCCAGCTCGGACAGCCTTTCGATAGCCTGAACCGCCTGCTCCTCTCTTTGGGCCACCACGCCCAGGAAACTGCCATCCCTGATGACCCTGAGCACCCCGGGCATCCCTTCAACTGCGGCCATGTCTACCGAGATCAGCCTGGAGGCATACGTAGGCGGCCTGACCACGCGTCCGTGCACCATCTGTTCCGGGTTGAGGTCCTGCACATAGACATGGGTGCCGGTTGCCTTCGTGTTCATATCAATCCGGGTGGCGCTTTGGCCAACCACGGAATACTGATCGGCGGTTTTGGGTTGGGCGAGACCTTTGATCTGGGTGTTGAAAGGCCTGCCGCCCTGGAGCATCCAATAGCTGGTGGAACGCTCGCTGCTCTGGGCGGTGATCTGCCCATCAGTAACGCTCAGGGACTCCGGCCAGGCTTCCAGTTCTTCGATGGCAAGCTGGAGCATGACCCGGCGAGCTTCAGCCGCAGCCTGGCGGATGGCATTTCCGGAGGTCTGCAGCGACATACTGCCCACGGTCATCCCTTCATTGGGTGCTTCTTCGGTATCGCCCATCACCATCCGGATGCGTTCTAACGATACATCCAATTCATCTGCCGCGATCTGCGCCAGGGCGGTCTTGAGGCCCTGACCGTATTCAACCTTCCCGCTGAAGACCGTGATGGTTTCCTCCGGGTTGATCCTGATCCAGGTGTCCAGTTCGGGGTTTTCCAGCAGAGCCTGGGGGAGCTGACGTTCTGCTGGCGGGAGGGATGGAAGAAGTTTTGAGTCAACCAGCGGGATGTTTTCCGGACGAGCGATCCGCAGCATGATTGCCCTCCGGACGCGCTCATGGGTGCCGCAGCGGCACAGGTTGCCATCCAGCGCCTGGTTGACCTGCTCCATGGTGGGATAGCGGGTTTTATTCAGCAAGCCCTGGGCGGAGATGATCATCCCGCTGGTGCAGTAGCCACACTGGGTGGCTTGCTGGTCGATAAAGGCTGCCTGCAAGGGGTGCAGATATTCCGGCGTGCCCAGCCCCTCGATGGTGATGATCCTGGCTCCCCTGAGGGTTCCAACCTGCAGCTTGCAGGAGGGGACAGATTCACCGTCGATCAAGACGTTACACGCCCCACACTGTTCCAAACCACAGGCATGCTTGACTCCCTTGAGGCCCAGATCATTTCTGAGGACATATAACAGGGGGGTATCCGGTGAGGTAGTGACGGTGTGCGCTTTTCCGTTCACATGCAGTTCAATCCGATCAGCCATTTGTTCTCCTTGGTCCTGTACCATCATACGAAAACAATCCGGTGCCGTCAAGAATGCTCTGTGCATTGGTACGTTCTGGGATATTAGGAGGTCTCTCCCCCTTGTTGATTTACCGTATAATGTGTCTGAGTGAGCTGTGGATGTGCCCGCAGCCTTGAGCAAATTCGAACCGTAATCAGGTTTAAGAATGGTGCGGCAGGAAGGATGGAAGATGGCAGACAAGCTGAGCAAGGCGAAGTGTTTCTTATTCGATCTGGATGGCACAGTTTACCTGGGGGACCGCCTTCTGCCCGGGTCAGCCGAGTTTACCCGGTATCTGGAGCAGGTGCAAATTCCTTATTATTTCCTGACCAATAATTCTTCCCGTTCCCGCGCCGACTATGCCTTCAAGTTGGCAGGATTTGGCCTGCCGGTCCCCGAGGATAGGATTATCTCATCGGGCGAGGCAACGGCCATCTACCTGAAAAAACAACGCCCTGGTGCCCGGCTGTACCTGGTTGGCACGCCTTCACTGGAAGAAGAGTTTGTTCATTTTGGCTTTGAACTGGTGGAGACCAAGCCGGATTTTGTTGTGCTGGGCTTTGATACGACCCTGACCTATGAAAAGATCCGCAAGCTGTGCGATTATGTGCGCGAAGGGCTCCCGTTCATTGCCACCCATCCGGATATTAACTGTCCGACGGAGGAAGGGTACATGCCAGATATTGGGGCAATCCTGGCTCTGGTCAGGGCCTCCACCGGGCGCGAGCCGGATGTGATCGTGGGCAAGCCTTTTTCTCCGATCGTCGAAGCCGTGATTGAAAAGACCGGGCTTGCTGCCCACGAGATCGTGATGGTTGGCGACCGCCTATATACCGATATTGCCCTGGGGCAATCGGGGCTGACGACGGTATTGGTGCTCAGTGGGGAGACCAGGCTGGAAGACCTCGATGGGGGGGAGTTTCAGCCCGATTTTATTTTTCAGGATATGGCTGGTTTGTTTTCGTATTTTATGGAATTGGGAGCCTGATCACCCAGGACGGATTGGATCGTATCTTCTCAGGTTAGTTTGACCTGGACAATTTGACAGAGTACATCTTTAGATCAGCACCTTCAATGAAGTCCTGGCTGGTCTGTAATCCTTGTGTGGAGAGGGTGTAGCCAATGCTGCATGACAGGAAGATCTCTGCATCATCGATGACCAACGGTTGGCTGAGTTTGTTCCGGATCCTCTGGATGAATTGATTGGCCTGGTGGTCATCCTGAATATCTTCAACGAGCATCAGGAATTCATCACCTCCATAACGGGCGACTGTATCTGTTGCCCGGACGATTTCCTTGATGCACCGCGCGACCCATCTTAATGCCTGGTCGCCGATTAAATGCCCAAAAGTATCGTTGATTTTTTTAAAGTTATCGAGATCAATGAAAAATACGGCAAAATCAGGCTGACCGTTGCGTATAAATTTTTTCACTGCCTGTTCAAGCCGGTCTGTAAATAAGACGCGGTTTGGAATCTGGGTCAGTGAATCGTGCAGGAGTTTGAACCGGAGCGACTCTTCCAGCTGTTTCCTATGTTTAAGTTCATCTCTGGCTTGCTTGTACAGCATGGCATTTTCCAATGCGATCGAGGCCTGTAATGCGATGGTTTTACAAAGCTCGATCTCCTCCTGGGTAAAGACGCGTTTGTATCTGGATTCCCATACACTGATGATGGCGTTCATTGTGCCGTTGGCGAGCAGGGGAATCTCCATGACCGAGTTTCCCCCAAATTGTCGGAGATGCTCAACGCGCTGTGGCTCAAGGTCTGGACTGTCCATATAATAGACACGGATGCCACTTGAGCCAGCGGATGCCTCATTCCCAAGATCATAGATATACCCGTAAGTTTTACCCAGGTCTGATACTCTTTCAGCTCTTGATGCAAATTCACTGAACGTTTCGGCGATGATGCGGTAGGTGTGTGTCCGCGGGTTGTATTCTGAGACATATACACTGGTCACATTGAGCAGAGCGCAAAGCTGAGAAGCCAATTTGGTCAGGATGGTGTTCAGGTCTAAAGATGAAGCAATGGTAATGGAGGACTCATGCAGGGCTTTTAGCTGCAGATAACTTTGTTGGACCTGCTTGAAATAGGCGGCATTTTCAAATGCCACTGCTGCTGTACTGGAAAGCAGTCGTGCCACCATCAGGTCACTGTCTTCATACAGGATTTCTTCGTGATTATACACCTCAACCAGGCCAATTAAGTTATCCTGTTTCACGAATGGGATCAGCAGGACGGATTTCATCTCATACCCAAGCAGCAACTCCAGTTCTGATGGTTCAATGGCCGGGTCGTTGATCGTAAATTGTTTGATCTCTTTCTCGTTGAGGAGCGAATTTGTGTATGAATAATCGGATAAAGCAAATGCATTGCCCAGTTCAGCCTCAATCCAATTCCCGCGTTCGTATTCTGAGACGACCACCAGGGCATTGGTGGCTTCATCCAGCCGGCTCAGGGTGACGGTGTCCGCAGCGAGTAAGGTGGCAAATTCCTTCGTAATCACATCCAAAACTTTCAAAGGGTCGAGAACAGAAGAGATATTTTCTGAAGAAATTTGTAGCTGGATGAGTTGTTGTGTCAGGTTCGATTTGCCCATAGAAAAAGTTTCGGTTGTTGATCCCCTGTTCGAATTGTTTTTGGGGTATCTTAGTATAAATCGGAATGTGCCAAATTTATTTAACAACTTTGTTAGTGGAACTTGATTGGACCCTGCGGTTTGAAGGTGATTGGATTGCCTGCGCGTTTTAATTTTTGTACAATAAGATTATCTCAGATTTACTGCGAGGTGATTTGTGGACAAGGACAGAAAATCCAGACGGATAAAAATGATGGTGCTGAGCTGGATGGTGCTGGCGGGATGTAAAATCCCGGAATTTCTTTCGGGGGTCGGGAAGGCAATTGGGGACATGTTTGGTTCGATGTGGTGAGGATTTGGTTTCTGATCGATTCCAATAAATGATTGCTCGCCCTGAATAAAGTAAACGCCCTGAGAAATATCGGCTTGTCGAACGGTGTCGGTGGGTTTTGCTGAAAGCCTCTCCCTGAAAGTGTATAATACCTGGCATGGACTATCAAGATAAATCTACACTACGACAACGCCAACGTGCCAGGGATTTTCGCCGCTTTTTTTGAACGCCTGAAGAAAAATTTCGAAAAGCTGGCGGGCTTTTACGCGATTTCTCAAGAACATCTATCTGGCAGTGCTGCTTACGCCGCTGCACTGGGAGATCGTCTTTGTCGATCAGGACGATCAGCCGAGCTTGCAGCTGGGAGATTTCCTCGAAGTCCACAACACCCAGGTTGAAAAGCAGATGCGCCATCTGAAAAGCGGGCTTGAAGAAGGTTGAGGGCAAGCTGTTAGAAGAATGAGCGATTTCCAATCCTCGAGATAAAAGTCCCTTAACCGGGGGTGGGCGCAATTTTTCAGGGACTAATTGAAATAAAGGAGTGTTCGCAGAAGATGACATTTATCAACCATAATTCTTTTGTAATTGTTGCCCTTTTCTTGCTTGGGACAGCAGTCATTGCCTTGAGGCAGAGAGGATGGGAGACGCGCAGCTGGCTGATCCTGGGCGGCCTGGCAGCCGTGCTCGTCACCGGGTATTTTTCCCTGCGCCCATCACCGGCTACCAGCGAGACGGTTGAGCAGATCTGGGCACAGGTCGGACAGGGTACCCCTGTCCTGTTGGAACTTCAGTCTGAGAATTGACTGGGCTGCGTCCTGGCAGAACCTGTCGTGAACGGGTTAAAAGAAGACTTGACCGGAAAATTGATCGTTATAAAGGTGGATGTGAACAGCCCCGCAGGCCGTGAGGTTTCAGCCCGGATTGGAAGCCGGGTGACGCCCACGTTTGTCTTTTTCGATGCCGTAGGCGTTGAGCTGTGGCGCGAGTTTGGCTCGCTGGATGCCCAAAAGGTGAGATCCGCCCTGCCCTGATCCTTCACCTGCTGCGGTGAAATACTTCGGAGGAGCTGTTTTGGCGTGATCGGCCCAGAGTTGTGAAAGGATTGAAAATGAAACAATCGGACCGGGAGAAATTGATTGAGCTTTTGGGGTTGTACCCTCTTCCACATGAGGGCGGGTTGTTCAGGCAGACCTACCTCTCTGAAGACCTGCTCCCTGCTTCCGGCCTGCCGCCTCGTTATCGGGAAGATAAACCCGCAGGAACGGCGATCTACTATTTTCTGACATCGGAACCCGATTCTTTTTCCACCTTGCACCGACTTCCGACGGATGAAATTTACCACTTCTACCTCGGAGACCCGGTGGAGCTGCTCTTGCTGGATCCCGCTGGTTCTTCTCGCAGGGTGGTCCTGGGGCAGGAGGTGTTCAGTGGGCAGCATGTACAGTATGTAGTCCCGCGGGATGTCTGGCAGGGTTCACGTTTAATCCCAGGGGGGGATTTTGCCCTGTTGGGGACTACCATGGCCCCGGGATATACTCAACCTGATTTCGAACTGGCCGAAAAGGATATCATGCTGGCCCGTTACTCCGAATTTGCCGAGTTGATCGAGCATCTAACTGTGGATTAGGGAAGGATGGAGATGGGTATGGAGAAAGAGATCAAAGCCGGTTCTCCCGGCGAACTGCTGGATTTTTCCGGGAAAGTGGTGCTGGTGACCGGGAGCGGCAGCGGGTTAGGGCGAGGGATCGGGTACCGCTTTGCCGAGGCGGGAGCCGACCTGGTAATCAATTATTTGCACAGCGCAGAGTCGGCTGCTGAATTGGCATCGCAGGTTACATCGCTTGGCAGGCATGCCCGAACGATCCAGGCCGATGTGACCCAAAAAGCGGGTGTGGATGCCCTGATTGAGGAAACGGTGGCGGCCTTTGGACACCTGGATGTCCTGATCAATAATGCCGGGATCTACCCGCTCAGCCCGGTTACCGAGATGTCTGAGGAAGAGTGGGATCAGGTGCTGGATGCCAATTTGCGCAGCACCTTTCTTTGCACCCAGGCGGCAGCCCGACAGATGATCCGGCAGGGCAGCGGAGGAGCAGTGGTGAATATCGCTTCGATTGAAGCGATTAACCCCGCTCCGATGCACAGCCATTACAACGCGGCCAAGGGTGGCGTGCTGATGTACACCCAGGCTGCTGCCAACGAATTGGGCCCGCATGGCATCCGGGTGAACGCCGTCTCCCCGGGGTTGATCTGGCGAGAGAGCCTGGACACAGATTGGCCGGATGGCGTGGCGCGCTACCGGCAGGCCGCCCCGCTGCGGCGCCTGGGAACCCCCGAAGATGTGGCCGATGCCTGCCTGTTCCTGGCATCGGATGGCGCTCGCTGGATCACCGGGGCGAACCTGGTGGTAGATGGCGGTGTGCTGACCAAGCAAATCTATTAGGAGTGAAAAATGACATTCAAAGCAGTTTCCAGCCCATTTTTAGTCCCGTTTGATGGCTCGTTTTCGATTTCTCATACCTCCACCAGGCCCCCCGCAGAGGCAGGTGACAAATCCCAGAATAAGGATGTGCTTGAGGCGCGGGTTGATGAATTGAGTGAGCTTCAGCGCGTGTTGTATGCGCACGACCGGTACAGCGTTTTGCTGATCTTTCAGGCGCTGGACGCGGCAGGGAAAGACAGCACCATCCGCAAAGTGCTCACCGGAGTCAACCCGGCCGGGTTCCAGGTATTTTCCTTCAAAGCGCCCAGCGCAGAAGAACTTGACCATGACTTTCTTTGGCGGACGGCCCGGCGCTTACCGGAACGCGGCCGGATCGGCGTGTTCAACCGCAGCTATTACGAAGAAGTGCTGGTTGTGCGGGTGCATCCCGAATTTATCCGCGGGCAAAAGCTGCCGGATCCACCAGGCGATATGCAGGCCTTTTGGAATGACCGCTACGCCTCGATTGTCGACCACGAAGCGCATCTGGCGCGCGCTGGGACGGTCGTCCTTAAATTCTGGCTCAATGTTTCAAAGGATGAACAGAAAGCGCGATTTTTATCCCGCCTGGACGAACCGGAAAAGAATTGGAAATTCTCTGTTGGAGATGTGAAAGAACGCGGGCATTGGGACGAATATATGCAAGCCTATGACCAGATGCTCAAGGCCACCTCCAGACCCTGGGCGCCCTGGTATGCCATCCCGGCGGACGACAAACCTTTTATGCGCCGTACGGTTGCAGACCTGATCGTGCAGAATTTGCAATCGCTGGATATGGACTATCCTCAGGTGGACCCAAAGGAAAAAGAACGCTTTGATGAGATGCGTATGATCCTGGATCAGGAATAAACCGCCAGTTGTATATGCAAAGCTAGAGTATAATTTTTTTGATGACAATCGTATTAGAAAGGAGAGACAGACATGGATTGGTGGCTTATTTTAATCATTTTTATTGTTCTTGTAGTTATCCTGTGGTGGGCATTATCCCGCCAAGCGGAGACCGAGGAGACTGGTGCAGTGCATCAAGAACCGGCAGCCGCAGCAGAATCCGATGACCTGACCAAAATTGAAGGGATTGGCCCAAAGGTACAGGGACTGCTCAACGATGCCGGGATCAGCACGTTTGCGGAACTGGCCAGCCGCGCTCCCGAGCAGCTGAGCGAAATCCTGGATGCTGCAGGGTCGATCTACAAAGCGATGGACAAAACATCCTGGCCCAAGCAGGCTGCCCTGGCCGCTGAAGGAAAATGGGAAGAACTGCAAACGCTGCAGGACGAATTGGTGGGCGGCCGGTAGGCTGCCTCATCGATGAAATCGTAAAACCCCGCTTTTTGCGGGGTTTTTTTGTGGTTCGTAGGGGAATCATAGGAATAAAGTCGCCCAGATGGTGGTGATGCGTCAAGCACAATCCTGAGGATGTTGGTACCATTGAAGCACTTAGGGAAAACTTCTCTTCTCCTCCTCCATGACAAGAGCCGGACTGTTCAAATAGTCCGGCTCTTGGCTTTTTACCAGTGGTTTGGCAGCAGGTGCCATGATCTAAGGTTGAAGGTAATCTTTGTTGGGTAATTGGATGCTGGTCAGCTTTCCGTACTGTTGCCATCTCCGAATAGCTTCAGCCAATCATCAATTTCATCCTCGCTGATTGTGGGTGAATCTGCCGAGCCGGCAGAGGTGCTTTCGGCAATCAGTTCCTGGCTGAAATCCTCTGAGGAGAGAATTCTGGCGCGGGAGCGCTTAGCTGAGGCAAGCACTTCCCGATCTGAACTGACCACGGTCCAGTTGGCGGCTGCATTGCCCAGCCGTTTGAGATGCCTTGCCATGGCCTGGTCGGCGGTTTCTCTGGAGCGCACAAACCTGGCAGTCACTCTTCCATGCACCTGTGCTCGGGCATGCCCGCTGGCAGAGTGGTCGAAATAGACTTCGGCGTCTTTACCAGTCTCCTGGCAGTACCTTTGCAGCAGCTGGATGAGCTCTTTTTCATCATCCAGGTCGTCCAGGTTCAGGGATGGAATCTTGCCGATCAAATTGTGTCCGTCTATTAGATATGGCATAAGGGAATTCTAGCCAAGTTTCTGGTTCTGTCAATGGGGGGCGATGGGACAAGAATTCGGTTTCAACCAGAGGATTGGGTAAGGAGAGTGTCGGCTTGGTTTTTATGACATCTTCGATGAATTTGTGCTATCATTCGTTAGAAGTCAAGCACTCACATTTTTTAAATAGGCGGAAGGATCATGCGAAGCTGGCGGCGAATAGTCTATTTCTTGTTATTGAATGTCTTGGTCTCGGCAGTCACCACCTGGGCTGTGGTGACCATTTTCCTGCGCGATGGTTCTCCCCTGGCAGAGCAGTCCGCTCCGACTTTGGTCAGGCAGACGGCAAGCCCGGATGGACAGCTTGTTGTCACCCTGCCGGCTGATTCTGGCTCCGAGCCTTTGGATGAGGATATTGAAGTCGTCCCTGAAGTCTTGGAGATCGAAAGGGTGATCGGGATTGGTGAGTTGGACACAGAACGAGTGATCATCCAGCACATCGGGGAAAAGGAAATATCTCTTTTGAACTGGCAAATCCAAGATCAGAATGGGCATATATTCACATTTCCAGCGCTGACCATCTTTAAAGGTGGAAACGTAAACATCTTTACCCGCAAAGGCACCAGTACGGTTGTTGACCTGTATTGGGGCTTAGATGAAGCTATCTGGCAGGCGGGTGAAAAAGCCTTCTTACTCGACCCGCAGGGGGAAGTCAAGGCAGTCTATACCATCCCGTGATCTTGGAGTAAATGCGCTGTGACAAAGCTCGACCGGGCAATCGAGAGAATTATCCAGAACGCCATGGACCGCGGTGCTTTTGACAATTTACGCGGCAAGGGCAAACCCCTCAACATGCGCGAAAATCCCCTGGTGGCTAAAGAATGGCGCATGGCGTATTCCATGCTGGAGCAGGAGGGATTTGCACTTCCCTGGATGGAAGATCGCAAAGAGATTGAGAAGCAATTAAAGGAAGCGCTTAAGGTTCTCAAGCGCACCTGGGATTGGCGCACAGTAAAATTGGCCGAGGGTGACACCAGCCCGCTGGTGGAAAGTGAATGGCGCAAGGCCCAGGCCCGGTTTAGCGAGATCGTCGTGGAGTTGAATAAGCGGATTGATGCCTATAACGCCCAGATCCCGGCCGATGTTTTTTACCGGCCGCGTATCCTGCTGGAGCGCGAAATGGCGGCGATCACCAAAGAGTGAGTGATTTACAACGCTACTCTGGCGAATATTCCGGATCGATCGTGTTTTGCTTGCCAAGTACCAGACCCTCTGATAGACTTTAATATATCTGTGGCGATCGGCTCCCATCTTCTGTTTTGCAGGATGAAAAGCCGTGCCAGCCAATCACTAGCCAGGTATGAATTGAACCTCTATGACACAAGCTTTTTATCGTAAATGGCGTCCTGCAGTATGGGACGAAGTTGTTGGCCAACAGCATGTCGTCCAGACACTGCGCAATGCGGTGGCTGCCGGCAAGCAGGGGCATGCGTATCTGTTCGCCGGGCCGCGCGGTACCGGTAAAACCACGGTCGCCCGCATTTTGGCAAAAGCGGTCAACTGCCTGGTGGATGATCTCAGTGCCCGCCCGTGTGACAAGTGTGACCACTGCCGGGCTGTCCGTGCGGGGAATTTCCTTGACCTGATCGAGATCGATGCGGCATCCAATACCAGTGTTGAAGATGTGCGTGATCTGCGGGATAAGATCAACTTCTCACCCAACCAGGGCCGCTATAAAGTGTACCTGATCGACGAAGTGCATATGCTCTCCACGGCTGCATTCAACGCCTTGCTGAAGACTCTGGAAGAGCCGCCGCCGCATGCCATCTTTGTGCTGGCGACCACCGAGGTCCATAAGATTCCGGCAACTGTGCTCTCGCGCTGCCAGCGTCACGAGTTCCGCCGCATCCCGGTGGTTGAGATGGTGGCACATTTAAAGGAAATGGCCGAAGGGGAAGGGCTGTCGGTGGATGCAGATGTACTCCATCTGGTGGCGCGGCAGGCGACGGGCAGCTTGCGCGATGCCATCTCGCTCCTCGATCAACTTTCCACGTTGGGAGAAAATATTTCTCTCGATGCTGCCCAGGCCGTCTTAGGGACTGCCACCAGCCAGGCCGTGATCGAATTGGTGGACGCCGTCCTGGAGGAAGAGTCTGGCAAAGCGATGGACTGTCTGCATACCAGCCTGGATGCGGGCAGCGACCCGCGCCAGTTTGCCCGCCAGGTGGTCGAATACCTGCGCGGTGTAATGCTGGTGCAGATGGGGAATGCCAATATGGTGGACACCACCAAAGAAGCCCTCCAGCACATGGCACGGCACGCCCAGGGATTTGGCAGCAGCGATGAACTGCTGCGTGTGATCCGGGCGTTCAACAAAGCGGCTACCGGATCGGGTGGCGCATGGCAGCCTTCCCTGCCGTTGGAACTTGCGATTGTCGAATCACTATCGGCTCCGGTCCAGCCGGCAGTCACATCTCCCAGCCGGAAACCCCCGGTTACAGTTACCCAGGCACAGGGCCCAGCCCCAGCCAGCCAGCCCAAACCTGAACAAAAACCTGCTGGGTCCAAACAAGCTCCACAAAACAGCCTGGGCAAACAGTGGGAGGAGATAGTACACCTGCTGAAAAAAACCAGCCCAAACACCACCGGCCTTTTAAATGAAAAAATCTGCCAGTACAACTGGGAGAACGGCATTCTTAGTCTGTATTACCGAAGCAATGTATTAAAAGAAAAAATGGAACAAGACACTCACATGGAAGCGCTCAGGAAAGCTGCGGAACAAGTTCTGGGTGCAGATGTGGAAGTGCAGTGTTATCTCTCTGGGGGAGGGGGCAGTTTGCCTCCAGGGGTAGATCACTCCGGGCGGGTCGCTGCGGCGATGCGCCTGGGTGGCAAAATTGTGGATATTAATGAACTGGCATCGGGCGCAGAGCCGGATGAAGAGTGAGAAAGGAACATAACGTGAAACGAGGCGGCTTACCCAAGGGAATGGCACAACAGATCCAGGCACTGCAGCAGAAACTGCAGGAAACACAGCGCGAGCTGGCCGCGGCCGAAGTGGTTGGTTCTGCCAGCGGCGGCGTGGTCCGGGTGACCCTGCGCGGAGACCACACCTGCACCAGGGTCGAGATCGACCCGGAGATGCTGGCGGATGTGGATCATGAAATGCTGCAAGACCTGGTGCTGATGGCGTTCAACCATGCCCAGGAAGAACTGACCAAACTGACCGAAGAAAAAATGGGGCCATTTTCCAGCGCCCTTGGGATGTAAGGATTTAAAGGAAGACGGATGCTGATCCCCGAACCCGTCCAGCGTCTGATCGACGCCTTCTCCCGCCTGCCCGGTGTGGGGCCAAAGACGGCTTCCCGCCTGACCTTTCATTTGCTGCGCGGAGATGAAACGCTGTCTGTCGAACTGGCAGAAGCGCTTGCTGAATTGAAGGAGAACACCGCCTACTGCCAGCAGTGCTGGAACATCACCACTGCTGATCGGACACTCTGCGAAGTTTGCGCCCACCCCCGGCGGGATGCGGCGGTGATCTGTGTGGTGGAAGAACCGCTGGACGTGCTGGCCCTGGAGCGCACCGGCGGCTTTGAGGGCCAGTATCACGTGCTGCACGGGGCCCTTTCCCCGATCGAGGGGATTGGACCGGAAGACCTGAAAATTGCCGACCTGGTGGCCAGAGTGAACAAAGGCGGGGTGAGGGAAATCATCCTGGCAACCAACCCCAGCATGGAAGGGGATGCGACCGCCATGTATTTACAGCAGCAGCTGGCCGGCAGCGGGGTGCGGGTCACGCGCCTGGCGCGCGGCTTGCCCGTCGGCGGCGACCTGGAATACGCCGACCAGAACACCCTGCTGCGGGCATTGGCCGGACGGCAGGATATGGATGGATAGTTGTCCGGTTAGTTAATTCTTAGTTTGTTCGTTCGTATTATTGGTTAATCGTGTGAATAGTGGAGGGGATGATGTGCGCTGATTTTGATGATACGAGACTCCCATTAGAAGAGACTTCTGAACTGGAAGAGAATCAGAGGAATACGGGCGTGGTGCGGTCTCTCAGGGATCTGCCTGATGACCTGTATGCTATGCCTGGTGACCCGAAAGCCAGGCCGAATCCAAAGGCAGGCCAGCAATGTCGGCCGGAGCCTCAATCGAAAACTGTTTTGTGGGAAAATATGTTGAAAGACATTCGGAGTTGGGGCTGGACTTCGATTGTCTTGGGCGTGATCCATTTTGTGGCTAGCGGATTTCTGAACCCTTCCTGGGGAATTGTTTTGGTCGCCGTGGGTGGGATCTCCTTCCTGATCCGGGAAGCCTCGATGTATGTCATCTATGCGGTGACAATGGCCTGGGTGGGGTTGAGCAATGTGATGCTGGGTGGTTTTGGCGGATGGACGATCATTGGTGCGTTTCAGATTTTTTTGTCTTACAGGCTGTACCGCAAATACCAGGAGTATGCGATCGTGGAACGGAAATACCTGGAACTGGAAGCAGGGCAGGAAGAGCCAGCCAACCGGGCGAAAGATACCTTCCCGGGCTGCGGCTTTGCCCTGGGCCGGGTTGGGTTGGTTGGGGCATCGGGGGTTTTTGTCCTGGTAATCGCAGCCGTGGCGGCCCGCGGGCCGGATGCGCCTGTGCCGGAAAATTTACAGGTGATTGACTTTATTATGGGTGCGTTATTGGCCAGCGGGATATTGGGATTCGCCTTGAGTGTGGCGGCCCTGGTGTCCAAATACCCGCGCAAATGGCTGGCCTGGATTGGGGCGCTGGCTGGCGGTTTGCTGATGGTCTTTGAAATCTTCCTGAGATTAGGGGCGATGTAAGCGGATGCGGGAGTGAGGTAAACGCACCGGGAGACAGGAAAAAGACTCGCGATGCAGATCGAACCGCGCCTCTGCTAATCTAAAAAAAGGGTCTAAAACTTTTAGCAAAATAGGGGAATCAAACTTCAAAATACCCTTGACGAACTCATTGATCGCGGTATAATCATCAGGCTAGAACGATCTCGCACCATAATACCTGCAGATCACTAACAATTGAGCACACACAGACGACACCGATGTCCTGATGGAAGATCGAGACATCGGGTTTTAGTCTCTCGGATCCCTTGACAAGGGTTGGGCAGGCTGGTAGAATTCTGCCCGTTCGCTTGTTGGAGGAACCCTCCAGCAAGAGTGCTCGCAGCACCTTAACAATTGAAAAGTGACAGCAAAGTCAATTTCTAAATCTTGTGCTCAGTGCCGTAGATAAACAAAACTTACACGTCTTCGGACGTGCGAAAAATTTTTCTACGGAGAGTTTGATCCTGGCTCAGGATGAACGTTGGCGGCGTGCTTAATACATGCAAGTCGAACGAGGAACTATGTACTCGTATATGGTTTCCTAGTGGCGAACGGGTGAGTAACGCGTTGGTGACCTGCCCCGAAGAGGGGAATAACAACTTGAAAGAGTTGCTAATACCCCATAATATCATATGGATTAGATGCCTAATGATTAAAGGAGTAATCCGCTTCGGGAGGGGCCTGCGTCCCATCAGCTAGTTGGTAGGGTAATGGCCTACCAAGGCGACGACGGGTAGGGGGCCTGAGAGGGTGGCCCCCCACAATGGTACTGAAACACGGACCATACACCTACGGGTGGCAGCAGTAGGGAATATTGCCCAATGGACGAAAGTCTGAGGCAGCAACGCCGCGTGTGCGATGAAGGCCTTCGGGTTGTAAAGCACTTTTACGTGGGAAGAGGAAGGACGGTACCACGTGAATAAGGATCGGCCAACTACGTGCCAGCAGCCGCGGTAACACGTAGGATTCGAACGTTATCCGGAATTACTGGGCGTAAAGCGCGTGCAGGCGGTTTAGTAAGTTGGGTGTTAAATCTCCGGGCTCAACCCGGAGTCGTCGCCCAATACTACTAAACTAGAGGACGGTAGAGGGAGGTGGAATTCCGGGTGTAGCGGTGAAATGCGTAGATACCCGGAGGAACACCAGTGGCGAAGGCGGCCTCCTGGGCCGTACCTGACGCTCAGACGCGAAAGCTAGGGGAGCAAACGGGATTAGAAACCCCGGTAGTCCTAGCCGTAAACGATGTAGACTTGGTGTTGGTGGTGTGAAATCCATCAGTGCCACAGCTAACGCAGTAAGTCTACCGCCTGGGGATTACGACCGCAAGGTTAAAACTCAAAGGAATTGACGGGTCCCCGCACAAGCAGCGGAGCGTGTGGTTTAATTCGATGCTACGCGAAGAACCTTACCTGGGTTTGACATATAGGTGGTAGGGAGCCGAAAGGTGACCGACTCTTCGGAGAGCCTATACAGGTGATGCATGGCTGTCGTCAGCTCGTGCCGTGAGGTGTCCGGTTAAGTCCGGTAACGAGCGCAACCCTCGCTGTATGTTATACGTGTCATACGGGACTGCCGGTATAAAGCCGGAGGAAGGTGAGGACGACGTCAAGTCAGCATGTCCTTTATATCCAGGGCTACACACACGCTACAATGGTCAGTACAATAGGTTGCAAAGCCGCGAGGTGGAGCCAATCCCAAAAGCTGGCCTCAGTTCGGATTGTAGGCTGCAACTCGCCTACATGAAGTTGGAGTTGCTAGTAACCGCGCGTCAGCAATAGTGCGGTGAATACGTTCCCGGGGATTGTACACACCGCCCGTCACGTCATGGAAGCTGGAAACGCCCGAAGTCGGTATCCTAACCGTAAGGAGGGAGCTGCCTAAGGCGGGTCTGGTAACTGGGACGAAGTCGTAACAAGGTAGGTGTACCGGAAGGTGCGCCTGGATCACCTCCTTTCTTGGAAGTACCGAAACAGATCCAGTGCTCGACGAGCAATCGTCCGTGGCACAGATCTGATTTCAAAAAAGTGATTTCAAAGAGCATGAAATCGCTTCGCCTCAAACGGTGTTGAGGCAGCAAGATGACGAAAGACTTTACTGTCACTTTTGAGTTGTTGAGGTCTGCGAGACAGACGACCGTCGTAGGTTGTTTGAACACGGTCAAGGGCCTGTAGCTCAGATGGTTAGAGCGCTGTGCTGATAACGCAGAGGCCAGTGGTTCGAGTCCACTCAGGCCCACTATGAAACCAGGCTTACCTGGCACAACGCCTAGGCCACCTGGGGATGTAGCTCAGTTGGGAGAGCGCCGCCTTTGCAAGGCGGAAGTCAGGGGTTCGAGTCCCCTCATCTCCACTTGAGCTGAGGAAGCAAATAGACAGGAGTAAAACACTGCGCGATTTGACAATCATCGAGTAACCGGATACGGAAAACATCGCAATGGGTAGAAACAACCCGGCGGTGTGCCGGGTTGTCTTTTTTGCAGGGCACTTTACAACAAGAATATGGGCTCAGTTGACAAACGAGACGTATGCCTGACACAACCTGTGAGACATACCTCTCGGCAGTCAACCCGATTGCCAGCGAAAACCCTGGTTTTCGCCAGAACCTTAATAATTGAATAGATAGTAAACAAATCCTTAAAGAATTTCTAAAAAATAAACTTTTAGATCCTTAGTGGACTCAGACTTTATGCAAATAAACTCTGAGACTACTGATGAATGTGGAAGATTTTCGATTTCTCCGCATCACATGATAGTTAAGCTACTAAGGGCCTATGGTGGATGCCTTGGCGCAAAGTGCCGATGAAGGACGTGGGACACTGCGATAAGCCTCGGGTAGCCGTGTACAGGTGTTGATCCGAGGATTTCCGAATGGGGAAACCCGACAGAGGCGAACCTCTGTCATCCTATTGTTGAACACATAGACTTTAGGAGGGGCACTCAGGGAACTGAAACATCTTAGTACCTGAAGGAAAAGAAATCAACGAGATTCCCTTAGTAGTGGCGAGCGAACGGGGAACAGCCCAAACCGCAGATGCTTGCATCTGCGGGGTTGTAGGACCAGTAGAATGGAGTGGACCGGCTAGTAGAATGGTGTGGGAAAGCCTACCAAAGAGGGTGATAGTCCCGTATACGAAAGCTGGAAAGCCCTGACTGTGTTCCTGAGTACCGCCGGACCCGTGTAATCCGGTGGGAATCTGGGGAGACCACTCTCCAAGGCTAAATACACTTTGCGACCGATAGTGAACAAGTACCGTGAGGGAAAGGTGAAAAGCACCCCGGTGAGGGGAGTGAAATAGAACCTGAAACCATAGGCCTACAAGCGGTCGGAGGGCTAATAGCGTGCTGTGCTCCTGCGAAAGCAGGGTGCGCGGCGCTATGCCTGACGGCGTGCCTTTTGGAGAATGAGCCTGCGAGTTAATCTCAGTGGCCAGGCTAAGGAAGCAACATCCGTAACCGTAGCGAAAGCGAGTCTGAATAGGGCGTGCAGTCGCTGGGATTAGACACGAAACCGAGTGAGCTACCCATGGGCAGGGTGAAGCGAGTCTAACCGCTCGTGGAGGCCCGAACCTTTCGCCGTTGCAAAGGCGTGGGATGACCTGTGGGTAGAGGTGATATGCCAAACGAACTCGGAGATAGCTTGTTCTCCCCGAAATAGCTTTAGGGCTAGCGTCACGCGTTTAGTACTGGAGGTAGAGCACTGGATGGGCTCGGGGGCTTACCGCTTACCAACCCCAACCAAACTCCGAATGCCAGTACTCCAAGCGTGGCAGTCGGACTACGGGAGATGAGTTTCGTAGTCGAGAGGGAAAGAGCCCAGACCATCGTCTAAGGTCCTCAAGTCTATGCTAAGTGGGAAACGATGTGAGATTACTGAGACAACCAGGAGGTTGGCTTAGAAGCAGCCACCCTTTAAAAAGTGCGTAACAGCTTACTGGTCAAGTGATCTTGCGCGGAAAATTTAACGGGGCTAAGCATAGCACCGAAGACATGGGTGTTGTAGCAATACAACGCAGTAGGGGAGCGTTCTGCCAGCGGCGAAGGTGTACCGTGAGGAGCACTGGAGCGGGCAGAAGTGAGAATGCAGGCATGAGTAGCGCAAAACATGTGAGAATCATGTTCGCCGTAAGTCTAAGGTTTCCGACGGCAGGTCAATCCGCGTCGGGTTAGTCGGCCCTTAGCCGAGGCCGAAAGGCGTAGGCGATGGACATCCGGTCAACATTCCGGAACCACTCAAGAGGAGCGATGGGGGGACGCAACGAGGTAGGCCAGCCTGTTATTGGATTCAGGTGCTAAGTGTGTAGGCGTTGACGCCCGTAGGAAAATCCGCGGGCGGAGCTGAGGCACGATAGCGAGCCCCAGAGGCGTAAGTGGTTGAGCCTTGTTGCCAAGAAAAGCCTCTAAGCGTTGAATCTTGAGTGTCCGTACCGCAAACCGACACTGGTAGACGGGTAGAGTATACCAAGGCGAACGGGAGAACTCTCGTTAAGGAACTCGGCAAATTGACCCCGTAACTTCGGGAGAAGGGGTGCCTCTGCGTGTGAATGTTAATCTACAGGAGCATGCGGAGGTCGCAGAAAACAGGCTCTAGCGACTGGTTAACAAAACCACAGGTCTCTGCTAAGTCGAAAGACGATGTATAGGGGCTGACGCCTGCCCGGTGCCGGAAGGTTAAAGGGAGAAGTTAGCGCAAGCAAAGCTTTGAACTGAAGCCCCGGTGAACGGCGGCCGTAACTATAACGGTCCTAAGGTAGCGAAATTCCTTGTCGGGTAAGTTCCGACCCGCACGAATGGCGTAACGACTGGAGCACTGTCTCAACGAGAGACCCGGTGAAATTGAAGTATGGGTAAAGATGCCCATTTCCCGCAGAAGGACAAAAAGACCCCGTGGAGCTTTACTGTAGCTTGGCATTGTGTTTGGGTATGGTTTGTGTAGTATAGGTGGGAGGCTTTGAAGCTGGAGCGCTAGCTTCGGTGGAGCCGCCAGTGAAATACCACCCTGATCATACTTTGACCCTAACCCCACACCGTCATCCGGGTGGGGGACCGTGCCAGGTGGGCAGTTTGACTGGGGCGGTCGCCTCCCAAAAGGTAACGGAGGCGTGCAAAGGTTCCCTCAGGCTGAATGGAAACCAGTCGAAGAGTGCAAACGCATAAGGGAGCTTGACTGCGAGACCAACAAGTCGAGCAGAGACGAAAGTCGGCGTTAGTGATCCTATGGTACCGAGTGGAAGGGCCATGGCTCATCGGATAAAAGCTACTCCGGGGATAACAGGCTAGTCTTGCCCAAGAGTTCACATCGACGGCAAGGTTCGGCACCTCGATGTCGGCTCGTCACATCCTGGGGCCGGAGCAGGTCCCAAGGGTTGGGCTGTTCGCCCATTAAAGTGGTACGCGAGCTGGGTTCAGACCGTCGTGAGACAGGTCGGTCTCTATCCGCTGTGGGCGTAAGGGAATTGAGAAGATCTGCCCCTAGTACGAGAGGACCGGGGTGGACAGACCTCTGGTGTGCCAGTTGTGCTGCCAAGTGCATCGCTGGGTAGCTAAGTCTGGGATGGATAACCGCTGAAAGCATCTAAGTGGGAAGCCAGCTTCGAGATAAGTTCCCTCACAGGGTTAACCTGGTAAGTGCGCTGGAAGACGACCAGTTTGATAGGCGGCACGTGTACAGGCAGAGATGTCTTGAGCGAAGCCGTACTAACGCACGAGGGCTTAATCTACCTAAAAGATATCATGGCTGCAGTCGGAGGCACGACCGCAGACTTCGTGGAGACCCTAATCCTATCAGTTTTTAGTGTATCAGGCGTGGCTTGAGCACGGAGACCGACTGAGAGAGCCTGACCGGCGCCCGAAGCATGGGTAGAGCCGGGTC
>DATHZS010000066.1:0-9523 GCA_035458505.1 Anaerolineales bacterium | reverse complement strand
CGGCAAACGACGCAGATCAAGGTAAGGCTATCGGGGCGAACGGGACAACTGGCGAACGCCAGTTGTTCGGAGAATGGCTGCGCCATTCTCCACCCCATCAGCACAATTCCAGGATATAAAAAATTGCCTGACGATTTGGTCAGGCAATTTTATCTGTCGGGGCGAGAGGATTTGAACCTCCGACCTCACCGACCCGAACGGTGCGCGCTAGCCGGGCTGCGCCACGCCCCGAGCATACTCTCAGACACAGCGTGTCTGCAGGCAGTTTCATGCCTGTCGGGTTAGCACACGGATTATATCTCACGCGTCCATCTTTTGCAAGCACACACCCACCTAACTGGCCCAAATTCCATCCTGGAAATTATCCGTTACCCATCTGCCAGATCACCGCCATGGCCGGGTTTGGGGAGGCCGCCTCTGAATCGAAAGTCTCCTTTCGATCCGGGGTAGCAGGGGCCAGCCGGTCCCTGCCAAACAGCATACCGATCAATACCCCCTGACAACTGTCAGAAAATAGCGAATTAAATCAACATAAATAAATAAAAAGACCTGAATCCAATCCCCCCGGAAAGCCAGCCTACCCCTGCTCCAGCGGGATGACCACCGTAAACCTGCTCCCCTTGTCCAGTTCACTCTCCACCTTGATCCGTCCCCGGTGCATCTCGACCATCAGCTCTGCCACCGAGAGGCCCAGCCCCATCCCCCCGCGCCGGCGCACCATATGGTCCTCCACCTGGTAAAAGCGCTCAAACACCCGCTCCAGCTCATCCTCCGGGATCCCCAACCCATCGTCCTCCACCCGGATCAGCACAAAGCCCTTCCCCATTTCCACCGTGGTCGTCACCATCCCGCCCGGCCGGTTATAAATGATCGCATTCCGGATCAAATGGTTCAGCGCCAGGCCGAGCTTCTCGCCATCCGCCTGGATCACCACCGGCCGCTCTGGCAATTCAAACATGATCCGTACCCGGTACTCCTCCCCCAACCGCATGCAGGCCGCGCTCACCTTGCGCACCAGCACCCCCACATCCAGCGCGTCCCAGCGCATCTCGATCTCCCCGGTGCGGTAGCTGTCCACCTTCGAAAGATCCTCGATGATCTCCTTCAACCGCTCGGCGCTCTCCACCACCACCCCCATCTGCGAACGCAGTTCTTCCTCCACCAGTTCCTGCAGGAAGGTTGCATGCCCCAAAATCAGCCCCAGCGGGGTGCGCAGTTCGTGCGAGGTAATCGCGATAAAATCGGTCTTCATCTGGTCCAGGTCGGCCAGCTCCTCATACGCTTTCTGGGTTTCCTTCAAATACCTGGCATTCTGGATCGCCACTGCTGCCTGGGAAGCCAGCGTTTCGAGGATATATTCATCCTCCTGCGTAAAATGCTCCCCTTGCTTGTTGACCGCCGTCAGCACCCCAAAACAAGCCCCTTTCACCATCAGAGGCACCGACAGCAGGGACTGAGTCTCAAACCCGGTATGAACATCCACTGCCCGGAAAACCCGGCTGTCCTCAACCGCATCCCGCACCATCACCGGCTTGCCGTAGGTATACACCTCCCCAGCGATGCTCCCTGAAATCGGCACGCGCACCTCCTGCATCTGGTTCCGTTTGAACCAGGGGGCCGCCACAAAGGTCAGGTCGCCCGCAAGCTCATCGTACAGCAGAATCGAAGCCTCCTGGCTGTCGGTCAGCTCGGCAGCGGTAGCAATGATCAACTGCAGCAGCGGGTCCAGTTCCAGCACAGAGCTCAAGGTCCGGCCGACTTCGATCAGCCGTTCCATTTGCTGGATGCGGAGGTGCAGCGGTTGTTCCAATGGATTGAATGCTTCTTCGGTCATAGTCAAATTATAGCCGCCATCAGCGTTGAACAGAATCCCACTTTTGGTCTAGCGATCGGAAGGCCAGATCTCCAGCACCGCCTCCCCGTTCAGCCGGCTTTCTTTCACATCCTGCAAGGCCTGATTGGCTTCTGCCAGTGGGTACAGGGTGGTTTCCGGCCGGATCGGGATCTCTGCCGCCAGACGCAGAAAATCGACCCCATCCTGGTACGTGGCATTCGCCACGCTGCGCAGGGTCCGCTCTCCATAGATCAGCGGATAGGCGAAACCGGGGATATCGCTCATGTGAATGGCATTGATCGCCAGTGTCCCGCCGGGGCGCAGTTTCTCGAGCGCCATCGGCACAATCCAGCCCACCGGGGCAAACGTCACTGCCCGGTCGAGCAATTTGGGTGGAGTCTCTTCCGCCCCGCCTACCCAGGCGGCCCCAAGTTCTTCCGCGTGGCGCCGGTGCTCCGCCGAACGCGTGAACACATATACCTCGCAGTCCCAATACCGCGCCACCTGGATCGCCAGGTGAGCGCTGGCGCCAAATCCGAACAGCCCCAGCCGTTCACCTTTTTTCAAATCCGCCTTATGCAGGGAGCGGTAGCCAATGATGCCCGCGCACAGCAAAGGGGCCGCATCCCGGTCAGAGACCGACTCTGGCAGCGGCAGGACAAACCGGGCATCGGCCAACATCGCCTCGGCAAACCCGCCGTCCACATCAAAACCGGTAAATTTTGCCCGCTCGCACAGGTTTTCTTCTCCTGAGCCGCAGTACCGGCATTCCCCGCAGGTGGAATACAGCCACGGGACCCCCACCCGCTGTCCAATCTTCACCCCGTCAACGTCTTCGCCCAGCGCATCCACCACCCCTACCACCTGGTGTCCTGGCGTAACCGGCAGGCTCGGCGGATGGATCTCCCCTTCCACTGTATGCAGATCGGTATGGCACACCCCGCAGTACCTCACCCGCAAACGGACCTGACCCTTGCCAGGCAGCAGGAGGGGTAATTCTGTCATCTTCAGGGGTTGTTCGCGAGCGGGACATTGCCTTTCCAGTCGCTGTGCAAGCATACAAACTCCTTTGCAGTACGCGATTCATTATTCATATTGTACCCTTTTCCTGAAAAACAACCGCTTCCTTCAAGTTGCGCACTAGGCAAATCTCAGCTATGTTAATACTGAACCTACATGGACCCAACGGGCACCATGGCCATCGGATCGCAGTGTCGATCTACGCCTCGCGGCAAAGGGATGTAGAATGCTTTTTTCAGAATGTTCGTATATTGGGGTCGATCTTTCTTCGGGAAAGAAAACCATTCAATATGCTGCCATAGACGATCAACTGGAACTGCTTGCCCTGGCTCAGGGAGACCTCAACCACCTGCTCACCTTTTTACGCAGCCAGCAGCAGGCGGCACTGGCCATCCACGGCCCTGCCCGGCCAAACCAGGGCATCCTGATCGATGCCGAACGCCGGGAAGAGTATCTCATTCCCATGAGCAAAGGCCGCCCCGGGAACATGCGCGTGGCAGAATACGCCCTGCGCAAGCAGCATTTACCCACCTACCGCACGCCAGCAAACTCTGCAGAAGCGCCTTCCTGGATGCAAACCAGCTTCAAGCTCTACAGCCTGCTGCCTGAGGCCGGCTACCATCCCTACAAATCGGAACAACCCTTGCAACGCACATATATGGAAGTCATTCCAGAAACTTGCTTTGTAGCCTGGCTGGAGGGCAAAATCCTGCCAGCCAGCACATTGCACGGGCGGATGCAGCGCCAGATGGTTTTATATGAGGAAGGCCTGAAGGTGGCAGATCCGATGACCTATTTTGAAGAGATCACCCGCTACCGGATCCTCCAGGGCATTCTGCCGAAGGATATCATCTACCCCACCAATGCCCTGACTGCCCTGACTGCCGCGTACATGGCCTGGGTAGCGACCAAACAACCCGGATCCATTGCGATGGTCGGCATTCCAGAAGAAGGGCAGATTGCCGTCCTGGATAAGCTGATCAACCGGGTTGAATAACTTACTGACACCAGTTTTTTCCTGGCACAGAGGCGAAAATGCGAGGCAAAAAACACCAAAACAGAAGGACTTTTGTCCTAATAGCCTTTCAAAACTGGAAGCTAAAAGTGACTGCGAAAAAGGACATTTAACAGTATAAATAAATGAACAAACCAGTAGGTTTGTGTATTTTGTACTTAAGAAAATGCAAAACCTGAGAAAAGGGTATCGTATGAACACTCAACTTAAGTCAACCTCTAGATTGATCAAGACCATCTTGTCTGCGCTCCTGATTGCCACGATGGTCTATGGTGCTATGCCTGCCATGCCGGTGCACGCCAGCACCTTCCTGGTGAACGATTTATCCGACGCAGCAGATCCCGTACTGGATGGAATCTGCGATATCACACCCGGGGATGGAACGGAAAACTGCACCCTTAGGGCAGCAATCATGGAAGCAAACCAGGCCAATGATGTTGACGTGATCAACTTCAATGTCCCCATGACCCTCACCCTGAGCAGCGCTCTTCCGGTCATCTCACAACCAGTGATGATCAACGGCGCATCCTCCGGAGGTCGCGTTACCCTTAATGGTGGTGGTTCAAGCATTTATGGTTTTAATATTCAAGCCAGCCAGGTAACCGTCAAGGGATTTTCACTGGTCAACTTCGGAAATACAGCCATCCGGGTTTCCAATGGAGCGGATGATGTCCTGATTACCAATAACTATATTGGCGTTGCCGCAGATGGCACCACTGATGGCGGTAATACCGACTATGGCATCCACGTCGTCGACTCTCCCAACGTCACCATCTCCACCAACCTGGTCTCAGGAAACGACCAGGGTGGTATTTGGGTGACCGGCACAGACTCAGATGGTGCTGAGATCACCGGGAATATCATCGGCCTCAACGCCAGTGGTACCGCTCGGCTGGAAACAGTTGTCACCCCAGGTGCAGACGGTATCCGCATGACAGGTGTCACCAACGCCACCATCGGTGGAAATTCAATCTCCACCCGCAATATTATCTCCGGCAACTATGGGGATGGTATTGTGATCACCGGCGACTCTACCGGAACAACCGTCAATGGAAACTATGTCGGGACCAATGCCATCGGCGAGGACGCAGTCCCCAACCTGTCCAGCGGCATCCGCCTGACCAACGCCATTGGTGTAACAGTCGGCACCTCTGCCGGGAACCTTGTCTCGGGGAACGATTCGGATGCAATCATCGTCACCGGAGGCACTGCTTCGACAATTGCCAACAACACCGTCGGCCTGGATGTCGATGGCGACACCATCCTTGCCAACGCAGGCATCGGTATCAATGTGTCTGATTCAGATAAACTCAATATTTATAGCAATACAGTCTCGGGAAACACCAGCGATGGCATCCAAATTAACAACGGATCAACCGATCTCAATCTATACAACAACCGGATTGGTGTAGGCAAAACCCTGAACATGGATCTCGGGAACGACGGTCACGGCATCAACGTCAACAACAGCAACAACAACCTGTTTGGGAATACATCTTCCTCTTTGGGGAATGTGATCGCCTATAACAACGGAAACGGTATCTATGTCCGGAATACTAATCCCGGGTCATTCAACAGCTACGGCAACACCATCATCGGAAATAAAATTTACAGAAACGGAGGGCTTGGGATTGATCTGGCCCCTGCCGGTCCAACCGCCAACGATACCGATGACGTCGACGACGGACCAAATTATCTGCAAAACTATATCACCTTTACAGCCAAGCAGACGGACACAGGTGTTCAGATCACCGGATCGCTCAACACCGATGTCCTCCGCCCCAATTACCGCATTGAATTTTTCGTCAACAGTTCGTGTGATGCTTCCGGTTACGGAGAAGGGGGCACATTGGTCGATGTATATGATCTTCTCATCGTGGCCAATTCCACCCCCATCGATTACGAAATCCCCGACACGACCATCAGTGCGGGTGAATACCTCACAGCAACCGTCACCTACGATGAAGGTACGGGTGGATTAAAAGACACCTCAGAATTCTCCCCCTGTGCCGTGGTGCAGGAACCCGACTCACCGGGTTCATCCGGGGTCTTCGTGGTCAACTCAACCGCAGATGCCGCTGAATCAGACGAGCAAATTGGCGATGGATTCTGCAATGTTGGCGGTGGTGTCTGCACCTTGCGGGCCGCCCTTCAGGAAGCCAACGCAGGTACAGAGCCACCTTACACGATCTCTTTCAACATTGCAGGCACTGCCCCGCACACCATCTCGCTGAGCTCACCTCTCCCGGTCATCAACCTGCCCATTATCATCAAGGGCAAGCCCTCTGGCTATTCTGGGCCGCCAGTGGTCGTCGTGAACGGCAGTGGGGTCGGCAGCGGGCCAGGTTTCAATGTCGCGGCTACGGGCAGCATCATCGATGGTTTATCAATTGTCAACTTCAGTTTCGGCCCAGGGATTGAGGTGAATGCAAACAACGTTATTCTTAAAAACAACTTTGTCGGCCTGTTGGCCAATGGCAACACCCTTTCCGGTAACCAGATGGGGATTTCGGTGAATGGTGTCACCGGTACCCAGGTCCGCAACAATGTAGTTTCCGGCAATACCCACGGTATCCGCCTGATCGGCTCAGGCGCACAGGATAACATCATCCTGAACAATTACATCGGAACCGATGCTTCGGGCACAATGGACCGCGGCAACGCCAGCGACGGCCTGCGCCTTGAAGGCAGCAGCAACAACACCATTGAAGGCAATACCATCTCCGGCAATAATAATGACGGGATTGAAGTCAGCGGCGGCGCTTCCGGCAATGCCATCAATGGCAACAAAATCGGTGTCCAGGCCTTTGGCAGCAACAACCTCAGTAACAACGCCAATGGCATCAACATGAACAATGCTTCCAATAACCTGGTCACCAACAACGTGGTCGCTTACAACGGCACAGGTGGCGTGGTGATTTCTGGCGGCAACCAGGACCTGATCTCAGCCAACAGCATCTACAGCAACGCCGGGGATGGAATTGAACTGGTCAACAACGGCAACAATAATACCCCCGCTCCCTCGCTGCTCTCAGCCCTCCAGGGTGGCTCTTACGTCTTTGTTGAAGGATTGCTCAGCGGGGCATTGCCCAACACCACCTACACCCTGGAATTCTTCAAAAATGCCACTGGCTTCCAGGGCGAAACGCTTGTCCTGACCAAAACTGTCACCACCAATGGTGCCGGATCGGTAAATTTCTCTGCCGGAATCTTCATCTCAGTCCCCGATCTGACCATCTTCACAACCACGGCGCGAGACCCCAACAACAACACCTCTAAGTTCTCAAACGGTGTGTTCGTTGCAGGTGCCGCACCGACACTCACACCCACACCAACCTTCACAAACACGCCAGTCCCCACTAGCACCTCTACACCTACCTCGACACCCACCAACACCCCCACCGCGACCGCAACCACCAGCGGTGGAGGTGGCGGCGGTGGCGGCACGGTTGCCACTGCAACCAAGACCAATACACCCACCATCACGAATACCCCAACGATTACATCAACCCCAACCCTCCTCGCGCAGTACCAGACCCTGACCCAGCTGGCGGCGGTCAACACCGTTGAACCCACCAGCACGCCCATTACACCCACGTCAACCCTGGTACCCTCTCAAACCCTGGTGCCTACCTCTGCGCCGCCAACCGCGACCCAGCCCGTAGCAGAACCAGACACAGGAGACCCGGGAGATGTTGATGGCGGGGTGATCCAGGATGGCAGTGGCGGCGGTGGTGCAGAAGAACCTCAAGGACTGCTCGACGGGTTATTGGGCGGTGGTGGAGTCACCACGGTCCTCTGGATCTTCATCATCCTGGCTGCCCTGCTCTTACTGATTGGCGGTGGTATGGAACTGATGCGCTGGATGAATTCCCGCGACTAAGTCCTCCCAGGGTTCGAGAAGCCCAGACCCTCTACACAAGACCAAAAGCGCCCATGTTTCCATGGGCGCTTTCGTTTAATCAGGCTGTTTTTTTGAGAAATTATCCAGGTTTCTATGTTTTGACATTTGTTCTGAGCATCCCTATAATATTAATAAGGGCCCTCTCCTCGCGGGAAGGCCAGAGATCCACCCATCATCTGCATCCAGAATGCATCCCACCACTTTCCTCTCAACCAGTTCCTTTCACAGTGAAAGGATTGAGAAATGATCGTTGCAAAGCAATTTGCGGACCTGATTACCGCAACCCGCGGATTAATCGCCTTCTTCCTGATCTGGTTAGGCAGCAGTCACGGTGCTGAAGGACTGTCGCTGGCAGTTTGGTTAATGCTCGCCGATTGGATCGGCGATGCCATCGATGGGCCCATTTCCAGGCGCAGTTCCGTCAAATACCATACCTGGATTGGAGATCATGATCTCGAGATTGATATGACCGTCTCGATCGGTCTGCTCATCTACATGCTTCAGGCAGGCTACCTGAGCATCTGGGTCGTGGTCGGGTACCTGGTCTTGTGGGGAGGATATTTCCTTCAGCATAACGGCATTCCCCGCTCGTATGGCATGCTGTTCCAAACACCCATCTATGCCTGGTTCATCTACATCGCCTTGCGTGATGCTCCACAAGTGGCCTTGCTGATCCTGGTGTTCATCGTAGCCGTGATCGTGCTTACCTGGCCGCGCTTCCCCAAAGTGATCATCCCCGGGTTCTTCGAGGACATCCGCAGGCAGCAGAACCAACAATAAGACCTTACAACTCGCCTCAATTTTCTCGTGCTGCCCGCTATTCATGCGCCTTCTCAAGCAACATGTTTCTTAATCTTTTATAAATTCGAGGGTTATGGGAAAAATATCGATTACAATTTGCTGAATTCTTGCTGAACAGCAAATTGGAGAACTTTCGATTGTCAGACATTAGCAATAAAAAAATTAACTGGGGGAAAATTCTGGTACGGTCTTATCACAGCATCATCAAACCCTTCAAACAATTCGCCAGCCTCCCCGGACTGCGGCAGCTTATTGCATTCATCCGGCGGCTGTTACGCGTTATGGAAAGACCGACCAGCCTGAACATCCAAACGGTGCCGCAGCCCCCCGTCCAGGAAGACGAATGCAAAGGCCTCACCGTGATCAGCGCCAACCTCTGGCACGATTGGCCGCAATACCGCCGCTCGATGAAACGTCTGGAAGCCTTTTCCAGCCTCGTAGAAGAACACCAGGCTGACATCCTGCTGCTGCAGGAAGTTTCCCGCACCACCCGCTTCCAGACAGATGAGTGGCTCTCCCAGCGGCTGGGGATGACCTCGATTTATTCCCGCGCCAACGGGCACCAGAATGGCATCGGCTTTGAAGAAGGCCTGGCTGTTTTCAGCCGTCATCCTCTCGGCACCCCTGTCTTGCGCCAGCTCAGCTCAGAGTCCAACCCGTTCGTCCACCGCCTGGCACTCGGCACCCAGGTCTCCAGCCCTTGCGGCAAGTTCCTGGCGTTTTCGGTGCACCTCAGCATCAACGGCCGGGAAAACACCCGCCAGGCAGAACACCTGCATCACTGGGTTAACAATATTTCCGAAACCATGCCCGCCGTGGTCGGCGGAGATTTCAACGCTGACGAACATTCCAAATCAATCACATCGCTAAGACAAAAATGGGTGGACACCTTCCGGCACCTCAACCCGCTGGCAGACGGCACCACCCACGAGATTCACTGGCCGTGGAA
>DATHZS010000065.1:0-39174 GCA_035458505.1 Anaerolineales bacterium | reverse complement strand
CTCGGCCCTGTTCCGGTCGTCCTCGAATGGATACACAACCAGTGGGGCGACAACCGTCACGGTCAACATCACACAGAGCCAAAGTTATTATTATGTCGAAACCGTGATCAATACGGCCCTGGACCCGATCATCGCGCAGATCGTGTACAGCGGCCCGCTGAATATCGGGGCGAAATCGATCGCCCGGGTGCTGAAACAGCCGATTTTTGCAGACGGGCAGGCTTTGTATGCGATGTCTCCAAGTCAGAAGAATGCGATCGAGTTCACGGGTGATGCAGATATGGAGGTCACCGGGACGGGGATCTTCTCAAATTCGAGCCACGGGACAAATTCAATCTCGTTCGGGGGTTCATCGACAACCTACGTGGATGGATATGTGAGGTCTGTGGGTGGGGTAAATGCAGCGGGAACCGTGCTCAACCCGGATGATTCCCCGTTCACTGATTTTAACGCGGTGGGGCAGAACAGCCCCCCGTATGTGCCGACCCCGGAATGCTCGCTGCTGTCGGCAGGGTCTCGCACGACTTCGGGCGGGGAGGTCTATTTCACGCCGGGGAGGTATGCCAACATCACCGAGAACGGGCATACTACGTATCATTTTGCCCCCGGATTCTACTGCATCACCGGGGCGTTCACCACGACCAATGGTGAGTTTGAAGGAGAGGATGTGTCCTTCTACGTGGAGACCGGGAATGTTTCACTGGGTGGGAACGTGACCTTTTCAGCAGCAGATAATGGTCTGATGCTGGGCAAGCAGAATTGGAACGGGATGCTGCTGCATGTGGCCCAGGGACGTCTGACGATCAACGGGAATGCAGACTCGGACTACATCGGGACAGTGTATGTGCCGACCCCGGCCAACCCATCGTGCAAGCTGAACGGGAGCAGTGACTCGGAAGGTTTCAGCATGCAACTGGTGTGTGACTCGATCAACATCAACGGTACCGGCCAATTGATCATTAACTACGACCAGTCCAATATTTATAAAGCCCCTGTCATTGTAGATTTGTTTGAGTAGACTGTTCTGTGCAAGGAGCAGACGGCGCACCCCTGGGTATCCCAGGGGTGCGAACTTTTAAAAAAGGTTGATAAATTCCATCGATGGCTTGTATAATCTATTCAACTTAAGATTCATTTCATCCGTTTTTGAGTGGATTGCGGGTTGCTGTTTTTTCACCAATCAATTAATGTCAGGAGGTTAAGTATGATCAAGGAATTTAAAGAATTTGCCATGAAAGGCAATATGCTCGAAATGGCAGTCGGTATTATCATTGGTGCAAGCTTTTCGGGAGTTGTCAACTCGCTGGTCAATGATGTGCTTATGCCACCGATTGGTTTATTGTTGGGTGGGGCAGATTTTGCAGAACTATTCGCGGTGCTCCAAGCTGGCGATCCAGGTGGACCATATGCCACCCTGGCATTGGCCAAAGAAGCCGGCGCAGTAACCCTTAACTATGGCATGTTCATCAATACACTGATCAACTTCCTGGTGGTTGCTGTCTCGCTGTTCCTGGTCATCCGAACAATGAACCGACTGCGAAAAGAAGAAGAATCAGCAGAGGAATAAGCCTTCCCTTGTTCCTGAAAAGGAACGATCGTGAAAAGGGGCAGTATTTCGCATATTTGTAATGTAAGAGGGGGTAAACTGCTCATCCTAAAAAGAGGCAAGGGTTCCCTTGCCTCTAAAGTTTAATTTTGCCAAAATAAAAGTAGTTTTGGGTATCCAGCCAGACTGGAGATAGAATGTTCACTCAGACTACAGGTTGATGTACCTGTCGACACGCTGACCGATGACTGCAATGCTGCGATCCCAGAAGTCCGGACTGCGGAGATCAATGCCGAAGCGGTTAGCCAGTTCCGGGGCAGATGCCATTCCAGTGCTGGAGAGCAGATCTTTGTAATCTTCCACGAAGTCGCTCCCGCGTTCCTCGTAGATGGCATACAAGCCAGTCCCAAACAGCAAGCCAAATGCATAGGGATAATTATAGAAGGATAGGGTCGGGATATAGTAGTGGGGTTTCCAGGTCCACATGTATTTCTGCCGGAAGTTGGCATCCAGGCCGTCACCGTAGGTTTCTGCCTGCGCCCATTCCATGATCTCATTGAATTCATCCGCAGAGAGTTCAGCTTTTTGACGGCGGTTGAACACTTCTGTTTCAAAAAGATAACGTGAATAAATATCCACCACCACCTGGGATGCACCCATCAGGGCGGTTTCCAGGATGGCCAGTTCTTCCTCTTTATCTGCGGCAATCTTTATTGCGGCTTCGGTGACGATGGTTTCGCACATGATCGAAGCGGTTTCGGCCACTGTCATGGGTGACCCGCTGTTGATCTGGCTGCGGTCGCTTTCGTACAGGCAGTGATTATGAAAGCCGTGACCCAGCTCGTGAGCGAGGGTGAAGACCCAATCCAGGTTGCTTTCATAGTTAAGCAAGATGCGCGATTCCTTGTGCCCTGGGATACCCATACAAAAAGCCCCAGCCCCTTTGCCCTCGCGCGGGCCGACATCGATCCAGTTATTGACGAAGGAGGTGTGGGCGAATTCTGCCAGTTCTTCAGAGAACTTTCCAAAGTTTTCCAGGACAAACTTCTGGGCTTCAGGGTACGTGAAGGTGCGGCTGGTCTTCCCCAATGGGGCCATCAGGTCCCACCACGGGAGGGAGTCCTTGCCCAGGTAGTTGGCTTTGGCTTTGAAATACTTGCGGAACATGGGGAAGGATTTGCGCATGGATTCGAGCATCGCATCGAGAGTCTCCCGGTCAATGCGAGCCTGTTCGATGGACTGGTGAACAGAATCATCCCAGTTGCGGCGTTTCCAGAGGACTGCCTGGGCACCTTTAATTCCATTGAGAGCAGCTGCTAAGGGCACTTCGACCGATTTCCAGGCTTTTAGCTCAGCTTCATACCCACGGCGACGCATCGTTTCGTCCTCGTGGTTACGCAGATTGATGATGGCGGTCAGTGGGGTGTCTTTGACCTCTCCATCTTCACGCTCCAACGGCCATGTGAGCTGGCTGGTAATATCGTTCTGAAGTTTGCTCCAGGCTTGCAGCCCGCTGAGCGAGAGCTGGCCGGCCAGTTCCTCTTCTGCAGCACTCATCATGTATTTGCTCTGTTCGATGGTTTCTTTCAGGTAGAAAGCATGTTCAGCCAGAACCTCATCCTGGCCAATTACTTCATCAATTTTGTCACCTGCTTTTGCCAGCCAGCCTTTGAAGAGCACATCCCCCAGGTGCCCGGCTTTGATCATTAAAGGCTGAAAGATTGATAACGCCTTGGCTGCTTCCTGATTGAAGGAGTCAGTAGTGATAAATGAATAAATGTAGGCACCGATTGTTCCACCCAATTCCAAGATTGCGTTAGCTCGTTCGATGAAGCCCCGGATCACAGCAGCAAGCTCAGACGGATCAGATGTGGTTGTTTCGGAGTCTGGATGGATATGGTTCTCTTTAAGATAATTCTCCAATGTATCTACCTGCTGGACAAAAGAATCATGTGCCTGCCTGAATTCTTCTGAATCGAGGCCTGGAAAAACATTGTCCATATTCCACTGGGGGAGTTGATTATTTTCACTCATCGTTCATTATTCTCCTATAATTTCCTGGATTTTATTTACAGGGTTGGCTCTGATCACCTTGAGATGGATGGCATTAAGATATTCGTATGACTATAACTGAAGTATTTTATCAGACGTTTTTTCGATTTGTAGGTAATCGGCTGATTTTAGCTTCGTGATGTATCAATAATACCCGTGTTATTCATCTATGATTAACCATCTTCGTTTATAATCGAAGTGTTCGCATGACAGATGTTCAATCTTAAATAAATATACTTCAAAAAATGGGCTCTGAATGACACTGTTAACCTCACGCCAAAACCCGAAGATCAAACAAATCCGTTCCCTGAGCGGGCGCAAACAACGCCAGCAGCAAGGCGTATTTGTGGTCGAGGGGATTCGCCACGTGGGTGAGGCCGTTGAAGCGGGTGCAGAGATCGAATATCTCGTGTATGCACCCGATTTGCTGACGAGTGATTTTGCCTATTCTCTGATCACCCAGGTTGAGGTCAGGGGGACTCCGGTATTCACGACGCCATCCGATGTATTTGCAGATATCGCCGGCAAGGAAAACCCCCAGGGCATCCTGGCTGTGGTCAAACAAAAATTGACATCATTGGCATATTTGTCCGAAGCGAATTTCAGTTGGGGAGTGGCAATCCTCGCACCACAAGACCCCGGCAACCTGGGTACGCTGATGAGAACCCTGGATGCTGCAGGAGCAGATGGTTTGATCGTATTGGAGAACGGCACCGATATTTTTCATCCCACTGCGGTTCGGGCGAGCATGGGTACGATCTTTTGGAAACCGGTTGTGTATGCCAGTTTTGCCGAGTTCCGGGCGTGGCAAAATGTGCACAAATTTAATATATACGGTACCTCTGCGAAGGGGTCGGTTTCGTATTCGGAAGCTGAATTCCACCGTCCAGCGATTTTAATGCTCGGCAGTGAGCGGGAAGGATTGGGAGAAGACCAAATTTCCATGTGCACTTCGTTGATCAGCCTGCCGATGTATGGCCGTGCATCGTCTCTGAACTTATCCGTTGCTGCCGGGGTGCTGCTGTATGAAATGGGGAGAAAGTTAACCACCTCCTGACAGCATGGTGAGGTTTTTGTTCACAAAAGATAAATAATCTAATTGGGTGATAGGCCAACCATTTCGGCACTAATTTTCCAGAGATGACGGGCAGTTTCTGCATCCTGGCTGGATGCTGAGGGTTGTTTTTCCTGTAGATTGGCAAAATACTTCCCGCTGGTGGTTGTCACATCTTCCGAAGCGGCCAGATACACCGTGGTTGCCGCTCCTCGTTCCAACTCCACCTCGTCAGCATTTCCCGGACCGCTGCTGCCCATGTAGATATTGTTCAATCTTGTATTGATGACTCCAGGGTGCAGGCTGTTTACCGTGATACTGGTATTTTTCAGGTCTCGATGCAATTGGGTGGTAAACAAAATATTGGCCAATTTTGTCATTGAATAGACGCCAGTCGGGTCGTAGTTGCGTTTTGATTGCAGGTAGTCAAAATCAATCGTTCCCCAGGAGTGGACCATGGATGAAACATTGATGATCCTTGCTGGTTGGCTGGTTTTCATCAGGGGCAGGAGCAAATTGGTCAGCAGAAACGGAGCAAGATGGTTCACTTGAAATTGCATTTCGTTGCCGTCTTCGCTGGTTTCCCGTTTGGGTGGGATGATGGCGGCATTGTTGATCAGGATATGCAATGCCGGAAATTGGGCTTTGACCTTGAGTGCCAGGCTGCGTACCTGCGCCAGGGATGCAAAATCGGCCATCAATAATTGCGTGTTTGTGTTTCCGCTCTTTTCGATGACTTTGGCCAGCCCTGCCTGTCCGCGCTCATCATCCCGTGCGATCATGACTACAGTTGCCCCCAACTTTGCCAGTTGCCAGGATGTGGCGAGCCCGATCCCTGAACTTGCCCCGGTTACCAGACAGATTTTTCCCTTGATCCATTGCCTTTCTTGCATGATGACGGCTCCTTTTACCTGCATAATTATACCGGTTTCTAGCGCTGGGCTGATACAATATGATTAATCTTGTCTAAGGATTTTACGCCACATCTTGAACAGTTGCTTTGCTGCAAAGGATATCCAATGAATGCAAACCAAGAACTCCCCCGATGGAACCTGACAAATGTTTACCCAGACTTAGATCATCCGGATTTTTCCCAGGCAGTAGAGCGACTTGAGCAGTTGATTGAGGATCTCAAGGTCTATCTTGACGACCACCAGATTGATCCCGCACAGTCCCCGTTACACAGGGAGCCAGTAGAGCTGGCTGAGGTGATCTCAGGATTTATTGAACGGACAGCCCAGGCACAGGAACTGCGCGAAACCCTGAGAGCTTACCTGAATTCATTCATCTCTACGGATTCTTTCAACGAGAAGGCCAAAAAACAGCTTTCTTTGCTTGAGCCCACGTTTGTGAAACTGGATCAGATCGAGGCGGTCAAATTCCAGGGGTGGCTTGGCAAGCTGGGAGACAAAATTGATCAGGTGATCGGGCTTTCGCCGACGGTGACTGAACATGCCTTTTACCTGACGAACACGGTTGAGCAGAGTGTGTATATGATGTCCCCTGCGGAGGAAGAACTGGCCAGTGAGTTATTCCTGAGTGGAGCAACGGCCTGGAATAAGCTCCAGAGCAACCTGACCTCTCAACTGTCCTGGCCGTTGGAGAACGAAAACGGGGAGGAAACACCCCTGCCGATGACCGCCATTATCAATTTGCGCAGCCATCCGGATGAGAGCATGCGCAGAAAAGGCTACGAGGCAGAACTCGCTGCCTGGAAAACGATCGAAACCCCCCTTGCTGCAGCGATGAACGGGGTCAAGGGCTCCCAAACAACTATTTTTAAGCGGAGAGGGCGAGAAGATGCTGTGCATAAATCCCTGGATCAGGCCCGGATTGACCGGGCCACGCTCGAAGCGATGCTTTCCGCCATCCGGGGATCGTTGCCGATGTTCCGGAAATATTTCCGGGCAAAGGCGAAACGTCTGGGGAAATCTCATTTGCCTTGGTGGGACCTTTTTGCGCCAATGGGCAAGTCTGACCGGAGCTTTAACTATCCTGAGGCACAAAACTTTGTGTTGGAAAATTTTGCCAAGTTTTCGGAGGATTTGGCAGATTATGCCAATACAGCCTTTACCAATCAGTGGATTGACGTCGGGCCGAGGCGGGGGAAGCGCGCCGGTGCATTTTGTATGCGGGTGCCGGGAGTAAAAGAGTCCCGCATCTTGCTCAACTTTGAGGGCAATCTGGATTGGGTCTTCACTCTGGCACACGAGTTGGGGCATGGATTCCATAATCACTGCCTGTATGAAGCGGGTAGAAATGTGCTTCAGATCCGTACCCCAATGACCCTGGCGGAAACCGCCTCAATTATGTGTGAGACGATCGTGACCAATGCCGCCATCAAAATGGCGAACGACGAAGATGAGGAATTGCTGATCCTTGAAACCGCACTGATCGGGGATTCTCAGGTGGTGGTGGATATTTACTCCCGCTATCTCTTCGAAACAGAGGTGTTCAAGCGGCGCGAGAAAGCCGAACTCTCTGGCGCAGAATTTAACGAGATCATGGAATGGGCGCAGGGCGAAACGTATGGTGATGGATTGGATCCTGATTACCGGCAAAAATATATGTGGACATGGAAGCCTCATTATTATTATCCCGGTCTGGCGTTTTACAATTATCCGTATGCGTTTGGCTTGCTGTTTGGGACTGGTTTATACGCCATTTACCTGGCGCGGGGGGATGCATTTGTCCCGGAATATAAAGCTCTGCTTGCCAGCACCGGTATGGGAACCGCAGTAGAATTGGCGGCTCGATTTGACATTGATCTGCGCAGCCAATCTTTCTGGGAAGAGAGTTTGAAGGTGATTGGGGAGAGGGTGGAACGGTATACCCAATTATGAGGTGAGTTAGGTTCAATATAAAAAGCAGGCATCCACATCGTTGGTATGCCTGCTTTTTCTTATGGATTGAGCTTCTAAATGGCTGATTTAGTGAGAATCTGATAAATATTGAGATATCCAAAATGAACATAGCGGAGGGTGTTCACAGGGTGTGGATATGGACGTACAAAAGCAATTGATAGTTTTTGCAAGTATTCAGAGGCTAATATAGACATGAAAGTCATCACAAGATTGGGTATGTTAAGTGTGATTTACAGAAATGGAATGCAGGTAATCAAATGACAGCACAAAAAAATTCTTCCCGGCGCCCGGGGTTTTACAACCTTTCACTGGAAGAGCGTCTCTCTCAACTTAATGAAGGAGATTTGCTCACACCGGAAGAACTGAACATTCTTTCGGGAGTAAAAGGACTCACCAGCGAGCAGGCAGACCATATGATTGAAAATGTGGTCGGTGTGCATGGCCTTCCGCTGGGAATCGGGCTGAATTTTATCGTAAACGGACGCGAGGTCCTGGTGCCGATGGTGGTGGAGGAGCCTTCTGTTGTAGCCGGGGCATCCTTCATGGCGAAGCTCGCCCGCAAGGGGGGCGGCTTCTCGGCCAGCACCACTTCTCCCGAGATGATTGGCCAGATGCAGCTGCTGGATGTGCCGGACCTGAAAGCGGCGGAGCAGGCAATTTTGGCTGAAAAAGACCGCCTGATGGAGGAAGCCGCCAACATCGACCCCATTCTGAAAAAGCTGGGCGGTGGGCCGCGGGATATTGAAGTCCGCTGGATCGATTCCTCTCCGATTGGAGCATTTCTTGTACTGCACCTGATCTATGATGTGCGGGATGCCATGGGCGCGAATGCGATCAATACTGCCTGCGAGCGGCTCTCGCCGATCATCGAAGATCTGACTGGTGGGAGAGTGCATTTGCGGATCCTCTCCAATCTGGCAGACCGTCGCCTGGCGAGGGCAGAGTGTACCATCCCTCTGGATGCGCTTGCATTTGGAGAATTTTCTGCGCAAGAGGTGCGTGATGGGATTATCGAAGCCTGGGCATTTGCTGCCGCAGACCCGTATCGGGCCGCCACCCATAACAAAGGCATTATGAACGGCGTCGATGCCGTGGTGATTGCCACCGGAAATGACTGGCGGGCGATCGAAGCCGGGGCGCATGCTTTTGCAGTCAAAAATGGGCGCTATACTTCCCTCAGCACCTGGGGTAAGGATGAGGATGGAAATTTAGTCGGGAGTCTGGAAATGCCGATGGCTGTAGGTATTGTTGGTGGGGCCACCAAGGTCCACCCAACAGCCAGAGCAGCCCTGAAATTGATGCAGGTGCAGTCTGCGTCTGAGCTGGCTGAGATTATTGTTTCTGTTGGCCTGGCTCAGAACCTGGCTGCCATACGGGCGCTGGCAACCGAAGGGATCCAGCGCGGGCATATGGGCCTGCACGCTCGCCAGGTGGCGATTGCGGCAGGTGCAGTCGGCAAGCAAATCGACTCTATCGCGATGAAATTGGTGAAAGAGAATACTGTGCGGATCGATCGTGCAGAACAATTGCTGAAGGAATTAAAAGATGAGTGAGCCAATAAAACTTCTAAGACCAAAGAGCCAGGTTGGGGTGGTCGGATACGGCGCCTACGTGCCGCGTTTCCGCCTTCCGGCCAAGGAGGTCGCACGGGTGTGGACAGAAGGACAGGGCGGCTTACCCGTAGTGGAAAAATCTGTCCCCGGCCCCGATGAAGATGTGGTGACCATGTCGATTGAAGCAGCCCGGAATGCCCTCAAACGCGCCAAGATCAAGCCGGATGCGCTTCGGGCTGTTTGGGTGGGGTCCGAATCACATCCGTATGCCGTCAAACCGACTTCCACGATCGTGGCAGAGGCGATTGGCGCGGTGCCGAATACGCAGGCAGCCGACTGGGAATTCGCCTGCAAGGCGGGCACCGAAGCGATGGTCGCGGCGATGGGGATGGTGGGGTCTGATATGGCTGAATACGCGCTTGCGATTGGCATGGATACCGCTCAGGGCCGCCCGGGAGACCCGCTGGAATATACCGCAGCCGCTGGAGGCGCGGCGTATATTCTTGGGAAAGCTGAAGTCTCGTTGGCTGTGATTGAAGCTTCGTATTCCTTTGTCACCGATACACCAGATTTTTTTCGGCGAGCGTATCAGAAATATCCTGAACATGGGCACCGCTTTACTGGCGAACCGGCCTACTTTAAGCATGTGACGGCGGCTGCCCAGGCGATGCTGGAAGCAACCGATTCTTCCCCTGAAGATTATGCATATGCCGTCTTCCACCAGCCGAACACCAAATTCCCGCAAAATGTTGCCAAGTCGCTGGGTTTCACGATGGAGCAGATTCAGACAGGTCTGCTTGTCCCTGTGATCGGGAACACGTATTCGGGAGCCGCGATTATTGGTCTGACTGCCATCCTGGATGAGGCCAACCCCGGCGACCGGATCCTGATGGTTTCGTATGGTTCGGGGGCTGGCTCAGATGCGATGGTGTTGGTGGTGACGGATCTGATCGAAGAACGCCGCAGGCTGGCACTGTCTACGCAGGATTATATTCAGCGCAGAACCGAAATCGATTATGCTGAATATGTTCGGATGCGCGGCAAGCTTACCATGAAGTAGAAGGAGCAATCTGAAAATGCACGATGTAGTCATTGCTGGAATTGGGCAAACACCTGTCGGGGAACAATGGGACATCTCCTTGCGCGAGTTAGGGTTTTTTGCCCTGGAGGCTGCCCGGAACGACGCCGGAGGATTGCTGCCCCAGGCACTTTATCTTTCCAATATGCTGGCGCCAGCTTTATCACACCAGTCGCATCTGGCAACCCTGGTAGCGGATTTTTCCGGTTTGCAGGGCATAGAAGCTTTTTCTGTTGAAGCTGCTGGGGCATCTGGAGGGGCGGCCTTACGCATGGCTTATCTGGCGGTAGCTTCCGGGGCGGTGGATACTGCTGTGGCATTAGGGGTAGAAAAAATGAGCGATCAGACGGTGTCGAACGTGAGCGCCGCTGAAGCGACAACTACCGATGGTGATTATGAAGCTGAGCAAGGCTTAACCCTGACTGCACAGGCTGCGTTGCTGATGCGCCGGTATCTTCATGAGGTTCAACCTGAAGAGTTTGCTTTTGCGGGGTTTCCGTTGGTTGCCCATGCCAACTGTGTGACCAATCCGAATGCGATGTTCCAGAAAGCGATCAGGGCTGAGCTGTACCAGCGCGCTGGCATGGTGAGCGATCCGATCAACATGTTTGATGTCGCTCCCCTGGCAGATGGGGCGGCGGCAGTGGTACTGACCCGGCCCGAACTGCTGCCCAAACAATTCAGTCATCCACTGGTGCGAGTCAGCGGTTCCAGTGTGGTCATAGATACCCTTGCCCTGCATGACCGGCCAGACCCCCTGGTGTTTAATGCTGCCCGGCTGTCTGTGGAACGAGCCTGTGCCATGGCGGGTAAAATGCCTGTGGATGCAGATTTGTTTGAACTGTTTGATGCTTTTTCAGTGTATGCGGCTCTCTCCCTGGAAGCGGCAGGGTTTGCGGAACGCGGCCAGGGATGGAAGCTGGCACAGGATGGAAAACTGAGCTTGCAGGGTGAACTGCCAATCTCAACCTTCGGCGGACTGAAAGCCCGAGGGTATCCAGGAGGCGCGACCGGTATTTACCAGGCGGTGGAGGCTGTGTTGCAGCTGCGGGGAATTGCTGGCGCAAACCAGGTAAATGGAGCAAAAGTTGCAATGATTCAGGCATTGGGCGGGCCGGCTTCTACTGCGGTGACCCATGTTTTGGAAGCCCTGGACTGATTATTAGAGGAAAAATTTCAGGGTTGAAAGCTTCTGAGTGAAATCTGATAGTTTTTGATAGACTGAATCAGCTACACTTATGAGGATTATAAGGAGCAATTTATGGATATTCCGAGACATTGGAGATTAAGAAAACAGCGTTATGGCCTGATTGGCGAAGTGTGTGGCCATTGTGATGCCAAAGTATTCCCTCCCAGAGATATTTGCCCGTCCTGCGGCGAAGAAGCGAAAACGTTGTACACATTCAGTGGTAAAGGGCAGGTGTATTCGTACACCACTGTGTTTGATGCCCCGGCAGGATTTGAAGACTCGGCCCCATATACAGTTGCCATGGTCAAGCTGGATGAGGGTCCATTTGTTACCGCCCAGCTCACCGATCTGGATAATCGAACGGTGGAAATCGGGATGCCTGTTGAGATGGTCACCCGCAAGCTGAGATCGGCAACTGATGAACGCGGGATGCTGGTCTATGGTTACAAATTCAGGCCATCCATGCAAACCCAGATGTAATCCATTTCTACTTTGAACCACTCTCATCCTCCTGGATAATTACCAGGAGGATGTTTTTTAACATCACGGGTTCTCCTTTGGATGGATGGCCAACCAGGTATAAATGGTAAGGAACTTGCATCAGGAAACGATAGGAAAAATTGATTACTGGTTTTGCTTGCGCATGCGCAATGCTTATGCTAGTATCAGAACGAAGAAAAACAACATCATACGAGACGTCAGTGACCAGATAAACCTTTATTCGCAGAATGGAGAGAGCCATGAGGAAAGAAAAAACCATTTTCCTTTTTAGTTTGTTAATCGCCGCAAGTTTGTTGATCTCTGCTTGCACACAATCTGCTTCCACAGGGCAAGTTCCGACCCAGGAAGATGCTGACATCCAGGGAATTTTGGATGCCATCGAGAACCAGCCGAAGGTTGAGATCACCCCGTCCGAAGTGCCGTCAGTGGATACACAACCCGAGCCAACCGAGACACCTGCGGCATTATCTCCAGTAGAGACGGAGGCACCTACACCAGTACCTACCAAAGAGATTGTGGCAGTGGACCTGACAGTTCCGGACAAGTATACGCTCAAAAAAGGTGAGTTCCCATGGTGTCTTGCCAGGCGGTTCAATGTGGATGTAACGACCCTCATGAATGTCAATGGTCTTTCCGGCTCTTATTTCGAGCCTGGAAAAGTCCTGACTATCCCGAAGGATGCAAAAGCGTATCAGGGAAACCGGACTCTGAACGCTCACCCCACGACCTATACTGTGAAATCCGGTGATACATTCTATTCAATTGCATGCTATTTCGGAGATGTCTGGCCAGAACAGATTGCCGCTCAAAACTCGATGACTTTGAGTGATGCCCTTACTTCAGGCACAAAATTAGACATACCGTAAGCCAATCAGTTCGATAGCTCGATTTCAAACGAAGGCTGCATGCAGCCTTCGTTTCTGTTAAAATACCCAAGGATTTCTTTTGATCAACCACCACCGGATGACCGAGGTATAGTATGGGTTTTAAAACAATCGATTCAAAGCATATCTTTTCTGGCAGGGCTATCCATTTATGGAAAGAACAGGTTGTATATCCTGATGGGCGCAAGGTGTCCATCGAGGTATTGAAGCACCCGGGATCGATTGGCATCCTCCCGCTTGATGATCAGGGTCATATCTGGTTTGTGCGGCAGTACCGGCATCCAACGGGCGGTATGCTGCTGGAACTGCCTGCGGGTACCCTGGAAACTGGTGAAGACCCTAAATCAACCGCGGCAAGGGAGATCCGGGAAGAAATCGGGATGGCTGCGGAAACGATCACGCCGATTGGGAAACTTTACCTCGCTCCGGGATATTCAACTGAATTGATGCACCTTTTCCTGGCAACAGGTCTCACGCCCGATGCCCTGGAGCTGGATCCAGGGGAATATCTTGAGGTTGAAAAATACCCGGTCGAGGAAGTGTACCGCATGCTGGATCGGGGAGAAATTATCGATGGGAAATCGGTGGCCATCCTGGGGTTGATGCGCACCAGGCTGTTGGGAAAAGATCGCGCCTAGCTATTCGCATTTGTCCCGGATAAAGCGGTTTCACTGCATCAAAAAGCAGCTTATGTCTCCAGGACTGATTTCCGTTGCATGCAGTTTTGCGAGAGGTAATTCGTTTTTAAATCCTGTTATAATACTCCCGCTTGACTTACAAATTTCAGACACATTTATTGAATGAAGAGGATGGTGAATAAGCATGGTTTTTGAAATACGTTTTGGTACGGATGGGTGGAGAGGAAGAATAGCAGAAGAATACACATTTGATAATTTAAAGCGCTGTGCCCAGGGATTTGCCAATTATTTAGTCGATCAGGGCCAATCCGGGGAGTCCGTCATCGTTGGATATGATAAACGCTTCCATTCTGAAAATTTTGCTGCAGCAGCGGCGGAAGTGCTGGCCGGGAACGGGTTCAAAGTGTATCTGACTCAGGAGGCAACGCCAACTCCTGTGATCTCGTATGCCGTGGTCGCCAAAAAAGCTGTTGGGGCTATCAACATCACTGCTTCGCACAACCCTCCGGAAGATAACGGGTTCAAGGTGCGGGATGACCAGGGTGGGGCGATAGCACCTGATGGACTGGCGAAGATTGAGGCTGCCATTCCGAACGACCTTGCCGATATCCAATCCCTCCCGCTGAGTGCCGCAGTTGATAGTGGCAAGGTTGTTTACTTTGATGCGGCGGATGATTACATTCCACATCTCGAAGACCTGATTGACCTCGAACCCATTCGTCAGGCTGGCCTGACCGTGCTGGTGGATGCGATGTGGGGGAATGGTGCCGGGTGGTTTTCGCGCTTGCTGGCGGGAGGAACCACCAAAGTGATCGAAGTGCATAATGTCCGCAACCCGATCTATCCTGAAATGTTTCGGCCAGAACCTATTCCGCCGAATGTGGACGCGGGCCTGAGAGCAACGGTTGAACACCAGGCGGATGTGATGATTGTGACTGATGGTGATGCAGACCGGGTAGGCATGGGGGATGAGCATGGACAGTTCATCGACCAGCTGCGAGTTTACGGTTTGCTGGCGTACTATCTGCTGGAAGTGCGCGGGGAACGCGGCCCGATCGTGAAAACCCTCTCGACTACAAAAATGCTGAACAAATTGGGCAAGCTGTATGGTGTGGATGTGTATGAAACCGGTGTGGGTTTCAAATATGTTGCTCCCAAAATGGTCGAAGTTGACGCGATGATTGGCGGCGAGGAATCCGGTGGGTATGCCTTCCGTGGGAATGTGCCTGAACGTGATGGGATTTTAGGCGGGCTGTACATCCTGGATATGATGGTGCGGTTGAATAAAAAACCATCTGAACTGCTTGACTTGCTGTTCGAAAAAGTCGGTGCACATTATTACGACCGGGTCGACACACTTTTCAAGGGTGACAAGGACGAGAAGATCAACCTGATTTTGACCGCCAATCCTCAAACGATTGGCGGATTGAAGGTGACTGGCCTGGATCAGACCGATGGGTACCAATTTGGGCTGGAGGATGGCGGCTGGTTGCTGATTCGCTTCTCGGGCACAGAACCTAAGATCCGGGTTTACTGCGAGACCACCCACCAGGATAAAGTCCAGGCAATCTTGAAGGATGGATTGAAAATCGCTGGGATTGAGTAGCCTCGCCTGATGCTGACACTTACGGATACGCACTGCCACCTGGATTTCGACCGGTTCGATGATGACCGTGACAAGGTGATTGAACGGGCGGCAAAAAGAGGGCTGAACCGGATCCTGGTTCCCGGAATCGATCTGGAGTCCAGCCGGGCAGCGGTCGCCTTGGCAGAAGCACACGAGATCGTGTATGCGGCAGTAGGCGTGCATCCGAATCACGGTTCTGCCTGGACATCTGAAACACGCAAATTTCTGGTAGAATTGGCCGACCATCCAAAAGTGGTTGCAATTGGAGAGATCGGGCTGGATTTTTACCGGGAATGGACCCCCCATTCGCTGCAGCGGAGGATGTTCAGGATACAATTGGAAATTGCTGCAGAAGTTGGTCTGCCGGTGGTCATTCATAACCGGGAAGCTGACGACACCACGATCCCAATGCTAATCGAGTGGCAGGAAGCGCTGCAAACATCCGGAGAAGAACTTGCGACAAAGCCTGGGGTTTTACACTCATATTCTGGTAATATTAAGTCGGCGGAACCGGTCTTAAATGCAGGATATTTTCTGGGAATTACTGGCCCAGTGACCTTTAAGAATGCGCTAGACACACAGGAAGTAGCCCGAAAGGTTCCTGCAGACCGGCTATTGATCGAGACAGACGGGCCCTATTTGACACCACATCCTCACCGTGGTCAGCGCAATGAACCTTCTTATGTGTATTATGTCGCCGAGAAAATTGCTGAATTGCGGGGTGTTTCTCCCGAGCAGGTTGGCAAGTTCACCAGTGACAATGCAAAAAATCTATTTACGTGGTAGTTGGTTTGGAAAAAGTAAATTTTTTTGACCTAGTACAAGAAAAAATCCCATTAGTCGAAGAACGGATGCGGGAGCAGTCGAACGGCCACCATCCTGATCTTGAAATGGCTTTGCACCACCTGTTAAGCTCTGGCGGCAAACGTGTTCGACCTACGGTAACGCTGCTTGTGGGTGGAATGTTGGGTGCTGCCCCTGAAAATGTGGTGACATTGGCGGCGGCGGTTGAACTGCTGCACACGGCTACTCTGGTCCATGATGATGTGATTGATGGTTCTCTGCTTCGCCGGGGAAGCCCGACGCTCAACGCGCGATGGTCTCCCGGCGCTACAATTCTGACCGGGGATTTTATTTTTGCCCGGGCGGCAAAATTGGCGGCAGAAACAGATTCGATTGATGTGATGAAGCTGTTTGCCAAAACTCTCTCGACTATCGTGAATGGAGAGATTACTCAACTGTTTATCAGCAAGGGTCTGGTGAACCGCGAAGATTATTACCAGCGGATTTATGCGAAAACAGCCTCGCTTTTTGAGCTTTGCACTGTGGCTCCGGTCTTTCTCTCGGTTGGGAACCCGGAGAACGTTGCACATATGCAAAAATTTGGGTACGAAGTTGGAATGGCGTTCCAGATTGTGGATGATATTCTGGATTTCACCAGTGAACAAAATGATTTGGGTAAACCGGTTGCCAATGACCTGAGGCAGGGCCTGGTGACCCTTCCCGCTTTGCATTATCTGGAAATGTATCCTGATGATCCTGATATGCGGACGGTGGTAGAAAATCGCATCGTCAGCGAAGAGGCGATCATGACTGTGGTAAATGCAATCAGGGAAAGTGGTGCCATCCAATCATCACTTGAGGAAGCCTCCAAGTTCATCGAACGTGCTTTGCAAGTACTTGAGAAGATGCCAGAAACAGAAGAGCGATTTGCGCTGGAAGCTCTGGCTAAATTCGTGGTGAACCGGCAAATTTAGCTGGGCAAATAAAACTACCGCATTAAAACAAAGCGCTGCAGCCGATCAGGCTGCAGCGCTGATTATTTCAAAGAACCATTAATCTTTTGGAAGGTGGTCTTCCACGCTGTGTTTTACGGCGTAGGCCGCTGCTTCCGAACGTGTGCTGAGGTTCAATTTACTCAGGATAGAACTGACATAATTCCGTACAGTCTTTTCACTGAGAAAGATATCTGCCGCAATTAGCTTATTGGTCTTGCCTTCCGAGATCAGCGACAGAATGCGCAGTTCCTGATCGCTCAGGGTGGCAAAGGCTTCATCGGTAGCCTTTCGGGAAGCTTCGCGAACCCGCTTGAAAACCTTTTGGGTGAGGGCGGGATCCAGCAGGGCTTCGCCGCGTCCGATGGCACTTAAAGCATTGATCAGATCATCGCTGCCGATTTGCTTGAGGATGTACCCATATGCACCGGCGTTGATCGCATCAAAGAGGAGTTCATCTTCAGCGAAGGAAGTGAGCATGATCACTTTTGTGTTCGGCATTTCTTCTATAATTTCCCGGGTGGCATCAATACCACTTTTTCCAGGCAAGCGGATATCCATAATGATCACATCCGGCTCATATTCCTGTGCTTTGGTAATTGCTTCATCAGCATTGCCAGCTTCAGTCACCACTTCAAATTCAGGATAGTTCGACAGAAGTGCTTTGATCCCAAGTCGAACCACTTCATGATCATCAACAAGTAAAATTTTTAGCATAGTGTGTTTGACCCTATAAACATTAAAAGCTATAATTTCAGAATTGCAGAGATGATTATAGCATACTTCATGCGATGTAAAAGTATTGAGGATGATGCAGTAATTGGATATCCTTTAAAATTAGCGTTGGATAGAATCTTTAAATATATTAATACATTGGAGATTTATGAGTAGAAGATTGTTGCGGTGGATGACCATCGTATTACCGGTAGGGTTCCTCCTGTTGCTCATGGTCATTACCGATTTGCTCCTTATAAATCAAATCGAGATCCTTGAGCTGGTTGTGACATTTGTTTTGGTTTCGATTTCGGCTACCTTGTTTTCTAACTGGGTTTTTGATCAATTGGACCAGCGAGAATCTGAGATCCAGAAACGAGCCGCTCAACTGGAAGCCCTGAACCTGGCGGGGATTTCGCTGATCACTGAGCTGGACCTCCGATTGGTGCTGCAGAAAGTGGTCGATCTAAGCCGAGATCTGGTAGCAGCCAGGTTCGGTGCTTTGGGGGTTCTGGATGAATCGGGCACGAGCTTTCAACAATTCATCACTTCTGGGGTGTCTGAAGAAAGGAAAAGCATGATTGGAGCACCCCCACATGGCAGAGGTATTTTTCGTCAGATGATTGATGAAGGAAAACCGATGATTATTAATGACACGCAGGATTATGAAGGTGCTTATGGTTTCCCAGCGAACCACCCTGTGATGAGATCGCTCCTGAGTGTACCGATCAAGGTTAAGGGGAAGATGATTGGCAATCTCTACGTTTCCGAAAAGCTGGATCTTTTCAACCCAGGCAATTATAAAGAGATTATTTATTTTGACGAGGAAGACCTGAGGATCCTGGAATTGTTTGCAACTCAAGCTGCAATTGCGATAGAAAACGCCCGGCTGTACCGGCAGGTTCAGCAATTAGCGATTTTTGAAGAACGCCAGCGCTTTGGGATGGATCTGCATGATGGTGTGATCCAGTCCATTTATGCTGTTGGTTTGATGCTGGAAGATATCCAGCGGCGGGTCACGATAAATCCTGAAGGGGCCAGAGAGGGGATCACGGGGGCAATTCGGTCGCTGAACACCGCGATCAGTGATATCCGTAATTATATCCTTGACCTGAGGCCTCAACATTTCCAGGGACGGAACATCATTCAGGGTGTAGAAGAACTGGCGCGCGCCTTGCGAGCGAACACATTTATGGATGTTAATTTAACCATTACGGATGTAGATTCTTCAATCGTTTCTCCTGAAAAAACCGTAGAGATTCTTCATATCGCTCAGGAAGCATTATCAAATGTTCAGAAACACGCGCAGGCCAGCGAGGTGGATGTTTTCCTGAGGTATCAAAACCAAAAATTGATGTTAGAAATCCTGGATAATGGTGTTTCGATTAAACCAAAAGATATTCATGGGTCGCGTGGGAATGGGCTGCGGAATATGCAAGATCGGACTGAAATATTAAAGGGCGAGATTGTGATTGGGCCGCGATTGCAAGGCGGGACAGAGGTGGTCCTGAAAGTTCCGGTGGATTAACAGCCTTTGCTCACAGTCCAGGTATTTTTCGCTTCAAATCTCCATAAATTAAAAAAATAACTGATCAAAAGGAGGGGATGATTGTCCCCTGACACGGGGGACATCTGCCCCTTAATACTTTCCCTCTCGGTCGCTATACTTCTTTTAACCTACTAGTGGCTGTACATGTATGGATTCTATTGATGATAGAAACACAGAAGGAACGTCTCCGAATTCTGATCGTTGACAACCATGAAGAACTTGTCAAGCAGATCAAAACTCGTCTTTCCTACGAAGACGATTTTGATGTTTGCATGGTTGCTCCGCTCAGCCGATTAACAGAGAGCTTGCTCTACTGTAAACCTGACATCCTGCTGATAGATCCTTATTTCGATAGCTCCTACAAATATGACCGGATCAAATTGGCCATGGACCTGATGCCCTCACTGGTGGTGGTGGTCCTGACCGCTGTGGTAGACACAGCGATGAAAATCCGGTTGAAAAAGGAAGGGATCCATTGTGTGCTAGAGAAGGGGATATCTTCAGGCGACCTGGTGAATACTCTGAGAGAAGTCATCGCCAGCCAATGCAATCAACTGTGAGAGGACTAAAAGACATGTGTCCTAAAAAAGCGCAGCAGATAGCTGCGCTTTTGGCTTAAGGTGATTAAACAGGGTGCAGGCTAACCCACTCCCAGGCTAAACTACAACCTGAACCATCGTGCCGTACCCGTTCGTGACCCGAGCTGTAGGGCTGCTTTCCGGGGTTACCCAACGGTAGAGCCATTTGGCTTCTTCAGGTCGCATATTGACGCATCCATGGCTCATTTCATTGCCGTAATTATCGTGCCAGTAGCATCCGTGGAAGGCCACTCCGGTTTTGTAGAAAAATGAGACCCATGGTACTCCGGGTAGTTCGTATTCGAAAATATCTGCGGTGATATTGCCATTGCCCATATGGCGAACCGGCATTTTGATATTGACGTTGAAATTTCCGAGAGGGGTAATCGTTGAGACCCCGTTATTTCCCGGGCTGTCGTATGGGATGCCTGTGGACACATCCGTATGGAAAACTTCGTTGCCATCCTCAAAAGCGGTTACCGTCTGCCTGGTTCGGTTGACGAGAATCATTTTCTTCTCTGGTGGGATATCCGCACTGATCGGGGTGAGTTCTTCTGGTTGCACCAGCCGGAGATGATGTGCAGGGACATAATACACGATCGGAAGCAGGTCATCCTTGATGCCGTACCAGGCTTGCCCGTTTGGGCCGTAGCCGATTTCCCGCACCCAATGGACCGATTGGTAATACAGCCGGTAGAGTGGTTTCCATTCCTCGAAACGGTCTTTCTGGAAAGACAGCGTCACGGGTACGGTCACCTCGGCGAGCTGGCCTGTATCTGGGATGTGGTAAGAAACCTCGTTCAGGCTGGTGTCGACGGGCTGAAGATAGGCTGTGTGCACATAGCCGCCGTCAATTCTATACCAGCGGGGGTTGCGAACAGGTCCATAGGGAGAGGTGACTTTTTCGTACACGTAAATCAATTCATCGCGCCAGCAAGAACCCAATTCTTCGCTCTCATAGTTAGGTTCCTGGTAAATCTTAATCTCCTTCACGGCAACCCGAGCAACGAGGATGGCTTCGGATGGGAGAGGAGAGAAGCTCAATTGGGTCCGGATGCGCTCGAAGGCCAATCCGGATGCTGTGATGCCGGACAGTTTGAGAAAATCGCGCCTGGAGAGTGGTTTTATCTTGCTCATCATTGTTTTGAGTCCTGTAAGTAGGGAAAATTATACCTTATTCCATCCTGTCAGATTAATGGGATTGTTGGTGTGCTGGCTATGTTCGATCTGGCCTGTGCCGTTGCCTGACCTGTGAGGAAAGCCACCACCATCTGGCTGAGCACGCTGGCGAAAAATACACCAACGACACAAGCCAGCAACCCAAAAGAACTCAGAATAGCTGTAATCAACCATCCAACTAAGGTGGCAATCAAATACCCCCCGAAATTTGATTTTAGGAGAGTCCAGGCATGGGTGGGGTTGATCAATTCATTGAAAGGTTTGCCTTCAGCCAGCAATACCCATAATGCAGGGGTGAGGAGTACGATGCCCACGAGATAGAAAAAAACAAAAATGAAAATGCAAATATTCAAAATCCAGACGACTGCCAGGAATTGGCTAGGATCATCCATCAGCGTGGTTGGTGCGATGAGGATCGCCATTCCGATGATGACGACGATCACCGGAAAGGACCAAATCACGGTAATCCCCAGGTACCGCAGCCCGATCCTGAAGTAATCGACCAATTCTTCCCAATCAGGGATAGGTTGAGCCTTGTGATGGGCAACGCGTTTGGCCAGTTCAGCGATCCACCCGATCACGGCAATTGAGCCAATGACCGTGAACATCAGGATTGTGGCGATACCCAGTTTCTTTGACCAGTTTTCGTCCTTCCAGATAAAGGTAAACGCATGCTCTAGATCCATAAGGTATCTCCTGCTTCATTGAAATCAGGCGTGCTGCCAAACAAAAACACTATAGCACAACGCGAGCAGCGGGGCAAGAGGATGTGATTGTTCCACGCGGCAAAAATCACCGTTGATTTCGTATAGGCAAATATTGTTGGTGGCTTTTAGCCATCTCAGTGATATAATTTGCCAATATGTTTGATGGAAATTTCCCTGCGCTGGATATCAAAAGTTTTATCATTGTCCTGTCTGCTCTTTTAGCATTGGCGGGATTGATCACCTTTTTAAGCGGTGTCGGTTCAATCCGTGAATCCCGGCGTTTGCGATATTATCGGTTGCGGCGTTCCCGTCTGGTTGCAGGTTGGCGGACTTTGCTTATTTCAGTTGGATTATTTGGGGTAACCTACCTGGTCAGCCAGTTCGGCGAACCGCTGGTGTATCGTGTGTATACCGTTTCGCCAACCCCGACCATCCCGCCTACCAAAACATTAATCCCAACCCTTACCCTGACGCCGACGATCACCCTCTCTCCAACCATCACGCCAACGTTATCCGAGAGCCTGACACCCACACCAACGCTCACTCCGCATGTTCCGCTAGCCGTCGAAGTCCAATTTTCTGCCAGTGTAACCCCTCCAGCAGATGCAGTATTCAGCCCTCTCCGGTTTGCACAAGGCATTGACCTTGCCTATAATCCGATCAATCCGGCCACCTCTTTTGTCAATCCGATATTAAAAATGTATGCTATTTTCAGCTACGATAAGATGGTCGATGGGGTTCAATGGACGGCATTATGGTACCGGGACGGTGAGCTGGTTTACTTTGAAACCAAGCCTTGGGAAGGCGGCACGGGAGGGTTTGGTTTCAGTGATTGGGAGCCTGAGCCCGAGGCGTGGCTGCCTGGAAATTATCTGGTACATATTTTTGTGGGATTGGAGCTAAAAGTTTCTGGCGAGTTCAGTGTATCCGGATTCCCACCCACGAAGACTCCCACCTTAACCAGCACTCCAACGGCGACGAGTACCATGACCCCGACCGTGACCCTTACCCCAACCCAGACCACAACACCAACGGCCACGATCACCCGCTGGCCGACTCAAACACCGACAGCAAGCAATACACCGCGCCCGCCGACGCGAACCCCGATTCCGACCAGCACGCCGCTGCCCACCGATACACCGATCCCCACACGCACGTTCAGACCTACGGCTACCCCCTGACCCTGCCTGAATCAATCTCCTGACGATTGGGATGAAGTAAGGCGGCTCTAAACTGCGGCTTTTCCTTTTGGCGTATACAGGAATTGTGCGATCTGGGCTGCCGTCCGGGCGTTGTTCTTCAGCAGGGAGAGGTTGGCTTGCAGGCTGTCCCCTCCGCTGAGCTCACTGACGCGTTTGAGCAGGAAGGGGGTCACGGCCTGGCCGCGGATTTGCTGATGCTCCGCCTCCGCCAGGGCGATATTGATATAGGCTTCAATATCCGTGAACGGGATGGCATCGTCCTCAGGGATCGGAACTACCACCAGCAACCCTCCTCCACCAAGCTCCCAGTGCGCTTTGGCCACCTGGGCCGTTTCCTCGGCACTCTCCACACTCGCACTGACTGGCAGTCCGCTTGCTCTGGAATAAAAAGCCGGGAACTCGCCAGTTTGATACCCCAGTACGGGTACAGCAAGTGTTTCAAGCTGTTCCAGGGTGGCTGGCAAATCCAGGATTGATTTCGCTCCCGCACATACCACCACAACTTTGCTTTTCGCCAGCTGGCCCAGGTCGGTGGAGATATCGAACGGGGCATCCCGGTGGACGCCTCCGATCCCGCCGGTAGCAAAAATTTTGATGCCCACCCGTTCTGCTGCAATCAGCGTTCCGGCCACGGTGGTCCCGCCGCTGGCTTTTTGGGCAATCGCCGGCCCAAAATCCCGCACGCTGATCTTGCGCAGTGAGTTTCCCTGAGCCAACCTGGATAACCCCTCCGGCTCCAGGCCGACATGCACCTTTCCATCGATCAGCCCAATGGTGGCAGGATGCGCACTCCCTGCCCGGATGGTGACTTCCATATCCTGGGCCAGCTGCAAATTTTCGGGGTAGGGCAGTCCGTGGGAAATGACGGTCGATTCGAGGGCAACCACTGGATCGCCCGAATCGAGGGCTGCGTAAATCTCTGAGTGGATCTGGAAATGTTTGGGGACATGGACCGGCATGGGGTCTCCTTTCGTGTACGGCAGGGCTATTATACATCTTCCAGCAAGTTGGGATACAATGGATTTGCGCCAGGAAAGGAAAGAAAAGGGTGGGTTTATGAAATGCGGGTTCTGATTCGATTTACTCTTGACCTCGGACAAACTCCGGGTAGAATATGGGTACGCAACTGATACGGCGCGGTGGCGGAATTGGCAGACGCAGCGGACTTAAAATCCGCCGATGGTGACATCGTGTGGGTTCGACCCCCACCCGCGCTACAGGTAACAAACGTTCGCAGAAAGCGGACGTTTTTTGTTTTTGTATTTCGATATTCTGGTGGTGGTGGGGTAATGCCCTTCACTTTGACGACTGCTGTCCAGAATTCCGGCTGTTCAGGTAAACATTGCTACGCACGGGGGGCAGCAGGTGAATGTGGCGGGGGAGGTAAATGCGAGGAAGGATATAGTGACAGGATAAAATGTGGATAAGGTTCGGGATTCTACAAATAAGGGGAGGTGTGAATGTGGTCTATAGAAAAAGGAATAACCCCAGGATACCAATGACACAACCAAATACGAAACCCAGAAACGCAGTAAGGACTCTTAATCCAAATCCAGAGTTATCCTTACTAAACCTGTCTCCAAGATACCCTGCTGAGAGACCGCCTATCAGCCATGTTGGTAAAGCCAAAACCCAGAGAAATATTCCAAGCGAAAATGTTAAGAAAACTAGTACAATAAATCCTGGGATACCACTTCCAATTAGACCACTTACATAATATTTATTCATAGCACACCTCCTCACTACCAGTTTAGCAGAATTTAACTTCCAAATAGTGTTAATCGGAAGAGTTTTACATAACCACAAAGATTGTATTTAGGGAGTGTTAAGGCTCTTCCAGTTCTAAGCTAAAGAAAGCTGTCAATTGGCCCATGTGCTCTGTAAGCCTCAATCAGGTCTTCATCTAGCATCTGGATGTAGTTTTTTGTCTTCTCCAGGCTTGAGTGTCCCATTGCTTGAAATTGGATGAGGTTCATGCCGGCTCTTTGTAACCAGGCGATAAATTTAAATTGTATTGGAAATGCAAATGGTTCCAACAAAAGGTTAATAAATGGAATTGAATTGTGCGGTATAGTTAAGAGCTTGTTAAGCAGAAGTTCTAATCCAAAGAAGTTACGAAAAGTAAGCAATTGATTTGGAGCCTTTGATTTACCCAGCAAATTTTATTTGAAAGGAGTTCCAAATCATGTCTGAAAAAACACAAGGTACAGTTAAGTGGTTTAATAGTGGCAAGGGTTTCGGTTTCATCGAACGAGCAGAGGGAAAAGACGTATTCGTCCATTTCAGCGCTATCGTTGGTGATGGTTTCCTGAATCTGGAAGAAGGACAAAATGTCGAGTTCGATGTTGTTGAAGGCCCGAAAGGCCCGCAAGCAGCAAATTTAGTTCTTTCTGTTTAGAACCGCAATAACTCGATAACCAAAGCGGGATAGTGAATTTCACTGCCCCGCTTTTTTAGTTAACTGATTCAGTCGGTAATGCAGGGTTAGAGCCTAGAATTGTCCACAGGGCTCCCGATTCTGTGAGCTCTGCTAATGTCTTCTGTTGTCTGTGCTAAATATCGCTGCAATACTTGTAGGTCGGAATACCCCATTAGCTTTTGAAGCGAATAGACATCCATGCCGTTCCGAAGGCATTCCAGAGCGAAGGCTCTTCTGAAATCGTGGAGACGAGGTGGTTTGATGCCAGCAAGACTTTCCCTTCGTTTCATAATCTCTCGTAACCCACCATAGCCTAATCGTGAGCCGTGAATAGTAACCCACAAGGAATCATTTTCATCCTTTCGAAACCTTAGGTAAGCTCGCAAAGCACTTCTGGTTTTTTTGCTGAGGAATACAGTTCTGGGTTTCCCTCCTTTTCCCTCACAAGTATCTAAAAGCTGCTTCAAGGATGAAATCTGAATACCTTCTATAGGTTCTATATCTTGCTTGGGTGGTTTCACTTTTTTTGAATCGGGTTACTCCAATTTTCAGGTTCGAATTCATCTTCCCACCAATTGAGAAATGCTTTTAGTGCCCGGTAACCGGCATGGATTCCGCCTTTGTTGTGGCCGGTATCTTCCAGGTAAATAAGATAGTGCCGGAGGTTATTCGGGTTCAGTTGGTTGAAGTTTGAAATCACCTGCGAGCTGCACCAATCTAAGAACAATTTAAGTTTTTGCCGGTAAAATCTTATCGTTCCTGGGCTGAGGTTTCGGACTTTTCGGTCCAGAATGAACTCTTTTGCCCATACTTCGATGCTCTCATTTAATACAATAGTCCCCTGTGTTAAAGCAGTTTTGGATGACATCTAAATCCTCCATTACCGCTATATTCTGAATTTTAGTCTCGTAAAAGATGCGTATTTCCTACTGATATGGCGCGGTGGCGGAATTGGCAGACGCAGCGGACTTAAAATCCGCCGATGGTGAAATCGTATGGGTTCGACCCCCCCACCCGCGCTACAGGTAACAAACGTTCGCAGAAAGCGGACGTTTTTGTTTATGGCTTTCAGATCTTTCACCCCAGATTGGGGAGAGTGGCCAGTTCACAGAGCAGATTGGCAGTTTTTGGCAGTTTATAAAATTGCTTTGGCAGTCCGATTTTGCTATGCTGAGATTGAGGAGGTGCACAATGAGCGAAAAGAAAATTTGTCCGATTTGTAAGAAGAAACTTTTTGGCAATTTTTGTCCGCATTGTGTATTTGACCTAGCCTCAGCAGATGACGAGGACGCAATAAAAAGAGCGAGGAATTACTATCAAGGAAACCTGTTCAAATATTGGAGGATCATCCACTGGGAATATTACTTTACCGGGATCGCGGTCAGCCTGCTCACCAACATTCTCCTGATATTTGTGCTCCTGGGTGGGCATCATGCTCTTCCATGGGGAGTGGCTATGTTCTGCCTTCCGGTTGGTTTGCTATCCGCCATTGCTGGGGAATCTGAGAGCAGCCTGATCAGCACAGTACTGAGAAGTATCATCTTCTCAGCTGGCGTTCTTTTGATCCTGCTTGGAATTCAGAGGTTGGCCTGAATTTCTGGTTTCCCCGTCACTCTTAAGGTTAGGAGCAGTATTTTAATGTGGAGAGATCACCTCACCGGCCAGGAATACGATCAGAGCACCTCCAATGATCACAGCCACATAGACCAATAATGCGCGCTCCTTTTGTTTCAATACGGCAATCAACCCGGTGATGAAAGCCACAATCCCGGAGGCGAATCCAGCCAGCATTGGAATTGATAAGCTCGGTCTAGTGGAAATATCCGCCCAAATCGTCTCCCCAGCTGGGACGGAATCATACATGGTGCTGGAGAGGGTTGTGCCGAGGATAAAAAATAACGGCATTGCGATGATCAGCCCAATTGACCACATCCCTAATTTAGTTTTTGCCATCATTCCTCCTTCAGGATTATCCATCAAATTGCTTCTCGCTTGGTTGGAAACGGGATCGTGCATGTGTGTGTTCTTCATTAACATTATACAATTTTTCACTATAAATCCGTATCATAGATTTGATATATAGAGTTGGAAATCCAGGGATGGTTACCCCTCAGGTGGGTAAGAAATGGGAAGGTCTAACTCACTGTTAATTTTATTGCCGATGATTTTCTGCTATGCTGGAAATGAGAAGGATGGAAAAATGAGAGAGAAAATTGATTTACTTGGCGCAATTGTAGCGCATGTTATCTTCATTTCCAGCATCATCACCTTCAGCGCCAGGATGATCTTCAAGGTTCAGCCCGGGCATTGGGTTGGGATTCCGATCCTGTTAATGTTCTTTCCGCTTGTCTATCTGTTGGTGATGGCCCCCAGGTTCAACCGCCCGAGCCTGTACTATATTCAGGTAAGCCTCATGCTCATCTACCTGGTGGTGCTGTTCCTGGTGGATTACATCTATAAAGTGGACTTCAGACAGACACAGTGGATGGTGATCAGCTATGTGATGCTGTATTTCGCGGGGGCAGGGGGGATGATCGGGGTCGCGGCTCTGGCAGGGCGGGGCTGGACGATCTCAGCCGTGGTGCTGTTTTTAATTACTGCCATCCTGGCCTTTGTCCAGCGGGCGGTCACAGGGTTGTGAGCTTGGTCTTCTTTACCAGGTAAGAATGAAAATGATTGTAAAGAGGGTGGAGATGATCAGCTGGCGGATTCCGATCCGGGTCGGCTTTACCCCGACGGCTGGGGAAAACGTGCCCCAAACAGTCTCAGCGAACTGGAGGGCGTAGGCCAGCCAGAGCCAGGTGGGCAGCCAGCCCACCAGCGACGAGGTCAGGACGGCGGCCAGGTTGAAGCCTGAATACAAGATGGCGCGCTGCCCCATTTGCCACTTTTCTTGACGCGTGGGGACATCCTTAAGGACGCGCTGTTTAAGCCGAAGAAACGCATACACGATCGAGCCGGCGGTCTGGAACCAGACCAGCCCCCACAGCCACCAGCCCGTTGGGTCTGGCCCTCCCACGCTGATCCAGTAAGCGGCCGGCGCGGCAAGACTGAGTGAACCACCCGCAAGGATGTCCACCCCGATCCGGTGGCGTTCTTCTCGCCGGCGCACCAGCCACAGATGCCAGCCAAATACCAGCATCCCCGGGATGGCTAACCAGAGCACGTAGCCGTGGCCTGCGATGTAGATCTGTACCAGCCCGGTCAACCCAATCAGCGCATAGAAAATGAACCAGAATCGAGCGACAGACAGGTCTTTCCGCGTTCTCCGCCCCGAATAAGATTTGACCATCATCAGGACAGGCTGCCGGATGAGGAATGCCGCCGCTGCTGAAAAGATCAGGTGCACACCCGCCGGGTTCCAGCTCCCGGCAGTGAAAAAGCCGATCAATAACGGGCTGAGCAGGAAAACCCAGGAACCGTGGTCACTGGGGACAGCAATTTGGCGGTTGAAAATGTTGTAGGATTGTTTTTGCATGGGTCGGGTATGGAAAAACCGGAAGGGTTTAACTGCCCTTCCGGCTCTTTTGTTTGGTTTATTTTTCTTCTGGCAGGTCCAGCTTGATATGCAGGTCTTTGTACTGGCCGGGTTCTGCCGGGGTGGGGGCATCGGCCATCACGTCGCGGGCGTTCTGGTTCTTGGGGAAAGCGATCACCTCGCGGATGTTGTCTTCATCGGCCAGCAGCATCACCAGGCGGTCGATGCCAGAGGCGATCCCGCCGTGGGGTGGGGCACCGAACTGGAAGGCTTCCAGCATATGCCCAAAGCGCACCTTTGCTACCTCAGGTTCCAGGCCGATCAAGTCGAAGACCTTCGCTTGCAATTCCTGGTCATGAATCCTGATCGAACCGCCGGCCACTTCGTTATTGTTCAGCACCAGGTCATATTGTGCCCCGCGCATTTTGGCCGGGTCGCTGTCGATCAGCTCCATATCCTCGGGCAGCGGAGAGGTGAACAGGTGGTGGCTTGGGTCCCAGCGTTTTTCTTCCTCATCCCAGAAGGCGAAGGGGAAGTCGATCACCCAGCAGAAGCCGAGCAGGTCAGGATCGGTCAGCCCCAGGCTTTCGGCCAGGTGAACGCGCAGGCGGCCCAGGGTGTCGAAGACGACGTTGGGCTGGTCGGCGACAAACAGCAGCAGGTCTCCGGCCTCGGCATCCATCCGGGATTTGATCTCAGAAAACTCTTCATCTGAGAAGAACTTGGCGATCGGGGAGCGCACCTCACCCTCAGGGGTGAAGATGATATAAGCCAGCCCTTTGGCACCGAACTGGCGCACGTAATCGGTCAGGGCATCGATCTGCTTGCGGCTGTAGGTCCCGAGACCCTTAGCATTGATCCCGCGCACATGGCCACCGCTCTTAACTGCGTTTGAAAACACGCCGAACCCGCTGCCAGCGGCCAGGTCGGTAAGATCGACCAGTTCCAGCCCGTAGCGGACATCAGGGTTGTCTTTGCCAAAGCGCTCCATCGCCTCCTGGTAGCTGAGGCGCGGCCAGGGGGTTTGCATCAGGCGTTTGTGCGGGACGAGCTTGGCGACCATTTTGGTGTACATGTCTTCGATCAGCGCCATGACATCATTGCGTTCCACGAAGGACATCTCAATATCCAGCTGGGTGAACTCCGGCTGGCGGTCGCCGCGCTGGTCTTCATCGCGGAAGCAGCGGGCGATCTGGAAATAGCGTTCGATCCCCGCCACCATCAGCAGCTGCTTGAGCTGCTGCGGGGATTGGGGCAGGGCATACACCATGCCCGGATGAACGCGGGAAGGTACCAGGTAGTCGCGGGCGCCTTCTGGCGTGGTCTTGAACAGGATCGGCGTTTCGATCTCCAGGAAGCCTTGTTCGTCCAGGTAATCCCGGATGAATTTGACCACCTTGTGGCGCAGGGTGAGGTTTTTCTGCATGCGCGGGGTGCGCAGGTCGAGGTAGCGGTACTTGAGGCGCACGTTCTCATCGACCTCTTCTTCCTTATTGATCAGGAAGGGAGGCGTCTCGGACGCGTTGAGCACCTTGACCTGCTGGACGATGACTTCGATCTCGCCGGTATCCAGGTTGGGGTTGACCATTTCTGCGGGGCGTGCCCGGACAGTTCCTTCGATCTTGATGACCCATTCACTGCGCACCTGTCCCAAAGTCTGGTGGGCCTCGGGAGAGGTTTCCGGGTCCGCCACGAGCTGTACCAGCCCGAAGCGGTCGCGCAGGTCGATGAAGATCAGGTCGCCGTGATCGCGGCGGCGGTGCACCCAGCCGGCCAGGCTGACGGTTTGACCTGCATCGGTTTTGCGGAGCTCTCCGCAGGTATGTGATTTATGCATGTATTCATCCTCCAAATAATATCTTCAAACTCGGTCGGCAGGAGTTTGCCGACCCAGCGGAATGGTTTGAGCTTGCCAAACAAAAAGCCCGAGCGTATGTCTGGGGACCGCGTCGGGCGTTCAGGTTTTGCAGTTTTCCTTCAGCACACAGGCAGAACAAAACCCTCACCCCGACGCATCGGATTGATGTCCTTGTTGTTGACCACAAAGCTGGGTTTCAGAATTTCTACCTGTGTCATCGTGAAACGATTATAGCATAACCAAACGGATAAAAAAAGCGGGCAGAATGCTCTGCCCGCTTTTTAAAAAATCTAGTGTATTGTTATGGTCGGTCGATGGTGAAGACTGGAGAGGTCCAGGTCTCCCAGTGATCGGCCTGACCAGGAATGCCATTGGCTTTCAGAACTTCAAATACCGCGTAGTAATCTCCATCGGGTACAAATCGCCAGCCTTGTCCTTGAATGGTGTATCCATCAAAGATGAAGCTGTAGATGTTGTTGTAGTTGGAATTACGTCCGAAGTAGTCAAAGTCATACGCGTAGTGCATTGTCTCGCCTGTGTTGGCATCAAAGATCTCTATGCGGAAGATTTCAGATTGATGGCCAAGGTTGACCCAGAATTCTGGGACATCCCAACCTTCCATGCTGTAAACGAGATCACCGTCAAGGCTCTCCCACAACCATGGCAAACCATAAGGATTAGCAGTAAACACTGGCAATGATTGGTAGTCGCCGATGAAACCAGCAAATGGTACGCGGAGTTCAGCTCCACCATTGTCGGGGGTGAAGACGATATATCCACCATACATTCCCAAATCTGGGCCAGTCGCTGGGTAGAAGGTGGCTTTCACTTTTGCATTGCCACCAGGATTGACCTTTACCGTGGTTTTGCTGAAATCTACAAAGGCATCGCTCAGCCAGAAACCTAAATCAACTGACCAGGTTCCAGAGGTTGTAATTGCAGATTCATAGGAAACCTCATAAGTGACAGCTTCATCGCTCGTGTTTCGAATTGAGATTTGCTGCATCTGGACCCCAGATTCACTCTCACCGAGGGCAATCTTGCCAGGCGAGACGATGGCTGTGGACAGAATTGCATCATCAATATCAACCATGCCTGCACCCTGGCGATGGACGGGTTCGAGCAAGCCTAACGAAGGCGCAAGTGACCACAGGTGCGGGTCAGCGCTGTTCTGGAGGATTGTGCGAACATCCTCGGCTGTTGTGCCAGGTTTTGCTTCAAGGAGCAAGGCAGCCGCGCCGGCTACATGCGGCGAGGACATCGAAGTTCCACCCATGGTGGCATAACCGCCTTTTTCAAGCGGGTAGGTCGAGTAAATATTTCCACCAGGAGCACCGATGTCAGGCTTTAGGGAAAGATCGGGAGCTAAACCATAGGAGCTGAATGATGAAATCAGTCCACCAGTTGGGCTGGGGAACGAAGCCATCTGGTCAGTCCAGGTCATAAACACGGGAGTTTCTTGTGCACGAATGAAAAAGCCGTCTTCACCAGAAATGCCGACAACTGGAGTCACGCCGTCGATTGGAGCACCCAATGTGCCATTGAAGGTACCTGAAGCGTTGTTGTGGATCACAACCCCTGTTGCTCCAGCAGCGATAGCATTGGTTGCTTTTTCATTGAAAGAACAAGCACCTCGTACAATCAGGGCGACTTTGCCAGCTGCATCGCCTTCGAGGGCGTCACCATTGCAGGCACGACCAATGTAGACGATTTCTTCCGTGCCGGCTGTTGGGGTGGGGCCAGCGAAAGTCATCGGAACATAACCAATCCCTGTGCTGTTCACCTCAAAGTATGGCAGTAAAGTATGGCTGTTATCAAAAGCCGCTACCCCGATGACTTTCTCGCCAACACCAGGAGCGCCTGCAGAAAAGGTTCCAGTAGATCCGCTGTTACCGATCGAAGCCACAACGACCATGCCTTTTTGAACCATGTGATCTGCAGCGACTGCGGTTGGATACTCTGGCCATTGGTAAGAAGACCCAATGGACATGTTGAGAATGTCCATATCATCCGCCAGGGCCATTTCCATCGCCGCGATCATGATATCGCCGAAGGTAGAACCCTCGCAGCCAAATACGCGGTAAGCTCCAAAGGTGACACCAGGAGCAACCCCAGTGACGGTTCCATCAGCACCAACGATACCAGCAACATGGGAACCGTGTCCCTGGCAGTCATCTGGATCATCATCAGGTGTAGTTTCAGGATTGTAGCTCGGGGAGCTGTCATCTGCGTTGAAAGCATCACCCACAAAATCGTACCCGTATTCGACCCGGCAGCCAGGACCGAAGCAGCCTCCCAAATCGGGATGGTCATAATCGATACCGGTATCCATCACAGCTACCTTCACCCCAGCACCAGTGTACCCCAATTCGCTTTGGGCAACATCGGCACCGGTCATGGTAAGCGCTGTAAATAGTTCGGGGGATCCGCCAGCGGTGACTTCAGGCATGGAGATGGTCTCAACAGGATATAAAGCTTTTACGCCTTTAATCCGTGCCAATTTGCCCAAGTCAGCGGGATCGATTTTAATCGACAGGCCATTCCAGAGTGTACTGAATGCGAAACGCTCCTCAAATTTCAGGTCTGCTTGGTTTGCTGCTGTGCGGAAGGCTTTCTTCTCAGCATTGAGTACTTTCATGCTGGTGCCTTCGACAGCCGCAGGGCTTTTCAGCTCCACAAACCAAATTGAGGGTGTTTCATCGATTATCCCTTCACCAACATCCACTGTCGCAGGTGGTACTTGGGGCTCCAGTGGGGTGGGGCCATCTGCACCTACCACCGTAACCGCCAGGGCTAGTATGATAAGTGCGAATACTACTGAAAGTATTCTTGGTTTCATCTAATCTCTCCTTTTAAAAAATATGATTTATAGTTGTCAATTGCATTTTGAAAAGAATATGCCAAGTCAGTTTGCTTGATGGTGCACCTCCTGTAAGGACTGATGAACTCCGTTTGACGAGACTTGGGATTGTGGCGATCAAGTGAAGGTTAATGCCACATTAAAATTATAGCGAGAACCTTACAAAAATGCAAGGTCTTAAAATTAATTTAATTAGTTAGACCTAATTTATCCGAATTTTTCTGTAGACTACCAGATTGATCCATTGAGGATTACTTCAAGATGCACGAGTAAAAATAATGGAAATATCGTTAAACATTAATAATTTTACATAAGTTTTTATAGTATAATTTGGATGAATTTTGTCAATTATTTTGCTATCTTGCAATACCATTTTCTATATTTCATAAATTATAGGTCTTCCAGGGATAATATGGAGACGGAAGGAGGTTTAGTATTTAGATCCTTAATGCGATCCCTAATTTCAAAATTGTTCTGTTAAATATTTAAAACTAAGGAGATTCCTTCACATGAAACGAAAATTTTTTTATGTATTATTGGCGGTGATGCTGATATTAACCAATATCACCTCCGTAATTGCTCAGGATAATATTCCTGAACGTCCAGATCGGCTCAACGAAAGCGACGTTCCGGCTTATGTCACAGACATGAAGCTGGACTCCCCAATATATTTAGATGGCGCATCATCAGAGGGATTGGACCCGCTGCTCTACGGTGCGCAAGGTGACCAAACAGTAATCATTCGCCTGGTATCCCCTTCGGTTGCAGAAACTGGCTTCAAAGGCAAGTCAGCTCAAGCACACAAGAAAACGATCCAAACTGAACAGTCGAGTTTACTCAACCGTGTGCTGGCAGCCGATTCGAATGCCAGGGTGATTGCCCGGACACAACTGGTGCTCAACGCGGTCTTTGTTGAGGTCAATGCTTCTGCTCTGAGTGACCTGGCCAATGACCCGGCTGTGCTGAGGATTACCCCGGTGGCGAACTATGAGCTCGACCTGAGCGAGACCGTGCCCTACATCGGGGCCAGCGCCGTTCAGGCCGCTGGCTACGATGGCAGCGGTGTGAGTGTCGCAGTGCTGGACAGCGGCGTTGACTACTACCACGCCGCCCTGGGCGGTTCGGGCGATCCGGCAGATTATGCCGCCGATGATCCTACGATCATCGAGGCGGGTACCTTCCCGACCGCTAAAGTGGTCGGCGGTTACGATTTCACCGGCTCCGTCTGGCCGGCTGGCCCGGAACTGCCCGATCCCGACCCGATCGATGACGGTCCAGCGGCTGGCCACGGCACCCACGTTGCCGACATCATTGGCGGCTCTCTGGGCGTGGCCCCGGGGGCTGACATTTACGCCGTGAAGGTTTGCTCATCCATTTCCAGTTCCTGCTCCGGCATCGCCCTGATCCAGGGTATGGAATTCTCCGTCGACCCCGACGGGGACGGCGACCCCGCTGATCACGTTGATATCATCAACATGTCGCTCGGCTCGACTTACGGCCAACCCTTCGACGATGACCTCGCCGCAGCGGTCGACAATGCCACTGCGATTGGCGTACTGACCGTCGCTTCGGCCGGAAACGGCGGCGACAAGCCGTTCGTCAACGGCACTCCCGCCGCTGCCGCCACCGCACTTTCTGTAGCCCAGACCCAGGTGCCTTCGGCGGCTCTGCAGCTCATCAGTGTAGCTGGCAGCGACTACCCGGCCGTCTTCCAACCCTGGTCGGTCCCGCCTGCGGGCGTTATCTCTGGCCCGGTGCAGTACGGCGACGGGGCGGGCGGCAACCTGAACGGGTGTGCCCCCTTTGCGCCCGGCTCGCTGACCGGTCTGGTGGTCCTGGTGGATCGCGGGGCCTGTAACTTCACGCTGAAGATCTCGAACATCAGCCAGGCCGGCGGTGTAGTCGGCATCATCGGCCTGGTGGCCCCTGGCGCGCCCTTCTCCGGCGGCGACGGCGGCGACCGCCCGATCGATATCCCCGGCTATATGATCAGCCAGGCAGACTCCAATGCCATCAAGGCTTCTACCGGTTCAACCGGCACCGTTGACCCGGCCAACCAACTGCCGTTCATTGGCCAGATGGTGAGCTCCTCCGCCCGCGGACCGCAGCACGACGCCACTCAGCTCATTAAACCTGAAATCGGCGCCCCCGGCGCTTCGGTTTCCGCGGTTGCAGGCACCGGCACCGGTACCAGCCCATTCGGCGGCACCTCCGGCGCCGCCCCGATGGTGGCCGGCTCCGCGGCCCTGCTGCTGCAGGCCAGCCCCTACCTGGGCCCGCTGGAAGCCAAAGCCGTACTGATGAATAACGGTGAGACGGATATCGACACCGATCCCTTCACCGGCCTGGCTCCGATCACCCGCATCGGCGGCGGTGAAGTCCGCGTCGACAGCGCCGTCGCCGCTCCGGCTGCGGCCTGGGACGATGACGGAACCCAGGGCGCGCTCAGCTTCGGTTTTGTTGAGGTTGACAAGGACACCGTCACCCTGCATAAGACCGTCCGGGTGCGCAATTACTCTGACTCAGACATCGAGTACAGCGTGACCCCAACCTTCCGCTACGCCAGCGACGCCGCCAGTGGAGCTGTTTCAGTCAGCGCACCTGGCAAGGTCAAGGTACGGGCGGGGAGTGATGCCACCTTCAATGTCAAAATGACGATCAAGGGGGCCCTGCTGTCCGGCAATGCGATGAACTCCGGCTCACAGGGCGCCAACCCGGCCGCGCTGACCTTCAACGAGTATGACGGCTACCTGGTGCTGGACGACGGATCGCACCCGATCCACATGGCCTGGCACGTGCTGCCGCGCAAGGCGGCCAACCTGGTCGGCCGGACCACCCTGAACTTTGATGCTAGCCAGGACGTGGTTAACCTGACCAACACCGGCGTGGGCACGGCGCAGAACGATGCGTACGCCCTGCTGGCATACAGCGATAACCTGCCCGAAGGCGGCCTGGGACAACAATCGCCAACCCCCGACATCCGGGCAGTGGGCATTAATACCATCCCGGTGCCGCCCGGCTTCTGTTCTGGCCAGACGTCATTCATCTGGACCTTTGCGATCAACACCTGGGAACGCCAGCAGCACCTGCTGCCGGTCAGCCACCAGGTCTGGCTGGACACGAACCAGGACGGCAGCCCTGACTATGTCGTGCTCAATCGCGACCTGACCTTCAGCGGTGTGGGCGATGGCCGGCAGGTGACCTGGGCCCTTAACCTGGCCACAGGCAGCACATCGGCCTTCTTCTTCGCCGAGCACAGCACCAATACGGGTAACACCGTATTGTACATCTGCGGTGAGCAGATCGGCCTGACCGGTACGGATATGTTGAATACCAACGTCGATATGTTCGTGATTGCCCAGGACTTTTACTACGGCGGGCCTGGCGACTTTGTCGGTGGGCTGACCGTCACCCCGCTGGGTGAGCAGTACTTCGGCCTTCCGTCCGACATTCCCGGCAAGTCTGAAGGACAGCTGACGGTGCTCGACTTTGGTCCATTACCCGGCAACTCGGCGGAATTGGGTCTGATGCTGATCACCAACGGCGACCGCGGCGGGGGTGCGCGCGGCGGTGCGACCCAGGACACGGAAGCGCTGCTGTTCATGGCGCCGTAGCCAACTCACCTGAAAAGACACAAACTTATTGAGGCCAAATTAATGGGACAATAAGTATATGTGCAACGACAAGTGGAGTACCCTTATGGGTACTCCACTTTTTTATACCAGGCTGATTCAACTGCTAGTCTAATTCATTGGGTATTTCTAAAAAAAAATTAGGCATCAGGTGTTTCTTGGGGAACCAGCGGAAGGAGCGAATTCTCACACAAAATGAAATAACCAGAGTCAGAGGCGTGGTAATCGTACTGTTTATCGTTGACTTCGATGATCACCTGGTAGCCATTAACGGTTGCCTGGGTATAAAACTGACCCGGTTCCGGGCATCCCAACGACCCGTCATTCCAAACCACTGCCTGGGCCTGAAGCACGGAAAAAGTGTCTGCAGACACACCGATTCGCTCCTCCAGGTCTGCCATGATCTGGTCCATCAATCCGATAGGGACTTCACCGGTCACAGGTGAAAGACCTTGCGTGGGCGGCACCCTCTCTGGTATTTTGGTTGAGGGACGATTCAGTCTATCCGGTGTGGGCTGAATACTTTCCTGGGTGAGGGTTGGTGTTTCCAGGGTTGGAGCAAGTTCAAGATTTGTATCGGGTGCGCAAGCGGAAAGCAGGCCTACCAGCACCATCATCCTAGCGGCCATAAAAAAGAGGTTCCTGAGAATAAAACCTGTCCATCGGGTAGTGATCATATTTTTGGACATCTTGAATATTTTTCCATTTGACTCATTTTAGCTAAAACGTACACTGGATGTGAAATGTTCCTGTTTATGTGGAAATCCTCTGCTCACCAACATTGTACCCAGCCAGGTTTTATAGGACGTAACCATTCAGGGCTGATAGAGGCGGTTCTGTCCCTCCAAGATCTGATTATACTCGACAGTTGCTGGTTTTTTGTACCATGGATGATGGATGCTTTGCAGTATTTCTGACCAGGAATATACTCATCGTGAAAAAGAAACAAAAATGTTGTATGATATTTATGTATCTCAAAGTATTGATAAGTCAATATGACCAGGAGTAACCATATGGCCAAGTCCTTAAAAGATGAAATCAATCGGCTGCATGCTCAGGTTTGCAGTGGCTTAGCGGACCCGAACCGGATTCTGATCTTATACACCCTGGCAATTGCCCCGCATAATGTCAGCGAGCTGGCTACCTCGCTGGAAATTCCCCAGCCAACCGTCTCCCGTCACCTGAAGGTGTTGCGCGAGCGCAATATGGTCCACGCGGACCGGGACGGCCAGTCCGTGTATTACAGCCTGGCCGATGACCGCATCATCCAGGCGCTGGACCTGCTGCGCGGGATGCTGGCAGACAGCCTCGAAAACCAGGTCGACCTGGCCCGGACAGCCTCCGAAACCCTGCGTTCCAACGAATAGGGGAGACCATCCCTGCCTGATCGACCGGTGTGACTGGATCAGGCTTTTTTTATTTAACCCTCAAAACCTTCCCAATTTACTCTTTTGTTATCAGCTAGAAGGATAAATGTCCCTAAACATTAGGGACATTTATCCCTGTGGATTCGGCACCCTGATTGTGTAAAATATCACTAAATTTATTCGCTAAAACGAATATCTTTATAAATATATATATGTAAAGATAGTTGCGAAAGGTTAAACCGTGAATAAAGATCTTAGAGATGAAATTAACCGGCTGCATGCCCACGTGTGCAGTGGGTTGGCGGATCCAATCAGAATCCTCATTCTGTACAGTTTGGCTGGGTCAAAATTTAGTGTGACCGAATTGGCGAAAACCCTGGACATTCCTCAGCCCACCATCTCCAGACACCTGAAGGTTTTGCGCGACCGCGATATCGTCGCCGCAGAAAGAGAAGGGCAATCCGTTTTTTATTCGCTTCGGGATCACCGGATTATTGAAGCGCTGGAACTGCTGCGCGGGGTGCTGGCAGGCAGCCTGGAAAACCAGGGAATCCTGGCCCAATCCGCGGCAGGATCACCCATATCTGAACAATAGGAGACTCTTTATATGAAGACTTTGTTAATCCTTGGGGCGGGAACCGGCGGGACGATGGTGGCGAATAAAATGTCGCATCACCTCGATGCGAATGAATGGAAGATCATCATTGTGGATAAGAATGAAACCCATTTTTACCAGCCCGGATTTCTGTTCATTCCTTTCGGGATTTATTCCCCTGCGGACGTTGTCAAACCCAAGCGGGATTTTATTCCGCAAAATGTTGAATTTGTTTTTTCTGATATTGAGGTGATTGAACCGGAAAAGAGCCGGGT
>DATHZS010000064.1:0-14360 GCA_035458505.1 Anaerolineales bacterium | reverse complement strand
TGGTGCGCCGCTCACGGTGCTTCTCCCGTTGTCCGCAAGCCCTGGTTCGCACGATGCGTTTGTTTGTGTTTTGCCATAACAGCCGCCAGCTTTACAAACACAAATATCCCAAATATGCAACCCACCTAATTCAGCACTCCCACAAATAGGGCATAAGGGATCAAATGTTCAGGTCCCGCTGTATCCCTCAGCACCATCTGCGAGTACAATATTCATATGCAATTTGATCCAAAGCTGATCCAACAGCTAAAATCTGCCACAAGGATTGCAGTCCTGACCGGAGCAGGAATCTCCAAAGAAAGCGGGATTCCAACTTTCCGCGAAGCCCAGACCGGGTTATGGGAAAATTACGAAGCTGCCGAACTGGCAACACCTCAGGCATTTCAGCGCAATCCTAAACTGGTTTGGGAATGGTACCAGTGGCGACGATCTCTTATCACCCAGGCTGTACCAAATCCAGCACACTTGGCTTTAGTCCTGCTGGAACAAAAAGCCCCCGCCTTTCACCTGATCACCCAGAATGTGGATGGACTGCACCGGCGCGCCGGCTCCACCAACCTCATCGAACTTCACGGCAATATCCTCCGGACCAAGTGCTTTGAAAACAACCACGCGGTCGAAGCTTGGCAGGAAGATGGGCAAATTCCCCCGCGCTGCCCATTTTGTGGAGGTCTGCTTCGTCCGGATGTCGTCTGGTTCGGAGAAAACCTTCCGTCAACCGCTATCGAACGGGCTGCTTCCGCTGCACAACATTCCGAAATCTTCCTGAGCATCGGCACATCTGGCTTAGTCAACCCGGCTGCCTCACTTCCTTACCTGGCCTTAGAAGCAGGCGCTTTGTTGGTGGAAATCAACCCGGAACACACTCCCCTGTCACAGTACGCAGATCACCTTCTCAACGGTCCGGCAGGAGAAATCCTTCCCGAATTGGTCGCCCAGGTATGGGCTTCGAAAGGAGAAAACTTATGAGTGTCCTCAGTCTTTCACTGGAACTTCAAACCAATGGCAACGCAGACATCCACGACCTGACCTCATCCGTCCAGCAGGCTGTCCAGCAATCAAACCTGTCTGACGGTACGGTTACCATATTCTGTCCTTCAGCTACAAGCGGGCTGACAACCCTGGAATACGAATCCGGATGCATCCAGGATCTGCACCGTCTCTTCGATGAAATCATCTCTGCCAATCGAGACTACGCCCACAATGCCCGTTGGGGAGATGGCAACGGGCACAGCCATATTCGGGCTGCTTTACTGGGGCCATCACTCACCATCCCTTTTATTGAGAAGAGACTCACCCTCGGCACCTGGCAGCAGATCATCTACATTGATTTCGACACCCGACCTCGCAAACGAAGCCTGGTCCTTCAACTGATCGGGGAATAAACTTCCCCAAGGATAAAATTAGGGCGTCCACTAATGTTCCATCCCATCACAGATCATTGCCGTTGAAGATCGTCTATCGTGAAAACTTTCTAAACTCACTCTTATATCAGGTTGAAAAAATTAGGATAAAATTCTAATTTAATACCATTCAAACTCTATGATGGTTTCGAGGAGGGTTTTTCTTAATGGCACACCTTTTTAGAAGCATGCGAACCTTTACCATCATCTGGTCTGGCCAACTGATTTCTACGATCGGATCCGGGCTTACCGGATTTGCGCTTGGGGTGTGGATCTATGAGCAATCGGGATCTCCCACCTTATTTGCCATTAGCCTGTTTGTCTACTTTCTGCCCCGGGTGATCCTATCTCCCTTTGCCGGAGTGCTGGCAGACCGCCTTGACCGTCGGATCGTGATGCTTGCAAGTGATTCCCTTGCTGCGATCGCCACCCTCGCCATCGCTCTTTTGTACTTCACTGGAGAACTCCAGATCTGGCATATTTACATCTCCAATGCAGTTTTTGCCATCGCAAACACCCTCCAGTGGCCAGCATATTCAGCGGCAACAACCCTCCTGGTTCCAAAGGAACATCTTGGCAGAGCCGGTGGCATGACCCAGGTCGGTGATGCCATTTCATCCTTAATCGCACCCGGTGTTGCAGGAATTTTATACGTGGCAACAGGATTAAAAACGATCATCATCATCGATCTGGTTACTTTCCTTTTCGCTTTTGGCACCTTGATCGCGGTCCGCTTCCCACGACCTGAAATCTCTAAATCAGAAGAAGATTTCACTTTTTTTCAGGATTTACTCGTCGGGTGGCGCTTTATCATCCGGCGCAAAGGATTTCTGGCGCTTCAGATCATCTTTGCCATCATGAATTTCTGCGGATCGATTACGTTTGCCATGTTCACACCGATGATCCTGGAGATCGCTGAAGCTGATACACTCGGTCTGATCGCATCGATTCTGGGTGGTGGGTTTTTGGTAGGCACGTTGATCCTGAGCATTTGGGGAGGGCCAAAGCGCCGCATATTCGGCACTTACACTTTTGAATTCTGCTTCGGCCTTTCAATATTTCTGACCGGTTGGGCTACCACCGTTCCCTGGATTGTCGCTGCTCAATTGTTGGGAACACTGACCGTCCCAATTGCCAACGGATGCACTCAGGCATTGTGGCAAAGCAAGGTTCCCCAGGAAATGCAAGGCAGAGTATTCTCTGCCCGTCCAATGATTTCTTTTTCGATCATCCCAATGGCTTACTTACTTTCCGGTCCCTTATCGGAAAAACTTTTCATCCCGGCAATGACCGAGGGCGGTGCAATTGCTGTTCGCTTTGGCAACTTTCTTGGAGTTGGCCCAGAACGCGGCATAGGTCTCATGTATATTGTCTTTGGCTTAATCTATATTTTAGCTGCCCAGGCAATCTTGCTCTACCCTCGCTTACGACGGATTGAACTTGAACTTCCTGATGCAGTAGTTGAATCGGCTGCAGTTAGCGCTTAACCAATCGTTAAATGAGGTTAGCTTAAATGGTCAATTCAGGGCAGCCTAAGGATCACTCGGGTAAAGGCGTCCGGTTGGCTCTCCAAATCTAATTCCCCACCCATCACAGCCATCATGGTACCGTGCAATGCCAATCCTTGGCCTGCTGTGGTTAGAAAATCTTTCTGTTGGGGGCCTATTCCAAGACCATCATCCTCAATAACCAAGCACAACCTGCCTTCAGGTCGCAGTTCGATTGTGAGAGTCAAAGGCTGAGAATCTGTTTGGGAACGACCATGGAGGGCAGCATTGCGGATGGCTTCTCTGGCAGCATAATACAGCACTTCAGTTTCCAGATGGGTCAGATCCCCTGCCTTAGACTGCAATTGAACAGGCATTTTCCATACCACACTGTCGAAAGCACTCACCATCTCATTTTCCACCAGCTTTTTGAGCGCTTCAATCAACCCTGCCTGAGAGAGTTGAGGGGGCGATGTTCCCGGCATGTTCCGCAGAAGTGCAGAGATTTGGGCGTGCACATCAGCCAACATTTCAAGTGCCTGTTCAGTTTCCGCGTTCGGAATGGTATCCTTTTTATCCATGGTTAGCATTGCAGCATGAAGCTGTTGCAACACTTCATCATGGAGCACTCGCCTGGCACGCTGGTCAAGCACCTGTGTCTCGGCCAATCTCTGACGCTGCAAACCCATCAGGCGCCTGGCAATCTCCGCACTCGCCTTGGCGTCAATCAACCGCTCTCCGATGGCCTGAGCGATTTCGATCTCCTCCTGGGAATATATCCCCTCGTCCTTCTTCCCTCCCAACAATAATACTCCTGCCAATCCTCTCTGACTCCACAATGGCACCGCCCATTTTGCACCTTGCAGTTTATCTTCCTCTACCTGTAAGATCGAAACTTCTGGGGAAAAGAGCGAGACAACTCCGGATATATCACCCGGGTCCGGAAATTCCAAATCCCTCAAGGTTGAATTTTCGGTAAAAATAAGCGGCTTTCCAGCGAAAGGTGCGAGAGGACCAAGAGCAATGAGAAACGCCAATCGGGTGTTCAGCACGTCCTGGCATAACGCCTTGAATGGAGTCTGCATCCCTGGATCAGGATCCTGCATGGTTGAAGGTGCCAATAACTGCTCATAAAACCGCTGGCTCTCCACAAAAGGGCGTAAACTGGCGATTGCTCGTTGGCGTTCTGAGACCGTCCGCCAACTGAGCATTGCAAAAAAAGATGTCATTAGCAAAACAGAGAGCAGCACAGCATAGATCGGGCGTAAATTCGTCGACAAGGTAAATCCAATCACAAAACCGTACCCCAGAGCCAGCAGCACAGCCCGCTGCCATTGGCGGATAAAACCTTGCCGCGGCAGGGTTTGCCCTGTAAAAATCTCATAAGCAACAACCGCCTGGCCCAGCAGGATCACCGCCAGAGTGATCAATCCTTCAATCAATACGTCAAACCAACCTATGGTGAGAATCTCTTTCTCCAGCGCACCAAAATCCCCCACAAATTGGAACAACCAGACAAACACAACACTGACCGTAAGGCTGACCAAGAGCAAAGCCAAGCTCGCTCCAACCAACCAGGGGCGCGCACGCGTCCTTGCCAGTGCTCCCATACGCCGGTGGCTTGGACCTGGTTTCCTCAATGCATCCAAAGAAAAAACCAGGCAAATGATGACATAAACAGGGTACAAAACCAGCACAAATGGCAAATCAACCAATGAAAAACTTTGCTCTAATCCTCGAATTGGGTAGCTAACCGAGGTTGGACTGGCTGGCATTTTCAGGGCAACCACAAGCAGCCCGATCACGAGAATCCACGAAACAAACAAAAACGGACGATGTCGTCCCGTCAGCTGGTTTTGGCTGCCATCCTCTGGTGTTTGCCAATATCCTGAATACCACAACATCATCACATACCATAGGAATGGCAAGAGTGTGACAGCCAACAAGCCTACCACCCACCAAAGGTTTACTCCTACCCCCACCACATTGAACCCGTATCCCAGGATGGCTGTGTGACTGACAAAGAACACCCCCCCCAGGAGCAAGCCAGATGCTGCCAGCCAGCCGCCCCAGGTGCGCCGTTCCGAATTCAGGAGCACAGTTGTACCCAACCACATTAACAAGATTGTATTGGTAATTGAAAGCGCCAGGATGGCCCAATCTAACCCGAACTGCCCAGTCATCCCATCTCCGAGGGCTGCCAGTCCCCGCGATCATCTAAAACATAGGCGTTGCCATCCTCATCCCATTGCATCATCCGCCCTGTCTGGGCAATGATTGCGGCTCGAGTCCGGGCGACTTTTTCATCAGTCGTCGAGGTATTCAATCCCCAGGCAGTATAGATTTGCCCATTTGTCCGGCTGATCGTACGTTTATCCTTGAATCCTAAAATTTTGGCAATCTGCTCATTCGTCATGCCTTGTGCCAGCATCCGGGCGACTTCCTGTTCGTTCGGTTCCAGCATGCTCATCGGAGATTGCTCATCTTTATGACGCACCTCCTGCACCCGGGCTTCAATTTCGGGATCAATCACACTGCGTCCGGTTACGGCATCTTCGATCAAAGGCAGGATCATCTTAGGCAGCAGATAGTTCGATTTCCGGACATAGGCGTAGTGGCTGAGAATACCCGAACTGCGGAAATCACGGTAATACGAATCATCATCCTGAATGGAATAAAATACCACGGGCATCCGGGGATACTCCCGTCGGATCGCCACGGCAGCCTGAATTCCGTTCAACTCCCCGGCTAACTGAACATCCATCAAAATCGAATCTGGTTGATCCATAGACAGACAATACTGCAGTGCTTCTTCCCCTGTGGCACAATCAAAGATCACATGGATCCTGCCAGTATCCTCCAGGCCCATTCGCATTGCAGGTCTGAGCCTCTCATTATCTTCAACCACCATGACTGATATTTTTTTCATTACTCCACCAGTTTGCGTTAGCGCTGGTCAGACGTCAAGCACCTGAGTGTTCTGAATTCTCAATTTTCTACTTAAATAGCAGCATACTGAGAATTATTTTCCCAAAGGATATCGAATGAAGTTTAAAATAGTGGCAGATTCAGCGATTTCCAACGAGTCCCAACTCAACCAACTTCTCAGTCAACGCTTTATTAGATGGCTCAACCAGAACAGAGCCATCCGGGAAAAAGATGGTTGGCACGATTCTCTTGCCGCTATTATATTCAACTACTACCTGATACCCTTCAGGGTCTTTATCCACATCGATCTCGGTATACGCGACCTTTAATCGCCGCATGACTGCTTTGGCACGGATGCAATCCGGGCACCAGTCCGTACTGTACATCCTGATTTGCGATTCGGTGTTGTCGTTCATCAACTCCTCCAAACTTGTGCTGGTTAAATTATATCTCAACCCAACCAGTACGATCCATACCTGTGGTCACCCTGATGCCTGAACACGCCTCCATATCTCCAAACCAGTTTGTAACGTCCCAAAATGGATATCAACAATATCTGCCACCTGATTGGCATACCCACCACTCATCGTCACAGCAACCGGGATACCATGTGAGAGAAAAGTCGAGAAAATCATCTGATCGCGCTGTAATAGCCCTTGCTTGGTAAGTGCCAACCGACCCAGTCGGTCTTGGTAGAATGGGTCCGCTCCAGCCAGGTAGATTACCAGGTCTGGGGTAAAGCGTGCCGAGATATATTCCAGGGCACCATCCAGAGCATCCAAATACTCTGCATCCCTTGTGCCGTCCTTCAGGCCCACATCAAGTGTGCTCTGCGACTTGCTGAACGGGAAGTTCTTATCCCCATGGATCGAGAAAGTATACACGGATGGATTGTTCTGCAAGATGCTTGCTGTACCGTTGCCCTGATGTACGTCGCAATCACAGATCAGGATTTCTTTCGCCAACCCTTCCAGCTGCATGAGCAGGGCCGCCACGGCCACATCGTTATATACACAGTACCCCTGTCCAAAGTCGGCATGTGCATGGTGAGTGCCACCCCCAAGATTGGCAGAAAACCCAAACCTCAGAGCGCTGCGGCACGCTGCAATCGTGCTGCCGACCGAACGACGCGATCGCATGGCTAACTCTGGAGACCAGGGAAATCCTGTCCGACGATTTTCTCTTTCGGTCAGACCACCCTGATCCACCTTAGTTATATATTCCGGGGTGTGTGCCAGAGCCAGTTGGGAATCGCTGGCGGATGGCCCAGGCGAGAGTTGTTCTTCCGGCAGCAAACCGGATTCGATCACCCTCTGCCGCAACAAAGCATACTTGCTGATTGGGAAGGAATGCCCATCGGACAGATAAAATTGGTGTTGATCGTGGTAAAAGAATTCAGGAAACAATTCCGGGCTGTTACCATCGATCAAAATGAACGACCTCATCAAATTTTTTGCGCCCCCCCTTGACACTTGGAGGGCGAGTAATGGCACTTTCATCCCGCGGGTAGCCGAAAGACAATGCAAGGTAGATGTGCTGGTCATCCGGAAAACCAAGCAGTGCTTTAGCATCTTCGGGTTGGTAGATTGTTGCCGGGCATGATCCAATGCCTATTTCCCAGGCCGCCAACTGCATGTAAGCGGCCGCCTGACCGGCATCGAACATGATGCTGAAGCGTTTCTCCATCGGGGGTGTAATGATGGCAACCCCCATCGCCGCACCTGCAAGATGCCCGGCAAAGTTCCCCATCTGAGACAGTGATTTCAGGATTTTTTTATCCCGGATGGCGATAAAGTGCCAGGGCTGCCAGTTTTTGGCAGATTGTGCCCGGCGCCCAGCATTCAGGATTTCCCAAACAGCCTCTTCTGGCAAGGGCTGGTCTTTAAACTCCCTTACGGCCCGTTTTGTATTGATCGCTACTTTTACATCCATTTTATTCCTCCTAAAACTTCAACTTAACTGGGGCAGCACCGAATTTGCCAGGGCCTCCAAACGCTCCATGTCATCCAAATCAAGCCATTGGAGCATGACGCGCTGAACCCCTGCTTCAGCCAGGTGACCCAGCTGCTCAACAACCTGGTTGGCCGTTCCAACCGCCATGCCAAAGGTCTCCCAGAGTTCGTCCGGGGTGCGTTGGCCTCCCGTCCGTTTATTCACCAATGCATGAACTTCGGCCTCATCCCGTCCAAACTCACAGCCGATCATCATTGATCGGCGAATCGACCTGGGATCCCGCCCTTCTTTTTCTGCCAGTTCATCTAATAAGGCATTGCGGCCTGCAATCTCCTGGGCAGACGTGTACAGCCCGTTCCATTCATCAGCAAATCTTGCTGCCAGCGGAAGGGTGCGCTTCGGGCCATTCCCGCCGATCAGGATGGACGGACCTCCTTTTCGCTGCGGACGCGGCAGCAGGATCCCGTCTTCGAGGTGGTAATAGTCGCCCATGAATGTAGAAGGCTCATCATTCTTCAATAAGCGGGTGATGATCTCCAATCCTTCTTCGAAACGCTGGAAACGCTCAGGAATCTCAAGCAGATCCCAGCCATAATTGCGGTGTTCCCGTTCCTGCCAGCCTGCACCCAATCCGAGGATCAACCTCCCACCTGAGAGATCATCCACACTTGCCGCCATCCGGGCCAACATGGTCGGATCCCGGAAGGAAAGGGGAGAAACCAATGGTCCGAACTCGATATTTTGAGTGTGAGAGGCCAGCCAGGCAAGTGATACCCAGGCTTCCAGTGATTCCTTATCAGGCGGGTTGGCATTGGTGTAATGGTCTGAGCGGTACAGACCGGCAAATCCCATCTGATCGGCGAGGACTGCGATCCGTTTCCAGCGTTCCCAGGTGAGGCCGTTTTGTCCTTCGATCATTATCGCAACTTCTATCATGCTGTTTATCTCCTTTTTCAAGATTCTCGTATGTCAGGCTGGAAGATCCCACTGCCTGATGACCTGCTGCAGGCGGGATTCCCAGGAGATGTCTTCCGGAAATGGGCTGGGGCCGATCTTATCTTCCCACGTCTGGTCAAGCAGGGCCTGAGTAACCACCCGCGCACATTCGGCTCCGGCTCCCAGGTCGTACCCACCTTCCAAAAATACTGCCAGGCGTCCGTCACAATGTTCGTCTGCAAAGGCTGAACATTGCTTAATCATCTCTCCATAGCCATTCGCAGTTGCCAGCTGGTTCCCCAGAGGGTCCCGCCAATGCGCATCAAAACCAGCACTCACCAACAGCATCTCAGGTTCAAATTCTTCCAACAAAGGACGGATGACTAAGTTCCAGGCCGCACTGCGCGCCTCATCCCCGGCATAAGGAGGGAAGGGAATATTTAAGGTCGTATTCTCGCCCAGGCCTGCACCCGTTTCAGAAACCACTCCCGTCATCGGGTAGAGCGGGTATTGGTGAATCGAACAGAAAAATACATCCGGCCGGTGATAAAAAATGTCCTGGGTTCCGTTCCCATGGTGCAGATCAATATCCAGGATGGCAATCCGCTCAGCAGAATGATTTTTCAGCAGATACTCAGCCGCCAGGGCAATATTGTTGAGCAAACAAAAACCCATCGCCCGGTCTGGGGTGGCATGGTGTCCCGGAGGGCGGCATAAGGCAAACCCCCTGTGTGCTTGCCGTGTGAAAACTGCCTCCCCAACAGCAATCGCCCCGCCGGCTGCATTTAGAGCCAGATGCCAGGAGGAATTGGTCACATAGGTATCGGCATCGATACTACCACCTCTCTGGCTGGCAAGCTGAACTCGACTGGTGTGACCTGGTGTGTGAATTGAATGCAGAACCACCTCTGGGATATCAGCCGGCTCGATGAGCCACCTCGAATCCCACAGCCCAGCTGCCTCCAAACTCTGACGGATCGCTTCAACCCGTTCGGGCCGTTCAGGATGATCGAGAGAGGCATGCAGGTGGTGGTTTTCAGGGTAAAAAAGTGCCAGATCTTCCATAGGTCTTCACTTCCATTCTAATCATCCATGGATGAAAACAATTGGACATCATTCGATATTCCCAGCGGATAAGTGTATTATAACCTACCCCCGATGGCTGGTTTTGGGCATGATAACAAAGAATTCGAAGCATTTTTTTTCAGTTGACATTGTGCCCGATTTTATCTATGATTAAAGCAGGGCGACGGTAAACAAGGAAATTTTATGGAGTCTTCTCAAGATAATAGCATGCTAAGGTTCTTTCTTCTGGGTTCTCCAGCAGTCAAGTTTGGAGACCAAACCTTAGATATTCCTCGCCGCCAGGTGAGGACTCTCCTTTATCTATTGGCCAGCCAAACCCAACCGATCGCCTACCAGACCCTGCATTATTTATTTTGGAGCAATCAACCCGAAAAAATATGCCGCAGGAATTTATCTCACTTATTCACCCATATTCGAAACATTCTCCCAGACAAAAACATGCTCATCCAGACCAGCACATCCGCAAGCCTTGATCCGGAGACTACCTATTCTGATGTAATCGAATTCACCGCCTTTTGCAACAAACCTGTAAAAGACGAAAACCCGGCTGACTGCATCCAGGCAGATGCACTTTACCGAGGACCATACCTGGCTGGCAAATTCTTACCAAAATCCACAGAATTGGATAAATTCATCGATGAAAAAAGAACGGTCCTGGAATTAATGTACCAGAAAAATTTATCCAACCTGGTGACAACGTATAAGAACTTAAAGAACTATTCAAAGGCAATTGAGTATGCTGAGGCCTATTTAAGGTTGGATAATCTCAATGAAGATATATTTTGTGAACTGCTCATTCTGCACAGCCTGAAGGGTAATAACAGCAAAGTTTTTCAATCCTACGACAATTTCTCTTCACAATTGAAAGAAGAACTGGGCATCGAGCCTTCTCCCAAAACCAGGAAACTATTTCAGCAAATCAGTGCTTCGTTTTCGGAGGGCCATCACCATCCCGATTCGGCTCTTGGCATCCCAGATGGATCTGCTGCATTATCAGTGAATTACCTGAGAACCCAAACCAAGTCCCTCGAAAAGATTTTGAACAGCCGGGACGGAACTGCGGGAGTAGCAATGATCGTCGGTGAGATTGGTATGGGAAAAGCTGACCTGATCACCAGCTTCAACAGCCAGCGCACCCCAGACCAGGAAATTTTCCGAATCGGCTGCACCCCGGCCACTCAAAAAATTAGATTTTTCCCCTTCCGGGAGTTGTCCAGAAAACTGAGCCCAGGCGAAAATCAGGACTCATTCAATCTCCACCTTTTTTCTCAACACCTTAACCAGATTGCATCCCAACTCTCAAAACCGGTTCAAATCCAATCCTCCATTAACAAAGAACTTGTCGAGATCATTTTAGAAAGAGATTTCTCTCTGGTCCGCGATCTTTTCGAAGAATTGGTACAAATCCCGGTTCCAATCACCATTATTATCGAAAATATCGAATGGTGCGACCAGGAGTCTCTCGAGATGTTCCTGTTCATCTTAGATAAACATAAAAGCCAGCAAATTCGCTTCATCTTTAGTTTCTGCTGCAAAAAAGAGGACAAACTTAAAATCTTTGAGAAGCAGGTCCAATTATCAGAAGATCATCTTGGCACCCTGTACATGGAAAACATACCCAAAGAGGATATTAAAATCTCGCTGGAAGATCTTTTCGGCAGGTTTAAGCAATCTGGCTGGATCGCCGAGCAATTGCTCCACCTCACAGGGGGAAATCCGTATTACATTTCGGAGATTCTCCAGTGGATGAAATCCAATCAATATTCTGCAAAACACTTTGACTCGATGAACACCTTTGAGATCCCCAAGGCCATCACTCAGACAATTATCGCCAGGTTTGAGCGATTATCCCCAAATGAGAAAAAAATTCTCCAATATGCAGCGGTAAATGATTCTCCATTCAAACTTGATGAGATTCCAAACCTGCTTGAACTTTCGCACTCTGAAACACTTGAGACAGTGAATGATCTGATTTGTCGAAATTTAATTGATCATGAAGGGGAGACTTATTTCATTAAATACCAGATCGTTCACCAATCAATTCTCAGCAACATGAATTCTGCCCAGAAACATATTTTCAAAAACCTGCAAAAAAAGACCATCACTGGTTAATTTCCCCCTCTTAATTTCCATCCTGTTGGTTTGTAGCAAAATTGTAGCCTTTTTGTATTTTTTTATTGTGTAAGATTTAGATACTTATATGCACGGTGTTCTTTTAAACATGGGGGCGATCAGGCAGTTCAATGCGACCCGATTTGGGGCTTTATCCATAGGGTCAATGTTAATTTTTCAAGATTCTAGAAATACCCTACCCTACCTGAGATAAAGGAGAATAAAATGTCTCGGAAAAAAATATTTATCCTGATCTTAATTCTTGCGCTCATCCTCCCCGCTACTCTGGTATCAGCGAAAAAAGGAGGACCTGGCGGGGGTGGTCCCCCTTCCGGCGGTGGTGGCGGAGGCGGTGGCGGCGGTGGCGGCGGTGGCGGCGGTGGCGGTCACACCGAAACTGCTGGCAACAACCTGTCCTTCCCTGCATTTCTAATTGATGGCTATTCAGTAACAGATGTGGCTGTGGATGAATTTACTGTGATCTATACAGGAGATTACCCCGGCCTCACAGCGGAGGAGATTGCAATAATTGATCCGGATGGTGATCCTACTACCAATCCATGGTATCCGCAAAAAACTGAAGGCAACCTCTGGCAAGCCGACTATGCCTATCAAACAGAGGCATTTAACATCAACTGGATAGACTGGGGCGATGCTATTGAAGCCGTCAATCCAAAGCTCCGGAGGCCATACCGGCTTGAACTGGTGCTCTATGTAGTAGATAATTTGCCCGCGGACGGAATGGAGGCCTTTACCATGGCTGAGCTGGAGTATCCAAGCAGCAGCAGTGAACTTCAAGGTACCGATACAACTACATACCAAAGTTTTGTCGCCTCGGTTGCTTCGCCAAAGGGCAAAATTGTTGTTCAGAGGACTGAGGGTGTTGATCCCGCCACTCTAGTCTGGAATCCAACAGCAGGAAAATGGGATGGAGCAGAAGACCCAATCCCGGTTGCTTTTCAGGTGGAGAATAACGTGGGCGGAAAACTGATCTTTGGTGCCTCTCTGAAAGGCTGGAAACCCGCTGAGTTGGGGGCCCACAGGATCACCTTCTACCTGGATGGATCGATTGCCTCTTTGGCATCGGCACAGATCGGAAACTACAACGGCGATGGCGCAACATTTACGCTGGTTTCCGAAGGTGAAACCAATACACCTGTTGTTGATGCAGTCAACGATCTCACTTATGTCGACGTCACGGTTACCGACGGCGGAGGAGGAGGTGGCGGCCACTAGGCCTGATCTGAACAGGTAGCCACAGCGCTCAACGGGCATACAATCTCAAGTGCCTAAAGCGCTGACGGCAAAGGGGGATGGGAAATTTCCCATCCCCCGTCATGAACCATACAGGAGGTAACAACCTCCTGATGCTTGAGCCATAGGGTAAGTATGATTTGGAGGAAATCATGAACAAGCAATTTTGGACAGGATTTATCTTGGTGCTGCTGCTGGCCTTCAGTGCCTCCATCGCCGCGGCGGACGAAACCGACCTCGATGGAGAGTATCCCTGGAACCATCACCAGGCGCCATACGACTATAAATTTGGTAATATGATCGACAGCCACCAGCAGTCAATCATTAACAAAGATGGAACCAGGCTGAAAGGGTTCATCTACATTCATATCATTCCTGGTCAGGACTACGCCGTGGGCATTCCGACTGCCGATAAAGCCCACTGTAAAACGCAACCCTGCATGGTAGGCTGGGTGGTCAAGGGGGTTAAGGTGAGCGCTACCCTGATGAAAAAGGGCCCGCGCATCTGGCTGGTGGATCCGGGCGATATTCCAAAAGAAGCGGGCTACAGCCACTTCCATTGGGTTTGTGAACAAGGTGATGATCAATGTCCGCATAGCGCGCATGACCTGGTGGTTGGCCAAGAATACAGCGGCTTTCTGATGAAGCGGATTGCCCCGGCACCGTTCTTCTGGCTGGGAGGTCCCGGCACCGGGGGCGGTGGTGGCGGCGGCGGGTGTGGTGGCGGCAGCCATGACGACGACGGCGGCTGCACGGACGGCTCTCATGACGACGGCGGATGCTCTGGTGGCGGCACCGATACCACCCACACCACCGAGGGCGGCTGCACCGATACCACCCATGACGACGGTGGCTGTACGGACGGCGGCACTCATGACGATGGCGGCTGCACGGACGGCTCTCATGATGACGGCGGCTGCGATGGTGGTTCCGGCGGCAGCCATGGCGGAGGCTCCGGGCGCCTGGTCACTGAAGGGGTCGATTCGCACAGCAACATCATCACCAGCGAAGACCAACTCGGCGGGCATGGCGGGTGCCACGGAGACTAATCCAACCATTTTTTCCATAACACATCTTCGTGCCATCTGCATCCCAGAAAGATCCGGTGAAGGCGGCCGCGGGGTAAACCCTCACCGGGATCAAAATAAGCAATCAGGAAAATATTAAAGGTGTCGTTCTGAGACAAATTCAAGGGGATGGG
>DATHZS010000063.1:0-2022 GCA_035458505.1 Anaerolineales bacterium | reverse complement strand
CCAAATTGAAACGGGGTGATCTTGTGGATGCTGACGGCCCAAATGACCACGAACGCATATGGAATCTGTTCGCAAAACCGGACCAGAATATCGGCCACCAACAACTTCTTCAGGTGAGGAGTGAGCAGTGCCAGCCCATTCACCCGGGCAGCGTGGTCTTGTTTCTCTTTGGGTGCTTCTTCAATCATGGCCTGCTGAACGATCAGCGAGATGCCGGCCAAAACGATCGCGACCATGAAGGCGATATGGATGCCTTCTTGCTCGCCATAATGCCCGATGAGTGCCCCCCCAATCACAGGACCCAATGCCATCGGGATGCGGCGAACCAGCGAATTGATTGATACCCCCATCGTGCGTTTGTTTTTTGGCAGCACGGTCGCCACCAGTTCCATTGTTGCGGGCAGGGAAATCGCGGTCCAGGAAATGAAGAGAATCGCGCCAATGATCGCGGCTTGCCAGTAGGGGAAGAGGATCACTACGGCGTAGCCAGACATGGCAATCAGATTGAAGAGCAGCAGGGCTTTTTTGTAGCCCAGCCGGTCGCTGGCATAGCCTCCGGGAAGCGAGTAGAGCGCACTGAGCAGGTTGTCCAGCCCATTCAGCAGCCCGATGGAAAAAGTGCCCCCGCCCAACGCCACCAGGTAGAGTGGCAGAAATCGCTCTGCCATCTTTTCGCCCATACCCACCAGGATGACCATGGTGAGCAAGGCCACGATACTTTTTCTCAGGCCGAGGAAATCGGAAATTTTTTTGAAGCGGTTGGGGGTACGCATGGTGATCGATTGGCCTTTGGTTTGCTCGTGACCGACCGGTTCTGGGGCTTATTCCGGGTAGGTGCCGGTCTCTTTCCTGTCAACCTATTATATGCACAATCGGTGTTTTTCTTCAGCATGTGAGCATAAAACCCCCAGGCGATCTGCAAACATGCAGAAAGAGAGAAGGTTGCAAGAAAAAACCCCCGGCTGTACAGTCAGGGGTTTGCTTACATAGTGATGTGGAAGGAGCTAAATTGGGGAGGCATCCAATTGGCGGATGACCAGCACCACTTTCCCCTGCACCTCGATCGAGTTCGGGTCGTCGATGATGATCGGCTGCATGGTTGGGTTGGCCGGCTGCAAGCGGACGCGCCCGTTCTCGCGGTAGAAATACTTCAGGGTGGTCTCATCGCTGTCTTTGAGGCGCACGGCCACCATTTCGCCATTGCGGGCTTCCTGGGTGTGCTTCATGATCACGATGTCGCCATCATCGACCATGGCGTCGATCATTGATTCCCCCTGGACTTCCAGGGCATACAGGTTCGCCGCGGCGTCCCTTTCGGAGAGCATGCTGCGGGCGACTTCCACACCTTCTTCGGGGGGGAACATGCTGAAGTCGGTGGCATCCGGGGGCTGCACAACAATACCAGCACCAATCCGCCCGGCCATTGGAATGCGCAGCAGATCGTCCAGAGTGCTTTCCACAGTGTCGATCAATTTGCCGCTGACATCTCTCAGCAGGCGCATGCCGCGCGAAACCTTTTTGTCGCGCTCGATGTAGCCTTTCTTTTCCAGCTGATCCAGGTAATAGTTCACCACAGATGTGGAGGAGATATTGGCTTCACGTCCGATCTCACGGATCGAGGGGGGATAACCAACATTCTCCTGATAGTTCTCGAGCACTTTCAGGATCTTGACGTGTCTTTCGCTGAGTTCATCTTTTTTTCGAGCCATCATATCAACACTCCTTCATGATCGATAGTTGTGCGGGTTGTGGTGGGTGTGAACCTGGTCTTTTCGGCGAAGTTGGTACAAATTCTCCAGAATCAAGCAGGCGTTTGCCCCGGCATTTTATCGGTCATTTGTGCTATAATAACACGAACATACGTTCTGTGTCAACCCTGGGGGCAGTCGTTTCGGGAGGCAGGAGATTCACAATTAAACGTAAAAGGAACCTGTGATATGATGAATATAACCATTGACCATCGGATCCTTCCCGGGAACAAGTGATGTACGTATCCCGCCTGGATCCCGATCACCCACATTG
>DATHZS010000062.1:0-20412 GCA_035458505.1 Anaerolineales bacterium | reverse complement strand
CTCTGGCACTGATGAGAATAAAAAAATAAATATGGCTTGTCTGCTAAATTTTTATTATGTCCGATGGTATATTTTTTAAGAATCTGTTTTGACTTATGCAGGTGGCGTTTGGTCTCGATTGTTATACGCCATCTTGCGCAGGAAGGCATCTTCCAGGTCCACATTGTGGATGTTGGCTAACACTACCAGGTAGTAGAGCACATCAGCGAGCTCCTCATCGATGGTGTGCTTGATGGCTTTAGTGCGCTCATCCTCGGGGTTGCGCTTTTTGTCCTTCTTGATCATTTCGGACAGCTCGCCGACTTCCTCGATGAACTTCATGAAGTAAGCCATCTTCTTGGATTTTTTGTTGTCCCGCTTTGAGACGTATTTTTGTAATTTTTTCAGGGTGATTGGTGTTTTCATAGGTATATTTATTTTAATATAAAACAGCGCTCCTTACCTGAAAATTGGCGCGGCATACCAACCCATCAGCCCGGGAAAGGTACGAGAGCGCAGGATCGCCGTGTATGGAACTCTCTGGGTTCAGCGCACCCACTGGATGCGGATACGGTTGTAGTTGTCGGCGTACTGGAAGGAATACTCACCCTGGTAGGCGCGGGAGATCGCGTCCCCGATACGGCGCGCCAGGTTGACCTCCGTGGTCTCGATCAGGGTGGTTTGGTCCCGCTGCTGCCGCACACGCATGATCCGCTGCATGGGGTGTTCTTGCTTGTGCAGGTCTTCCAGGTTGCGCGCCAGGTTGAGGATCTCTTCCTTATTGTGCTCAAAAAACTCGCCACTCAACTCGATGAAGCCGGCCGGGTATCCGTCTTTAATGCGCTGGCACGCCGGGCAGGTGATCTGCTTGTCGGTTTTGCCGGTATAATCCCAGACCCATCTGCCTTTGGAAAACACCACTCCACAGGTGCTGCAAATGGTGCCTTCGTTTAATTTTCCTCGCTGTTTGTAAACATCGTGCCTTTTCTGTTTGATCCCCTTGTCCCTGCGACGCATACCTTGCTTCATCTAGTCAACTCCTTTCACTGCTTCTCTAGGTGTGGTTGAGTACAGAAGTGGGAGTATGATGCTCTCTTAATAGTATATTGGAAATGGTGCGTAAATACAACTCCCCATTTTTTGGGCATACTTGTGGGTTCTGATTTTGGTGATCGGTGTGTTTAAGAGGCAGACTTTACCCGGAATGCTTGCCCTTGATCTTGCCGCCGTTGAGGCCCAGGTAGGGGCGCAGGTACTGGCCGGTGTAGCTCTTGGGGGTCTCGGCAACTTCTTCCGGGGTGCCCTGAGCGACGATCTTTCCGCCGCGATCCCCTCCCTCCGGACCCAGGTCGATGATGTGGTCGGCCACCTTGATGATCTCCATGTTGTGTTCAATGATCACCACGGTATTGCCACCTTCCACCAAACGGTGCAGCACCTCGATCAGTTTGTGCACATCGGCGGCATGCAGGCCCACGGAGGGTTCGTCGAGCACATAGATCGTCTGCCCGGTAGAGCGTTTCGAGAGCTCGCGCGCCAGCTTGACCCGCTGGGCTTCTCCGCCGGAGAGGGTCGGGGCTGGCTGCCCGATCGTCAGGTAACCCAGGCCGACATCTGCCAGGGTTTCCAGCTTGTTGACCATCGCCGGGAAGGCGCTGAATTCCTTCAAGGCACGATCGATGGGCATATCCAGCACATCGGAAATCGTCATGCCCTTGAACTTGATCTGCAAGGTCTCCCGGTTGAAGCGGCTGCCGCCGCATACTTCGCAGGGGACATACACATCCGGCAGGAACTGCATCTCGATCGTGATCTGTCCCTGTCCCTGGCATGCCTCGCAGCGCCCGCCTTTGACATTGAAGGAGAAGCGCCCCGGCTTGTAGCCGCGCACTTTGCTCTCCGGCAGTTCGGTGAACAGCGCCCGCACGTGATCGAACAGGCCGGTGTAGGTGCCCGGGTTGGAGCGCGGCGTACGCCCAATTGGTGATTGGTCAATGTTGATGATCTTATCCAGATATTCGGTCCCGTCCAGGCCGTCATGAGAACCGGGGATCGTCCTGGCCCGGTTCAGCTCCCTGGCCAGGGCTTTGTACATCACCTCGTTCATCAGGGAAGATTTCCCTGAGCCGGATACGCCAGTGATACAGATCAGCTTGCCAAGCGGGAAGCGCACATCCAGGTTTTTGAGGTTGTTCTGACGGGCACCCCGCACCACCAGCCAATTTCCATTGCCATTGCGGCGTTTTTTCGGCAGCGGGATCTCTTTGCGGCCGCTGAGATAGGCCCCGGTGAGCGACTTCTTATTTTTCAGGATCTGCTCCACCGGACCTTCAGCGATCACTTCACCACCGAACTCACCGGCGCCCGGCCCGAGGTCTACAATCCAGTCCGCCTGGCGGATGGTCTCATCGTCGTGTTCGACCACCAGCACCGTGTTACCAATATTGCGCAGGCCCATCAGTGTGTTCAGCAGGCGGGCATTATCCCGGGCATGCAGGCCGATCGATGGTTCGTCGAGCACATACAGCACCCCCATCAGGCGTGAGCCAATCTGGGTCGCCAGCCGGATGCGCTGGGCCTCTCCACCCGAAAGGGTTTTGGCGGTGCGCGTCAGGGTCAGGTATTCCAGCCCCACATCCACCATGAACTGCAGCCGCTCGGCCAGTTCTTTCAGCACCCGGTTGGCGATCATCTTATCGCGCTTGCTGAGGGGAGATTTCTTCCCGTTCAGCCGGTTGGCCCATTTCAGGGTGTCCACCACCGGCCACGAGGTAACTTCCAGGATATTCTTTCCATCTACGGTCACGGCCAGGGCCTCTGGCCGCAGACGGGCGCCCTTGCAGGCTGGGCAGGCGCGGTCGTTCATGAACTCCATGATCCGTTCGCGCTGGTAGGTGGAGTTGGTCTCCCGGAAGCGGCGTTCCAGGTTCGGGATGGCCCCTTCGTACACCGCGTGGAAAGTGGAGATCCTCCCGCTCTTCCGGGTGTAACTCACGGTGACCTCTTTCCCTTTGGTGCCGTAGAGGATGACCTCTTTCTGGGCATCGCTCAGTTCAGCATAGGGGAGATCCATATCGATGCCGTTTGTCTCGCAGGCCCCGACCAGCATCTGCCAGTAATAGCCGCCGAAATCGCGCGGTCCGCCCCATTCCCCGGCATTGATCGCTCCTTCATTGATCGATTTTTTGGGGTTGGGAATCAGCAGTTCCGGGTCGATTTCCAGTTTTGTGCCGATCCCCTGGCATTCCGGGCAGGCCCCATGTGGGGTGTTGAAGGAAAATGTGCGCGGTTCGATCTCCGGGATGCTGGTGCCGTGGTCCGGGCAGGCCAGATGCTCGGAGTATTTTGTGTCCTGCGGTGGATCGGAGGAGAGATTGTGCACGGTCAGAAGTCCATCGCCAAACTGCAGGGCGGTCTCCACCGAATCGGTCAGGCGTGAGCGGAAGCTGTTGGCCTCTTCTTCAATGTCCTGGGCGCGGATCACCAGGCGGTCGACGACTGCTTCGATGGTGTGGTTCTTGTACCGGTCGAGCTCGATCTCGCCTTCTCCTAATTCGAGCACTTCGCCGTCTACCCGGGCGCGCACGAAACCGGCTTTGGAGATCTCTTCCAGAACGCTCTGGTGGGTGCCTTTGCGGTGGCGCACCATCGGCGCAAGGAGCAGCAAACGGCTGCCATCCGGCATGCGCTCGATCGCTTCCACAATCTCCTGCGCAGACTGGCGCACGACCTCTTTTCCGCAGATCGGGCAGTGGGGCACACCGGCGCGGGCATACAGCAAGCGCAGGTAATCATAGACTTCGGTCACTGTCCCAACGGTCGAGCGCGGGTTATGCGAGGCGCCCTTCTGGTCGATGGAGACGGCCGGGGACAGCCCTTCAATCGATTCAACATCTGGCTTGTCCATCTGGCCGAGGAACTGCCGGGCATAGGCCGACAGCGACTCAACATACCGCCGCTGGCCTTCAGCAAAGATGGTATCAAATGCCAGGGAGGATTTCCCGGAACCTGATAATCCGGTGATGACCACAAATTGATCGCGTGGGATTTCCACGGTGATGTTTTTGAGATTATGGGCATTCGCCCCGACGACACGGATGACTTTATCAGACATGCAAACACCTTTTGCTGGTGGGGTAAGTTTGGGAATGGAAGTGAATTATAGCACAAATGTTTTATTTTGTGGAGAAGTTAACAGACCATCGACCCAACCCGGTATTATACCAGTTTCTGTTGTCGCGAGTCCTTATGAGATTCAAAGCTTGGGTGATCCCCAATAAAAAAGAAGCAGGCAATTATGATGCCTGCTTCTCTAGGTAGATCGGTTAACTTTAGCTAGTTGTTGGGCGCTCCAGCTTCGATCCAGTCCAGGATGGCCTGGATGATCTCATCTGGCATCTGGGATACCGGGGGCATCACCTTACCGCTGGGGGCTGTCCCTAAAAGCAGCTGGGCGAGTAGGCTGTTTTCCACGTCACCAGGGATCACCGAGGGGCCGTTATCTCCCGAATTGATCACATTCTCATAACTGTCGGAGAGCCATCCGCCCTGAGTAAAGGATTCGTTGTGACAGGCCAGGCAGTAGGTATCAAATGCAGGGACAATCTGAACTGCGAAAGAAACCTCTCCGGCTGCGCTGCCCTCGCTGACCGGCAGAGACAGCAGGAATTCAACGATCTGGTCGATCTGACTTGCAGATAGAACCTCACCCCAGGCAATCATCGCAGTGGCTGCATGGCCGATATTGATCGTGCTGAAGATCTCTTCCCGGGCTTGTTCCCGGAACTCGGCAGAACGTAATGAGGGGCCGAAGCTGCCTTCTGCGGTGCTGCCATGGCATTGTGCACAAAGGGCCTGGTACGTCTCCGCACCGGACAAAGCCAATGTATCAGTAGATATCTCTGGTGGGACATCGACCGGTGGGTTGCTTTCCCAGGAACGCATATAAGCCACCAGGGCTTCAATCTCGCTCTCATCCAATGGGCCGCCAAACGACAGTCCAAATGGCGACATGCCGAAGTTGGGCTGTCCCTGGGCGATGATGGCTGTCAGGGTGCTGTTATCGCGTGTTTTGAGGTATTCTGCCGTGCTGATCGGGGCAATGATATCTCCAGCCAATGAGGGGTTTGCACCGCCTTCACCGAAATCGCCATGGCACGAGGCGCAATTTTGCACGTAGAGCTGACGACCTACATCTGCCCCAGTACCTTGGGCAGACTGGATGGTATAGCTGACCAGGGCGTCGATCTGTTCTTCAGTCAAGATGTCTCCCCAGACGGGCATGGTCTCATGCGATCCGCCTTCGGAGATGATCTTGAAGGCGCTATCGAGATCCTCGGCCTGCGGCACCCGTTCGAAGTGGCAGGCAACACAATTGGCCTGGTACAGGCTTTCTCCATCAGGGGATTGGGCTGGATCGACAACGTAACTGGCAAGGGAAGTGAGTTCAGCTTCAGAGAGCTGTTCCCGCCAGCCGGGCATTTCCAGGTGCAGCCCGCCTTGTCCAATCGTCTCTCGCAGTTCTTCTGCTTCACCTGCGAAGGCCACCGAACTGCCGTGGCACGAGGAACAGTTGGTAACAAACAATCTCTGTCCATCTGGAGCAATCAGGAAGTTCAGCAGGGCGGTTTGCTCCTCAGGACTCAGGATTGTCGTCCATTGCGGGATCTCAAGATCCGTGTGCGGGACAAACGCCTGTCCAAGCTGAAGGGCATCCTTTAATTCAAACGGCTGGTCTGCAATCAGTTGTGTCGCCAGATGGCATTCACCACACTGCTGGTCAAAAATCACGCTGCCACCAGGAGATAGAATGAAGCCAACCAGGGCATCGATCTGGTCATTGGTCAGGTCAGCGCTCCAGGGTGGCATGCCCTCATGCGTGCCTTGCGCAATGATCTCATGCAGGTTCATCCCGGTGGGGACGTTAATCGTTGGGCCGTGGCAGCCAGCACAATTGACAGCATACAGTTCGGCAGTTTTGTCACCTAAGGCGGTATCCGCAGGCGGTGGGGCTTCGAGGATCGATAAGGTCGTCAGTAAAATGATTCCCACAATCCCAATTGCGGTGCCAATCGTGACCACTTTGCGCTTAGTGAAATGGCGATCAGCCTTTTTATCCAGGAAGGGAAGCGCCAGAAGCACCAGGATCGCCAGCGAGGGGATCACGACTACACCGACCACTTCCAATTCACCGGGGAAGTACTTCAGCAGTTGGAACAGGAACAGGAAGTACCATTCCGGGCGCGGGTTGTAGGTTGAATCTGAGGGGTTGGCCTGTTCTTCCAGCGGCGCACCAATGAAGTAGGCCATTGCTACCAGAATTAAGAAGACGACCAGTGCGATGACCGCATCTTTGAAGATGATATCCGGGAAGAAGTACACCCCTTTTTCTTTTTCTTTTTTATACTCTTCTAGGTATTGTTGTTTTTCCTGCTCATTCATCGGTTTTCTCCCTCTTTGGCGGAGCGCTGATCCCAATCCGGATGATCAGGTACATGTGTACTCCGATCAGCAAGAATAACAGGACAGGAAGTACCCAGACATGCACGCCAAAAAAGCGGGCCAGGGTGACTTCCGAGAGCTCCTGTCCGCCGCGCATCACCCTTAGGATGAAATCTCCAATGAAAGGCGGTGTCCCGGCGATCTTGGTGCCCACGGTGGAACCCCAGTACGCTTTTTGGTCCCAGGGAAGCAGGTATCCCGTAAAGCCGAACCCGATCGTGATCAGCAGCAGGAGCACACCAGTGATCCAGGTCATTTCGCGCGGGAATTTATACGCCCCGTAGAAGATCACCCGGACCATGTGAAGAACAGATAAGACCACCATGGCGCTGGCGCCATAATGGTGCAAACCCCGAATGAACCAGCCAGCCGGTAGTTCGTAGGTAATGAACTGGACCGTTGCATAAGCCTGGTCGGGGGAGGGGACGTAGTACAGCGTCAGCAGGATCCCGGTGATCGCCTGGTTGAGAGCCACAAATAAGGTAGCACTCCCCAGGGTGTAGAACCAGTTGACTTTGGGGATCTTGCGGCGGAAGATGGTTTCCCAAACGGTGCGCCATCCAAATCGCTCATCCAGCCAGTTTGCTAAGTTCGTCATCATGCTGCACCTCCGCCTAAAACGAATAACTGATCATTTTCGACCTTAACTTCGAATTTGTCGAGAGGTTTCGGTGGAGGGCCGGATACGACATCGCCCTGTTTGTCGAAGGCGGCGTTGTGGCAGGGACAGAAGAACTGCTCCTGATCCTCCACCCAACGCACCCGGCAGCCGAGGTGGGTGCACACATTCGACATGGCCACAAAATCCCTGCCGTTATCGGTGAGGACATAGAACGTCAGCTCTTGCTCGTTGGTAATCCAGCCGGCTTTCTGTTCGATTTTGGCTTTGAAGAGAGTGGGGACGCCAACCTCAACTTTTGAGGCTAAACCGAGAGGGATCCAATTCTGTTCAGTGGCTTTCCTAAGCGCCGGGCCGAGAATATAGGCCACAGCCGGAATACCAATTGCGAAGCTGATCACTCCTCCGATGGCCAAAATTGCCATGCTTAGAAAATCCTTGCGGTTTACATCCTTTTTTTCCAGATTCGCTTCCATATACGTTGCTCCTCCTCCGGGGATAAGGTATTCAATTGTAATCCTTAGGGTTCGATTGTGAAATAATACACAATACGATAAACTTTACCGATTATATTTGATTAGTTTGTATTATATCGCCGGGCAATCCTGATTGTCAATTAAATCGGGAAATTATCATTCTGGAAATAAGGGAGCGGTGGCAAATTGGGTTGGATATCCAGGGAAAAAGATGAGATTAACTTATGGGAAAGGTGTTGAAACCAAGTAAATTTTACAGAAATCTCACTAAACCTACTAGTCATACATGACAAATGTCCCTTAAATTAAGGGACATTTGTCCTAGATGGTGGGACATCCATCACTAAAGCTAATTGAGAATAATCATGTATACTTATTCTATAAATTGGCAACCAACAGATGAGTTGATCTGCTTGGGTTGCATTATCACTTTTTGGAAAGGAAAGGATTGGAGCATGAAGAAAGACACGAAATTGATTTTGTTGTTTGGCCTTCTGGTTGTCTTCACAGTCATGTTGACAGCCTGTGCGGGTGAAGCAGGCCCCGCTGGCCCTGCTGGTCCCGCTGGCCCCGCTGGCCCTGCTGGTCCCGCTGGCGCAGATGGCGCAGATGGCGCAGATGGCGTCGCGGCTGAGGCCGAATTGGCCTGTGGAGATTGCCATAACGACACCACCCTGATCACCGGAAAGCAGACTGCATGGGCAGAATCTGTGCATGGTTCTGGTGAGGCATACGCTCGCGGTAGGTCGTCCAGCTGTGCGGGCTGTCACTCTGGCGGTGGATTCAGCGCCCGCGTTGCCGCTGGCCTGAACCCCGGTGAAGTCGAAGAAGGCGATCCGAACCCGACTCGCCAAGACTGCCGCGCCTGCCACCAGGTCCACACCACCTACACTGGTGCAGACTGGGCTCTGGAAACCACCGCCCCGGTCGACTTTTATGCCTTTGAAGGCGTGACCTATGATGGTGGTAAGGGCAACCTGTGTGCCGAATGCCACCAACCCCGCCGCGGGATTGCTGAGGCCGTTGACGGTCAGATTGAAGTCACCAGCACCCACTGGGGTCCGCATCACGGCGGTCAGGGTTCCATGCTGTTGGGTATTGCTGGCGCCGGTGCTGTAGAAGGTAAACCCAGCGGTCACTACAATATGGTAGAAGACACCTGTGTCGCCTGCCACGTAGGCAATGGCCAGCACACCTTCGAACCGTCTGTCAGCGCCTGCCAGGCCTGCCACCAGGATGCCGAAAACTTCGACATCAATGGTGTCCAGACCGAAGTCAAGGCTATGCTGGACGAGTTGGAAGCTGGCTTAATCTCTCTGGGATGGCTGGATGAAGAAGGTCACCCGACTGTGGCATTCGTTCCTGAAGACCAGGCCGCTGCACTGTGGAACTGGATCTACATCGCCCACGAAGACGGCAGCTATGGTGTACACAACGCTGCGTACACCAAAGCCCTGCTTCAGGCTGGCTTGGACGCACTGCCGTAAATTAACCAGACACACTAGTTTCATACTAACCTAACCAACAAGCTGCGATGGCACCTGACTTCAGGTTTCCATCGCAGCTTGTCTTTAAATGCTTTCACAAGTTTCCTAAGTTTTGCAGCTCAGGGAAAACCAGCCTAAATTTATAAAACTCCAAAAAGTTATAAAAAGTTATAAAAAATTCATTAAAATTCACAAAAATTTTAAATCGATAGGGACATTTGTCATGTCTGAATGGGACATTTGTCCCAAAGTGTGTGACAAAAATCACTAACAAGGTTCGACCTGGCTGGATATACTTAATCTATGTAATGGCTGCCAGACAGATGGCTTGATCTGTCTGTTAATCATCGTGTCCAACAATAACTTAGGAAAGGTTAGGAGTATGAAGAAAAAGAAATTGTTTTTGTTTTTCGCCCTGATGGCTGTTGCCGCAGTTGCAATGACAGCCTGTGCGGGCGAACAAGGCCCGGCCGGGCCAGAAGGTCCGGCTGGACCCGCTGGCCCTGAAGGCCCGGCTGGCCCTGCTGGCTCAGACGGCGCAGATGGTGTTGCGGCTGAGGTCGAAATGACCTGTTCAGAATGCCATGATGACAGCTCCCTGGTTACAGGGAAGCAATTTGAGTGGGCTGAATCCAACCACGGCATTTCTGAATCTGCCGCATATGCTGGTGGACGCTCATCCTGCACGGGATGCCACTCTGGCGCTTCCTTCAGTGATATGGTTGCTGCCGGTTTGAACCCAAGCGAGGTTGAGACAGTCACTGCAGTCACCAAACAAGACTGCCGCGCCTGCCACCAGGTTCACACCACTTACACCAGTGCCGACTGGGCTCTGGAAACCACCGACCCGGTTGCCATGTATGCGGCCGAAGGTGTGACCTACGACGGCGGCAAGGGTAACCTGTGTGCCAACTGCCACCAGGCCCGCCGTGTCTTCCCAGAGGCTGTGGATGGTGTCGTGACCGGCATCACCAGCCACTGGGGTCCGCACCACGGCCCGCAAAGCTCGATGCTGATGGGGATTGCTGGCGCAGGCGTTGAGGGTAAACCCAGCGCCCACTACTCGATGGTGGAAGACACTTGTGTCGCCTGCCACGCGGCAAGCCACACGTTTGAGCCGGACATTGCTTCCTGCCAGGGCTGCCATGCCGACATCGAAGACCCAGATTTCAGCGGTTTGCAGACCGAGGTTCAGGCGATGCTGGACGAACTTGGCGAACTCTTGGTTGCTGAGGGCGTGTTGAGCGAGACTGGCCCGGATGGTCATCCAACTGTTGAAGAAGCACCGGAAGACGTTGCGATTGCTCTTTTCAACTGGATTTACGTTGCCCACGAAGACAAGAGCATGGGCGTGCATAACCCGGCCTACACCAAGGCCCTGCTCCAGGCTGGCCTGGATGCACTTGCACCGTAATCCAGTTTAGATAGAACTAGATTTAAAAACCAAATCAGACTGCGATGAGTTCCTGGCGATCTCATCGCAGTCTGGCTCTGAAACGGCAAAGGCGGATGTGTGCACCAGATGCCAGGGGGCGCAATTTCTGGCCCAACGTGATCCTGACTTTGTCCAGCAGAGCAATCCTGACTTAACAGATTGTAAAAGCCATTACTGCGAAACCGGCCGGGACCAGCACGGTCCCGGCCGAATGTTTTGACCGGAAAGAGTCTCGTATTTACCTGGCCAATTGGCTTCTAAAAGTTTCTGGCCAGGCCGAAAATAGTGAAGGTTAACAATAAGTAAAAGTTATCCTTATACTTGCTAAACTAGAATAAATTATGATATATTAGTGAAAAAACGTACAAGGATGCGTTTTCATTATCAATGTCACAGGGAACCGCCGGGAATCTCATCCGGCAAAAATTGGAAAGAAGAAAAGGAAAGATGTGAACATGGATAAGCGACCCAATCTTATCAGGGTGGGTGCATTCCTTCTGTTTGGCGGTATCATTACAGCGGTGGTGGTCTTTGGTATGGTCCGACTGCTTCAGTCTACCCAAACGGCCACCGTCAGTCTGCCTGAAGAAGAAGTGGTTGGAATTCTCCCTCCTCGAGCCAAAACCCCATCTCAAAGCACAATTGATAAAGAAAGCTGTCTTGTCTGCCACGAAGTGGAAGGAATGGTACTGCCGCTAGATAACGGCGAAGAACTCTACCTGACGATCGATGCAGAAGGTTTTGCCAATTCTGTTCATGGGCAAATGGACTTCGATTGTGTAACCTGCCATACCAACATCGACAGCTACCCCCATCCTGAACTGGGTGCGGTAGACCGCAGAACGGTCAGCGTGGAGTTGACCAAGGCTTGTTCAAACTGTCATGTCGGACAGGCTGAACTCTACTCCCAGGGGCAACATGCCAAGAAATTTGCCCAGGGTGATTTCAATACCGCATTATGCGTAGACTGCCACACTGCTCATACGGTGACAGACATCCGCGGTTCAAAAGTGGAGATCGCCAAGGTATGCGAGACCTGCCACGCTGATGTGTACCAGATTTACCAGAACAGCGTTCACGGTGCGGCTTTATTGGAAGAGGGCATTACCGATGTGCCGACCTGTTCGGACTGCCACGAGAACCACGCCAATACCGGCCCGGATGATCCCGGCTATGTGCTCTTCTCTCCGCAGATCTGTGCCGACTGCCATGCCGATGAGGAGTTGATGGCCAAATATGACATCCGCACAGATGTCTTTGAAACTTACGTGGCAGATTTTCATGGAACCACAGTCACCATCTTTGAACAGGTGTCTCCCGATCAGGAGACCAACAAGCCGGTCTGCATCGACTGTCATGGGGTCCACGATATCCGCTCCCCCGAAGATTCATCCAGCACGGTCATCAAGGAAAACCTGATCACGACCTGCCAGCGCTGCCACCCCGATGCCAGCCCGGACTTTGACGACTCATGGTTGGCACATTACAGCCCAGACCTGGAAAAAGCCCCGATCGTGTACCTGGTGAATGTCTTTTACATGATAGTGATCCCGGTAACGGTTGGTGGGATGGTGTTCTTCATCTCGGTGGATATATTTAAGACGCTCTCCAAGAAACGAAAAGCCAAACAGACTGGCGCCGGTAAAACCGCGGCAGAGGAAGGAGAGTCTTCGCATGACTAAACAAAACAAACAATACCTGCGTTTTTCGGGCTTCCGCCGCTTTCAGCACTGGATCAATACCGTGTCGTTCCTCACACTGGGGTTCACCGGTCTCATTCAAAAGTTTAACCAGGCACCGTTCTCATTGTTCTTCCTGGAACAGCTGGGCGGGATAGAATCGGTTCGGATCATCCACCGTGTCTCGGCGATCGTCCTGGTGTTGATTACGATTGTACACTTCGGAGATGCCTTCTACTCCTGGATTGTCAACCGCAAACCCCTCTCCATACTTCCCGGAAAAGATGATCTTACCAATGCCTGGGGATTGCTGCTGTATAACCTGGGCCTCCGCAAAGAAAAACCCAAACAGGATTTCTTTACCTTTGAGGAAAAGTTTGAATACTGGGCTCTGATCTGGGGAACCCTGCTGATGACCGCGACCGGTTTCATCTTATGGGACCCGATCCTGGCCAATAGGATCCTGCCCGGGGCATGGATCCCGGCTGCAAAAGCCGCGCATGGCCTGGAGGCGGTGCTGGCTGTGGTGGCAATCCTGATCTGGCACATGTACCACGTTTTTATCAAGCACTTCAATAAGAGTATGTACACCGGGTACATGAGCCAGGAAGAAATGGAACACTACCATCCCAAAAACCTGGAAGGGCCGCAGTATATCCCGCCGCAGAAAGATGATCCAAAATATCAGGACCGGAAACGGAAGTTCTTCATCGTCTATGGTGTTGTGGCAGCGCTGATGCTGGTTGGCCTGATTTTACTGGTTACCGTAGAGGATACCGCTTTAGCCACCCAACCACCGATTGATGATCTGAGGGATTTGGCTGCCTATGCTCCGCTTGAGGCAACCCCTGTTCCGACATTTGCCGCCGATGCAGCTGCAGACCTGGGAGAGACTTGGGAGGATGGCGTCGGTGAATACATCGTTGATACCTGTGGCTTTTGTCACCTCGCGGAAGGTGGGCGCGGCAACCTGAACCTGACAACCTACGAAGCCCTTTTGCTTGGGGGCGACAGCGGTCCGGCGATCAAACCCGGGGCTTCTGGAGTCAGCCCGTTAATCATCTGGCCGCAGCGTGCAGACCATCCCAAGCAGCTGGAATCAGACGAGATCGCGGCACTCCGGATCTGGATTGATAACGGAGCCCCGGAGAATTAGCCAGGATAATTAGACTATCCACTACTCCCTAACCTGAGAGAGGCACACACACGTGCCTCTCTCTTCTTTAAACCCTTTTTGGAGTTGATGGTGCAAACCAGTGAGAGGGGAAAAGGTGTGGCAAAAATGAGAAACCAGCCTGGAAGCGGGGAGAAGCGCAGGTAGACGAAAAGTGCAGCAGGCTTGCCCTGAGAGCGACACACCAAGGCTCAATTTTGATAAATTAGATTGGGTAATGGATTAGTGAAAGTTTTCCTTATCTATAGTATAATGTCCCCCGTACTTTTATTATTGCGAAGAGGAGCATCACAGTGAACAAATTAAAAAGTATCTTGAAGAGATTTTTCTTCCCGCCTGAAAACTCCCCGTTATCCAGGCGAATCCTTCCTTATGCTGTCTTGGGCGTTTTATCGGTAGCTTTATTGGTTGGTGGTTCCTATGGCTGGGAGTATTCCAACTCGGCCGAGTTTTGTGGTACTTCCTGCCACACGATGCCGCCGGAATATTCCGCCTACCTGGTCTCTCCGCATGCACGCGTGCAGTGTGTGGAATGCCATATCGGGCGTGATGCATTTGCTACCCGCTTCACGAGAAAAGCGGGCGACTTGCGGCATGTTTTCCTGAATGTTACCCGGCAGTATGAGTATCCCATTCATGCCAAGAACATGCGCCCGGCGCGTGAGATTTGCGAAACCTGTCACTTCCCGGAAAAATTCTCCAACGACAGCCTGATCGAGATGGTCAGCTATATGCCGAATGAAGACAATACCCCGTTTACCCTGTACCTGATCATGAAGACTGGTGGCGGTACAGCGCGTGAAGGTCTGGGGTATGGCATTCACTGGCATATTGAAAATGAAATTGATTACTATGCAACGGACAAACTCGAACAGGAGATTCCCTACGTCCGGGTCACGGATATTGATGGCAATGTGAAGGAGTACATTGATGTCTCCGCTGATTTCGATCCATCGCAGGTTAATGAGGAAGAACTGCGGCGGATGGACTGCATCACTTGCCACAACCGGGTCACCCACCGAATTCCAGAACCAGAAGTGGCCATCAACAACGCGATTTCAAAAGACCTGATCTCCCGAGACCTGCCGTACATCGTGCGCGAAAGTGTTGCTCTCCTTCGAACTGAGTATTCCGATAAGGATACCGCCCTGGATGCCATGAACGGGCTGATGGATTTCTATAACACGAATTATCCTGAGGTTGCTTCCCAGCAATCAGAGTTGATCTATCAGGCCATCGAAACATTGCAGGATATTTATGGCCAGAATGTGTTCCCGGAACAGGAAATCGATTGGGATTCCCATCCGGATAATCTTGGTCATAAAGATGATCCCGGGTGTTTCCGCTGTCACGATGGCAAACATCTTACGACAGAAGGTGAGGCCGTCCGTCTGGAATGTAACATTTGCCACTCAGTCCCGGTAATTGGCAGCGCAACCCAACTGACCACCAATATTGAATTGGTCAGCGGGCCGGAGCCGGTTTCCCACACCCTGACAACCTGGATGGCGTTGCATGGACGCGTGAAAGATAATTCCTGCATGGCGTGTCACTCGACCCCAGAAGGGGTGGATGACCTGACGACCCTGGAAGGCAAACCGCCGGTTGATGACTCTTTCTGCGGGAATGAAGCCTGCCACGGAAATGTGTGGACCTATGCCGGGTTCAATTCCCCCGACCTGGAACCGATTCTGTCTGTTCAGCTGGAAGAACTCCTGGCTGCTCGGCCGCCTGCACCACCGGAAACGCCGGCTGGTGAAGATGCCGAACTGACGTACGATGGCACCATTCTTCCTCTGCTCAACACAAGCTGTTCGGCCTGTCATGGCGACGGGGCGACTGGTGGTTTGAATGTGACCACCTACCAGGCCTTGTTGGAAGGTGGAAACAACGGCCCAGGTATTGTTCCTGAGGACCTTGAAGCCAGCCTGGTGTATGCGCGCCAGACAGAAGATACGCCGCATTACGTACAGTTTTCTGAAGAAGAACTCCAATTGCTCGAGGAGTGGATTTTAGCAGGGGCTCCTGAGTAATCGCTGGATAAATGTGTATCAAAAGAGACTGGATGTTTTATCTCCAGTCTCTTTTTTTGCTCTAAAACGGTGATGCTGGTTGGACGCTGGATTTATGCGGGAATCTGTTTTGCCTGCCTGAGCACATCCTGGATCTGTTCCAGGTGGCTGGCGGCATGGTTTTGCCCCAGTAAGAACCGGACCAGCGCGGTGACCTTCAGCCCCTGGGGGGTCTTGTAGAAATTTTCCAGATCAGGCGTGTCCGGCCACATCTCCAGGCTGGCAAGCAGCATGCGGCGGCTTTCCTCCAGCCGGTGGCGGCATTGTTCGATGGTCGTGATCGTTTCCCAGGGGACTTCCCAGCGAGTCCGGCGGTATTCGATCTCCACCCCGCGGGCTAATTCGGCGGCCAAAAAAGCTGACTCTTCATTGGAAGCAGTCAGGTGGACGATGATATGTCCCACGGTCCAGCCGATATACTCTTCTTCTGCGGTTTCGGCATAAGGGTCGTAGGCTTCCGGGTCGTGGGGGTCAAACACCACATCTGCATCGGTGGCCTCTGCAATCAGTTTCAGGATATAGTCGGTGATCTGGTTGGTCTGCTTGATGAGGTCTTGCCGGGTAAATTGGGCGGCAAAACGCGTCCAGTTGATTTTCTTTTCGGTGATAGGTGTAAAGTCGATCATGTGAATTCCTCTTTGACTTAAATTCGTGCATGTGCCAATCACATTGTATCTTAAGACGTGAAAAATAATACAAACATTACCAACCCGGGTCTGGGATCATCATTGCAAAGCATCCTTAGATGAAATCTGAAGAAGGGGGTTATTTGCGCTTTTTCAGGCTGCTGCCGATCTCGCTCAGGTAGCCCAGACGGATCAGCATCTCGCGCACCCGCTGCAGCGCACCGGGGTGGACCGTGATCGTCGTGGGTCCCAGTGGGGACCCCAAGAACCGTTTTGCGGGCGAATCAAGCAGGGCCTGGAGGACATCCGGATGGTTGACCCGCAAAAGGACTGTCTGCTGGAAGCTGATCTGGGTGCCGTGTTCTTCCCATCGTTCCAGTGCTTGGATCGTGTTAGGCGGCAGGGGGCTGTCGCTGTAACGTTTGAGAAGGCTGAGCAGGTGTTTGATCTTGAGTCCCTGACTACGGGCTTTTTCGAGCGATTGCGGGGTCAGGAAATACTGGTAGCTGTCATGCCGGATGGATCCCCATTCGCAAAAGCGGGCAATCAGGTAGCGGGCAGCACGCGGCGCCAGGCGCGGCACCAAAATCTGTCCCTGGGAATTCAGTTTGGGAGATTGGTCTTCTTTCGCGCTTGCGGGTGGAGTTTTCCGCTTCAACAAAGGTTGAGCCCAGGCTGAGAAGCGGAAGACATTTTTTGGCGAGTCGATTTCGGCTGCGGCCAGATCGATCAGCCCCAGCCAGTGCAGCGGCCCGCAGATCAGGTAAGTCAGGTAAGCGCCTTCCACCTGTTCCCAGTGCTGGAACCCGCGCAGGTACTGGTCTGTGCGGGTGTCTTTCAGGTACCAGGTATCATAATCCCCTTTTGGGCGCAAAAAATTTGGCTGCTGGCTCTGGACAGAGGAGATCAGAGCGGGAAGACTCCACCAGGTGTCCGGCTCCAGCGATTGGATCAACTCCAGGGCGGCAAGACGCATTTCCCTCGGCTTGCTGTGCCATTCTCCTTCTGCTTGCAGATGCGGGATCAACCGCAGGTCGTCATGCGTTTCGCTTTCCAGCCACGCATTGACCAGCAGGGAGAGCGCTTCGTTCCGCGGGGCTTCCAGGAATGCCCGGGTTGGTCCGGCCAGGAGGGTATGGTCTGGCGAGAGCAGCCCGGCGCTTTGCATCAGCGACATCAGGGTGTGGGAATCGATTGACCACCTGGCTTCAAGGTCTGCGATCTGCTCGGGCCCGGTATCCATTCTCAATGCCGCCAGGAGGGTGGTGGCATGGTCCAGGATGTGATCATTGGCTGGAACGATGTGGGTTCTTTCAGCCGGGGCGGCTGGCCTGCTGAGCGGAGTGCTGGAAGGCGAGGCCGGCAAAAATCCTGGCAGGTGTTCTTTCAGGTCATCGGGGATGTAGGCAAATTCCTGTGGGCCGCCGGAGGTATCAAAAAAAGCCCGGGCGATCAGACCGTAATACCACAGCCGCTCTGCTGCGGAGATGGGTTCCAGGTAGGGCTTTTCCCGGTCGCGGCGGCCCGGCCCCATTTCCCGTACCTCGCCGAATTGCTGCGTGAACAGGTGCCAGGGGAGCATTCCCTGTTCTCCCAGCAGCCTGGAGAGAGCCGCCTGCGCCTGCACCGGCAGCGACTCGATCACTTCGGCAATCAACTGCCTGTTCTTCAGGATTTCCTGGGCGAGCTCTTTTCTCCCTTTCCGGACATCTGGAGCCTGCAGTTGAATGTCCCACATCTCTGCGATAATTTGCAGTTGGCCCAGGTCTTGGTTTTGCAGGCTCTGGAAGAGAGTTGGCATCTTTCTAAACCGCTATGCTGCTTCTTTCGGGATAATCACTTCCAGGGCCTGGGGAAGGATCTCGATTTTCAGGTAATGCACATTGTGGTTGAATCCCGCGAACATCTCGCCATCCGTGTGCAGGTAAAGCGGTTTATCCGACCGGATTTCCATCTTCTTGAAAGTGCCCATGTACACTTTGCGGTCTTTCTCCTGGGTGCCGCTCATGAAAGCTGGAATCAGCATCAGCATTTTCAGGCGTGAGACTTTTTGGGCAATGGTGAAGTTGAGCACACCGTCATCCATGATGGCATGCGGACCGGTATGGAACCCGCCGCCTTCACGCGGGCCGTTGCACAAAGCGATCATGATCGTTTCGTCGGTCCATTCCTTTTCGTCGGTCTTGATCTCCGCTTTCATGATCACGTAGTTGGAAAAAATCGTTTGCAGGACTGCCGCCAGGTACATAATGAACCCGCGCAGCACTGGCAGGCTGTGGGAGTATTCTGTCACCGAGCCGCCAAAACCGATGTTGGCAGTATTGTCCCAGTATTCCATACGTCCCTCTTCATCTTGGATGGTGGCGAGGTCGATGGTCTTGGTATGGCCGTCCAGGATCGCCTGTACCGCCTGGTTTGCATCACGCGTGTTTCCAACATTGGCGGAAAAATCGTTGCCAGAGCCAAGCGGAATCACACCAAGTACCGGGCGCTTCTCAACCTTGGCTTGCATCAGGCCGTTGATCACCTCGTGCACCGTGCCATCACCGCCCATGGCAACAACGATATCGTAGCCTTCTTCTGCGGCCTGGATGGCCAGCTCTTTGGCGTGGGTGGGATACACTGTCCCAGACCAGTGGGCATCTGCAAAACCTTCAAACAGGTGGCGCAGGTCTGCGGCATACTTCCAGGCATTGCCCATGTCGGCATTGGGATTCATGATGAGTTTGATACGCGGTTTGGTCATACTTCTCCTCCTGCAAAACGGTAAGGTGTGTGGGTGATAGGTATTATATCTCGTAAATAAAGGCGGGTGTCATCGTTCTGCCAGATACCTTCGCCTATATAAACACAATTTCACCGCGAACGTTTCCCTGGTCGAGGTGCAGCAATCCAACACTGCGGGGCAAGCTGGCCATAACAGCATTGGGCTTGGTGGCTGAGCCCGGGTTGAAGATCAGCTGACCTTCCCGCCAATAGTTGGCAGGTACATGGGTATGCCCGCAGACCACGACCTGGCATCCAGGCAGCTGATGGCGGGCAGTTTCTTCATAGTAACTGAATTTCTTGGGGCCGTGCAGAAAATAATCAATCCGGTTGGGGATATATTTTAGCCAGTTGCCGTGGCCGTGGACCATGCCGATGGAAACCCCTTCGAATTCCAGCTGCCGTTTCCAGGGAAGTTTTCCGAGGAGCAAAACATCAGTGTTGCCGCGGATGGCATGCACCGGGGCAACCTCTGCCAGTTGGTGCAGCACCCGCGGGACGCTCAAATCTCCTGCATGAAGGATCGCGTGGACCTTGTTCCTGGCGAACAGGTCCAGCGCAGCCAGGGGAACCTGGGCGGCCCGGTCAGGGATGTGTGTGTCGGCGATAACGCCAAGGGTGATAGCAGACATGCCAGTATCCTATCACGGGAGTCTTGGAATGGAAATGTTGTTGGGCAGGATCAATCATCCCTCCAATGATTGTTGTGTCGAGGTGTTTATCACCGGGTCTGGTTTCGGCTTTCAATTGGCGGTATCGCGCGAAAGACCGAAGTATGTTTGATTTCAATAGCATACAGAAAGCCCAGGAATACTGGTATTACTTATTCGATTTAGGGGCGGAGATACAAGCTCATCATAATTTATTGCTATAATGGATAATACTCTTCGAAACCGTTATCCAACTCAAGCTCTCATAACTCAATCGCCCTTGCCCGAAGAGGTGTCCTTTCGATCTCCCGTGGGAAAGGAGTACCCATGAACGAACGCAACCAGCTTGAGCAGGCGATTGCAGCACAGGAATCCCTGCGTGGCTCACTTGATGATGCCGTCATTGACGCTGCCATCGCGGCCTTAAAAAAACAACTGGACGCATTGGAACCTCCTCCCCAGCAACGCAAATTGGCTACCATCCTGTTCGCCGACATCGTCGGCTCCACCCGGCTGACCCAGGGTCTTGACCCTGAAGAGCAAATGGCGTTGATCGACCCATTGATCCAACGCCTGGCGGCCAGGGTTAGTGAGCACGGCGGGCACGTCTGCCGCTACCAGGGGGACGGCTTCAAAGCCGTGTTTGGTTTGCCGTTGGCGCACGAGAACGATCCCGCCCAGGCCATCCGGGCAGGTCTGGCGATCCAGGAGGAGGCTGCCCAAATTGCAGAGGATCTGGAAAAGGAACAGGAGGTGGATGGTTTCCAGGTACGGGTGGGGATCTCCACCGGACTGGTGTTTTCGGGCGGTGAGACCGAAGGGGAGGACACGATCAAAGGTGAAGCGGTCAACCTGGCCTCCAGGTTGGAGAGCGCCGCACAGCCGGGCACAGTGCTGATCTCACACGACAGCTACAAACATGTCCGGGGTGTGTTCAATGTTGACCTA
>DATHZS010000061.1:0-4631 GCA_035458505.1 Anaerolineales bacterium | reverse complement strand
GCCCCGTAGGCGCGGAACAAAAATCGAGCGCGCGTGGCAGCGTACATCGCCGCCAGGCTTGCGCCCGACATCTTTAAAAAGTCTCGTCTATTCATTTCCTTTCCTTTCCTTTTTTATCAAGCAACAGGCAAAATTTCAGATGATCTTGTAAACGCTGTGAAGGGTATGATGAGTCAGATCAACATGACAAAAATAAATTATCCCCTACATCACCTCCTCTTTGCTCTGAAGTGCGAGCATTTTAAATAAAAACTATACAAAGTTGATAATATTTACAAAAGTTGTAAAATATTACCAAAACTTATATATTATCATAACATTTAGTAATCATAATAGTCAAGAATCGCGTCATTTTTCACAATACTTTCATCCAAAAATAGATGAATTCTGATTACAAAATGGGTGTTTTGATAGTCTTAAATGGATTATAAATGGATCATCCCCCAACACGGTGACCCTGCATTCTGTTTTTCGCAGTCCGGCAGGTCCTCCCTCTTATGTGGACAGCACCTGGTTGAGAAAATACTGGATCACCCAGATCGTGATCGGCAGCAGGATCGCGCCAGCAATCTGGCGCAGGGTGCCCGTCTGCCACGGCCAGGTGGAAACCGCTTGCAGCATGGCCTGCCCCTTTTCCATGCTGGAGAAGGCCTTTTCCAATTCCTCGATCCCGTTCAGGTCCTGGCGCTCCAGCCGCGCAAACAGCTCCTGGATCAGCTGCTCCTTTTTCTGGTCGCTTTGGCGAAGCATCTGCTCTTTCTGATCCCTCAAAATCCGGTGTGCGCCCAGCAGCGGCCAGACAAAGATGACCACCGAGAACAGGGCAAACACCGAGGTGATCGCCAGATTGATCGGCCCGTTATCCATCAGCAGCCAGATCGGAGTGGAAAGGCTCAACCCGATGGCGGTGCTGGCCGCCAGGGAAGAAAAGGCATACAGGTCACTTTGGTGAAACAGGTTGACCTCCGTCACGTGGGCATAGCTGAAGCTGATCGCCCGCAGCTGGTGCACGGTGTGAAAGAGAAAAATCAGGTTGTTCAGCCACATCAGGCCAAAAATCAGCAGGGCAAAATACCCGGCCATTGACTGGCTGAAGAGTGGCATGTTAACCGCAAGGTTCTCGCTGCCGGCCTGGCCCATCATGATTAAAAAAGCCCCCATCACCCCCAGGATCGGGACCATCACCCATGTCAGGTTCCGCAGCGCGGTTTTTGGCATGGTGGTAAAACGAGCCCTAAGGTCGGCAAACTGGCGGTCGTCCAGCCTGAGTGTAGGCCGGATCTTTTCCAGCACCCTGCCGGCCTGGTCATCCAAAACCTTGATAAAAATGATCACATACACCAGCTGGAAGATGGATAAAAAGATCTCCGGATCCAGGACAACCGGCTGGCCAGGCTGGTCCAGCTTCACCAGCAGCCACTCGATCAGGACGACAATCCCGCCGAAAAGGACAAACACCAACCAGCCCGGCACTGGCAAACGTCCCACCCAGGCCAGCATGCGGTTGTACCAGCTGGGCGGGTAGGATTGAATAGTCATCTGGTCTTCAGATGGTCTGGCATTCAGATCGGCTGTGGTCATAGCGCATCCCTTTTTATCCGATTGATTAAGCAGTGAATGGTTCTACCGAAAGGGTTGATTTTTCCATTATACATGAGATACACAACCCTACCGCAGAATACCATCGTCATTTTGGAAACCTCTCACACAGCTAACAAATCTGTTAAACCAAACCAGGTGCGGATTGTCTATAATAAATCAAAGGAAACAGTTATGAGGCCAAAACTGCTCTACGCACTCATCATTCTCAGACTGATCATCATTGTGCTGGCCCCGATCCATACGTAAGTACTGGAACAACCCTGAAGGTCGGGAAGAAAAAACCATGAACGTCTATCATCTAAACGGACAAGAACTGCATACCCTCGAAGAAGGCTCCCCCAACCGGCAAAAAGCGATCCTGATCCACGGCTGGTCGAGTTCTTCTTTCGCCATGTCGCCCCTGTCCAGCCTGCTCAGCCAGCGCTTCCACTGCATCTCGGTAGACCTGCCCGGCTACGGGAGTTCCCCGCCGTTTGAAGGCAAAGCCAGGATTTCACGCTATGCGGAGCTGATCACCGACCTGATCGAAGAGGTCAGCGAAGGGCCGGTGGTGCTCGTCGGCCACTCGATGGGCGGGATGATCGGCACCACGATCGCCATCGAGCATCCGGCCCTGGTCGAGCGTATGGTCCTGATCGGCCCGACCGTCACCGGCCGGCTCTCACCGATGATCAACCTGCTGATCTCACCGATCAACATGATCGAACGTTTTGGGATCGGTTCGCTGATCGTATCGGCGATAGAACGGCTGTATGTCGGCCTCACCGACCGGCTGATGCGCCCGGTCTCCTTCTCCGACCGGAGCGACATCACCCAGGCAGACTACCACCGCCTGCGGGCCGATGCCCGGCGTCCTGGTCAGGGAAAAGTGCGGGCGGAGTGCTTTTTTGCCATGCGCGACCACGACCTGAGCGGAAAGCTGTCCAAGATCGAGACCCCCACCCTGGTGATCTGGGGTGCAGAAGATAATACCGTCCCCCTGCGGGATGCCGGGATCATTGAAGATGAATGGCCGGAAACCGATTTGCGCATCCTGCCGAAAGCTGGACACTGGCCGCACTTCGAGAGTCCCACCGCGACGCGCCGGCTGGTCGCCGCCTACCTGGGGCTGCCCTTGCTCAGCGACAAGCTCCATTCCCCGCTCGGCGACCAGGAAATGGTTCAAATCCGGGAAACCTCCAACTTCCTGGCGCACTCCAGCATCGGCACAGACCTGTCGAAGGCCCAGCGCACCCGCCTGGCTGCACAACTGCGCCGCGTCCAGTTCCCCCCCTACCGCAACATCGTCAACCAGAACGAAGACAGCCAGGAAATGTACGTCATCCAGGCCGGCACGGTGGAGGTCTGGCTGGATCCCGATCACCAGGGAGATGCCCTGCCGCGGCCTCGCCAGATGGCGACCCTGAAACCAGGGGATCTGACCGGCGAACTGGCCATGCTCGACCAGGGTCTGCGCACCGCAGACCTGATCTCCGGGCCAGACGGAGCGACTGTCCTTGGACTGGACCGACACCGTCTGCTGGCCCTGATGGAAGACGATCCGGAATTGGGCAGCAAGCTGCTCTGGAATATTGCCAAAGCCATGTCCGGCCGGGTGCGCTTTATCCTCTGGCAGCTAGATCGCGCCCAGCAGCGCACCAATCTCAATCCGCGGCTGCATGAGCAGGAAGTGCTCATTCCAAATTAGCCTCCCCAGAACTAAAAATTCCCTTCGTGCTGTTCAGCGTCTCAACACGGCATAGCCGCTGCCCCTGCGCGGATAAAAGTTGAGCCTGGTCAGGAATCCCCAGAATTAAGGTAGAATCCATCCTGATGAGTAAAAAACTATCTCGTAACGATTTTCTCAAATTGGGTGCCCTTTCTCTGGGCGGGTTGGCCTTCAGGTGGGAGTTCCCTCCCGGCCGTTTTGAAGTTGAGCCCCTGCCTTTGGGGAGAGTGGCCTACCATTCAATCAGCGTCTTCGACGCGCCGCGTGTCGATGCCCGCACCTTAGGCTACCGTTTCCGCGACACGCTGCTGAACCTGTACGAGCGTCTCGAACCGGAAACCGGACCAAGCTACAACCCGGTCTGGTACCGGGTATGGGGTGGATATGTCCACAGCGCCTATATCCAGCCTGTGACTACCCGGCTCAATTCACCGCTGGATCGCGTCCCGGAATATGGTATGCTGACCGAAGTCAGCGTGCCGTACTCCCAGCCGTATAATTATTCCAGCCAGGAGGGATGGCAGATCAACCCGGATTTTTTCCTGTACTACAATTCCACGCATTGGATCACTGATGTGGTTGAAGGACCCGACCGGAATCCCTGGTACCAGATCACGGACGAACTGGACGGGCGCTTCAAGTACTATCTGCCAGCCGCACACCTGCGCCCCTTTGACCCCGCAGAACTGGCCCCCATCTCCACCGATGTCCCCGCGGAGGATAAACGGATCGAGGTATCCCTGCTGCAGCAGCGCCTGATCGCCTATGAGGGCGACCGGGAAGTCTTCCGCACGCAAATCTCTTCCGGCATCAACCGCAGCGTACCGCAAGGACAGCTGCCCACCAAAACCCCGGTCGGGACGCATTTCCTCTACTCAAAAATGCCCTCAAAACACATGGGACAGACCCGCCTGACCGATGACCTTGGAGACCCATCGCTGCCAGGTGTGCCGTGGACGATGTTCTTCGCCACTGGCGGCTATGCCCTGCATGGTGCCTACTGGCACAGTAACTTCGGTGCGCAGATGAGCCGCGGCTGTGTGAATTTGAGCATGGAGGATTCCCGTTGGCTCTTTCGTTGGACCACGCCCATCTTCCAATTGGAAGATGTCAACGATGCCAGCGGGTGGGAAGTGCGCGGCCGCGGCACCCGCGTAGATGTGGTGGAAAATTAGCCGGGATGCCTGGTACAGCCTGGCAAATCGATCCGCAATTTGATACACACAAAAAACAATCCGCTGAAGCCAGATCAGCGGATTGATACGATTACCAATCAATGAGCGGTAAGGGTTGGTTAATTCGAAGATAATGCAATCGCAAA
>DATHZS010000060.1:0-9691 GCA_035458505.1 Anaerolineales bacterium | reverse complement strand
TCGAGGCTGAAACTCCCCTGGTCAAACCGGGTGGTATTCATCTCTGCCATCGAGCGATCCCCCATTTTCTCGATCATCGAATGGATGAACTCTGCCATGCCAAAATCATCGTCACCATGGAGCAGGTAGACTACCGGAACCGCTTCACTCATGTTATCCCTCGGTCAGGACGCGATGAGCCGTCCTTCCACCAATGCTGGTTTTTGTGATCTTAACGATCGCCAGGTCCTCGGGGTCTCCCGAGGTGGTCACATCCCGCTGCAGCCGGAAGGCGATTGGCTGTGAAAGGATCAGTGCCAGGGTGGCAAACACTGCCGCCAGGGGCAGGCGTTCCAATTTATGGCGGAACTTTCCTCCCGCCCCGGCAAATGCGGCAAAGGCACCGATCCCGGCAAAAGTGCCGTAGGTGGCAAAATTTGTCCCACAGTTGGGGTGTACAGCCAGCTCGCGCTCCCCGTTGCGCATCCGATCCAGAGCCTCTAGCGCGGTCTTCGCCAGTTCATCCGTACTGACCTCTCCGATCAGCCAAAACCCATTGGCATCGGAGTGCCCGGCCAGCATCCGGCGCGGTTGGGCTTTGGAGAGCAGATGGATCGTGGCATGTTCCAGCCCATGGTTGCGCCGGATGCGTGAGATAACTGGTGTATCGATGATTTTGTTCATGCAGTCTCCATTTCAGATTCTAGCAGTGGTGGTTCTTCATCTGGCGTGTTGCGATCTGGAGAAGCTTCCAGGTAGGTCAGCACCCAGGCCGTTTCGGTGAAAGAATTCAGGATTCCGCGCAATATCAGCAGAACTGGCCAATAGGCCACCAGGCAGGCAACGGTAAACCATAATCCTTCGAAAAAATTCGCCCAATCGCTTGTCCAAGCCCCCTGGAAAATTGCGGACAATACGGGGGCAAGGGCTGCCAATTGCGGTAAGCTGAAAATGATCGTGATGATCCAGGCTCCCACCAACAGGATCAACCCCATCACCAGATAATCGGTTATCCGGCTGCGGACGACTTGCCAACCGCGTGATAGCGCATCCGTGATGCTCAGGTCATCCACCAGCAATGCGATGATCGCTTGCTTGATCACGATCGACACAGCCCATCCCAACGGGACGAGTAAACAGATCAGAGGAATAAAGCACAGCAGCCCTATTCCCAGGGTCATGACTGAGCCTGCAATCACGATCGAGAGGAACACGCCGATCAAGACAAAGAAGGCCACAAACAGCAGGAGATGGAACCCAAACAACCGCCAGTAAAACGGTTTGATCTCTTCTGTGATTGCTGCAAAAGACAATTTCTCAGGCTGCTCCTGCTCTGCCTTGAGCGCACCGCGCACCAGACCAGCCTGACCATACACCCTGAGCATAAAGAGTGCAAAACTGAGTACAAAAACAGCCAGGATGAACAGACTAAGCCACATTCCCCATTCAGAGGAAGCCTGATTAAAAAAATCTTCCATGTTTTCAAAAAAACGGGTAAAACCCGGAGGGAAGTTGTCCGGATAGGTTCCGTAATCATACCGGAAATTGACTCCCGAAGTGTCTACACCGCTCGATCCGGTATTGGCGTTGTTTCCACAGCTGGCTAAAATCCCAAACAGCCACAGGATCTTGTTCTTCCAGATCACTTGCCAGGCACGCGATAAAATTTTTCCGTAGTTCATTATCTCACCAACCTTTTTTTAAAAAACCGTTTACTCCCATTCGATTGTTGAGGGAGGTTTGCTAGTAATATCATACACCACCCGGTTGACGCCGTCTACTTCATTCACAATCCGCGAAGAGACAGCAGCCAGCAAATCGTGCGGCAGGCGTGCCCAGTCGGCCGTCATGAAATCCTCTGTCGTCACGGCACGCAGTGCAATCGTCTCCTGGTAAGTGCGCTGATCTCCCATCACCCCCACAGAGCGGACGGGCAGCAAGACGCCAAACGACTGCGACGTGCCTGCTAACTTGCCCATCTCGGTCTCGCGCATGCGCAGCAGGCCGGCTCTGGCAAGTTCGCTGGTAAATATGGCATCCGCTTTCTGGAGTTTTTCCACCCGTTCCGGAGTCACTTCACCCAGGCAGCGCACAGCCAGCCCCGGGCCGGGAAACGGCTGACGCCAGACCATCTCAGCAGGCAGCCCCAAAGCCTCCCCCAACCGGCGAACTTCATCTTTGAATAAGTATCGGAGCGGTTCAACCAGTTTGAAATGCATCTCCTCCGGCAGTCCGCCCACGTTGTGGTGCGTTTTGATGCGGTGGGCTTCCGCACGTTCCGGTGCGCGCGATTCAATCACATCCGGGTAGATGGTTCCCTGCACCAGGTAGTGCGGCAAGCCCAGGGATCGCGCCTGTGCCTCGAAGTGGCGGATAAACCGCTCACCGATGATCTTGCGTTTTTCTTCGGGCTGGGTCACCCCTGCTAGGGCGGTGAAAAAATCCTGCCGGGCATCTACGGCAATCAACTCCATGCCCATCTGCTCGCGGAAGGCGGCTATCACCTGTCGGGCTTCGCCCAGGCGGAGCAAGCCAGTATCCACAAATACGGCCGTCAGCTGGTCGCCGATCGCGCGGTGAACCAGGGCGGTGGCCACCGCGGAATCGACTCCGCCGCTGACCGCGGTCAGGACTTTCTCGGTGCCCACCTGCTCTCGCACGGCAGTCACTTGCTGTTCGATGACCGATGCGGGGGTCCAATCAGGGCGCAAGCCGCACACCTCAACTGCAAAACGCTGTAAGACCTGGGTGCCGCCAGGTGTGTGGGCCACTTCCGGGTGAAACTGCAAGCCATAGCGATGGCGGGTCAGGTCACCCATCGCGGCCAGCGGGGCGTTCTGGGTTGTTGCCAGCGGGACAAACCCACTCGGCAGCACTTCTACCCGGTCTCCATGAGACATCCATACCTGCTGCTCCCCGGGCGGCAGGATCGGGTTTTGAACCAGCGTGCTCAAATCGGCCGCACCATATTCCCGGTGGGCAGCCCCGGCCACTTTCCCGCCCAGCGCGTGGGTCAGTGCCTGCATGCCGTAGCAGATCCCCAGTATGGGTTTGCCCGTCTCGAGTACATATTCCGGCAGTTGAGGTGCGCCAGAGTCATACACGCTGTTCGGCCCACCGGAGAGGATAAACCCCGCCGGTCGATGCGCCAATACAGTTTCCGGGGGCGTGTTCCATGGGTAGAGTTCGCAATACACCTGCGCTTCGCGCACCCTTCGGGCAATCAACTGAGAATATTGGGATCCAAAGTCCAGAACGATCAGGGTATCCAAAGGCGGCCTTTAATCTTCCTCGAAAACAATCTCACCATTGTCCATTGAGGCAATCGCCACCAGCGACCTGATCGGCACCCCCAGTTCGCTGAGCGTTTCCCGGCCAGATTCGAACGATTTCTCGATCAGCGCCCCGATTCCGACCAGCACCGCGCCAGCGGTCCTGGCCAGTCGCGCCAGGCCTAAGATGGTTGCCCCACTGGCCAGGAAATCGTCAATGATCAGGACGCGTTCGCCCCCGGCCAGGTATTCTGGTGAGACAATCAGTTCGACCATCCGTCCCTTCGTGTGGGATGGCGCCAGGGTTAGAAACACCTGATCCGGCATGGTAATGGGTTTTGACTTCCGGGCATAGACCACCGGTAGATTCATATGCTTGCCGGTAAACACGGCGGGGGCAATACCAGAAATTTCAGCGGTCAAAATTTTGGTGGCACCGATGTCCCTGAACATGCGGGCAAACTCTTTGCCGCAGGCATCCATCAGCACTGCGTCCACCTGATGGTTAACAAAACCATCCACCTTTAAAATGCCTCCTCCAAGATTCTGACCATGCTCCCGGATCCGATCTTTTAGTAACAGCATATTCGCTCCTTGCATTTTGATGGACTTGTTCAGACAACTCTGATTTTACCACCAGACAACGCGATCAATCAGGCATTTATCTTGGATAAACAAGGGTTTTTTCTGCGCAGGTGGAGGATTGCTGCGCAATTGCATGCGCTCAGGCTGCCTGCTTGACAACCCTGACGTTTCTTGCAGTATAGTATAGTAAGTAAACCACAAACCAAACAAAGGAGGAGGTTAATGCGCGTTGGCTTACAAATTCCACATTTTCGTCCCAGCACGCCCGAAAACCGGCGGGATTGGCTGAAAGAGTTGGCACACACGATTGAGGAGGGTGGATTTTACAGTGTTTGGGTGATGGACCATTTTATGCAGTTGGGATTCTGGCTGGGTGACCCGAAGACAGAAATGATGGAAGGCTACACCACCCTAGGCTACCTGGCCGGGGTGACCGAAAAGATCCGCCTTGGCCTGATGGTCGGCGGGGTGATCTACCGCTACCCGGCTGTGGTGGTGAAAATGATTTCCACGCTGGATGTCCTCTCGGGCGGGCGGATGTATTTTGGCATCGGGGCAGCCTGGTACGAGCATGAATGCAAGAGTCTCGGTCTGCCTTTCCCCTCCACCAAAGTGCGCTTCGAGCTGCTCGAAGAACAACTGCAGATCGCGCACAAAATGTTCTCCGGCGATACCACCCCCTTTCATGGAAAGCACACCCAGATGGAAATGCCGTTCAATAACCCGCAGCCCTTGCAGAAGCCCCATCCGCCGATTTTGATTGGCGGCATGGGACCGAAGAAGACATTGCGTTATATTGCAAAATACGGGGATGGGTGTAATTTCTTTGGACGTTATGATGAAGCGCATTTGAAGAACAGCCTGGAAATTTTGCGAAAACATTGTGAAGATCTCAACCGGCCGTACGAGGAGATCGAAAAGACCGTCCTGCAAACGGTCAATTTTGAAACGGGGCCGGACCCCGTGGCACGCGGCAAGGACCTGCACAGCTGGGGCTTCGACCACGTGATCTTCAATATCGAAGGGGATTACTCGAGCGAAAACCTGGAGTACCTGACGAAAGAAGTTGTCCCAGAATTAAACGTATTGTAAGATAAATATGTGATCTTCGGCCTGAGCAACTGTTTTCTCAGGCGGGATATGATCACTCCAAAGCAAAGTGTAAAGACGCTCAAACGGGGTTGAATTCTGGTATAATCCGCTCGTTTGAGACTCGAAGAAAACCCATGCGTAAAAACACCTTGCCTGTCAGCTTTGGCAGGTGAGTTTTTTTTGAAAGATGGGAATTGATACTAACATATTTGCTGTTTTTAGCAGATTGAATTAAGGACAATCATATGGCACACGTGTCACATAAACTCAAAAATGCATTCGAAGGTGCGCTGGCCGGGGGCGGCGACCCTGCAACCTCCCCGTTATATGTCTTTGGCCCATTCCTGAAGCTGATCATTGCAGCCGGAGTTGCACAGATCACCTTTGGTGCCTCGATCTGGCTTGTCATCCTGACAATTGCCGTGGTGTCTGCCATGTACCGTTTGGTGATGCGCTGGGTGGTTGACGGCAGCGGGGGCAGCGGCCTGAGCGAGGAAGAGTTCGGCAGTTGGGCTGTTAAGGTCAATGCGGCGATCACATTCATCGAATACACCCTCACATTCCTGGTCAGCATGGCCGCCATGGTCACGTTCATTGCCGATCGTATTCCGGTGCTGAATGACACCATCCTCTGGATTCAATATCGGACCCTGATCGCGATCCTGCTCAGTATCCTGACCGGGTGGCTGGTCAACCGCGGGCCGAAAATGGCGGCGCGCACCTTTGGCCCGGCCACCGCGGGGGTCCTGGCGCTGCTGTGGGCAATGGTCTTCGCCACGATTTTCAAGTATGGCATCCAGCTGCCAGATTTTAACCTGCAAGCCTTCAACCCGGAGAATTTCAAGTTTACGATTGGTGGTTACGTCCGCATCCTGGCCGTGATGACCGGGATCGAGGTGTTTGCCAACCTGGTTGCCGCGTATGGCGGCACTCCATCCGAGCGCAGTAACAAAGCTTTTATCAGCCTGCTGATCATCATGGGCACGACCGGGATCACGATGCTGATTGTGGGGCCAGCAATCTTCCAGCTATCTGATCCGAACATAACTGAAGTATCTGTCTTTACCCAAACCATGGACAAACTCCTGCCCCAACCACTGCCCCTCTTGGGTACATTGGTCGGCGTGGCGGTGCTGATGTCTGCTTCGGCGGCCAGCGCACAGGGGCTGCAAAACCTGTTCCTGGGCCTGAGAAAACGCCGCTATATTCCCCCGATGCTGGGCAAGGTCAACCAGTTTGAGGTGGCAGATAAACCGGTCTGGGCTGAAGTGGCGATTGTCTCGATTTGCTTCCTCTTGTTCGGCACCCACGAAGAAACTTACCTGGCCCTGTATGCCGCCGGCGTTTTCATCCTGCTGAGCATGACCGGTTGGGCGGTCACCAAGCGCCTGATCGGCCAGCTCGGGGACCAATTTTCCATCGGTACGATTGGGTTGACCGTTGGCACCGTTGTCGCCTCGCTGCTGACCACGGCCGCCACGGTGATCATTTTTGAGGAACGATTCCTGGAAGGTGCCTGGACCTATCTGGTCTTCATTCCATTGCTGTATGCATTTTTCTCCTACTTCCGCAACCGCCTGGGCGCGCCGTCCCCGATCATGGAATACCTCGGTCGTTTGGATGCTGCCCAGCTGGCAGGTTTTGGTTTTGGGCAGATGTCGGTCAGCAAGGAGGCGTCGAACGGCGACCTGCTCGAGGAAGAAGAAATTTCCTGGCAGCCAGAGCCGATTGAAAAAAGCGTCTGGCGCGACGAACGGATCGAGATCAGGCGGATTGCAGTCCTGCTGGACGGCTCGCTGTATGCTGCCCAGGCGATTCCCTATGCGGAAGCGGTCGCCAAGGCAGCCAACGCACACATGGTCTTGCTGTCTTCGGTTAAGAATGATACCCAGGCGCAAAAGGATGCCTTCGAGGCGACTGCCCTCACCCGACAAAATTACCTGGATGGGGTGGCCGGACAACTGGCGCAGAGCGGGGTCTCGGTAACCACCGAAGTGCGCGGTGGGTATCTGGCAGACACCACCAAACAGCTGGTCGATGAACAGGATATCGACCTGGTGGTGACCTCCACGGTCGGGAAGTCCGGCAACCCGCACTGGCTGAGCGGCGGGATCTCCAGCAAGCTGATGCGTCGGATCACCAAGCCGGTGCTGCTGGTGCAGATGAAAGATGAGCAAGCTGTCATCACTCCCAGGATGGAACGGATCCTCGTTTCGCTGGACGGCTCGATCCTGGCAGAAAACACCCTGCCGTATGCCCGGGCATTTGCCAAGGCTTTCAACAGCGAGATCGTGCTGCTGGCGGTACCGCAGGTGCCGGAAGTGAAAAGCTACCGTGCCCCTGACCTGGCGATTGACCAGATCCGCACCCAGACCGAAGCGACGATGGACAACTTCCTGGGCGCGGTGGCCCGTTCATTGAGAGAAGACGGGCTCGAGGTGCGCACCATCACCCGGGGGTCCCTCCCGGTGCGGACGATCGTTGCCGCTGGGGACGAGGAAGAAGTGGACCTGATCATGCTGACCTCGCGCGGCCGGGGTGGGATCGACCGCCTGTTTATGGGCAGTGTGGCAGAGAGCGTGGTCTCAGAGAGCGATAAGGCCGTGCTGATGGTCCCCGTTCATGACGAACTGGAACCGGTGACGGCCGCCTGAAAATCCCAATCAATTCAAACGGGACGGTGAAAAGCTGTCCCGTTTTTTATTTTCTCCTGCCGGAAGAAGACCACAAATTGGCAACCTGCAGAAAAGTGGTTGATAACTGTTGATATAATCCGGTATCACCTGATCACCAAATTCAGTTTATCAGGTAAAACCAGGCAGGGAGGGAGCCATGTTCAACAGGAAGAAGAAAGGCAGCAACAGTTCCGCCATGCGGGATACCTTGTTCGGCGATATGCCCATTTCTGCGTGGACCGGAAACCATTCCGGTGACGAGCCGTGGGTTCATTTTCAGGAGGCGGAAAAACACCTTGAATCAGAGAACACCCAGGCGGCAGAACAACTGCTGAGGAAGATCACTGAGATTCCACACCTTGAATCCCGGCATTACCTTCAGGCGTGGCACTTTCTGAGATCATTGGGGGTGAACCCACCAGCGGAGACGGCGAAACAAGTCTATGGCGTGATTGTTGAAGTCAGCATGCCGCAAGGGGCCGATATTGTGGCCGCTTATGCCGACAGCACAGCCCGGTATTTCAATTTCGGCGGAGCGGCGATCATCTGGGAACATCCGGATGCTTCGTTGGATGAAGCGATTACCCATTTACTCGATGCTGGTCAGGCGATCGTCCACAACATCGGTCCGTGGGAAAACGAACGCCCCGACGTGCCAGCCCAGGGCCAGGCCAGGGTGAATATGCTGACCCCCAGCGGACTGCATTTTGGGCAGGCGCCTCTGAATGCCCTGGCCAATGATGCCATGGCCGGCCCGATCATCAATGCTGCGCTTGATCTGATGCAGGCCTTGATCCGCAAAAGGGGAGACGTTTCGGCCTGAACAGCGCCATCAAATCCACCGTAAACGCGAACAGCGGGATCACGTACCATTGGAACTGGCTCCCATCCCGCAGGATCGATAAGACCCTCTTGGTAGCTTTGGTTGGCATCTTCTTCTCCTCGATTTGAAGACTGCAGCAACCTCATTGTTTAGAAAGGATTCATGGTTGCGAACAAGGGAAGAGTTTTATTGAGGGGCGCTGACCCCCTCCTGCCGGCTGCACCGTTGTCCTCCCCCTTATAAAGGGGGAGGAGAGTGGCTTAAACGTTAGCCTTAAGCCTACTTGGTGGGGGTAACAGAGGGAGAGGAAATTAAATATTCCATTTGATAGTTACAACTGACTGTATTTAGAAAGGATTCATGGTTGCGAACAAGCAGGCGGGAAATCATGCCGAATGCCGGATTTGAACCCCATCCCCGGTCGCTTCCCCTTTGCAAAGGGGAAGGGAGGCCGCGTTGCGGGCGGGAAGGGGTTGAATGAAATGTGTCCACTTTCTTTTGGCAAGCTCAAACCCAAATAAATAAAAATTCAGCAGCAAAGCATAGGGATGATCCCGATTTGATTACGCAACTCTTAAAACTTTGAAGTGTTGTACTTTAAGGATATTCGAAGAGTTTTTAAGGAGGAACACTATGAAACTCAACACATTATTCATGATTAATTTCATCTTAGCAATTTTGTTTGGGCTCGGCTTTACTTTGATGCCAGCAACCATGTCAGATTTCTATGGCACAGCACTCACCCCGGCAGGCCTGTATGTTGGTCAACTCTTTGGGCTCTCACTGATTGGCTTTGCTGTCCTTACTTGGCTTGGTAGAGGTCTGACCGATCCTGCGAGTCGTCAAGCCATTGTCACAGCATTGTTCGTCAGCAATTCGATAGGGGTTGTGGTCAGCATTGTCAACCAATTGGCTGGTGTTGTGAATGCTCTCGGTTGGTCCACTGTGGCCATATATGTTCTGCTGGCCTTGGGCTTCGGGTACTTCCGCTTCGTTAAGACAGAATAGGATCAAACTGCAAATCATGCTTTACTCACCAATCCCCTGACCTTTATATTTTAGTTTAGAGGCGGGGGATAGCAGTGTTTAATGATTTGAATAAGAATGGAACCCATTCACTGATGGGTTGGAGGTGGACGATGCTTGTGTTACTCCCTCCCCGGGCAACCAGACCAAAAAAACGCCACAGCGTGGCGTTTTTTGTATAGTCTGGATATCTCTGCCTGGAGATGATGTTCTTCATCTCCAGGCAGGATCAATGGTTG
>DATHZS010000059.1:0-37867 GCA_035458505.1 Anaerolineales bacterium | reverse complement strand
ACTGGTCTATTTCACTGTTGGCTTTTTTTTCGCGGTGTTCCACCATTCACGCCGCTACCGCAAATGCAGGATGCGTTTAGCTTATAAATTTCGGTTATTACGGATCGACATACGAATACGCATACGGGTATTTATAGGTATTCAGATATTTAGAAAGTGTACCAATTGTGATAAGTTTTTTGCCCTGAAGAAAATAGGCGAGGTTGAAGGAGGAGATGGACATTTACATGGTCCTCCTGGCAATCGGCACATGACTTGGTACATAACGGTATACAGAATAGATAAATGCAGATATTGTGGCAAAACTGCTCACACTCCGTGGAAAGAAAAGAAATTCACCGAGAAGACAGATGATTGGGGCTTTCCGACGTCGGAATGACAGGGGGGCGCCATAATGACCCTCCCCCCTAACGCAGGCTTTTCGGTCATTCATCCTTGCGGACAGTGCAAAAATACCTGGCACTGGCAACGGATGATATGAAGGCTGCTCACAGACGGAACTCGCCGGGGGATAAGTTGTAAGCAACCGAAAGGTTCGATGGTGCGCGGCTAGTGGCCCATCCCGTCTTACCCTCTATTCATGTGGATAGTTATGGCTGCTGATCTATTTTTTCTTTGCGTAAAATACCCATAATAAAATCAAACCGAATACAAAAACAAGTGCAAGCAAGCGATTAATTACACTAAAGAACAAAAACGTTACCCCGGCCACAATTTCAAAAAATAAAAATATCCGCATCATCACAATGTTATGTCTAAAAACCCACAAAAAAAACAGTCCGATCACAATCCAGGAAAAAGGTTCAGGGAACATTGCGGTTACGGCATAATACACTACAAAAGCCACACCTGCAGCTTTCAACCAACCTAAAAACAGGTTAAATTCATCCATAGCCACCCTTTTTAGGAGGAAAGAAAGGGGGCTTTCCTCCCCACTTAAAATATTAGCAGAAACCTCTGCAAAAATAAATGATAAATTATTGCCTTTTCTTACATTGTTTGATATAATCCTGCCTGCTCTTGAACCAGAGCACCTAACAACCTGTGGAGTTTGCTCTGCAAACTCCGAAAAGCTTTCACTTCGTGAAAGCTTTCGCCCTCGTAGCTCAGCTGGATAGAGCGCTTGCTTGCGGAGTAAGAGGTCCCGTGTTCGAATCATGGCGGGGGCACAACCCAAAAATGGTAAACAGGCTGTAGTTTCGGAGGAGATGCAGCCTGTTTGCTTTTTAAACCTCGGGGGGCAGTCAGCACCGCTGGCATTCTCAAAGTCAGAGATTGCTTCTTTCGCTGCACTCAATCGCAATGACCATAAAAAAGATTAATGTCACTGCGAGCCTGGCGTCTCGATGAGACGCGGGCGAAGCAATCCCCTGCATAGATTTCCAGATGATCCAGTGACTTTGAGAAAGCCATGAGTCAGGACCTGTTTAGGGTTGCCTGCTGTCCCTTTCATGCTACAATAATTGCATGACCATCTCCGAAGGCTCGATTCTTGTTGTGGAGGACATGTCCCAGATCCGCGGGCTGCTCGAAGTCACCCTGCGTTTCGAGGGCTACCCGGTCACTTCCGCCAGCAACGGCGAAGAAGCCATGGAGATCATCTCCGAGCAGCTCCCGGCAATGATCATCACCGACATCCTGATGCCCAAGATGGACGGCTTCGCCCTGGTGTACCACCTGCGCAAGAACCCCGCCACCCGCAACATCCCGGTCGTTTTCCTCTCCGCCACCTACGTCACCAAAGAAGACAAAGAATTCGCCCTCAGCCTGGGCGCGGTGCGCTTCCTGGAAAAGCCGATCGACACCGCCGAATTCCTGCTGACCATCGGGGAGATCCTCACCGAAGGGGCCAGCACGATCCCGCTCCCGCTGGGAGAAAAAGAGTTCTACACCGGCTACCGCAAGCGGCTGGAAAACAAGCTGCGCCAGAAAAACCAGCAAATCTCACGCACCCAGCGCCTGCTCGAAACCCTGGAAGACTCGCAAAAGCCGGCCTTCGAAGCCCTGCTGACAGAGGCCAACGAACACCGCTCGCAGATCCTCCACGAGCTGGAAGAAATCATCCAAAATCTTAAGAAGCTAGAAGAATAACCCCCCGATGACACCCACCCTCCAAGACCTGCAAGACCTGGCCCGCGGCGCCGGTGAAATCCTGCGCGCAGGCTTTCACAATGCCAACCACATCCAGCACAAAGGCGCGATCGACCTCGTCACCGAGATCGACCACCAGTCCGAGCGCTACCTGCTCGAACAGATCAGCACCCGCTTTCCCAGCCATCACATCGTTGCCGAAGAAACCGGGCAAAAGCAAGGCGACCCGGACCACACCTGGTATATCGACCCGCTGGACGGCACGACCAACTTTGCCCACCGCCTGCCAATCTTCTCGGTCTCAATTGCCTATGCGCATCAAAATCAGGTGACCCTGGGCGTGGTCTACGACCCGATCCGGGACGAGCTGTTCTCTGCTGATTTGGGCCAGGGTGCTGCCCTCAACGGGACCCCAATCCGCCCCACCGCCCAGTCAGAACTCTCCCGCAGCCTGGTGGTGACCGGCTTCCCCTACGACCGCTTCACCAACCCGGAGAACAACCTCGACCACATGCGCCGCTTCACGCTGCGGGTACAGGGCATCCGCCGCCTGGGCTCCGCGGCGCTCGACCTGTGCTATATCGCGTCCGGCCGGGTGGACGGCTACTGGGAGATCAAGCTGGAAGCCTGGGACCTGGCAGCCGGAGCCCTGATCGCCCGGGAGGCTGGCGCACTCGTCAGCAAGATCGACGGACAGCCCGACCTGCTGACCCCGCCTTACAGCATTGTCGCCGCCAACCCCGCCCTGCACCCTGCCATGCTGGAAGTGCTTCAGCTCAAGGACTAATTTCACCTCTTCCATCTCGCCTGTTTAATCTTTTGCGCCCGGTATCACTAATCTTTCCGCGATTGTGATCGAGGGTGTTATACTATCCACGATATGGAAACCCGTTCAAAGATAAAAATCAAGGTCACACACCTGATCGCCGCGTGCCTCATCCTGGTGCTGACTGTCATCGCATCCATCCCGATCAGAACTGCTTACAGCCAAACCGAACCAATTGGGGACCTGACGCGCGGGGGAAGGTTATACGCCTCCTGGGACAACCTGGCCCCGGGCACCCTGCCGGAGAACGCCCAGCCGCTGTGGCCGGAAAATATCGGCGGAGAATTCCCGCCCCGCTACACCTGGCGGTGTGTCAACTGCCACGGCTGGGATTACAGCGGCAGCCAGAGCAAGTCATTCCTGGCTGCCACCCGGGCAATGGAATACCCGAACCTGTTCTCGATGGTTGCCAAACCCGAGGAAGAAATCCTTCCCTACATCGACGGCAGCCGAAACCCTGACCATGATTTTTCACCTTTTCTCACGGAACAAGACCTCAAAGACCTGAGCACATTTCTCGCCAAAGGGCTGACCTTGCCGGAACTGATCGCGGACTGGGAAACGTTCCAGGTGTGGGGCACTGTGGAGATTGGCGAACAAAACTACCAACAACATTGTGCCTCATGTCATGGTCTGGAAGGCGAGAAGCTCAACCTGAACACTACCGAGAGCCCAGTCTTCCTGGGAGACCTCTCCTGGAGCAACCCCTGGCGAGTCGCCCACCAAATGCGTTTCGGTCACCCGCAATCGCGGGTTCCCCCGGCCGAGATGCTCGGATTATCCTTCAGCCAGCAGATCGATACCCTGGCGTATATTCAGACCATGCCGGTGGCTGTCGAGATCGTAGAAAATCAATTCCTGGCCCTCGATTTTGACCTGCAAGCCTCAACGGTCCCATTATTGATTGGAGCCATGCTGGTCGGGTCGATGATCCTGGTGGCGACCTGGGTCACGCTCAAACGCAATCAATAATCCAGGCAGTCCCCCACTACCCAGGTTAACTTGACACGCGCTTCTACCTGCGGTATGCTTTGCCCGCCTGGGTGGGTCCGGCGCGGCGGAACTTTGTGAACCTCGTCAGGTCCGAGAGGAAGCAGCGATAAGCAAATGTTTCCGGGTGCCGCCGGGGTTCCTGCCCAGGTTTTTAGTAAACAAGCCCCACCCCGCACTTTGTTTCACACGCGGTCTCACACAACCCCATGCCAAAGGTAAAACATCCCCTTTTTCTGTTAGAATCTGAGCCATGAATCCAAAACGTATCCTGATCCCGGTGGCCATCGGAGTCCTGATCGGCCTGATTCTGCTGCTTCAGCCTGGCACCAGACAGGTCACGTTCATTGTTGAAGGCCAGCCCATCGTAAAAGAGACCACCGCCCGGACGGTTGGAGAAGCCATTCAGCAGGCCGGGTTGAGCCTGTTCCCCGAAGATGAAGTCGATCCTCCCGCGACAACTCGGCTGAAAGATGGTCAGACCATTCGCCTGACCCAATCAATGTTGGTCACTTTGCAGGCAGACGGGCAGGCGGTTCAGATCAGAACGGCCCAACGCATCCCGGCCATCTGGCTGGCCCAGGCAGGCCTGGACCTGAACGAAGGAGACCGCCTGACGATCTCCGGTCAGGCTCACCCACCGGAACAAGCCGTCCCCTTCCAGCCAGAGCTGGCTGCCAGGGTCCACCGGGCTGTCACCATCTCTTTGCAGAGCGGCTCAAATTCCTGGACGATCCAATCCTCCGCACCCACCCTGGGCCAGGGTTTATGGGAGGCTGGTTTTACCTTCACCGTTTCCGATCTGCTGATCCCTTCACCCGATACACCCCTGACAGAAGATCTGTCTGTGCGCATGGTTCCCGGGAAACAGATCACCGTTGAGGCAGATGGGCAGACCCTTTCCCTGACCACCTCCGCAGAAACCGTCGGCGAAGCCCTGGCGCAGGTCGGCCTCCCGCTGCAGGGGCTGGAATACAGCATCCCTGCGGAGGACAGCCCCGTCCCCAAAGATGGGAAGATCAAGGTCGTGCGAGTGGCTGAGGAAGTCATCATCAACCAGGAACCCATCCCCTTCCAAACCTTGTTCCAGCCGCTGGATGATGTCGAGATTGATAATTATAAAGTTGCCCAACTCGGGCAGGTGGGGATGAGTGCGCAGCGGTTTCGGGTACGCTACGAAGATGGAGTTGAGGTCAGCCGGACGATGGAAGACGAATGGACTCTGCGCGACCCGATCCCGCGCATCGAGGGCTACGGCACACAGATCGTGGTCCGCACAGAAAACACACCCGATGGCCCGATCGAATACTGGCGCAAAGTAGAGATGTACGCGACCTCCTACTCACCGTGCAATTCCGCTGCAGACCGCTGTTATCCATACACATCCCTGGGCCTTCCAGTGCAGCAAGGTGTCGTGGCGGTGATCTACGATTGGTTCATCCCGATGGGAAATCACACCGTGTACATTCCTGGATACGGGCATGCGATCATCGCGGATGTGGGGGGCGGTATTCCGGGCCGGCATTGGATCGATCTCGGTTATACCGATGAAGATTATGTTCCATGGGCCCAGTATGTAACCGTGTACTTCACCACCCCCATCCCACCCGCCCACGAGATCCTCTACGTTCTTCCCTACAAATAAAGATCAAACGCCTGAATTTCGCTCGCAGTTGGAAAAGTTGTTATATGATTGAACTGCATTTAAGCATCACCGAATCAGGCATCGAATCGATCGGAAAATTGACATGAAGAAAAGAATGGGTCCGTGGTTCATCATCTCTGGGGCAGTCATGCTGGTGATTGTCATCCCTGTGATCATCATTCCCCGCTTTCTCAATTTTTGGCAGCAGCCTCTAGGGCCCAGCCTGGGGTTTGAAAACACCTTACCCCCGATGGATTCCGGCCCCTCAATCATTCAGCTCCCATCCGAAACCCCGACCCAATCAACAAACCCGGAACCGATCAGCACACTCCCAGACACCAGCGATCCATCTCCCACCCTGACCCCAGTCACCCTGCCCACCTTTACTCCTCATGCGCTTTGCGGGGACAATCCATCCATGCTGATCCTGGCAATCGGGATTGATTACCGTAAAGGCACCTATACCTACGGCCTGGCAGATGTGATCCGGCTGGTACAGGTGGATTTCATGACCCCAGGTGTGCGGGTGCTCTCCATTCCGCGGGATTTGTGGGTGGAAGTACCCGGGATATCCGATCATTACGGGATCACCCATTCAAAGCTCAACCAATCCTATTTTTATGGCACTCCGGCAATGGGGTACTACGATGGTCCCGGCGGCGGGGCTGGATTGCTTGCGCGCACCATCGATCTAAACTTTGGCGCCCAACCGGAGCACTATGGTGTCGTCAATATGAATATCCTGATCGAGATGATTGATGCGATCGGAGGCGTGAACATTTATCTGAATTCAGAAATTGATGCCCGCGACTCTGAAGAATCAGAAGAAATGTGGAAGATCTATGAAGCCGGATGGAATCATCTGGACGGGAAGCGGGCGGTCTACTATGCCCGGATCCGGCAGCTTGATTCCGTGTTTGGCCGGATGGATCGCCAAACCGAGATTCTCTGTGCAGTGAAAAATAAACTTCTCAGCCCTTCCGCCATCCGGGGCATTCCGGAGATGATCGTGGCCTTCTCGGACAACGTACTTACAGATCTTTCCCCGGCCCAACTGAGCCAGCTGGCCTGCCTGGCCCCTCAATTATCGCCAGAAAACATCATCTTTGCCCGTTTCCCTGAAGAGGACCTGCACGGGACCACAATTTACAACCCCAATATGAAGATCAATGATTTTATCTGGGATGTGGATAATGCCACCATCCGGCGGTATGTGGCGGATTTTCTGGCCGGCACCTGGCCTCCGCCGCCCGTAGAAGGCCAGACCCATGATACTCACGAAGGCACGACCCAGCAGCTCTGCCCTGTTTACCCGGGTCGATAGGAGCCAGCATGTCCAGTTACCAGTCTATTCCTGCATTACTCAAGCGTTACGGCCTCAAACCCCAGAAAGGCCTCGGTCAAAACTTCTTGTCCGATCCCGGATCACTGCAAAAAGTCATCCGGGCAGCCGATATACAGCCCGAGGACACTGTCCTGGAAATCGGGCCGGGCTTAGGCAGCCTGACCCACCTGATTGCCCAGGCCGCCTCGCGGGTGATTGCCGTTGAATTGGACATCCACCTGGTGGGTGCTTTGGAAGACATCTTGCAGCCTTACCCCCATGTGGAACTGATCCAGGCAGACATCCTGGAAGTCAATCTGAACAAACTCTTTTCCAGGCCCGGTTACCTGGTGGTCGCCAACATCCCCTATTACATTACGTCTGCACTGCTGCGCCAACTGTTAGAAGCTGAACATCCGCCTGCCAGGCTGGTCCTGACCATCCAGAAAGAAGTGGCAGAGCGGATCTGTGCGGAAGCCGGCGATCTCAGCCTGCTGGCTCTCAGCGTTCAGGTCTACGGCCAGCCCGAAATCATCGATACCATACCAGCCGGGGCTTTCTATCCGGTGCCGAACGTGGATTCAGCTGTTGTGCGGGTGGAAATCTTTCCCGAACCCCGCATCCCGCGCGAGCACCTGGATATGTTTTTCAGCCTGATCAAGGCCGGGTTTTCACAAAAGCGCAAAACCATCACCAATGCCATCTCAGCCGGGATGCGCTGGGACAAAGGTGAAACCGCCGCACTGCTCGTGAGAAGCAGCCTGGACCCCAAAAGAAGGGCGCAAACCCTCAGCCTGGAAGAATGGAAGCGATTGGTTGAAGTTGCAGTAACGACTGTCTAGGGTTAAGGCTTTGTGATCGAATGGTGAGCAAAGAATACCTGCCACACCCGGAACGCCGCTTCGAGCTGAATTCGTAAATTCATCTTGGATTTACCCCACTTGCGGTCTGCAAAATAGATCGGAACTTCAGCGATCCGGTAGCCAAGCTTTGTGGCAATGTACACGAGTTCAACCAGAAAAACATAGCCTGTCGACAGGACATGCTCCAAGGGAAATGTCTGAAGTTTTTCTTTGCGCCACAAGCGATAGCCCGTGGTGACATCCATGACCCTCAACCCGAGAATGGTGCGGGCATAAAAATTTCCCCAGGCAGAGAGTGCCTTACGCCAGAATGGCCAATGGCGATCAACAGAGCCCCCAGAAACGTAGCGTGAACCAATCACCAGGTCGGCCTGTTGCAATGCAGCAATCATCTCAGGCAGTTTTTCAGGTGCATGGGAGAAATCCGAGTCCATCATCCCGATGGCATCGACATCATACCCAAGTGCCTGCTGAAACCCCTGGATATACGCACTTGCCAGACCCTGCTTGCCCTCCCGGTGCATGACCATTAATCGGCCTGGATACTTGTCACTGAGCCGATCTGCAATCTCTCCTGTGCCGTCCGGGCTGGCGTCATCGACCACCAATAAGGAAATACCCTCTACAGGTAGAGCGAATATCGCTTCTGCTAAACTGGGCAGATTCTCTGATTCATTATACGTTGGCAGAACGATCAAGGTCTTCATTAGCTATTTAGCTGTTCCCGATTTGTGCTTGCAGGGCATCCTTGAGCAGGTTGATATCCTTGAAAGAGCCTTCTCTATTATGCACAACCCCAAATTTGATCAAAAGCCGGTGGGTATACATACTCTTCAGCAGACCGGTATCGTGTTCCCGATCCCGCATCGGGTAAAAATAATCCAGTGACTGCCGCAAACGAGAGTAAAGCCGCTTTTTAAGTTTAGCAGCAATCTCCGGGATAGTGATCACAAGGAAATCTGTCGGGGTTAAATGTCCCAGGTAATCTGTCGGGACTCCCACCTCCTGCACGGTGGTATCGATCATCAAACTGATCGCCCGCAGCACGTCATCTGCAGCAATAAAGCCATACTCTTCCCGATAATCATCCAGATTCTTGAGTGATACAACCATCACCGCCCAATGAGGTTCAGAGAGCATCTCACGCAGTCGATCGTCCACCAGTGTGCTCTCTGGCAGGTCGGTGACTGGATTTCTCAACATGGTTTGTTTGGAGCGCACCAGCGAATTGCGAACCCGCAGTCGAAGTTCCTGGATGTCAAAGGGTTTGGTTATATAATCATCCGCCCCAAGTTCCAGGCCGGCTAAACGGTCTTCCCGTTCTACCTTCTCAGTAAGGAAAATAATCGGGATATTTTTTGTGGACCGAGATGAACGCAGCCGCCTGGCCACCTCAAAGCCACCAATATCCGGAAGTTTGATGTCCGAAATGATCAAATCAGGAGAAGACCCTTCGCAAGCGCGGATGGCGTCTCTACCCCAATTGACGGTGGTAACTTCGTACCCCTGTATCCGGAAATATGCATTGAGCATATCCGCCACGTCCAAATCATCTTCGATGATCAGGATCGAGGGTTGTTTTATCACCAATGGCATGAGTTTAGTTGATTGGTTCCTTCTGAATAACAAATCGGCAGACTTCATCGCCCATCGCGATACACTCAGATTCATTCACCCGGAATTCATTTCCCCCAGAGACCCATTTCAGGCCTTCCTGGATCAGCCCGGTTGAAATGAAACAAACCGGTCGATCTTCGTTTGTGCGCCCCCAGCACACCGGGCAGCGATGGATGATATAGTGATACTCCGTTCCATGATCTTCGACCGTACTGTGTTGATCGCTGACAGTCGTAAATATTTTGGCCATGGCCGGGAGACCTAATTTTAGTTTCTGCGGCAGGGGCAGGATCTTAAATGCAAGATCTCCAACACCGGCCATTGCACCAAAGTTGCGCAGCGCGTCTGCAAAGGTTGCCCGGCCTGCCCGCAATGCCAGTCCACGGCCGCCTCGCGGGCCATACATTTCCTCAAGAGCGATGTTCAGCATCGAGTAATCTGAGAAATCAAAACTTCGCTCAAGATTAGCCGGAGGATAATGATCGATCAGGTGCGGCATGTGAGCCATGTTTAAAATGGCGTTCAAGCCATTTTTTCCCATTACCTCTTCCAGGGCTTCGAGCGTAATCAGGGCAAAACGGTTTGGGTAATAAAACCCACTTTTCGGAATCTGATCCATGCTTTAGCCCGTCTCCTAAATTAACTGATTGAGATCTTCTACAGCGCGTTTCATATCCAACAAGATTAAGCCAAGTTTGGCTTCTTTGCGCGCCATCACGGTTAGAACAGCTTCATCACCAACCGCCATCAGCAGAACGTATCCAAGTTCGCCACGGATATAAACCTGCTCCAAAATCCCGCGTCCGAGTTCAGACGCAATCCGTTCGCCGAGAGATAACATTGCCGCAGACATGGCGGAAACACGGTCTTCTTCAATTTCCTGGTGAAGAGCCGAGGCAATGCTCAAACCATCCACGCTCACAATTGCAGAACCCTCAACATCGGGAGAGGATGCCTGCAGGTCGCGTAAACGGTCAATCATTTTTTGTGTGCGAGTCTTGGTCAAAACTCCACTCCTGCCTGCTAAAATCGTGGAAAAGAGAGAGGATAAAACTTCTCTCACCCTGCTAAGAATTAATGTAGCACAAGGGTATGCAGGTGTCAAGCACGGTGCAACTTGCAACTTCATCAGTAAATCATGATGATGGAATGATATTTGTAACCCCAGGGACAGTATTTATGGGTCATTTCCCATGCTATAATTCCCACGACCTAAAAAAGAACGAGGAAATCTGTATATGCTGATCCATTCTGCGAACCAACTGCTCACCCTCGCTGGTCCTCCCCAGCGTGGGAAAGACCTCGGCACGCTCAGCATCATCCCCAATGGGGCCGTGCTCACTGCTGGCAGCCGCATCCGTGCGGTGGGGCCAACCGAACAATTACTGGCCGAGTATCCGGAAGAACCACGCCTGGATGCCTCTGGAAGAGTTGTCCTTCCCGGGTTTATTGACCCACACACACATGCCATTTGGGCCGGGGACAGGGCTGCCGAATTTGAGATGAAGCTGGAAGGAAAAAGCTATATGGACATCCTTCAATCCGGCGGCGGGATCTTGTCCACAGTCCGGGCGACCCGGAAAGCCAATGCCAATGACCTGCTGGAGCAAACCAAATCCCGGTTGTGGCGCGCCTTCCGACACGGCACGACCACCATCGAGGTCAAAACCGGTTATGGGCTGGAGACCGAAACCGAATTCCGCATGCTGGATGTGATTCTGCATCTGGAAAAGGAAGGGCCCTGGGAGATTGTCCCCACCTTTATGGGTGCGCATGCGATTGCGCCCGAATACCAAGACGATCCCCAGGGATATACCGATCATCTCTGCAGTTCAATGCTGCCCGCCTTGAAACAGTGGTGGTTGACGCACTACCCGGATGTGCAGCTGCCGTTTGTCGATGTATTCTGCGAAACCGGGGCTTTCGACCTGGCGCAAGCCAGACAAATCCTCAGCACGGCCAAAAGCCTTGACTTCCCGCTTAAAATACATGCAGATGAGTTTGACAACCTGGGTGGTGCCAGCCTGGCGGTAGAACTGGGTGCTGCTTCTGCCGACCACCTGGTGACCACTTCAGCGGCGGATATCCAGGCCCTGGGGCGTTCCGACACTGTGGCCATCGGCCTGCCTGGAACACCCTTTGGCTTGGCCGAAAAAGACTACACACCGGCAAAGGCCATCCTCGCGGCAAACGGGATCCTGGCATTGGCCTCAGACCTGAACCCCGGGACAACCTGGTGTGAGAATCTGCAAATGACGATTGCCACTGCCTGCCGGTATATGAAGCTCACCCCGGCGCAGGCGATTGCTGCGGCCACGATCAATGCGGCCGCAGCGCTCAACCTGGATGATCAGATCGGTTCCATCGAGCCCGGAAAACAAGCCGACTTGCTCATACTGGATGTCCCCGATTACCGGCATTTGGGATACCGCTATGGTACCAACCTTGTTCACACAGTGATCAAAAAAGGCGCACACTATCCCATCAACAGCGCTAATCACTAATCTATTCCACCTGCAACCATCCTCCTGGAGTAACGATGCCTGCATTCAATAACCCTGAACTGTATCAAACCCTGTACCTCATCCTGGCAATCGGGCTGGGATGGATCGCACTGCGCTTCATCCTCAAATTAGCCCGTAAGATCTTTATGATCGGTTGTGTATCCATTTTGCTGCTCGGCTTGTTCCTGGTGGTCAGCGGCAGTTTCCTGGGAGGTTAGCCCATGCCTTCGATCGAATCAGCAAGAACATGGTATCAGGCCAGCGACCAGGTCCACGATTTTGACCACGTGATGCGAGTGTATCGTCTGGCCGAGGTTTTGGCCCAGCGGGAAGGTGCTGATCTGGAAGTCGTGCGTGCTGCTGCCCTGCTGCATGATGCCCAAGCCGCCTCTGGCAGCGAGAGCCTGCGCCTGGAACACCACGAAGCTGCGGCTGCATTTGCGGCCATCGTGCTGAAAGAAGAGGGGTGGCAAGACCACCGGATCGAAGCCGTCCAGGATTGCATTCTCACCCACCGCTTCCGGGCCGGGCTTTCCCCACAAACGCTGGAAGCCAAAGTGTTGTTCGATGCAGACAAGCTGGATGCCATCGGTGCGATTGGCGCAGCCCGTGCCCTGGCATTTGCCGTGTTAGACGGGCAGCCCCTGCACGCCGAGCCTTCCGACCAGTTCAAAACTTCGCTGGAAACACAGCCCGGAGAAGCCTACACCGCATATCATGAATTCCTTTTCAAGCTTTCCCGCATCAAAGACCGCATGCAAACAACCAGCGGAAAGTCCATGGCGGAGGAACGGCATACTTTTATGGAACATTTCTTCCAGCAATTGGTCGCAGAAGTGAACGGAGAAAGGTAAGAAAATCAGGCAAGGTTTCTTCTAAAATACATGAGTAATACAAAAAAAATCTTATCTGTCCTGGCCCACCCCGATGATGAATCGTTTGGGATGGGTGGGACTTTAGCCTATTATGCCAAGCAAGGTGTAGAAGTACACCTGATTTGCGCGACCAAAGGTGAGGCTGGAGATGTAGAGCCAAAATTCCTGAAAGACTTTCAGTCGGTTGCCGACCGCCGCGAGTCGGAACTGCGCTGTGCAGCCAATTACCTCGGGCTTAAAAAAGTGACTTTCCTCGGTTACCGGGATTCAGGGATGGACGGTTCGGAAGACAACCGCCACCCCCAGGCTTTTATCAACGCTCCCCTAGAGGAAGTGTCCGGTAAGATCGTGGCCTATATCCGGGACTACCAACCCGATGTGGTGCTGACTTTCGACCCGGTCGGCGGCTACCGTCACCCCGACCATATTCACATTCAGAAAGCCACGGTGGCAGCCTTCGAAGCCGCAGCAGACCCAGGCCAATACCCTGAAGCCGGAGACCCTTTCCAGCCTAAAAAGCTGCTCTACCACATCTTCCCGCGTGGGTTTGTACGCCTGGCAGTCCGGGTCTATAAGTTATTTGGAAAAGACCCGACCAAATTTGGCCGCAACCATGATATTGATCTGGAAAAGCTGGCAGGCGATGACGATTACCCGGTCCATATCCGGATCAATTACAGCACCGTCAACGATCTCAAAGAGAAAGCCAGCAACTGTCATGAAAGCCAGTTGAATTTCAGCGACCAGAGCCCATTGGTTTTGCGGGTGGCCAGGTTCCTGATGTCGGGGACGGACAGCTTCATGCAGGCCTATCCCCCGGTCCCGGATAATTACCAGCGGAAAGATTTATTTACCTGAAATTACCCCGCCCAGGTGAGATATTCCAGACAGAAAACAACGGGAAGATCAGGGGCAATTTCCTCTTTGCATACCCTTCCCAACACAACCAGCCACTGGTATAATAACCCGCTGTGCCGGAGGATTTTTCTCTGCCAAAAGCGATAAAGCATTTATGAATAGAGGATAGTATCATGTCTGACGAAATCTTAAGATCAGTTGAAGCGCCAGTAAACGAAAACATTCCCGACCTGAGATCAGGTGATGTGGTCAATGTTCATGTACGAATTAAAGAAGGCAACCGGGAGCGTGTCCAGGAATTTAAAGGCACCGTTATCCGAGTCCGAAATTCCGGCAACAATGCCAACTTCACCGTGCGCCGGATCGCCAGCAACGGAATCGGCGTAGAGCGCACTTTCCCGCTGCGGTCCCCGCGGTTGGAAAAGGTGGTTGTTGAGCGCAGCTCTCATGTCCGCCGTGCTAACCTGTATTACCTGCGAGACCGCATCGGCAAGGCCACCCGCCTGAAACAAAAAATTAAGAAATAACCGTTCTTTTTCTTGTAAAATAGGGTGCAGCAATCATGCACCCTATTTGTTGTTTAAGCTCTGGAGGAACGAATGCCCGCTCCGCTGATCGGACTGACTACTCGCAACAGCACAGATCCAAAATATGGCTTACCCCTGATCTCCTCTCCCAAAACTTATTCCGAGGCTCTGCTGCGCGCCGGAGCGATCCCTGTACTGGTCCCGGTCAACCTGCCGCCAGCCATGAATGCCGAACTGCTCGGGCGATTGGATGGGCTGCTGTTTACCGGGGGTGGAGATATCGACAACAAATATTTTCAGGGTGAGGATCATGCAGAAATTTACGGCATCGACCTGGAACGGGATGAGCATGAGCTTTCCCTCGTCCGGTATGCTGCCACAAAGGAAATCCCGTTTCTGGGCATCTGCCGCGGCTTCCAGGTGATCAATGTTGCCCTGGGCGGAACACTCTACACCCACATTTACGACCAACTACCCGGCGCACTGCAGCATTCTTGCTTCCCGGAATACCCCCCGGACCATCCTGCCCATACAATCGAAGTCAAACCAAACAGCCTGCTGAGCGACTTGTTCGACAGCACCCATGCCGAGGTCAACAGCCTGCACCACCAGGGCTTAAAAACACTGGCACCCGGGTTGGAAGTACTGGCTACCGCCCCAGATGGACTGGTTGAGGCCTTCTGCCTTCCCTCCCATCCCTTTGGGCTTGCGGTACAATGGCACCCGGAATGGATGCCTGACGCCCCTGAAATGCAAGCCATCTTTCACCGCTTCTCTGCTCAGGCAGCACAGGTCCAGGCTGCAACCAGTTAGCAAAGGATTGAACGAGATGTCTGCTCCGATCGGTATATTTGACTCTGGCGTTGGTGGATTATCTGTACTGCGCGCCATCCGTCAGCAGTATCCCGAGGAGAATCTACTGTACCTGGCGGACCAGGCCCATGTACCATACGGACTGCGTTCTCTGGCAGAGGTGCGCCAATTTTCGGAAGACATCACCCGGTACTTTCTCCAGCACGAGGCAAAGCTGGTCGTGGTGGCCTGCAATACCGCATCGGCCGCAGCGCTGCATTCTTTGCGCCACACCTTCCCGGCCATCCCCTTTGTCGGGATGGAACCCGCGGTTAAACCTGCTGCCGAAACCACGAAATCCGGTGTGGTTGGAGTGCTGGCAACCCCGGCGACGTTCCAGGGAGAGCTGTATGCCTCGGTGGTCGAGCGCTTTGCGAATGGGGTCAGGATCCTTCAGGACACCTGCCCGGGACTGGTGGAACAGATTGAACAGGGGAACCTGGACGGAAGCGAAACTCTCGCCATCCTCAGGCAGGCACTGGGGAACATGCTGGAAGAAAACATTGATACCGTCGTTCTGGGCTGCACGCATTACCCGTTTGTGATTCCCCAGATCGAAGCCATTTCCGGCCCGCAGGTCCGCGTGATCGATCCTGCCCCGGCAATTGCCCGGCAGGTTGGCCGCCTGCTCGACCAGCACAACCTCAAAGCATCCACCAGCCAGCAGGGACAGTCTACTTACCTGACCACGGGAAAGCTGGATCATTTTACGCAGTTCCTGGAGACATTCAACTTCGGTGGGGAGATCAAATCGATTCACTGGCACGAGGGTGCCCTGGTAGATTCGATCTGAGAAAAAAAAGCCTGCCCCCCTTAATCAGCGTCTAATCAGCAGCCCTGATCCCTAAATCTGCTGGGGAGATCGATAGATCCCTGAAATTCTCAAACGTCAGGTCGCGGAAAGCAAGCTCCCGGAAAGCCGTCACCCGGTCTAACAGCATCAGGTAGTTGTCGGTGATGTTGGCATCCCAATCCAGCCCGAGCGTATCCGCGGCCGCATGGATCTCGGCCACCCCCGGCCCTTCAATTTCAATAAAATCCCCGAACGGCAGTTCATCCAGTGTAATCAGCAGGCCGTCCAGATGGTATTCCGTTCGGTATTTCTCGTAAATCCTGGACACCTGGAACCCCAGCGCCTCGATCAGCGCTCTGGCGGCCTGAAAATCCGCCACTTCGGTTTCTATCTCCTGCCTTTGGCTGGCGCCGCCAACCAGATTGGCAGCCCCTTTATAGGTCAGGGTGGCGGTATGGGCCTTGCGCAACCGCAGCAGCTGATGCTGCTGGTTGAGATCCCCATCTGGGGTATCAAAACGCAAGTTGGTTTCCAGAATCCGGGGGCGCACAATTACCGCTCCGGCAGCCTGCAACCGCCCCGGGAAAACCGCGAGGTTCCGGAGATAAAACTTAGCTTCCAGTTCCTGCATCGTCGGTTGCGTCCTCATGCGGGCCCAGGATCATCATCACATCCCGTTTTTCCACATTATCCCCATCTACCACATTGACCACGGTCACGACTCCGGCCTGCGGAGATTTCAGCTCATTTTGCATCTTCATCGACTCCAGGATCACCAGCACATCGCCTTTGGCTACTTCGTCGCCCACCGCCACAGGGACTTTGACCACCAATCCCGGCATCGGTGCCGCCAGCTCATAGACCCCGGTAGCCGCCCCTGCATCCCCGCTGACCTGGCGCAGCAGCTTTTCGTGTTCATCAATCACCTCAGCTGCATAGCGAATCCCATGAATGACTACCTGGAGGCCGGCATCTTCATCTGTAGTCAGGAAGGCTTCAAAGGAACGTCCATCCACCAGCAAGGAAAACGCCTGGCCGCCATCAACATCAGAAAAATCGACCTGGTAAACACGATCATTCACACGAACCTGGCCGGCTTCCAGGAGCTCAACCTCAAATTCCACCTCGTTGACAGTGGTGTGATATTTCATCTTAGTGCCCCATTTCTTTCCAGCGCCCGCTTCGCTTCCAGTTCGAAATGCCGTTGCCGCAATCCCGGTCGATGTGGGCAGAACGCTCGGTTTGCTGGTGAGCAACAAGGGTCGCCAGGATGGCGGCAATTTCCGGGTAAGTCTCCAAATCTCCCGCCACCTCTTGCATTGAAAATTGATTCTCCACGAACTGGGTATCAAAATCACCTGACAAAAAGCGGGCGTCTTGCAGCAGGTTCTGGTGGAAGGGGATGTTCGATGCCACCCCAAGGATATGATATTCGGCCAGAGCCCGCCGCATGCGCATCACGGCCTGGTCCCTGGTTTCCCCATAACAGACCAGTTTGGAAATCATCGGGTCGTAATAGGGTGTGATCGCGGCGCCTCCAAATATTCCGGTATCAACCCGGACACCCGGCCCGGTCGGTACATCGTGTTCGCTGACCACCCCTGTCGACGGGAAGAACTGGTTGAATGGATCTTCGGCATTGATCCGGCATTCGATCGCCCACCCTCGCATGCGCACATCCTCCTGCCCAAACGGCAAGCGGGACCCCTGAGCGATCCTGATCTGCTGCAGGACAATATCCACCCCGGTGACCAGTTCTGTGACCGGGTGCTCCACCTGCAGGCGGGTGTTCATTTCCAGGAAGTAGAAATTCTTATCCCCATCCACCAGGCATTCCACCGTTCCGGCATTGACGTAATCCACCGCTTCGGCGGCCATCACGCCCACTGCTCCCATCCGCTGACGGAAGTCTTCGTCATCCATCACAAATACCGAGGGGGCTTCCTCGAGTAATTTTTGGTGGCGCCGCTGGATCGAACATTCGCGCTCTCCCAGGTGGACGACATTGCCAAATTGGTCGGCAAGTACCTGGATCTCGATATGGCGGGCATGTTCGATCAATTTTTCCAGATAGACATTGTCATCGCCAAAAGCAGATTTGGACTCCCGGCGGGCCGATTGGATCGCGGCCGCCATTTCCGAGAGATCGGTCACCACCCGCATTCCTTTCCCCCCTCCCCCGGCGGTGGCTTTGATCAGGAGCGGGAAACCGATTTTCCCGGCTTCCGCCAGCAGTTCTTCATCCCTCAGCCGCTGCTCTCCTTCAGTCCCGGGCACCACAGGTACCCCGGCTGCTTTCATGGTTGCCCGGGCAATCCCTTTGTCGCCCATGCGACGGATCGCTTCCGGAGAGGGCCCAATAAAGACCAATCCTTCATCAGCACATAACTGAGCAAATTCAGCATTTTCCGAGAGGAACCCATATCCGGGATGGACTGCCTGGGCACCGCTTTTCCTGGCAACTTCAATCAGCTTTTCCATCCGCAGGTAAGAGTCCGCAGATGGAGCCGGGCCGATCAGATAGGCTTCATCGGCAAAACGGACATGCAGACTTTTGCGATCCACATCGGAGTACACCGCAACCGTCTCGACCCCCAGCTCCCGGCAAGCCCGCAGCACCCGGACGGCGATCTCTCCTCGATTGGCTACCAGCACCTTATTGAATGTCATCTCTCTCCTGCAATCTTCGTCATATCGAGCACCAGGGGGCAAGAACCCCCTGGGTTCATCAACCTTATAATGGGATATTGCCGTGTTTTTTAGGCGGGTTGCTGTCCCGCTTGTTTTCCAGCATTTCCAGCGCATTGATCAGGCGCGGGCGGGTCTCGCTCGGTTCGATCACATCGTCAATAAAGCCAAACGAAGCCGCAATGTACGGGTTGGCAAACTTTTCCCGGTAATCGGCGGTCAACTCATCCTTGCGGGCAAGCGGGTCTTCCGCTTCAGAGATCTCTTTGCGGAAGATAATATTGACGGCACCATCCGGACCCATCACCGCGATCTCCGCCCCGGGCCAGGCAACATTGTAATCCGCCCGGATATGCTTGCTGCTCATCACGTCGTAGGCTCCACCGTATGCCTTGCGGGTGATCACCGTGAGCTTGGGTACAGTCGATTCACAATAAGCATAGAGCAATTTTGCCCCGGAACTGATCACCCCGCCATGCTCCTGGTCCACTCCCGGAAGGAAGCCAGGGACATCGACAAAGGTGATAATCGGGAAATTGAACGCATCGCAAAAACGCACAAATCTTCCGCCTTTTTTGGAAGAATCGATATCCAGCGCGCCGGCCAGCACCGCCGGCTGGTTGGCCACGATCCCTACCGGGCGGCCACCCAACCGGGCAAATCCGACCACAATGTTGGCGGCATAATCTTTATGGATCTCGAAAAACCTGCCGTCATCCATCACCATGCGGATCACATCTTTAATATCATACGGCTTGCTGGGGTCTTCAGGAATGATCGAATCGAGGGCTTCTTCACGCCGCAGCGGGTCGTCGCTGGTTTCCCGGTAAGGTGGGTCATCCATATTATTTTGCGGCAGGTAGGAAAACATTTCCCGCACTTTGGCCAGGGTCTCTGCTTCGCTGTCACCGGCCACATGGCACACACCGGAGGTATCGGCATGCACCATCGCGCCGCCCAATTCCTCAAATGTCACATCCTCATGAGTGACCGTTTTAACCACTTCCGGACCGGTGATGAACATATACGAAGACTTTTTGACCATGAAGATAAAATCGGTAATCGCAGGGGAATAAACAGCCCCACCTGCGCACGGGCCCATGATCACGCTGATCTGCGGCACGACTCCCGAAGCAAGCGTGTTCCGCAGGAAAATATCCGCGTACCCGCCTAACGACACGACCCCCTCCTGAATTCGCGCCCCACCCGAATCATTCAACCCGATCAGGGGTGCGCCGTTCTTCAGCGCCATATCCATAATCTTGACAATCTTTTGAGCATGGGCTTCACCGAGGCTGCCCCCAAAGACGGTAAAATCCTGCGAGAAGACATACACCAGGCGGCCATCAATCGTCCCCCACCCGGTCACCACACTGTCGCCCATATATTTCCGCTCTCCCAGCCCGAAATCTTCGGTGCGGTGAGTGACAAAAGCATCCGTTTCCCGAAAAGAACCCTTGTCCAAGAGCAGGTCAATCCTCTCCCTGGCGGTCAGTTTACCGCGGGCATGCTGAGCTTCGATCCGTTCTGCCCCTCCGCCCAACCGGCCGAGGGCACGCTTCTCGCGCAGTTCTTCGATTTTATTTTTTTTGCTCATGTTGTTCTCCAAAGAATTCTTTTACCGCAGGCAGCAGCAAGCTCAGAAAGACAAGCACGATGAGAATACCGGTCACCAGCGCCAGGAACCACCAGTTTGTTCGGCGGATCTCACTGGTCATGATCAGGAGTTGGTCTATCCAATAATACAACGCATAAGTCACCGTGAGGATACGTAACACGATGGGAGCTCTGCGGTGCCCTTTCCACAGCCATACACTGACCCACAAGCCTGCTGCCCCCCAAAGAAATCCGGTCAGGACCTGGTATAGAGGTGAGATGGACAGCGGCAGGCCGTTCAGAAAGTCGAGTAATGAAACTGCCACGCCGAACCTGAGCCAGGAAACCGCTGAAAACAGCAATCCGGAGACAAACAAGAGGAACACAGGCCAGGGACGGTTGAAGATCATTGGATACATCCAGGTTTCAGGTTAACGGTAACGCTCCTGGTAGGCAAGCAAATCATCAAGATGTTCAAAGTAATGTCCAAAGGTGTTCCCACCCAGCATCCGCATCAGGGATTGACCTTTAAAATTCGGGCGGTTTTCATCCGTCCATTCGTCAAAACTCAAAGAATCAATCAGCCCTTCGATCTGGGTCTGGTTGGCGTTGAACATCAGCTCGACCTGCTCGAAAGGCATCTCCCGATATTGCTCGAACACCTGCCGGTTGAGTGCATCAAAATCACTCAAGAGGTGGAGCTTCTCTCCCGCCGCCAGGATCGTGATCCGGCTGAGGGCAAAGCTCTCCCACCAGCAAATGTGAGCCAGAATGTCTTTAACCGACCAATCAGGATTTGGGCCAGGACGCTGGTTCAGCGCTTCATCAGGGAGTCCTTTCCAGGTAGAGGCAAATTTCTCGCGGGTCTCAACAAATAACTGCTTCAACTCCTGCTTGTTCTGAGGAATCTCAAATGGCAGTTCACTCATTTCTGATCCTTTCCTTCCAGATATCGATACCCAGGGGGTTATTCGATTGCCAGGGTCACTTTTCCAAGCTGCTCGCCGCTTTCCAGGCGCTGCTGTGCATCCCGAGCATCTTTCAACAGGAAGGTTTGATCAATCACAGCTTTTAACTTCCTGGCAAATATCAATTCCATTACGGTCTTAAAATCCGACAGGGTACCCATGCTGGACCCCAGGATGTTGAGATGCTTGCCAAAGACATACCGGTTATCGATCTCAAATTTGGGTCCCCCGGTATTCCCCACCGTCAGGATGCGGCCACCTACACGGGCAGCACGAAAGCTCTGGTAAAAGGTGGTGCCGACATTGTCAACCACAACATCCACACCGCGTTTATTGGTTAGCTTATAGACAGCCCGCGACCAATTTTCATCTTCCGAGCGATCGATCAATACATCTGCACCCAGCTCACTGGCCAGAGCCAATTTGCCGGGGTTGGAGCCGACGACAAGAACCTCTGCCCCTGCCAGCTTAGCGATCTGGATACTGGCTGTATTGACTCCACCAGACGCCCCCACCACCAGCACAGTTTCACCCGGGCGGAGCTTCCCCCTGGTGATCAGGGAATGCCAGGCAGTATGGAAAACCAGCCCCGCAGCCGCGGCTTCATGGGGATCAAAGTTTTCGGGCATCTCCAGCAGGTTTCGCGCCGGCATGACGACATGTTCAGCGTAGGTCCCGCCCCTAGTTTCTCCTAGCAAGCCCCAATTGACACAATGGTTCTCAAAACCCGCCCGGCAGTAGTCGCATGTCCCGTCCCCAAGGTTGGCGTTGATCACGACTGGGGTGCCGGGTTTCCAATCCGTGACTCCATCACCAACCGCGGCGACCACGCCTGCCCCATCCGCACCCATCACGAAAGGATAGTCGATCTTAATGCCCGGCCAGCCTTCCCGTACCCACAGGTCCAGCCGGTTGAGGGCTGCCGCTTTCAGTCGGACGAGCACTTCTCCCGGACCCGGGGAAGGAGTAGGCAGGTCGCCATAGGTGAGTGCATCCAGGCTGCCGTGTTCTGTAATATAAACTGCTTTCATATTTCCATCCTCATCTGGTGGCCAATTTCTTGAAGATAAACCCGTTTCATTATACCCGATGCAGATTTACAGGACGGCCTGAATTTGACCGGTCACAGCACGATTTTCCTATAAAGAACAGGTTTAAAATGGTGTTGTGCAGGAGCGGGCACTCTATGGGACGGGATGCAGTTATCGGTCAATCAGGTCGGTTGAATTGATCGCGCATCTGCTCGAAGGAGATCCCTGCGGTCATGTCCAGCGAGAGCGGGGTCACGGATACTTTACGCTCAACCAGAGTGACATAGGTGTCCGTGCCCGGGGTAAAATTTTCATGATCGGTACGGGCATAAAAACCTAATTGATGCGGTTGGTCCCAATCTGTGCGTTTTCCCGGCGTGGCAATATAATAGCGATCCAGGTCCAAACGGGTCAGCTCCCAGGGAGTATCCTTTCCGGCTTCAGCCGGGACCTCCAGCTTTAGCAAGCGAGAACCCAGCTCCAGGGATGGGTCGAGCAGGCGTTTGGCAAAAAAACCGGTAAAATGTGCAGCACACCGGAAATCCACTTCATCCGAATGGGTATAGAAATGCTCCACATCCGTTTCCAAAGAGACGGCCAGCGCCGGGATACCAAAACTGGCTGCTTCAATTGCCGCACCTACCGTCCCTGAAACGGTGACTGCCAATCCCAGATTGAGGCCGTAATTGATCCCCGATACCACCAGGTCCGGCATTTGGCCCATAATCTCCAGGAGGCTGTGCTGCACCGTCTGGGCGGGAGTGCCACCCACGGCATGTACTGTCCATTCCTGACCGCTGACGCGCATCTGTTTCACGGTGATCCGGCCATCCGATGTGAGGGGCATGCTCCGACCAGTGCTGGAAGCCTGCTCGCGCGGGGCGGCGACCCATACAAATCCGATCTCCGACAGCACCTCAGCCGCGGCCCATAACCCCGGTGACTCGATCCCATCGTCATTGGTCAATAAAATTTGCGGTTTGGTTTTCGACATCCTGGTCTTCCTCCGGTTATTATGGCATTGGGTTATTATACTGCCAATCGGTTCCTAACCAGATTTCGACATCCGTGTCGCTGTCCATTGCCAGGCGCTGGAAAATGCGGTAAGTGCCAACCCCCATCAGTTCGGAGAGATAAGCCAGGGTATAAGGACTGCCGGTATGATCGATCAGAGAGGTGGTGGTGTATCCCTGTCCGGCACCCTGCACTGAGACCACATTCGCGCCCTGGCTGCGCAGGTAATCTGCGGTGCGCTGCCCGGTGGCACCATCATTTGTGCCATCGTAGATGATGATCTGGGCTTGCTCCACCTGCATCAGAGTCTGCGAATCACCTTCCAAAGCCGGCGAAAAGGACCCGCCTGTGGCAAACACCCGGTCCCGCACCTCGCGGATCTTATCCGGCAAGGGGATCAAGATCGAAAGATCGTCGGGGGATTTGCCAAATTGAACTTCATTCAGGCCGATCACGGCCATCTCAATATCCTCTTCTTGAATCTGAACGGCAAGCATCGCCAGCTTGAGCGCATCCTCAAAAGGCAGATTGGTGGTAATCTTCTGAGAAAATTTATTGTACAGCTCAGGTGCATTGGTGATCAGCTTTCCCCAAACAATAGGGTTCAGCAAACGTTCGTAGATCCCCATAATCACCTGCTGCTGACGCCGGGAGCGGTCAAAATCTCCGCCCTCGTTGTATCGGTTTCGGGCATATGCCAACGCGTGGTCACCGGGCAGAGCCACAATACCCGGCTCCAACTTAACATCATACGCCTGACCGATGATTTCCAGTTCGATCGGTTCAGTCACATTGACTTTCACGCCTTCAATGATATCGATAAATTCGACGAATGCACTGAAATCGAGCCGGGCATAATAGTCAATCGGGACCCCAATCACATTTTCAACCGTTTTAACGGCAAGTGCCGGGCCGCCACCGGGATAATCGTACAGATCGCCAAAATAGTGAGCCGTATTGATCTTCGCCGGGTTGAACCCCGGGATTGCCGCCCACAGGTCACGAGGGATCGAAAGCACACCAGCCGTTTTAGCGACGGGATCAATCGTCAGTAAGATCATCGTATCGGTACGGGAATATTCATTCCCTGCTTCCCAGTCCCGGTAATCAATGCCCATCAGGAGCATCGTAACCCGCTTCGTCCCATCCCAGGCAGGCGGAGGAGCCTCAGGCACGATGAGACGGGTTCCCGATTCCTGGGAGTGGTTCCCGGCACTTTCCGGCACCACCAGGTTGCCCTGTTCGTCGAAAACCGGTGTCCCGATCCCCACTGCAGAAGATTCTCGCCTGCCTAAATTTTCAAAAATCGAATAAACAACCGAAGACAGCACCAATCCAATCCCAAGAAATACGACCATCGTCAGGATAAAAACCTGCCGGGAATTTAATTTTTTCCTTTTCGGATTCTGATGTTTGGACATAATATTTTTGAGCTCCTTCAGATCCACACGATCTTAATCACCCGGGTTCGGGGTGTTGGTAGGAGAAGGTGTGAATGTTGGAGTGCTTTCGGGATCACCAGGGGTGGCCGTGCTCGTCGGGGTCGGCGTATCCGTCGGACCACCGACACCATCCGTGGGTGTATATGTTTCTGAAAGAGTCGGTGTGATCGTCGGGGTAGGAGTAACGGAAGGGGTGCCAAGCAAACACTGCTCGTAAACGTAAGTGGCTGTAGGATAGACATACGCCTGATCCCACACCCCTAAAACATGTACCATCCCATCACTGGACTCACACCATTTTTCTTCTTTCGTGAGATTTTCTGCCATCTGCAGCAGGGATGCCCAATAGCGGTAGAACGATGAGACCCCCGAAGCATCTGTGATGCTCGGAGCTGCCGATACCAATTGTCCATAATAATACGCGGCTTGCTCGGGATACGCTCCCCAAAACGCATTGCCCAGCAGGTACAACCGGGCCCAGTTGCGGTAGTTTTCCGTTTCGCCATCCAGCGGGCCAAACTGTTCCGCCAGCAGGAAATCATAGATGCCCCCCTCCAGGTCGCCGTTCAGGATTTTTTCAACCCCACGGTTGCGCAGGCATAAAAAGATCAATCCGTCTACCTCAACAATCTTATAGTCCGGATTGGTCTTACGCAGATTTGCGAGAGTATCTAGGGCCGCATTCCAGCTTTGCACGCTGATCAGGGAAAGCACTGACGTGTACATCTCCTCTGCCGGGCGCAAATCTGGGGTTGGAGATGGGGTTGGGGTTGCCGGAACAGCCGTTGGGGTGGAGGTGACATTCAGGATCACGTTCAAATCTACCAGGAGATCCTGGGCAGGCTTGTAATCTGGCTTCACCGAGAGAATATATTCCAGGCGCACAACGGCCAATTGGTAATTCTCGTTATTCACATCTTCAATGGCCTGGGCAAACTGAGATGCCAGGTAGGCATCGACGGTCACTGTCACCTGGGCATTATAGCTTTCCTGTCCGCTCTGATAGCCTAACCAACCGCTGACCGCGCCCAAGAGCATGAGGGCACCGAGGAAAAATACCATCGCCATGACGATATTGAGCCACCCTTTTTTCGGGTTGGGTGCAGAGTTGCCCCCCGAGGACCTTGCAACAACCTTGTTTGCTTTTGTTGGCCCTGATCCTTGTCCGTGGGGGTCTTTCGGACGGTTTGGTTTTGTCTGACCGGATGTCATTCAATCTCCGTGATTTCCTGATGGCAAACTTATCGGTAAGCAGCCAATCAAAGTGAATACTAAAAAAATATTTTAATGGGTTTTAATGCAAAAAACACTCCAATTCACCAAAATCTCATAAATTGGTCCTAATATACTACCAAAACGAGCATATAACGATCAAAATGGGTGAAAAGTTCCATAATATTTCACAAATCAAATTTTTTCCCGTATAATGTTTTTAATGAATTTATACCTGAATAGTCATCTTCTGATCACAATTGAACATTTTTGCGCGCCATGAAAAAACTATTTCATCCCCATACCCCAATTTATTCCAAGATCACGATCCTCGGAGATCCTTATCCCTGTGGAGTATATTTGTTGGCCATCAAGCTGACAGAAGATCAGCAGCTTGCCTTTGGTGAATTCCAATACGGTAAGATGATCAACCTTCCACAAGGCACCTACCTGTACGTTGGTTCGGCTTTTGGCCAACACCGTACCAGCAGCCTGGGATATCGCCTGCTGCGGCATGCCAGCCGTTCGGGTTCAGAGGCGCCTCACCTGATCCGGCCTGCCCTCCAGCAATCGATTGAAGCAGCAGGTCTGCTGGGCAGCCTGCCGAAGAGAAAAACTCCCCACTGGCACATTGATTACCTGCTCGACCTGATCGATGCAGAAATCCGTGGGGTTGTCGTTTTGCGTACGAAAAAGCAGATTGAATCACAAGTAGCAGACCGCTTAGCCCAACAGCCTGAGGTGATGATCCTCGCCAAAGGGCTCGGGGCAAGTGATTATCCGGGCAAAACCCACCTGTTTTTTGTCGATGCAGATGACCAATGGTGGTCAAATCTCCCGGAAAATCTTAACATCAACTGAAATTCCATCTACTCAAAAAACATTCCAAAGATTCTCTTTTTGGGTTTGATGACGAATTTCAAAAACTATGATACATTTGATAGGATTTTATACCACTGCTAGGAGGCAATATTCATGGATTCAAAACTTACTCAAAAAGGGTGGATGGCCGTCGCAATTTGGCTGGGGTTGTTTGCCGGAACGGCTTACACATCCAATTCAACCATCAATGTCTTTGGCGCACTTTACCAAAATCTTCTCTCTATACTTCAAACCGGGATTGGTGATCTGTTTTCAAATTATGGCGTCCTGTTTGCTACGGTACTGTCAATTGTTCTGATTTTCTTGCTTATCAGTGCGTGGCTTGGGTTCGTCAGCTATTCCTTCGAGGTCGGCAACCTTGTCTTTGGCGAGGATGACGATGATGATGAAGACACCGATATCCTGACCCTTCCTGGGCAGGTTGCCAGGTATCTTGGGTTTTCCTGGGGGTTGTTCTACATCCTCATGTTAATCTTTCCGATGGTGATGAGATAATTCGTTATCATTAACAAAAAAGGCTGGCAGTCATTGCCAGCCTTTTATGTTATCTTATAAGATTCCCAGCCAGGACAGGAAGATATTCACCATATCCCATTTCACCAGGAAATAAGAGAAAACGATCACTGAGAGGGTTCCCAGGGTAAAGAGGATCCGGTTGATCAACGTCCCGTGCTTCCTGACCCATAGCAGAATTCCCATCACCAGCAGACTTGCTGCAGCAAGCAGTTGAAGCGCAGTCAAAACCCCCACGGTTATCACCAGCGGCTCGGACCTGGGCAGACCCCACACCTGGCAGAGGTTCCATTCATCCAGATGGCGGTAGAAATTGTCCATTTCGGGAAAATCTGCAACCTGGGCGTCGATCTCGCCTTTGGTGACCAAAGAGGCATCATCCTGGCAGTTGACGGTAAAGTACAAGCCAAAAGCGATAAAATCCGGGGCAAAAAGATCCGCCTGGATCTCATTCTGTGCCCAGGACTCCAGCGCCCCAGTCTTGCCTTCAGCGAGCTGGCTGATCAGCAGCGGATAATAGGCCGAGGTATAGGGTGGGAAGGCAGGCCCGTAAAAGGCGCGCCCCACCATCCAGTTGATCAAGGTATCCCCACTGACCTGGTAAGGAATTGGCGAACCGTCGCCCGGGTTTTCGAGGGTCAACTCGATGGGTGAGTCGTTCAGTTCTGCCACCAGGTTAAAGAACTGGCTTTCCAGGTCCGGGTAGGCTGAAGCGCAGTCCGGGTCCGCCGCACAGTCCTCAAACATCACCTGTAGAACCAGGTAGGAGTGCTCCGGATCATGCTGGTGTCGGCTATCATGCAGTGGGTTGGCCGCCTGCATGATTGCAGCCCGGATCCCTTCCGGGTGCTTATCCATCAGCACCTGAACCAGGCGGGTGCTGTACGAGGTTCCCAACAGATCCCACTGCTCGATCCCCAGTGCGAGGCGCAAGGATTCAATATCCTCTGCCAGCACGGCCGTTGTGTATTGAGTGAAGTCGATCCCCATCGCATTCAACTTCTCATAGCAAGGTGACGTGCCGTCTTCCTCGTTGAAAAGCTCATCCATCGTGCAAGCCAGGGCAGGATCGGCAAACAGGTTGCCGCGCTGCTCAAAGATAATCACATCCCGGTCCTTGAGGAGAACAGAGTTTTTAAATCCCCAAACCGACTGAAGGGATATACCTCCCGGTCCACCCTCGGTAAACATCACCGGCGTTTGGCCGGAAGCTGGACTGGGGCTGTGGAGGATGATATACGGCATCCGGACCTGGCGACCTTCAGGGACGGCATAATTCTCCGGAGCCACCAAAACCCCACACTCAAGGTCGGCATCTGAAGGCACCTCAATTACGCAGTCAGCAGACTCCACATAAGGCAATTCGCCCTCTGCGAATGAACTGGATGAAAATAGCCCCAGGCTCAGTGCCAGGAGTGCCCCTGCGATCCACAGTTTTTTTGTTGTTCTGCCGTTTCATACTCTATACTCCTATCCTTAACTGCCTGAAGCCTGCGTATGTTCTCCCAACGAGCGATGTACAGGCACAAAACATTTTGAGGTATTTTGAGTATAGCGTTTTCCAGAACTACTCTTAACGTTCTTAAGGATGAGTGCGGAGGGATTTCGGGTAAATATACCCGGGTTGAATCAAAAAAGCCCCGCATAATGCAGGGCTTTTCAGGTTTTTTATTCGCATAGAAGAGTTAGTAAATCGGGAGCGAGGGGTCCACCTCAGCGGCCCAGGCATTCATCCCGCCCTTGAGGTTCCTGACCTTACGGAAGCCGGCCCCCACCAGCAGTTCCAGGGCTCTGGACGATCGCGACCCACTTTTGCAGACCAACACCATCTCCTGAGCACTATCCAGCTCGGAGAGTTTGCCGGCCAGCTGCCCAAGAGGGATCAGCTGTGCACCTTCCAGGGAAGAGATCAGCAGCTCATGCGGTTCGCGCACGTCGATCAGCCTGGGAGGATGATCTCCGGCAAGTTTTTCCGCCAGTTCCTGGACAGTCATATCCCAATCAGCTCCGGCAGATCCCTCATCATGGTCGTGCATCGGCATCCCGCAGAACTCTTCATAATCGATCAGTTCGGTAATCTCCGGCTCAGGGCTGCACACCCTGCAGTTCGGGTTCTTACGCAGATTGATAAAATCGAAGCTCATGTCCAGGGCGTTGTAGAGCAGCATCTTGCCCTTGAGTGTTGAACCGATCCCCAGCAGCAGCTTAATCGCTTCAGTGGCCTGCAAAGTGCCGACCGTCCCTGGCAGCACACCCAAAACCCCGCCTTCTGCACACGACGGAACCAGGCCAGGAGGCGGTGGTTCTGGGAAAATACAGCGGTAGCAGGGGCCATCCTTGGCATCGAAGACACTCACCTGTCCATCAAACCGGTAAATCGAACCGTACACATTCGGAATCCCCAGCATGACGCACACATCGTTGGTCAGATAGCGGGTGGGGAAATTGTCCGTCCCATCAATCAGCAGATCATAATCTTTTGCGATCTGCATCGCATTGGCCGAGGTAAAGATTTCGTTGTGGGTGGTAATCTTGATATCTGGATTGATATCACGCAAACGCTTTCTGGCCGACTCGACTTTCAGTACACCCAGGGTGGACGAACCATGGATCACCTGGCGCTGTAGATTGGAATAATCGACCACATCATAATCCACCAACCCAATATGCCCGACTCCAGCCGCTGCCAGGTACATCGAGACCGGTGAGCCCAACCCACCAGTCCCAATAATCAAAACCGAAGATTGCTTGAGCTTTTTCTGCCCTTCCAGTCCAACTTCCGGGATCAGGAGGTGGCGGGAATAGCGTTTGATCTCTTCATGGGTAAGGTCTGTTTGTTTATTCATCATCTGTAATGCCATGATAGCCTCATTTTTATGATTTGTATAGTTATCAGCGGGTCTTCTCAATCCATCCCTGAGGTTGTGACATGGATTTCAACAGTCTCCCGAGCCTCAGAGCTGACCAACTTTCGCCCGGTCACCTGTTCAAGCTGGTTGAGCAGTTTTTCAGCCAGAGCCACGCCGTGGTTGACGCGCCGCGGCCTGCCCAATGAATCGATGATGAAGGTTGTTGGAACGCTCAGCACCCCCCAACTCTCGGCCAATTCCGGCTTGGCGACCACATCCACCTCGATGATTTGGACCTGACTGCCCACCAGAGCGCTCAACTTTTCCAGAGCTGGTCTTTGGGTGGTCTTACAGGGAACACAGCCTTCCATCGTAAAATACAGCACGGCAGGTTTGCCAGCGATTGTACCTTCCAGGCCATTGTGTTTCCTGCCGGCACGATAGACAATCATCCGATTTGCCAGCCAGTAAGCACCAAGCCCCAAAACCAGCAGACCAATAGTAAGCAAAACGCGAATGAGAAGAGGATTCATTTTTCCTCCCGACCCGGGCGCATTCCAGGAACCGTTCCGGGGAGTGGGGATTTGACAAATCCAGGCACGTTCATCCGGTTCAACCAGTAATACATCGCACAACCCACGCAAAATCCGCCAAACAGATTCAACGCTGCCAGGGCAATTACAACCCACACTAAGGTCCATCCCAGCAGGTTAGAACCTAAGGTCAGTGAGAGTGCGCCAGCCAGCAAAAATACCGAACCAAATCCCTGAGCGAATCGGTGCGGCTCAGGGTTATCCTCAACCAAATTGGGGCGGAGAAAGCCGGCAGGGCCGAGAATTTTTTGGTAGATAAAACCAAATCCCGGGCGTTTGAACAAAGTACCCAGCAGCATTACCAGCCCGGTGACTCCGACCAGAACAGGCAGATCCAGGATAAAGGCCAACAGGTTCAGCCCGATAATGACTGCCTGGTTGGTGCGGATTGCGGTGTGGTCCACTTGCGGGAGGGCGGTCATCTCAGCACCCTCCAGGGAGTCCTCCGGCGATGCTTGGGATGATCATCAATTGATCACCAGCACTCACGGGAGTGTCCACCCCCTGTAAATGGCGAATATCCTCGTTATTAATGAATAAGTTGACATAACTGCGCAGATCACCTGTTTCAGTGAACAGGTGCTTGCGCAGGGAAGGGTATCGTCGGGTCAATTCCTCAAGCGCCATCCCCACATTTTCAGCATTGATCTCGACCTCACTGGCGCCTTCCGTGAAGGGCCTTAGAGGGGTAGGAATTCTTAAAACAGACATGGTTACTGTCCTCCAAACTATGATTTGACTTCAGGATGCTCTTTGAGCACCACGATGATTTCTTCAAAAAAACTTTTCCGGTCATCCGCCAATCGCCAGGAGCGGCTGCCCACGGCTCTGCCATTCTCTACACTGGTGATCACATAAGAAAACCAGGGCAAGGCCCAGTCCCGATCAAACTCAGAGGGGCGGTTGGGGTGGTCCGGGTGGGAATGAAAAATGCCCACTATATCCAGACCCATGCGCATGGCCTCCATTTCGGCGGACATCATGTCCTCAGCAGTGATCAGGTAGCGGTTATGGCGGGCGGTGTCCTCACGGGCGTTGTTCAGCGGAAGAATCCTCTGAACAACACGCCGGCCATCCTGTTCTTTGCCGAGCATTAAGCCTGCACCTTCCTCAGGATAGGCGTTTTCCCCATTTGCCTGGATCTGGGAAAGTACCTTGTTCGATAATTTCAGTTCAATGGTCATCAGATTAATTTTCCTCCCAAATCCGGGCAGTCAGGTATTTATATCCCGCGTCAGGAAACACGGTGACCACTACCCCCTGCTCGCCGCGCTGGTCAAGTTCTTCGGCCAGATGAATGGCAGCACACGCCGCTGCACCGGAAGACAGCCCGACAAACAGTCCTTCCTCCCGGCCCAATCGAAGAACCATCTCATAAGCATCTTCGGTGGTCACCTCGCGAATCTCGTCCGGGAGCTCAGGGTCATAAATTCCAGGTTGATGAGAGGAAGGCATATGCTTCAGACCTTCCAGGCCGTGGAATGGTGAGTCAGGGAAAAAAGCAACTGACCGGATCGCGGGGTTGATCTCTTTCAGGTAGCGGGTCGTCCCGGTGATCGTTCCACTGGTGCCCATTCCGGCAACCAGGTGGCTGATCCTACCACCCGTCTGACTCCAGATCTCCGGGCCGGTCGTCTGGTAGTGCGCCTGCCAATTCGCGGGATTATCATACTGGTTGGCATAAAAATACCGGTCGGGATCGTCCTGGGCGACCTGGTGTGCGACATACATCGCTCCGTCCGAGCCTTCCATGGCATCGGTCAGGATCAGTTCTGCACCTAAAGCTCTTAGGATCTTAATTCGTTCAGGTGAGGCATTTTCCGGCAGGGTCAGAGTGACCGGGATGCCCATCGATGCCGCCAGGGTGGCGTATGCGATCCCCATATTCCCGGAGGTAGAATCAAGCAGGCGCTTTCCGGGGCTGAGCCGCCCATCCTCCAAAGCATTCCTCAGGATGCATAATGCCGGGCGATCTTTTACCGACCCCCCAGGATTAAACCATTCGGCTTTGGCATATACCTGCACGCCTGGCCAGAGTTGCCCTGCAACGCGGTGGAGGGGCAGCAGCGGCGTATTCCCAACCAATGCAGCCAAACCCGTGTTAAATTGCTCTAGTCGGGTTAATGTATTCAACTGAGAGTTTTTTATGGTTGCGACCATCGATCTCTTACCTTTACAGTGCTGGTTTAAAACAAAACGCCAATAGACAATTAAAAAGACAGCTTTCTTTCAACAGAAGTCCTTCGAGAAGAGCTCCAGCCCTTCACAATTTCTGCGGGATTACAGCCGTCCTATGTCTATCAGCGTGAACAATTATGCTTTTGTTCTCAGCTTTTAGCAGGCTGTCAATCCCGCCTTAAACACAAGCATTGATACATAGATGTCTCCACAAAACTAATTATTACTATATATATCTTAATTATCTTAATATGATTATAGTTTAACTGCAGCATCTGTCAAGCAGGATTTCGAAACGTGGCTATCTGGGTCTTCTCTCTTCTTCCCCAGGGATTGCTCCAGTCGGCCAGTAAGTTCGTTGCTGTTTTCTCTCACAATGATCCGTAGGTTTTTGGCTTCCGCCGGCTTTGCTGAATGATGCAACAGGTGTTTTTCAGTTTCGGGCTGGACACACGGAAGGGAAAAATAAAAAAAACAGGCTGATTTAGCAAGGCTCAGCCTGTTTTCTCTCACCTGAAGTTCTAAAAGAAAGCTGAGATCAACTCCCAGTTAGCGCTCAGGTCGTAGAGTCCAATTCCTACAAGCAGCACACCACTGACGATGTTGATCAGCCGCGCCCGGCGGGCAAACTGCCGCGTGATCCAACTGGCAGCAGCTCCCGACAGGAAAGAAAGCAGCAGCAGCGGCAAGCCAAAACCTACCCCAAACCACAGGAAAATGCTCAGCTGTTCCAGCATTTGGGTGGTCGTCAGGGATAAGGCAAAGATGCTCACCACCAGAGGCCCGGCGCACGGCAGAGCGATTGGCCCGTACAGCACCCCGTAGATAAACGCATTCATAAATGGGTGGTTGAGCACAGGCACCTGGATCTGAGGAAGCTGTTTGAAAGGATTCTTATCCAGCAGGAGCATGATCCCCAACAGGATGATCAATGCATCGGCGATTGGGATCACGACCGAAAGGGCCCGCCCCACCGAAACCGAGAGCAAAGCGATGATCCCGCCAAGCAGCAGCATGGTCACCAGCACGCCCATGAGGACAAAGAAACCCAGCAGGTAGCGCCCAACCTTACTGCCTACCCCTTGCTGCCCCCCGCTGATATAGGCCAGGTAGCCCGGGTAAAGCGGCAGCACACAAGGGCTGGTGGTTGCCAATAATCCGATTGAGATTGAAGTAATAATTGAGTCCAGTTGCATGGTTCCCTCCAGGTGTGAGGAGCGCGCTCCTCACACCGGTAGTTATGAGCTGATCAATCCGTCAATGGCAGACTAGTTTAGAAATGGCTCGACAAAACCGAGTAATTCATCGGCCGATTTGATCCCAAAGGGAAGCGCATGCGGATTCCCCTCTTTGTCAAAGAGCACGATCGGAGTTGACGGAGGATTGAGAAACTGCCCGCCAAGCGAATCCTGGATACCGGCTAACACTTCGGTGGATGCCACGCTGTACAGCCAGGAAAACTCATTTTTCTGCACATAGGCGGCCAGCATCGCCAGGTCTTCATTCAGGTCAACATCAATGCCGATCCCGATGAAATCATCCCTTTCACCGAGCTGTTCGTGCAGTTCGCGCACCTGGATCTGCTGCTTCATGCAGTTCGAGCACCACATTGCCATGGTTTCAACCAGCACCACTTTCCCTTTAAATCCGCTGATGCTGAACGTTTCGCCTGTCACCGCATCGGTAAATTGATAATCTAACCAGGTTGGGTCAGAGGTGTCTTCCTCAACGGCTGTTTCGGGCATCTCTTGATGGTCTTCTGAAGCATTGTCACTCATCATGTCGTCAGCAGTGTCGGACATGCCATCATCCTTCATATCCTCGGTCATCTCATCAGACATTTCATCAGACTTGCCATTGGACATCTCTTCAGACATCTCATCGGACATCGTGCCTGAGGTGTTCTGAACTTCATCCGACATAACATTATTGGCAGACTGGCCGGATGCACAGGCTGCAAGAGCCAGACCCCCCAGAAGAATACTTCCAAGAATTAGTGTGAACTTGCGCATGATAAACTCCTTTTTTCTTTTGAATATGTAGGAGTGTATCGAAATTATCTTACCAAATACTAGCCAAAATATTGCGAAAGTCTAAACAAATCCAATTTATGTAAGAGACTGTTAAGGACTTTAAGAAAGAACTGATAGTATCATATAGAAGGAGCCCAACGCCAAAAATGGAGCATGGTTATGAAAGGGAAAAAAATTCTGATCGTTGAGGACGAGCCAAACATCGCTGAAGTGGTCAGCCTGTATCTTGAACGGGCTGAGTTCACCGTGCGTATTGCTCGAGATGGTGAAGCTGCGCTGAAGAGTTTGGAGCAGCACATCCCTGATCTGGTTGTAATGGACCTCATGCTGCCTGGATTGGATGGGTTCACCATTACCCGCTGGCTGCGGGAGCGCAGCAATGTCCCCATCATTATGCTTACCGCTCGCCGAGATGAGATCGACCGGATCACCGGCCTGGAGTTAGGGGCAGATGATTATGTCGTCAAACCCTTCAGCCCGCAAGAATTGGTCAGCCGCGTCCGGGCCGTTCTGCGGCGCGCCGGCCAGGCCAAGGAACCCGTTCAGGAAGAACAGCCCCTGGTCTCCGGCAACCTGACGATCAACCCTTTGGCCAGGACCGTCCTCCGGGACAGCGAAAATATCACCCTGACCGCCAAAGAATTCGATATGCTCTACCTGCTGGTCAGCCACCCACGCCAGGTATTCACCCGGGATCAGTTGTTGGAACGCGTTTGGGGTGAAGCTGAATACATCGATCCCAGCACGGTAACCGTGCATATCCGCCGCCTGCGCGAGAAAATTGAAGCCGATCCCTCCTCACCGGCCAACCTGCTGACAGTATGGGGGGTCGGATACAAATACGAGCCTTAATATGAAAGTACCCAGAAAACACATCTCCCTCACCCTCCGGTTTATCCTTGGTGTAACCGCCATCACCCTGGTTTCCCTGGCTGTCTTTGTTCTGGTCATGAACCCCCCAATCAGCGACCTGAGTAAGATGGCACTCTTTCTATTAATTACCGCGATTATTTCCAGCACAATCGGATACGCTGCTTACCGTTTCGGTTGGATGGTAAAAGGGTCCACGCTGCGCTGGACGCTGCTGGTAAGTTACCTGATCTCCAGCATCCTGACCTTCTTCAACGTCTGGTTGACTGCGAGGTTGATGTTTATCAACCAGCACGACCTGCTGCTGGCAATGGTCTTGCTGGTGTTTGCCGGAGGGATGGCGATGGTATTGGGGTATTTTCTCTCCTCAACCATTACCGATCGGATTTTTGTGCTGCAAAATGCCGCCAACCATCTTGCAGAGGGCAACTTAGACGCCAGGGTGGAGGTTTCCGGACGGGATGAAGTCGCCCAACTCAGCGAAAACTTCAACCGCATGGCAGCCCAACTGCAGGAAGCCAAACAAATGCGCGCCGACCTGATCGCCTGGGTCGGCCACGACCTGCAAACCCCGCTCACCTCTATTCAGGCTATCCTCGAAGCCCTCTCCGATGGAGTGGTCAAAGATCCCGAAACGGTCCAGCGCTACCTGGTCAATGCCCAGCGCGAGGTCCGCTCTTTATCCATCCTGATCGACGACCTGTTCCAGGTTGCCAAGCTGGATGCCGGAGGTTTGACACTGAGCCGCGCACCAAATTCACTCAGCGATCTGATCTCGGATACGCTCGAATCCTTTTCTCAGGTTGCCAGGAAGCACGAAATCCGGCTGACCGGAGAAGTGGAGAAGCGGATTGATCCGGTAGATATGGATGCTCAATATATTGGAAGAGTGATCAACAACCTGGTCAGTAACGCACTGCGCTTTACTCCTGCTGGCGGAAGCGTGACCATCTCTGCTCGCCGGGAAGGACCGCACGTGGAAGTCCGGGTGCGTGATACCGGAGAAGGCATCCCCCCTCAAGACCTGCCCTATATCTTCGATAGTTTTTACCGCGGGGAGAAGTCCCGCAGTCGCGCCACGGGCGGTGCAGGATTAGGGTTAGCCATCGCCCGCGGGATCGTGCTGGCGCACGGTGGTGACATTCAGGTAGAGAGCACTCCAGGTGAAGGAACCGAATTCTTCTTCCGTATTTAGTGATGTTCCCTCCCATCGCTTAATTTTTCATTCAGGCTTTCGCAATCCTTTCGTAAGATTTATCAACTACAATGCTGTCTGTTATGAAAAAGAACTTTCTCAAACAAATCGCCGCATCTGCAATTGCTTTTCTCGCAATCACAGGTTGTGCCAGCCAATCACTTCAGGCCAAAATGCCCGATGACCCCGTTCTATCCGATTTTGGCCCGGCACCAGAACTGAACAATGAGACCTGGTTCAACGTTGATCGAGCGCTGCGGCTGGAAGACCTGCAAGGCAAGGTCGTTCTGCTGGAGATGTGGACATTTGGTTGAATCAATTGCCGGAATGTGATTCCCTCGTTGAGAGAATGGCACCAGGAATACCAGGATCAAGGTCTGGTTGTGATCGGAAACCATTACCCCGAGTTTGACTATGAAGCCGATCTGGACAACCTGAAACAAGCGATTACTGATCTGGACATTCCATACCCGGTGGCAGTAGACAACGATCGCCAAACCTGGAACGCTTACCATAACCGCTACTGGCCGACCCTTTACCTGATCGATAAACAAGGCCGCATCCGCTACGTCCACATCGGGGAAGGCGCATATCAGGAAACTGAACAAGCCATTTTAGCCTTACTAATGGAACCTTACCCATAAACCTTAACATGATGAATTTTGGAGACACACATGAATAAAAAATACAAATCCGTACCAGTTGACCCATCTGAGATCACTCCCGAAGCTGTGTATCTCTCTCGCAGGGATATCTTAAAATCAATGGGGATCGTGACGGCTTCCGCAGCACTGCTGGCGGCCTGTGGTCCCAACCTGCCTGAAATACAAAATAATGGTGCAGCACCTATTGCAGAGGATACGTTATCAACAAATGGCACATCCGATGAATTTGGAAATCCATTGAACACGTTCGAAGAGATCACCAACTACAACAACTATTATGAATTCACAACCGATAAGCAGCGCGTGGCTGACCTAGCAAAGGATTTTGACCCCAACCCCTGGAGCCTTGAGATTGATGGTCTGGTCAATAACC
>DATHZS010000058.1:0-32601 GCA_035458505.1 Anaerolineales bacterium | reverse complement strand
TACAATCAAAACAGATATGAACAGAGTGAAAATTCTTCTCTTGCTGTGTCTGGTGCTGATTCTCAGCGCCTGCCGGAGCCTGGAGAACGCCCCGGCAGATAAACCCACCCTGGAGGTCCCCGGCGAATCTCCCATCGAACTGCCCGCGGAGATGCCTGTCGAACTTCCTACCGAACTGCCCACCGAGGAGCTGGCCCCAGCAGAGGAAGACCTGGGGGAAACCGGCCCACCCGGCCTCCAGGTGCCGCTGCCCACCAAACTCATGCCCATCATACTGCCTACCCAGGAAGGAAGCGAGGTGCCGATGCCCGAACTGCCGTCCGTCCCTTCCGGGACGCTGGAGGGCCTGGTCGAGCAGGCCAAGCAAGACCTGGCCAAACGACTGTCGATTACTCTCGACCAGATCAAAGTTGTCCAGGCACGTGAGGTGACCTGGCCGGATTCGAGCCTGGGCTGCCCGAAACCAGGCATGATGTACATGATGGTATTGAGCCCGGGTTTCCAGATCATCCTGAGCGTTGAGGGGCGCGATTTCAACTACCATGCCGGCCAGTCTGGGGGCGTGTTCTACTGCGAGTCGCCCTCGCCGCCTGCTTCCAGCAATTCAATTGACAATTAGTAAACTTCATTTGGGTATGTATCTGCCCGGGTGCCGGTGACGTATTTGGTTTCCAAGATACAATTTCCGCCAAAAATACAACCCTGTGCGTTGTTTTACGTATAGTATTGTGATGAGCTTTTGATCTCAATCTTTAGATTCGTAAGGAGAAAATAATGAAACGCAGAGGCAGTTTTACGTTTGGAATTTTACTCATCTTATTGGGCGCCTGGTTCCTTGCCCTTCAGTTCGTGCCGGCGTTCGGCGACTGGATGGCCCAATTTGCCGATTGGCCGATATGGATCATCGGGCCCGGGCTGATTTTCATCGCGGCAGGTATCATCAGCGGCGTGTATGAGTTGATGGTTCCTGGTTCGATCATCAGCGGGATCGGTCTGATCCTGCATTATCAGAATACCACCAACGATTACGAGAGCTGGTCGTATGCCTGGGCACTGATCATCGTGTTTGTCGGCATCGGCGTCTTCCTGGCCAATCTGTTCCGCGGCAAGGTGCGGCAGGCGTTTGAAGAAGGCGGTCCTCCGGTCATGACCGGTTTGGTGCTTTTCCTGATTTTCGGCTCGTTCTTCCGGGCGACGTTTGGCCAGGAACCACTGCTGGGTGATTACTGGCCGCTGGTGCTGGTGCTGGTCGGCTTGTGGCTGCTGGTCAAACCGCTCTTCCGCAGCAAATCGAAATCGGCAAAGGTGGTCGTCAATATCTCTTCAGGCGATAAGGCTGAGGTGGTCGAGGTGGAAACGCCAGCGGAAGAAGCTGTGGAAAAACCCAGTGGCGATTGGGAAGCCAAGATGGACGCCGAGTTTGACGAGATGGATGCCAAAGAAGACAAATAGCCCTGGCAGTTGCACCAAATCCACCCACGACACGCTGTCAACGGCATCCTGGATAAAAAAAGGCAGGTGAATGAACCTAATTCACCTGCCTTTTTACATCTTTCTTTGTGGGTAGGGTGCTTGGAGGTTTGTTTGCTCCACAGCCCGGCATGCTGTTCCATCAGGGCCCTTGTTTTCACCGACTCAAAACCGCAGGGTGGACAAAACAGTTATAATGGTGGAATAGTTTTTGGACAGATTGGAGCCCTATGAGTAATAATTTTCCAGAACCCGAACGAGTATTGGTGGTCGTCGCGCATCCGGACGATCCGGAATTTGGCGCAGCCGGGACCGTAGCGCTGTGGGCTTCGCGCGGTGCCCAGGTAACTTATGTCATCGTGACAGATGGCAGTAAAGGCAGCGCTGAAAAAGAGATGACCCGTGAAAAACTGGTTGCCCTGCGTGAAGCGGAACAGCGCAAAGCGGCAGAAGCAGTGGGTGTCTCAGAGGTCGTCTTCCTCAGACTGACGGATGGGGAGATCGAGAATAACGATACCCTGCGCGAGCTGCTCGTGCGCCAGATCCGCATCTATAAGCCCGATGTGCTGGTGACCCACGACCCGACATCCCGGATTGTCGGCGGCAGTTATCTCAATCACCGCGACCACCGCACGGTGGGGGATGCAGCCCTGGATGCCACCTTCCCGCTGGCGCGAGACCGCCTCAACTACCCGGAGCATGAGCAGGAAGGACTCGACCCGCATAAAGTGCTGGATGTGTTCCTGATTTTCAGCGACCAGCCAAATTACTGGGTGGATATTTCCTCCACGATCGAGCTCAAGATCAATGCCTTGCAGGCACATAAAAGCCAGATCGCTGACCTGGATGAACTCCCAGATCGCATCCGCGAGCGCGGGCGCGCTGTCGCTGAAAAAGTCTCATTTGAATATGGTGAAACCTTTCGCCGTGTCCAGCTGAACAGGTAGCCTATGGTGCTGAAGGTGTATTACCCGGTTGATCCCCCCTCCGATCCAAACCAGAAAGGACAGGCCGCCTGGGACTTGCTGTACGCCCAACTCAACCCTCAAATTGTCCTGCTCACCGGGAAGGACCTGCCCCAGACAGCCGATTACCAGGTCCTGGTCAGCGGCCGGCCTACCGGTGAACAACTCGAGGCCAGCCCGGCACTGCATACCCTGATTATTCCCTGGGCGGGGCTGGCTGTCCCAACCGGCGAACTGTTGGGCAACTATCCTCACCTGGCAGTGCACAACCTGCATTACAACGCGGTCACTACGGCTGAAAGTGCCCTGATGCTGCTCCTGGCGGCCGCCAAGCTGATCCTCCCGTTTGAGCAGCGCTTCCGGGAACACGATTGGCGCCCGCGATATCTTTCCCCGAATCCTGCCCTGATGCTTGCAGGCAAAACAGCCCTGATCCTGGGGTACGGCAGCATCGGCCAGCATGTGGGCAAGGTCTGCCGGGCGATGGGGATGCGCGTGATGGCAACCCGGCGCAGCCTGGAGGCGAGTCATTCGGATGACCCGCATGCTGAGGTTTATCCGGCCGGAGAACTGCACGCTTTGCTGCCCCAGGCCAATGTGCTGGTCATCACCCTGCCGCTGACACCTGAAACTGATTCCCTGATCGGGGAGCCGGAACTCAACCTGCTTCCGGAGAACGCCATCCTGGTGAATGTTGGACGCGGGTCGATTGTGGACCAGGCAGCATTGTACCAGGCCCTGAAAGAGGGCCGCCTTCATTCTGCCGGGCTGGATGTCTGGTACCATTACCCACCGGATGAAGACAGCCGTGCCCATACGCCCCCGGCGGATTTTCCCTTCCATGAGCTTGAGAATGTTGTCATGAGCCCGCACCGCGGCGGGGGAGCGCTGGAGGGCGAACTGCTCCGGATGGAACACCTGGCGCGGATGTTGAACCTGGCCGCGAAGGGTCAGGCGCTGCCGAATAAAGTAGAACCGAAAAGGGGGTACTGAACCACATGCCATTGACCCATTCCAGCGAATTTCCAGTTCGTTTTTACGAGTGCGATGCCTACGGTCACGTGAACAACAGCAACTATGTCCGCTACATGCAGGAAGCTGCATTCGCTGCCAGTGCTGCTGCTGGATACCCGGATGAAGAATACCAGCGGCTGGGTGTCCTCTGGCTGATCCGCGATACCGAGGTTGAATATCTCAGCCCGTTGCGCTATGGCGATACGGCCCAAGTGACCACATGGGTGGACGATTTCCGCCGCGTCCGCTCTCGCCGGATGTATGAAATTCGCCGTAAAGGTGAAGATAGTGTGCTGGCACGCGGCACCACGGATTGGGTGCTGATCGACCGGGAAAGCCTGCACCCGGTGAGCGTCCCAGACCAGCTGAAGCAGGCGTTTTTCCCGGAAGGCATTCCGGCCCAGAGCGGCAAGCGCCAACCTTTCCCGGCTCCGCCTGCACCGCCTCCCGGCGCAGTGACCATCCAGCGCGAGGTCGCCTGGGAGGATGTTGACCCAGCCCAGCATGTCAATAATGCGAAATATTTCACCTATCTGGAAGAGAGCGGCATCCAGGCTGCAGCTCAATTTGGCGTCTCGATGCATGCATTCCTGCAGCAGGGGTATGGGTCTGTCACCCGCAGAACTCGGATAGAATATAAGCAACCGGCTTTATTAGGTGATACACTTGAGATAACAACCTATCTTTCGGACGCGCGAGCCGTGCGCGCGACCCGGCATTTCATCATCCGGCGTCAGGCTGACCAGCAGTTAATTGCCCAGGCATCTATTCTTTGGGTATTTGTCGACCTGCAGACCGGAAAGCCTGTCCGGATGCCGGCCACCTTGAGAGAAGATATGGCCTCTCATATTGCTGATTAGGGAGTACTGAACGATGTCAGATCAGAGAATAAACCAAACAGATCTCGGACCAAAATTTGAAGAAGCACTGATTTTTGCGAACCGGATCCATGCCCAGCAAAAGCGGAAAGCCACCGGCGCTCCGTATTTGGCACATATCCTTGGGGTCACAGCCAGTGTGCTGGAAGATGGTGGTTCGGAGGAGGAAGCGATTGCTGCCTTGCTGCATGATGCCGCCGAAGACCAGGGAGGGGAAGAGGTGCTCGCTGCCATTCGTGAAAAATTTGGAGAGAAGGTGGAGCAGATTGTGCGCGAATGTTCGGATACGCTGGTTTCCCCTAAACCTCCCTGGAAAGAACGCAAGGAAGATCATCTAAGCGGTTTGGCGACGGCTCTTCCGGAGACAATCCGGATCATGCAGGCGGACAAAGTGTACAATGCCCGCAATCTGCAGCGCACCTTGATTGAACAAGGCCCGCAGACCTGGCAAAATTTTAAAGGTGGCCGGGAAGGTACGCTGTGGTATTTCCGCCAGATGCACACCCTGCTCAGCCGGAACCATTCCGGCTACCTGATGGATGAATTTGCCCGCCTGATCGAGGTGCTTGAGTCTTATTGACCTGGTATCTATCATACGAGGGAAAAGATGACGGTCGAAAAAGTAAATTTTACCGAGAAGCTTGCCCAGTTCCAGAAACACTGGGCACCAAAGATTATCGCCCAGATGAACGATACTCATTTCAAGCTCGCCAAAATCCAGGGGGAGTTTGTCTGGCACAGCCACCCTGAAACTGATGAGGTGTTTATTGTCATCCAGGGTGCGTTCGAAATGCAGCTGCGTGAAAGCTCTCTGCATTTGGAGGCAGGTGAGATGTGCGTGATCCCGAAGGGAGTCGAACACCGGCCGGTGGCGAAGGAGGAGTGCGCCATCCTGCTGGTGGAACCAGCCGGGACGGTCAATACCGGGGATGCCGGCGGAGACCTGACTGCGGCGCACGATGAGTGGGTTTGATAGGTTGAGCCATCAGGTTGATCCTGGGAGGGAAACGAAATAGTGGTGTGATCTCCCCGCACCAGACTGCTAACTTTTTGGGGAGATCATTCCCGGCCCAGAAAGGCTTCAGTCATTTGCACCCACTCATCAAAACCTGCTATGATTGGATAAATCCAAATTCACGATCTAGTTCTGATACAGGAGCAAAAAATGTTACAGAAAGTTCATGAACATATTACCGATGAGCTAAACCAGGGTTCGCGCACCGATACCATATTTGTGATTACGGCCATCGCCTTCAATCTGATTGTCCTGGGAATTAATTCAGGGATTGCAGGCAGTGCTGCCGATACTTATAACCGGGATTCCACCAGCGAAGACATTGTCATGGTGGTGTTCACGCTTCTCCTCTTGTTGGTCAATGTCATTTCCGTGTTTGGCCTCCGTGTGGGAAAGCAGACCCGGAATACCCTTCTCAATGGATTGATCCAGATGTATCAGGACAACCAGGTAGAAAAGTATTACGATCCGGTTCTGCTGGGCAACTATAACAAGCGCTACACTTTGTTTATTGGTGTGATCGCCAGTCTGGGTGTCACAGCACTCATTGTCCCGTTGATCATCCGCTTCTTCTGATCATTGGAAATGGGAGAATGGAATTTACCATCCTGTAATCGTTAACCCTGCGCAATTCTGTTATAATACCGTCACTAACCAGAGGAGGATGCCCCAACAGCATCCTCTGATTTTATCTTATGACTGAACATAACCCTTTACACTCACAAACCTTACAGGATGCCCTCGGACGTGCATTACGCGACCTGCGCATCTCCGTCACAGATCGCTGCAACTTCCGCTGCACGTATTGTATGCCGAAGGAGATTTTTGGCCGGGGCTACCGTTTTTTGCCGCAAGAAGATATCCTGACATTTGAGGAAATTACCCGTCTGGCACATATCTTTGCTTCGCTGGGGGCGCGCAAGCTCCGTCTGACAGGTGGCGAACCTTTCATGCGCCGGGAATTGGAAACACTGGTGGCCATGCTGGCTGATGTGCCGGAAATTGAAGACCTGGCGATCACGACCAACGGCTCTTTTCCGACCGATCGCATTGCAAGTATCAAGACCGCCGGGATTCGCAGGATGACGGTCAGCCTGGATGCGCTCGATGATGAGACGTTTATCCGGATGAATGATATGCATGTGCCTGTTGCGCGGGTGCTTAACTGGATCGATGCCGCCATCGAGGCTGGTTTTTCTCCCCTGAAGATCAATATGGTCGTCAAACGTGGAGTCAATGAACACAGCATTTTGCCCATGGCGCGCTTTTTCAACCGGCCGGAAACCATCCTGCGGTTCATTGAATTTATGGATGTTGGCAGCAGCAACGGCTGGCGCATGGATGATGTCATCCCTGCCAGGGAGATCTTGCAGCTGGTCCATCAGGAGATGCCTCTCGAGCCGATTGCCCCGAACTATCCCGGCGAGGTTGCCACCCGCTTTCGATACCGTGACACTGGCAGCGAAGTCGGGGTGATCGCTTCGGTAACCATGCCGTTTTGCCGCGGCTGCACCCGGGCCAGGCTTTCGGCGAATGGTTCGCTCTATACCTGCTTGTTTACCAGCCAGGGCTTCGACCTGAAATCTTTGCTGCGGGCTGGCGCCAGCGATGAAGAGATCACACAGGCGATCATCCAACTCTGGACGAATCGTACTGACCGGTACTCCGAACTGCGCTCTGAGGAGACCACAGATCTCCCCAAGGTGGAAATGTCTTTTATTGGTGGTTGATCGATGAAACTGCACGAATGGTTTGAAGAAACCCCAAATACGATTCTTTTTGACCTCGACGGCACCCTGCGCGAGAGTATCCCCGGTGGTGACCGCTTTATGTTGGATCACGCAGCATCCTTAGGGGTTGAATGCAGCCCTGAATGTATGATTAATACCCGGCAGTGGGCGCACCAATACTGGGCCAATTCTGAATGCCTGATGCTGGATGAGAAGACCTATGGCAGGGGCGAGGCAGCCTTTTGGGAGAATTATGCCCGGCGCACCCTGGAAATCATTGGCGCACCTGCCGAGCAGGTTGAGAAACTGTCACCTTTGCTGCACGCCCATATGTCAGAACATTACCAGCCGCAAGATGTCATCCCAGAAGATGTCATCCCGACATTGATCAAGCTCAGAGAAGCGGGACTGACTCTCGGCCTGCTGACCAACCGTACCAGCCCTGTGGATGAGTATTTAACCCAGGTGGGGCTGGCAGAACACCTTGATTTTTCCATTGCTGCCGGGCAGGTCGGTATTTGGAAGCCAGAACCGGAAATTTTTTATTACAGCTTAGGCGCGGCGCGTGCCGTTCCCAGCCGAAGCATCTATATTGGGGATAATTATTATGCGGATATTATCGGGGCCCGCAAAGTAGGAATGACCCCCATTTTGATCGACAGGGAAGGTGTTTTCCCTAATGCAGATTGTCTGACGATCAACGAGATTGGCGACCTGCTTGAAGTTTTGCAGATCGCATAATCTTTTATGGTATCAGCCTGTAACATTGATAGACCACTATTTGCAATCTTATTCTCCTCTACCCCTGGTCATATAATCTCATAATCTAAACGGTTCAATAGCGAACACAATATAGACATATTTCGTCATATTTACCAAATTATTATATAATGGATACATCTTTCGTAATTTGAAGCAAGTATTATTCTAAAGCTGTATAAAATCCCAACCTATTTTTGGGTGTTATATGGCAATAATGCCGTTCATAAGCTATGATACGGTCCGTATAAAAACTAGTCGTCTTTAGGCCCAACAAACAAAATTATTTGAGATCCTTTCCTAGTCATTCACAACAACTTGGATAAACCGGGCATAACCCGAATGGATAGAGCATGAAAAAAGTTACTAAATCTGTTGAACTTCCCAACCGAGTCATGCTACCTTATGTCGAACTGGGAGATCCCTCGGGCATTCCCTTGGTTCTACTACACGGCTACGCAGACTCCTGGCACACCTTCGAACTTGTGCTCGATCATCTTCCCGAGTCTATCCACGCATTTGCTCTGACACAAAGAGGGCATGGCGATGCGAGTCGCCCTTTGGCAGGTTATCACCCTCGTGATTTCGCTGAAGATTTGGCCGGCTTCTTAGATATGCTTCATCTTGAGGCAGCCGTCATTGCTGGAGGATCCAGTGGTGGCTTTGTTGCCCGTCGTTTCGCGATAGATCACCCTGAGAGCACGTTGGGACTTGTACTTATGGGCTCACCTTTCACCCTGCAAAACAAATCTGGTGTCATAGAACTCTGGGACACCACTATCTCCAAGCTGACGGATCCTATTGATCCCAGTTTTGTATACGATTTTCAGACAAGTTTTCTTATTCAGTCGGTACCGCAAGCGTTTCTAAAAACAATGATACAAGAGAGCCTAAAGGTTCCAGCAAGGGTTTGGAAAGCCACGTTCAAAGGCCTTTTGGAAGATCATTCTTCCAAGGAGCTCGACCAGATTCAAGCGCCATCGCTTATCATCTGGGGCGACCGGGACACAACCCTATTCCTTGAGGATCAGAAGAAGCTTGTGGCGAAAATCCCTGATTCTCAGCTTTTGGTTTATTCTGGAGCTGGACACGGACTTTATTGGGAGAAGCCTGATCGCATTGCGGCCGATCTTGCTTCCTTTACTAAAAGTCTTATCAACTAATCACGCATACCACAGCGTGCACGCGGACCCCGCACCGCTACGCTTCGGGGACGATGTCCTATACAGGAAGATATCGCGAGTCGTTCAGCGGCAATTCACATTCTCGTACAGCTTTTCGATTGCTTAGGAGGTACCACTCATCTTCAATCAATACAAACCCAATCTATGACTCGCCGCTCGCGTCAGAAAAGAGCGCACTAATATTCTGGATCAATGCCGATATTGACGCGGCATAAGGAGAATCCCGAAATGGAAAATCTTAAGCATGAAACTGTAACTGAAGGCGCAATCTTTCAGGACCGGAATGGACTGGTGCAGGCTGATTACCTGGTCGTTGGCGCTGGTGCCGCAGGCATGGCTTTCGTAGATTCCCTCATCCACAACGCCGACGTCCACGTAGCCTTACTAGACCGCCGCCACAGCACCGGCGGTCACTGGCTAGATGCCTATCCATTCGTGAGGCTGCATCAGGCATCCGAGTTCTATGGAGTAGTCTCGACCCCGTTGGGCAAAGGTGAACGCCAAGCCAACGGCCCGGAGGCAGGCCTGCATGAGCGGGCTTCCGCGCCGGACATCGTAGCCTACTACGCACGTGTGCTGGGGAGCATGGTCGCCAGTGGCAGGGTCACCTTCTACCCCAACAGCGAGTACCTCGGCGGGCGGCGCTGGATTTCTCGGGTTTCGGGACAGCATTTCGCTGTGCCGGATAACTGCCGCGTCGTCAATGCTCATTATCTGGCGCCGGATATTCCGTCCAAAACCCCCGCACCATTCGGTGCCGCAGACGGCGCACACGTGATCCCGGTCAACGATCTGGTCAGGCTTCAGGAGACACCCAACCAATTCGTGATCGTAGGATCCGGAAAAACGGCCACTGACGCCATCGTCTGGCTGATCGACAACGGTGTGGACCCAGGTGCGATCTGCTGGGTGCGCCCGCGAGACCCCTGGATGTTTAACCGGGCGGTTGTGCAGCCCGATCCGGTCATCAACCTGAGCATGGTAGCCGACATCCTGGAGGCGGCCTGCGAGGCGACTTCGCCGGACGATCTTTTCCTGCGCATGGAGGCCGCCGGTGTGATGCTGCGTATCGACCCGCGGATTAAACCCAGTATGGCGAAGACTCCGACCTTGGCACAATGGGAACTGGACCGCCTTAGGACGATTGAGAATGTGGTTCGGCTAGGCCATATTCGCCAGGTGGAGCCGGGTCGACTCGTGTGTGTGGGAGGCGAGGCCTCGATCGACCGGGGTGCGCTGGTGGTGCATTGCGCGGCCTCGGGCCTGCGGTACCAACCCAATGTGCCTGTCTGGGGGCTTGAGGCTATCACACTCCAGAGCGTTGCAACCGGACCGATTTTTGGTGCCGCGCTCACAGGCTACGTGGAAGCGACCCGCGAAGACGATACCGAGAAAAACCGGCTCTGCCCGCCGCAAGCCTTCCCGAACACACCGGCTGATTGGCCCCGAATGATCATACAGGGTGCTCAAGGATCACAAGCCCTGGCTACGGAACCGGATGTCAGGCGCTGGTCGCATGCGACCAGCCTTTACCGGTCTCGCATCCCGGCTGAGCAGGTAAGTGACCCGGATGTGGTTGACGCTGTCGCACGTGTGGAGGCTGTAACGGAGATCGGTATGGCCAAGCTGGCCGAACTGGGCAGGATCGAGTAGCCTGTCAGGCGCAGCCTTTTTGCAGTGAATTGCCGCCGAACAAAGCGTTCAAAGAAACAGCTCTGTTTCCTCTAGTAAAAAAAATTATCGCAATATTATGCATGGGTGCATGCCGACGGCTGAACCCTCACTGTCCAAATGAACTTTACATCACTCAGGCAGTGTTCCCTATCAAAACCGAGTCTACATCCGCCTCACTTCAGGTACCCTTACACGGTGCTTCGCGAACGCAAGTTTTTTTTCCACAACCTGCTTTCCTTTCCGTCCCAACTAAAAACACCTCGTCAACTTCTGACGAGGTGTTTGCTTATTTTGGTCAAACAGTTCGATGGCTAGACTGCCTTAATGGTTTTTACCTCGGGGAAGAACTGGCGAACAGTCCCCGCCACCCATCCTTGCAGGGTGGTTTCTGTCAGCGGGCATCCATCGCAGGCTCCACCCAACTCGACTTTTACGGTATCACCTTCAAAGGCAACCAACTTAACCCAGCCGCCGTGATACTGCTCGATATACGCGCTGATGTTTTCTATCAATGCTTTCATCCGTTCCTGCTCATCCGCCATTTGATGATTGTGTTCAACCATTCGGTACTCCTTTTCCCGGTCCCTACGTCTCCCGGATGTAAATGTAGTAAAAACCTTTGGTTTGCATAGACCGTCACAGCCATTGTACCAGATTCCCGCACCGCCAGTTCATCGGATATTTTCCGAGCAGTGGGGAGGTTGTTGTGCATAGAGATGTTTTTGGAGAGCGAGTTCGAGACACTTATGCCCAGCGGCGGACGAGGATTCCTGAGAAAATTCGGAAGATTGCCCCGGCAAAGATCGCTGTTTGGATGCCGACCAATTCGCCCAGGGCTGGACCTAAAAATGAGCCGGCCAGGATGCCGATGTTCAGGGTGATATGGTTGAGAGCCATGTAGGCCGGCCGGTCGTCTTCGGGTGTTTTGTCCATTAAGTTATTTAGGGTGCTGCTTCCGGCAAACCCCCAGGCGATCCCTCCCAGGGCATGGGCCGCCAGCACACTGACCTCACTGCCCCAGACGGAGATCATCAGCGGGAAGATGGCGTACGAGATCACGCCAAAACTCAGCAGGGTCTGTTTGCCCAGCTTTTGGCTCAGATGGTCCAGCCGCAGTGAAATGACCATCATCCCCAGATAAAAAAGTGCCCCGCTGATGCTCAGGATACTGTCGCTGATTCCAAGCTCCTGCACAAAATAGACCGGGAACAGGGAAATGGGCAAATATTGCGCGATATAAAAGAACAGGTAAGCCAGCAGGAAAGTGCCAAAAGACCCGCTCAGCAGGTCTAACCGCAGCCAGGTGCCGGAAGTTTGGCGGGCCAGGAAGCGCAGACCAAAGAAGCGTTTGGGAACATCTCCATTGCGCTGCATAACCATTGCGCCCCGGTCGAAGATCGGCTGGCCGACGCGGACGGGTTGGGTGCCCGATGGTTGCAGTTGGTAGAGATGGAAACTGCTGAAGCTGGCTCCCAGGAAACCAATCGTAAAAACGATCTGGTAGTTCAGTGGGAATGCCGTCTGTTCCAGAATGGTGCCGACAATTAGCGAAGTCATCGTGATGCTGAGGGCCAGGACCGCGTTGCGCCGGCCAACTACATACGGCCGCCAGTCTGGTTCAACCAGGTCGGCAAATAAGGCGTTGAAGCCAATTGCCAGGGCTGTGCCGGGAATTGCGGTGACAAGATAGATGATGATCACGGTCCAGACCTGACTGGAGGCTGTTGGCAGCAGGTTCGGCAAAAAGATCAGGATCAGATAGCCCCCCCTGAACAGCAAGCTGGTAAGAAAAGTGGTCTTGTTCAGGTTGCGTTTTTTCAGCCAATTTCCAGCCGGAATCGAAATCAGCAGGTTGACCAGCGCTGGCCCGGCGGCCAGCAAGCCAAGATGGTAAGTAGTTGCACCTAACCGTACCAGATAGACGGAGATGAAGGCAATTGTGCTTCCTGCTAAGACCCCCCACCACATAATGTCCAGGGTTAAATGTCGAAAGTTTGACCGCTGTGTTGCGGTAAGCGCAGCCAGATTCATCCTGGTTTCCTCAATAAGATCAAAAATCGAACTATGCTACACCCATACTACATGTGTGTCAAGGAAACCTGGCTGTGAGTTATAAAACGCTCCCACACCCCTGGTTACTCTGTCGTGAAGGCGCGATGAACCAATCCGGTGGATAATAAATTTGTCCTTTGAGATGGACCCGTTCTTGTTTTCTCAGGTGGAATGCTGAGAGAGGTTAGTCCGTTTCCGGGTCCTGTTTGGTTTCTTCGGATGAAAATTTTGCGGAAGCTTTTTCCAACTCGTTATTCAGAACCTTCAGGGCTTTCAGGATTTCCTGCCGGGCTTTGCTTTCAAACTCACCGCTGCGCACCCGTTCGCTGAAATCATCCACTTCACGGCGGATGGTTTGCCCCACCTCACCGGATTGAACATTGGTGGCAAATTCATCCAGTACGCTGCCCAGTTCATGCATGCCGTCTTGTAATTCTGCCTGAAGGTTTTGGCGTTCTTCGCTTTCCCAGGCAGAATTCATCATCTCTTTTAGGTTTTGGCCTAAGGCGCGGAATTCGTCTCGCAGTGTCCCGTGTGTTTGTTTTTCTTCACTCATTTGTTAACCTCCGGATGAAATGAATTTGTTATGATTCAGACCGTGTCGAACCTGGATTGCATATCATAATGATAGTGAATACACAGTTGTTGGTATTCACTTAATATACGTCAAACATGTGAGAAAGTTGCACACATGGAATTTTATCCATTTAACTTTGATCTTTTTCTTTGGGCAAAGCAGGAAGCATGGCAGTGCAAAACAATAAACCAGACGAAGTTACCAGGCCGGCTCAGGAACTTCGAACAGCCTTCGAACAGGCGTCAGAATTTCCTGATCAAAAGAGCATCTCCCCGGGGAAGGCCAACGCACTGCTCGATGCCGTGGCGGCGATCTCTGCCCCGTCAGAAGTCCACCAGGTAGCGGAAGTCGTTGCCCGGCAGATCGTCCAGTTTACCAAAGCGGATGCGTGTGCTGTTTCACGCTGGAATTTCGATGAAAACAGCGTTTCCTTGTGGGCAGAGTATCAACGCGGTCAGGAAGGCCCAGTCCAGATCCCTTATCTTTCTTATCCAGCTTCAGATTACCCCCTGACAGAAGACGTACTCAAAACCTCAACACCGAAACAGATGCGACTGGACGATCCAACCCTGGACGAAGGGGAGCGAGTCCTGATGAAAGGGATGGGTGCCAGGTCAATGCTCATGCTTCCCCTTGTGGCCCACGACCAGACGATTGGCTTGATTGAACTGTTTGATGCCTCCCAGGAAAGAACGTATTCAGATGAGGAAATTATCAACATCCAGGTGCTGGCAAAACATGCAGGGATTTCCCTGGAACGGGCCCGATTGTTGGGTGAAGCGAAACAGCAGGCGCTGGAGCTCGAAATTATCCGTCTGGCTAGCCTGAATTTAACCTCCAGCCTCGATAAGGAGCATGTATATCATGCCATTTTGGAGAGTGCGCTGCGCCTGTCCCCCTATGCCCTGGATGCCCATATTTTTACCTATCAGGATGGAGAGCTAATCTATGCGGCGTCCCAATGGGCCCAGGGAAAGAAAGGACCTGTCTGGAAGAATGTCCGCCCAGGCGGCCTGACCGACACGGTGGCATCGCAGGGAAAAACCATCGTCATAGAGCAAGTGGATACTCATCCTTTGTATAAAGATACCGCCTGGGTGAAAGATGGGTGGAAAGGTTCGATCATTGGGTTGCCCCTGAAAGCTGGTGAGCAGTTGGTCGGTGTGATGAATATCGCTTATAAAACCCGCCAAAAATTCAGCGAAGACCGTTTACGTGTCCTCGGCTTACTGGGAGACCAGGCTGCAATTGCCATTATGAACGCCAGGCTGCACGATCTTGTCAAACATCAGGCAACCACAGATCCACTGACCGGGTTATCCAACCGGCGGGCGTTCAATGAGCATCTTGATGATGAGATCCGCCGTTCCAGCCGTTATAATCATCCCTTTGTGCTTCTCATCCTGGATCTGGATGGCTTCAAAGAGATCAATGATACCTTTGGCCATCCTACCGGAGACCTGACCCTGCAAAAGGTTGCGGTTTGCTTACAAAATTCGATTCGCGATACCGATTTTCTGGCGCGCTATGGGGGCGATGAATTTGCCATCATCCTGACTGAAACCAGAAAAGTTCAGGCATTTTCTCTGGTTGCCAAGATTGCAGAAGGACTCACCCGCTGTGAAATGCCCTGGACGAGCGCAGGAAACCCGCAGAAAATGTCGCTTTCTGTGGGGATAGCCAGCTTCCCCGACGATGCCAGGGAAGCGCAGCCTTTGGTGGCCAATGCCGATGCTGATTTATACCGGCACAAGCAAAAAAAAGATGAATGACAGGTGTCTGCCTGCTATCGCATTTGCGTTGCATCTCCAGGCGTACGATCTCCTTGCTTAAAATGAATGAATTCAAGCAGGGTTACCGCTTGAATTCATCATTGTTAAATGCTTGATGATAGATCAGGAAACGTGTGAATTATTCTTTCTTCAGCTCGTTCTTGATGTCGGTCAGGGTCTCATTGATCCGGAAGGCAAGGATGAGCAGTTCTGAATAAATCCGCACCATCAATCCCCCCAGGATGAAAACCAATGGGCCCCCAAAGAGGCCGCCTAAAACAGATCCGAAACCATCCCCATTTAACCCGCCGATGATTCCCCCAAAGAATACAACCAGGGCTGAGATCGCAACGATAATCAGCCCAATCCAGAACAAAATGGTGATGATCACGGGGGTAATCATCCGCTCGAAATTAAGAAAACTCCTGAAATTCATATCTTCCTCCTATAGATGATATGTGATGAACAATCTTTATGTATGATATACCAGATTGAAAATTTAGCATCGCTTTTTGTGTAAGGACTTTGGATGTCTTTGAGTCTAAATCTTAGTGCTTAATCTCTTCACTAAGCAAAATATATAAAACATGTAAGAATCATGTAAATATGCCCTTAAAAATCTTGACGTTTAGAAAGAGAGAGGCATACAATTAAACGGTTTGGTGAATTGCCATTGTTCTCTGGTTTGCCGTGTAATGGGCGTAAGCTCCTGAGAACAAAGATAGAGCTGTGATATGGATTATAAAGACTATTATCAAATTTTAGGTGTTGGAAAAAGTGCCTCAACCGATGAGATCAAGAAAGCTTATCGGAAGCTTGCCATGCAGTACCATCCAGACCACAACCCAGGCGATACCCAGGCCGAGGAGAAATTTAAAGAAATCAATGAGGCCTATCAAGTCCTGAGTGATGACGACAAACGCACCCATTACGATAGGCTGGGCTCTGCCTATTCCAGCTGGCAGCAAACAGGTGGCAGAGGTGGTTTTGATTGGGGCCAATGGAATTATGGCCAACCCGGCCAGCAGCCTGGGGGGATGCGGGTAGAATTTGATGGTGACCTGGGCAGCCTGTTTGGCGGCGCAGGTGGCTTTTCAGATTTCTTCAGCCAGATCTTTGGCGGCATGGGCGGCAGTTCAGGGCTGGAAGAACTCTTGCGTGGACAGGGGGGCAGAAGCCGGGTTCAACAACCCAGCCAATATACCAGCCAGATGGTGATTGGTTTGCTGGAAGCCTTCCGCGGCAGCACCCGCCAGGTGCGGATCGGGGAGCGCACATTTGATGTGAAGATTCCCAAAGGTGCCAGGTCGGGAACCAAACTCCGGCTGACTGGCGCTGGTCCGGTTGGACGAGACGGTAAACCCGCAGATGTTTTTTTAGAGATTAAAGTCTCTCCCGACCCGCGCTTCGATCGTAAGGAAGATCACCTTTACACCGATATCTATCTGGAATTGACCGATGCGGTCCTGGGCGGTAAGGTCTCTGTACCTACCCTCAGCGGTAATGTTACGCTGACCATTCCGGCTGGCACTCAGCCCGGCCAAACCTTCAGGTTGAGAGGCAAGGGTATGCCCAACCTCAAGGCCCCGGACCATTATGGAGACCTGTTTGTATCGGTTCAGGTTGAAATTCCTAAAAAGCTCACCAAACACCAACGCGAGCTTTTTGAACAGTTAGCCAAATTAACTTAACACACCTTGTCTCAAAGGAGATTAAAAAATATGATGATCAAGTTGAAAAAAGCGTATAGACCTCTCATAATTCTCGTGCTTATCTTGTCTTTGGTGTCTCTGGCTTGTTTGAGCACCCTGCAAACCGAAAATTTGGTGGTCACCAATGAATCAAACGAAGACGCTGTCCAGATTGTGACAGCTGAACAAGATGTGGAACAAGCGGTTTCTGAACCAGCCACGTACACCACAGTGGATATTGTTGCCCAGAGTGATGTCCTGGTCAGCCTGTACGAACGCGTCAGCCCAGGGGTAGTCTCAATTATCGCCCTGACCAGATCAGGTGAAATGGTGATTGGCGGCGGGACCGGCTCGGGGTTTGTCATTGACAAAGAAGGCCACATTATTACCAATTACCATGTGGTAGAAGGTGCCAGTGAAATCCAGGTCGCCTTCACCTCCGGCATCAAAACCCGCGGTGAGATGATTGGTACCGATATCGATTCAGACCTGGCCGTGATCAAAGTGGACCTTCCGGCAGATGATCTCACGCCTATTCCATTGGGAGACTCTGATTTGCTCCGGGTTGGGCAAATGGTGATCGCCATTGGCAACCCGTTCGGTTTGAGCGGAACGATGACCACCGGGATTGTCTCCAGTATCGGCAGGACCCTCGATTCTTTGAACCTGTCCTCCAGCGGTCGTGCGTTTTCCGCTGGGGATATTATCCAGACCGATGCGGCCATTAACCCGGGTAACTCTGGCGGCCCGCTCCTCAACCTGGAAGGTGAGGTGATCGGTGTCAACCGTGCCATCCGAACCTTCGCCAGCACCGAAAGCCTTGAACCGGTCAATTCCGGGATCGGTTTCGCTGTTTCGGTCAACATTGTCAAACGGGTGGTACCCAGCCTGATCTCTGAAGGTTCATATTCCTACCCATACCTGGGAATTTCAAGCTATCCGGATATTCCGCTTGAGGAAGCAGAACGGATCGGTCTGGAAAAAACCATCGGGGCGATGGTAACCACGGTGGTGCCAGAAGGACCAGCCGACCAGGCCGGGATTCAGGTGGATGATGTGATTTTATCGATAGACGGGTTGGAGATACTCGATTTCAGCGAGATGCTCAGCTATTTGTTCAACAACACTTCCCCTGGCGATACGGTTGATTTGGAAGTCTTCCGGAATGGTGAAGTTGTTACCCTTGAACTCACCATCGGCGCACGCCCGGTCAACTCCGCCCCGCCTCAGCCCTAAATTTCACCATACAGTGAGAATAAAAGACCAGGTGTTTCACCTGGTCTTTTTCGTTCACCCATTAGAGAGTTGAAGGTTGTAGATCCGAAAGAGGGAAAGGCTACTCGTAACGATTAGCCAAGCTGGTGGAATTTAATAACATGTAGTCATTGCGAGGGAGTCCAGTTGCTCTGTAACTGGCGAACCGAAGCAATCTGAGTTGAGAGAACGCAGAGACATAGATTGCCACGTGTCGCAAGTCCTCAGGACAATGCGACACTCGCAATGACTGTAAAGGAATGAAGACTGGGTAGGGACGCTAGAGAAGACACCCTAGAAAAAGTGAAAGCGACACCGCAAGGTGCCGCAAGTAAAAGAGGTTTATTGCCTCAGATTCAGTCACAGGGTATGCCGGTAGTCTTACTTGAATTTCTATGGGAGCGTACGTTCTTATACCCCATTAGTAAATTTTGGCTTGATTGATCGAATCGATTTTTGTATGTTGGTTCTCAGGATCTTGTAGCCGCTAGCGCAGTTCCACCCGGCCAAGCGGACAGTCGATGGTTGCCACCAGGGCCGGCTGTACCCCTTCGCTGACAGTGAGCTCCAGGTCAAGCTGTTCCAGGATCGTCTGGACATGGGCGGCCTCAGGATGTTCTGCCCGCAGGTTGATCAGCTGTGCACCAGAGGGTGCGCTGCCAGCCGGGTGTGGGGACTGTTCCCAGTCGATCAGGAACGGCACGACCCCATCTGCGATCACGGTGTACGGACTGGTGGCTTTCCATGTCAGGGTAGCCCCCTCGGGCGTTTGCCGGCTGCCGGAACCGACTTCTCCCAGTCTTAAGCCCCGATCCAGCGGGCGGGCAGCAAGGTTTTCCACCTGGCCTGTTCTGGCGACCCAGGTGACCAGGCGCGGTTCGGTAATCGTATCGAGGCTGAAGAGGAGCGGCCCCTGGAAATCGGTTTGTGTTGGGTCTGGTGAGACGATCTCCAGATAGCACTTGGGGCCGAGTGCCAGAAGCGCGTTGTGCGTGCCAAAATCCAGATGGCGACCTCTGAATACAGCCCGGATGCCCAGCAGCGTTTCAATCTGGTCAATCCCGGTTTGCAGATCGGGTGATGCATAGACAAGATGATCTAAGTGTTTCATACACTCGATTCCTTAGTGGATCACTTTGAGTTGTAAAAACAGGAGTATCCCTTCCGGGAGTGTACTGTTTATATCAGGTCTCCGTCTCCTGGGTCATTCGCCCGGGAGGAGATTGATCAGTATCCCCGGATATAGGATTCAAGCTGTTCGATGAGGAGCTTCTGCTCGGAGATCAGTTCCCGGACAACATCGCCAATCGAGATGATCCCGACCAGTTTTTTATTCTCCAGGACGGGCAAATGCCGGATGTGCTTGCCGACCATCAGCGCCATGATCTCTTCGATCGGCTGAGAAGGTTCGACACAGATTACATTTTCTGTCATGATCTCTGAAACGCGAGTCTGGGCTGACGATTTCCCCTTGAGCACGATCTTACGGGCATAATCACGTTCGGACATAATCCCGACGACTTCCTCGCCCTCAAGGACGAGTACCGCGCCAATTCCTTTTTCTGCCATCAGTCCTAATGCATCATAAACAGCGGTATCTGGCGACACCGACCATACATCCGGAGATTTAGAATCCAGGATCATTCGAACGTTTTTACCGATTTGTGCCATTTTTGCTCCTCTCTCAAATGATAGGCTTTATGAATAGTGTTTGAGTTGTTAAGAAATTGTACCCATTCTACAGATGGATATGTCTGGTCTCACGAAACAGCGACTTCACATAAATTATACAATAGAACCCCGGCAGAGTAACCTGAGAGGTGACGGTAGATGTAATTTTGATGGTTTTATCAAATCTGTTCTTACCGCTGGATGGATCTATGCCTCAACCAGGCCCTGGTCGAGTGCCTGGCGCAAGGTGCGGACCTCGATCACTTCAATTCCACTTGGATATGGTTCGCTTTTCCGCAGCAGGCGGGGAATCACGGCGCGTTTGAAACCCAGCTTGCTGGCTTCACGCAGACGGTTGGTTAACTGAGAAACGGTGCGCAGCTCGCCGGAAAGACCGATCTCCCCAATCATTACGGTATCGGCGCGCACGGCCTGGTCCCTGATCGATGAGGCGATCGCGGCTGCAATCGCCAGGTCCGCGGCCGGTTCGCCGATCTTCAGGCCGCCGACCACATTCACAAAGACATCCTGCTCGCCCAGGCGGAATCCCATCCGGCGGGTGAGCACCGCGGTGATCAGCAGCAGACGGTTGAAATCGATCCCGTTGGCCGTTCGGCGGGCATTCCCAAAGGAGGTCGGACTGGTCAGCCCCTGAACTTCCACCAGCAGCGGGCGGGTGCCTTCCATCGTCACCGCAATTGCCGAACCGGGCGCGTTGACCATCCGTTCGGCCAGGAAGGCCTCCGACGGGTTGGGGACTTCCACCATCCCGCGCTCCTGCATTTCGAACACGCCAACTTCAGAGGTTGCCCCAAAGCGGTTCTTGACGGAGCGCAGCAGGCGGTAGGCCCCAAAACGGTCACCTTCCAGGTACAGCACCGTATCGACAATGTGTTCCAATACCCGGGGCCCGGCAATTGTGCCCTCTTTGGTGACATGCCCGATCAGAAACACGGCAATCCCGTTGTTCTTGGCCAGCTCCCGCAGGCGGGAGGCGCATTCCCGCACCTGGGAGACAGACCCGGCAGAAGAATCCAGGTCCGCGGTGTAGGTGGTTTGGATCGAGTCGACCACTACCAGCGGCGCGGCGACACTCTGCACGTGGTTGAGCATCGTCTCCAGGTTGGTTTCGGTCACCAGGTAGAGGTCTTCGGGTAGTGTGTCGGGCGAACCTTTCTGGGCCAGCAGCCGCTGGGCGCGCATCTTGATCTGGTTTTCGGACTCCTCGCCGGAGATGTACAGCACGGTGGACTGGCGTGAGATTTCCATGGCAGTTTGCAGCAGCAGGGTCGATTTGCCGATCCCCGGGTCGCCGCCGATCAGCACCACCGAGCCGGGCACCACGCCGCCGCCCAGCACCCGGGCGAACTCGCCAATCGAGAGCGGCATGCGTTCATTTGCTTCATTGCTGATCTCGGTCAGGCGCTGCGGCTGGGAGGTGGAAGTCAGGCCGCGCGGGGTGCTCTTTTTGGCGGCTGGCTGGATGATCTCCTGAACCATCGTGTTATATTCGCCACAGCCGGGGCACAGTCCCATCTCCTTGGGCGACTGCCGCCCGCAGTTCTGACACACGTAAACGCTTCTTGCTTTTGCCATAGAAGTTCCCTCAGCTCTCTCATTCGCTCATTTGTTCTGGGATTATATCATTGCTTCTATTGTCATGAGAGCGAAATCTCAAATAAAAAAAGCCTGCCCGGAATTTTCTGGGCAGGCTTTTGCTTTTGTGTGTAATGTTAGGCCGGTTCGGCCATGGTTTCGCTTTCGCCGCGGCGCAGCACGATCGAGGGGGCATCCTCGCCCATCTCAGTCTCGATCAGGATCGTATCGCCATCTTCAAACTGGCCGCTCAACAGAGCGTCAGAGAGAGCGTCTTCGATCTGGTGCTGAATCACGCGCTTCAGCGGGCGGGCACCGTATTCACGTTCATAGCCCAGCTCGGCCAGCAGCTCGATCGCTTCCTCGTTGGCAACAAGTGTGATCTCATTCTCCTGCAAGCGCTCAGACACTTTCGCCAGTTCGAGCGAAACAATCTCTTTGATGTGCTCCTGGGCTAGTGCACGGAAAACAATTACCGAATCCACCCGGTTGATGAACTCCGGCCGGAAGACCCGTTTAAGGGATTCGGTCAGTTTCTTGCGCATCTCGTTGTAAGCCAGCTTCTCTTCCAACTCTTCTTCAACCTTGAGCTGGAAGCCAATTTTCCCCTGGTTCATGATCGTATCCGCCCCCACGTTGGAGGTCATCACAATGATGGCATTGCGGAAGTCCACTTTACGTCCGCGGGCATCGGAGAGATGTCCCTCTTCCATGATCTGGAGGAGCATGTTGTGGGCCTCTGGGTGGGCTTTTTCTACCTCATCAAAGACCACAATCGAGTACGGGCGGCGGCGCAGTGCTTCGGTCAGCTGCCCGGCATCTTCATAGCCGACATATCCGGGAGGCGCACCCACCAGGCGGCTGACAGAGTGCCGTTCCATGAACTCGGACATATCCAGCTGGATCAGGGCATCTTCGCTGCCAAACAGGAAGCGAGCCAGAGCTTTGGTTAGCTCGGTTTTGCCGACCCCGGTCGGGCCGAGGAAAATAAAGGAGCCAATCGGACGGCGGGGGTCTTTCATCCCGGCGCGGGCACGGCGCACGGCCTTAGAAATCGCTTCAATCGCTTCTTTCTGCCCCACAATCGATTCTTTCAGTTCCTCTTCCATGTGCAGGAGCCGCTCAGATTCTTCCTGGGCGATCTGCATTACCGGCACCCCGGTCCACATCGAGATCAATTCCGCAATGTCATCCACCGTCACCATGGGGCTGTTTTCTTTGTCCCAGGCAGTTCGCAGCCGTTCCAAATCGGCTTCTAAACGGATTTCCTGGGCTTGCAAGGCGTCGACTTCATCCTGGAGTTCTTGTTCCTGGGCATCGAACAGTTCCTGGCGTACCTGCTTGAGCTGTGCGGTGATTTCCTTGGCTTCATGAGCCGCCGGGCTTTTGTACATCCGGACCCGCGAGGCTGATTCATCGATCAGGTCAATGGCTTTATCGGGCAGGAAGCGTTCGGTCACATACCGGGCAGAGAGCCGGGCTGCTGCTTCCAGAGCTTCGTCAGCGATCCGAAGCCGGTGGTGGTCTTCGTAAGCGCCTCGCACACCCTTCAGGATGTCAATCGTTTCCTCCACCGTCGGTTCTTCCACCAGGATCGGTTGGAAACGTCGTTCGAGGGCTGAATCGGATTCAATGTGCTTGCGGTATTCTTCCAGCGTGGTCGCGCCAATCACTTGCAGTTCCCCGCGGGAGAGGGCGGGCTTCAGGATGTTGGCGGCATCTACCGATGATCCGGCTGCGCCGGCACCTACCAGCATATGCACCTCGTCAATAAACAAGATCGCACCTGAAGCTTTCAGTTCGTCGATCACCTTTTTCAGGCGTTCTTCAAATTGTCCGCGGTACATGGTGCCTGCCACCAGAGAGCCGACATCCAGCTGCAGCACCTGCTTCCCCAACAGGGGGGCCGGGACATCGCCTTCCACAATCCGCTGAGACAGCCCTTCTACGATGGCGGTCTTTCCAACACCTGGTTCACCCATCAGGGCCGGGTTATTTTTTGTGCGGCGTGCCAGGATTTGAATCACGCGCTCAATTTCCATCTGGCGGCCGATCACGGGATCTAATTTGCCTTCTTCCGCATGAGCGGTCAGATCCACGGCCAGTTGATCGATCATTGGAGTTTTGCCCTTGCGCGTCTGCGGGCCGCGGGAAGTCGGCTTTCGGGTTGTCTGGCGGGAAGATGTAGATCCTTCCTGCAGCACACGGCGGGTTTGCCGCCGGATCTGTTCGCCGTTTACCCCGGTTTTGCGCAGCACCTGCATCGCCACGCTGTCATCCAGCCGGATCAGCCCAAGCAGCAAATGCTCGGTGCTTACATAGGTTTTTCCCAAATTTTTGGCTTCTTCAAATGCAAATTGGAGCACTTCCTGGGTGCCAGGAGAGAGATCTATCTTTCCACCAGAATGACGACCTGTCTCAGACAGCCGTTCCACCAATTCAGCCAACCGGTTTATTTCCAGTCCTAACTCTCGCAGCACGCGAGAGGCAACACCACCATCTTCCATAATCAGACCCAGCAGCAGGTGCTCGGTTCCGATATAGCTGTGGCGCATACGCTCAGCCTCTTGATGAGCCAGGCTGAGTACTTTTTTCGCTCTTTGAGTTAATCTTTCCATGCCAGTCAATGTGGCCTCCTAGTTTGCGAATCAGACGATTCTACTCACTAATCTTTTACTTTTCTCACACAGTTTCTAATCTGCTTATCGTTTTTGGTTCCGCAGTTAAATTCAGATATATTTCAGCGGAATTAGATAAAATTAGTCGCGTAGCGGTATTTTGATTCTACCAGAGAATGCACCCTTTCGCGGAGATTTAACATAATTCTAAGATATTTGAAGCGGTTGGCACAATCACCAATCCTGGTTAATCCAGCGGGCAGGCGGGTGTCTTGCATCCGGAGAATCAAAAAGGCGCACCGTTACCCGATGCGCCTTTGCTTTTGTAAGCATTCCAGAGTTCAGATCGAAACTACTTTTCTGAATCTTCCTCAGCTTCTTCCTCTTCAACAGGCTCATCGGCTGCTTCAGTTTCATCAACAACGGCTGCTTCTGCCTCCGGTGCTGGAGTGTCTTCCTCAGCGGCAGGCGTTTCTGCTTCAGCTTCAGGTGCCGGGGCATCTTCTTCAGCGGCAGGCGTTTCTGCTTCAGCTTCAGGTGTTGGGGCCTCTTCTTCAGCGGCAGGCGTTTCTGCTTCAGCTTCAGGTGCCGGAGCCTCTTCTTCAGCAGCAGATGCTTCTGCTTCAGGTGCTTCTGCTTCAGGTGCCGGAGCCTCTTCTTCAGCAGCAGGTGCTTCTGCTTCAGGCGCTAGGGCCTCTTCTTCAGCGGCAGGCGTTTCTGTTTCTGCTTCAGGCGCCGGAGCGTCTTCTTCGGCAGCCGCTTCAAACTCTGGTTCGGTATCATCTTCCTCAACCAGATTGATCCCATCCAATTCGGCCAGAGCCATTTCCCAGTCCATCTCGCTGTACTTCAGCGATTCAACCTTGCGCAGGCTCAGCCCGATGCGGCGGCGATTGGTATCAATCTTGATGATCCGCAGCGTGACAACATCATCCACGGAGAGGACTTCCTTGGGATGCTCAACACGGCGTTCGCTGAGCTCAGAAATATGGACCAGGCCTTCCAGATTTTCATCAATCTGGGCGAAGGCGCCGAACTTGGTCAGGCGGGTGATCTTGGCTTCCACCAATTGCCCAACCTGGTAGGTCTCAACGTTTTGGTCCCATGGGTCGTCTTTGAGTTGGCGTAATGAAAGCCCAATGCGCTTGCGATCCCGGTCGATACTGATGATCTTCACCTTGACTTCCTGGCCGACCTTGAGCACCTCTTTAGGGTGGTCGATGTGGTCCCAGGAGATCTCGGAAAGATGGACCAGTCCATCGGCTCCGTTGATGTTGACAAAGGCTCCGAAATCCGCCAGGCTGGTCACACGGCCAACGCGCACCATGCCTTCTTCTAAATCATCCAGCAGCTTAGATTTCAGGCTCTCACGTGATTCTTGAGAAGCCGCTTTCTCCGATAAAATTAACCGGCGGCGTTCCCGATCCACTTCAATCACGCGAACGACAATTGGCTCACCGACCATCCCAGACCATCGCTGGTCGGGAGAATCGCCGCCATAGGCCATCCGTCGCGACAGGCTCACCTGCGAAGCGGGAACGAACCCGCGCAGTGCGCCCATCAATACGATCAGACCGCCTTTGTTGTAACCGTTGATCTCGCTTTCGTACGCCTCTTTGTTCTTGAGATACTTTTCTGCTGTATCCCAATCACTTTCTTCCAGGGCACGCTGTACAGAAAGCAGGATGGTACCGTGTCTGCCTTCAGTATTTACAACAAATACCTCTATCTCTTCCCCAACTTTCAGGTTTTCTCGAAATTCTGCGGGAAGTTGGGAGAGTTCCCGGCTAGGAATCACTCCCTCTGATTTAGCGCCAATACTCACCAGAATCTCGTCTCCGGTGGCACTTGCGATCATCCCAGTGCGGATCTCCCCTTGCTTTGGCATATCAAGGGAAATATCGTCTTGGGCGAGCAATGATTCCATCGAGAGTTCGTTCGGATTGGCCTCCTTATCAGTTTGTAAATCTTCTGTGTTTGGCCCGTTTTGGGCATCTAATTGATCCATGTTGCTTTTGTCTCCAAAAATGAGATACGCGGTATTATAAAGGAACACATGCAAGTTGACAACCTTTGTGATAAGATTGGGAACGAAATCTTTTAAGAATTTGAGTGGAAAATGCGAGCAATTTATCCTTTTACAGCAATCGTAGGACAAAAAAGAATGCGTCGGGCGTTGATTCTGAACGCCATCGACCCAAGGATTGGCGGTGTGCTGATCCGTGGTGAACGCGGCACAGCCAAGTCTACCGCAGCCCGGGCGATGGCTGCACTGCTGCCTGAGATCGAGGTCTTTGTTGGTTCCCCGTTCAATGATAACCCCCATTCTCCTGAAACCTGGTCGGATTGGGCCAAAGACCGGATGAGCAACGGAACTACATTGGATGTGGAAGTCCGGACTGTCCCCTTTATCGATCTGCCGGTCAGCGCCACGGAAGATCGGGTCGTTGGGTCGCTGGATATTGAAAGCGCGATCCAGAAAGGTCAGCGGAAATTTGAACCCGGCGTGCTGGCTGCCGCCAATCGCGGCTTATTGTACATCGATGAAGTCAATTTGCTCGATGACCATGTCGTGGATGTGCTGCTGGATTCCGCAGCCATGGGCGTCAACATCGTTGAGCGTGAGGGGATCTCCTTTTCTCACCCGGCTCGCTTTATCCTGATCGGGACGATGAACCCGGAAGAAGGAGACCTGCGGCCGCAGCTGCTCGACCGGTTTGCGCTCTCAGTGGATATCCGCGGTATCAACGAAGCCCGCGAACGGGTTGCGATCATTGAACGTAACCTGGCCTTCGAGGCTGACCCTGTTGCCTTCCGCGAACAATGGAAACCGGAAGAAAAGAAGTTGGCCGACCAGATCACGGCTGCAAAAAACCTGGTCAGCGAGGTCAATTATTCCAGCCGGGACCTGATCGCCATCGCCACCCTGACGGCCTCCCTGCACGTCGATGGTCACCGGGCAGACCTCGTCATCCTGAAAGCCGCCCGGGCGCATGCCGCCTTTGATGGCCGCCGGAAGATCAACGACCTGGATATTGCCCTGGCTGCCGAGCTGGCTCTGCCGCACCGCATTAAACGCGGCCCCTTCAACCAGACCCAGGTCACCATGGAACAGCTCTCAGACCGGATCCAGGAAATCCAGGACAAGATGGTCGGTGAAGGTGAGGGCGAGGAACGTCCCGGCGAAGAGGGTGAACCCGCACCTTCCGAAAAAAAAAAGTAGAACCGCGCATTTCTGAGGAAGCCCCCGAGCAGGCTGCTCCTGAACCGGGACCCCAGGATGTGTTTGATACCGGCAGCGCCTATTGGTGGGATGGAGGCCAGAAAGTCTCCTTTGGCGAGACTTTTACCCCGCGCAGATTAGACAACCAGCTGGATAAGCTCAGCCGCAAGCAAAGCGGAAGACGCTCGCGCACGCGCACAGAGCGAAAACGCGGGCGGTATATCCAGGCGCGTCCAGCCATGGGGCGCAGCGATGACATTGCCTTTGATGCCACCCTGCGCGCCGCCGCGCCGTTCCAGATCCGCCGGGCATCCGAACGCGCCAAGCGCGGCCTGGCATTTTCGATCACGAAACAGGATTTGCAGCGGAAAGTGCGCGTTCGGCTGACAGCAAACCTGGTGCTCTTCGTTGTGGATGCCTCATGGTCGATGGCCGTAGCGGAGAGAATGGCGGCTACCAAAGGGGCGATCCTTTCCTTGCTGACCGATGCCTATCAGCGCCGGGATCGGGTTGGGCTGGTTGTATTCCAGAAAGACCGGGCCAATTTGGTGCTGCCCCCAACCAATTCGATCCAGCTGGCCCAGCGCGCCCTGAAGGATATTCCCGTGGGCGGAAAAACCCCCTTGTCTGCCGGGTTGTACCTGGCGTATGAAGTCATTAAACGTGAGCAGATCTCCCATCCGGATGTGCTCCCCCTGCTGATTATCCTGACGGATGGGGCCGGTAATGTCTCCATGACGGGAGAGCTCCCCCCACAGGAGGAAGCCCACAAGCTGGCGGAAAAGATCCAGCAAGACCAGATCCGCTCGGTGGTGATCAATATGGAACACCAGGCGTTTGATCAGGGATTGGCTCAAGGACTGGCCGATCATCTGGGATCACCCTGCTACAGCCTGAGCGAACTGAAGGCTGAGAGCCTTTACCAGGCCGTCCGGGCAGAGATGGTATCCTGATGGATTTTGAGGAATACCGCAAAAAATATTATGCCGACCCACCTCCAGAGCCGCATTACCAGGCGGCCGGTATTCACGGTGCAACGCTGTATTACCAGGACTACCCGGCAGCCCTGCAGTTTTTCCGAGAGGTGTTTGGACCAGCGGCCTATGTAGAAGGGGAGCATACGCATGGCTGGAAGGTTGGAGACAGCTGGCTGACAGTCTTCCCCTCAAAGCAGGGGAACCCGCAAAACCTCGAAGTTCCCATTTACCTGCAGACGGCTGAAGAGGTCGATCGGCTGTATGCCGCGTTCATTGACGCGGGCAGTCAGGGCAGCGAACCGCAGGAGACCCTGATGTACCGGCCGGTGCGGATGGCGATTGTCACCTGCCCGTTTGGAGTGGTATTTGACCTGGTGTATGAATATCCGGAAAGCTGACTGGGAGTTATGGGCAGTTCAGGCCGAGGTATGCGCAGCGCGCCTGCGGCCATGAGTTGGGCTGGTTTACAAGCATCCAAAACCAGGGCGAGACTACGTCCTGCAGTCCTACAAAAGGTTCATGCAGCTCAGTTTGATTCAGCGGGATGTCCACCGGTACGGTCAGCGTGATCGGGACCCGCGTATCGACCGGCACAGACAGATCGAGTGCGACAGGCAGCCGGGTCCCTTTGGGCAGAACGATGTCGGTTGGGGCTTGAACGATATTTAACCCGCCTGTACTCAGGCTGACGGTGGCATCCTCAATCAGGGTGTCCTGAGTCAGTACCACCACAGTATTCTGTGTCAGGGGCAGGTCAAACTGGACCGGGATCGAATCATCAACCTGGACATCAGTCTGGATGGTGGCCTGATCCATCAGCAAAAAGTTGTAGTATAATCCGCCGACAACATCGTTCATGAGGATGCGCTTGATCGTGAACAGTTCTCTGCCCAACAGGATCACCGCGATCAGCAGGATGATGTTTAACAAGACAGAAAGGCTCGCCCCAATGCTCCAGAAGGCTGGGAGAAACTTGCCTTGCCAGACAACCTTGCGCATTCCAGGTGGCAGTTTGAATGATGGTGTAGATTTCACCTGGTTGGCGTTTCGTTTCATTTTTGGGGTTGATTCATCAAAAGAATCCATTGTCAGCCTTCTCTCGTTAATCTCTAAAATTGACTATAGCATAGACAAAAGATTTTCGATACTTATAGCGTCTATGTAATTGTGCAAAAAATTATATATAATTTAGTAATATTTATCTAAAAAAAAACTGCAATTCACGCTATAATCTTATTGCGACTAGCTTGGAGCATTGAACTGGAGGAAGAACCATAATGCAAGAAACACATATACACCCCGTTGCCGTGATCGGTGCTGGCCCAGCAGGGTTATTTGCCGCACGTCAACTCGCTGAAGCAGGGATGCCAGTAGCATTGATCAATCGCGATGTAAAACCTGGGGGTCTGGCTGAATATGGGATCTACTACGATAAATACAAAATGAAACTAGGCCTTCGGAAACAGTTCCAGCGGATCATGGAACAGCCTGGCCTGCATTATTTTGGCAACCTGACGGTGAGCGAGGAAGGCCCGCTCACGCTGAAAACCTTGAAGGACATGGGCTTCAAGAGCGTGATGGTGACTGTCGGAGCGCAGGGCACCAAATGGCTCGGCATGCCGGGTGAAGCATTGAAAGGCGCTTTCCATGCCAAGGACCTGGTGTACCATTACAACCAGCTGCCGCCGTTCAGTTCCCAGCAATTCGAGATCGGGGATAAAGTCATGCTGATTGGGGCCGGGAATGTGATGGTGGATATTGCCCGCTATTGTGTCCACGATTTGAAAGTAAAAGAAGTTACTGCGGTGGTCCGGCGCGGGCCTGCTGATGTCAAATTTGACAAGAAAGAACTTGAGAGCATTGTAAGGAATATTGACCTGGACGCGCTGGATGCCGAGATCGAACGCACCGGCCCGGTCCTGGAGGCTGTTGGGCAGAACCCCGCAGATGCCAAGGCGTTTCTCCTGTCTGCCCTGTTCCAGGCCAAGGAAAAGGACTCGGAAACGATCTTTAACTTCCGCTTCCTGGCCAGCCCAACCGCGATTGTCGGTGATGATGACGGCAACGTGACCGGCCTTGAGGTGGAACACACCACTCTCAAGCTCCGCGACAATGGTTCGACCGGCTCGGTGAGCCTGGGCACCACCGAGGTGCTGGACGCCGACACGGTCATTTTCTGCATCGGTGACCGGGTTTCCCAGAATTTTGGCCTCCCGCTGGACCGCTGGCAGGAGTATGCCAAGCACCCCGAGCCGCGCTTCCCCGTGGATGGAATTTCTTACGAGGCATACACCGAAGTGGCCGGTCAGCCAGTGGAAGGCATTTTTCTGTCGGGTTGGGCGCGCGAGGCCAGCAGTGGGCTGGTCGGTACCGCCAAAAAAGACGGTGAGAAAGGTGCACAGGCCATGCTGCAGTACCTGGACACCCTTCCGGCAGAAGACAACCCGTCCCGGGCGATTGAGGCACTCGAGAACTACCTGGTAAACCTGCCAGGACCGGTTGTGCGCAAAGCTGATTACCTGCGCCTGGCTGAGGTCGAAGCCCAGAAGGCTGATGAACTGGGCATTGAGATGTACAAATTCACCAGCAATGAAGAAATGTTTGAGGCGATGGGCCTGATCGTCACTGGATAAAAAGTAAGAAATCTAACAATACATCACTCAAAAGAGCGGAAGCATTCCGGATGGAATTGCTCCGCTCTTTTTTCTAATTTTCGCAGTGGATCAGGAGGATTGGTAATGGCAATTGAAATCGTGACGATTAGCGGCAGTGTACGCCAGAATAACTATACTGATAAGGCCCTGGCGGTCGTGGTGGACGAATTGAAGCAGCATCCTGATGTGATTGTGCACGAGATCGATCTCGGCGCGATCGAGTTTTCACTTCCCGGACGTCCGCTGCGCGATCCGCAGGTCAAGGAGTTACAGCAGATCATCCGCAGGGCGACGGGCGTGGTCATCGCCACCCCCGAGTACCATGGGAGCTTCAGCAGCATCATCAAGCTGGCGATCGAGAATCTCGGTTACCCCAGTGCAATGCAGAATAAACCCGTTGCTCTGCTGGGGGTGGCCAATGGCAGGATTGGGGCGATTAAATCACTTGAGCAGCTGCGCAGTGTTGGCTCGCATGTGGGTGCATTCGTGCTGCCCTCTCTGCTCTCGATCGACCGGGTGCGTGAGAAATTTGACCCGGACGGCACCCCGCTGGACGAGACCACAGAAATGCAGCTGCGCGACCTGGCCAATACCCTGCTTGATTACGTGCGGGAAGCAGTATGTCCGAAGTTTATCCTGGAAGAGATGCTGCGGGCCAACGTTAACTGAAGGAAAAAAAGTGTACACTTGTTTCGGTTCTGCTGTAAAGCCTGTCTCAATCACTAGGCATTATGGTTTCCCCACTCATTTCTAATAAATGATTAATACCCAAATTTTGAAAATTTGTGTTACTATACATCGCTTGATTAAGAGAAGTTCTAATTTAAGAAGTACCCTTTCTGATTTGGAACCAATGCTTAGACTAGCGAAAAACTGTGAAAGGAGTTCCAAATCATGTCAGAAAAAATCCAAGGCACCGTCAAATGGTTTGACAATGTCAAAGGTTTCGGTTTCATCGAACGTGAAGGTGGTAAGGATGTCTTCGTACATCACTCTGCCATTCAGTCCGATGGTTTCCGCAAACTGGAAGAAGGACAGCGCGTTGAGTTCATCGTGACCGAAGGCCAGAAAGGCCCCCAGGCGCAAGAAGTCGTCGCTCTCTAGTCTGAACCATAGCGTAACCATGAAGCAGGACAGCCAACCAGGTTGTCCTGCTTTTTTTATGCATGACGAGGTTGTTCTGATAAGGAAATTCCTTGGCCTATGTTTGGCATTAAACTTGGTTATAATCTTGCAATCAATGGTTAAGGCTTGGAGCAAATTCAACTCATTCAATTTTCTGATTTTATACATGATCTGATGCGCGTTGCACTGACTCAAACACTTAACTCATATCCAGCGATGCCAGACAGGATAGAGGACTTACAAGAGATGCCTCTTAACCTGGATTGTATTCGCCAGGCCAACATCGACCATCACCTTGCATTAATTTCCGCGGCCAAAGCGTGTGATGTGGAGATGATCTGCCTGGGAGAACTTTTTCCCTGGCCTTATTTTCCCTTGCACAAGTCGCCCATCTGGCTAGATGCCGCTGAGGACATTCATGACAGTCCCTCGCTGAAGGCCATTCAAAAGGCGGCCGCCCAGTATCAGCTGCATATTATTGCTCCCATCTATGAATTAGATCCATTAACTGGAAACCGATACAATACTGCGGTGTATGTCAATCATCAGGGAAAGATGCTTGGGAAATACCGCAAAACGCATATCCCGGAAGGCAGGAATGAGCAGGCCGGCTTTTACGAGAAATTTTATTTCGAGCCAAATAATGGCAAACAAAATAATCACTCCCCACATAATATTTCTTGCTCGCCTTATTTTCCTGTG
>DATHZS010000057.1:0-2898 GCA_035458505.1 Anaerolineales bacterium | reverse complement strand
GATGTGGGCATCAGCAAAAACTGCCGATGTGATGGTTAACACAAGAATTATAGCAAGTGAAAACACAAATGTTCTTTTCATCATAATATAACTACCTCCTAAAGGTCCTCAACGGAATAGTTTGTTGCATAATACCATTTTAAAGTCTAAGAAACTAATCTATCAATAACTCTAATGTACTATTTTCAGACTATTTTTTTGCCAGTATAGTAGAATATACTTTTTTGGCAGGAGTAATGCAAATGAGGCGAATATTTTGGCTGATGATCGTGTTAATGGGCAGTCTCGCGGCGTGCCGGGCGACCGAAGCACCCAATGGGGCCGCTGAAGTACCTCAGGCAGCCAGCCCGAAAGTCTCCCGGGACACCTACACCCTGGAACTGGCTGAAGCTCCGGCCAATTTTGGCGATCTGAAGATGAATTTGGACCAGCTTGGCGCATTCCATGCCCGGTTTGTGCTCAGATTTGAGGGCAATTCGCAGTGGATGTACCAGGTAGATACACGCTCCGATGGGACCAATACGGAATACCAGCTCATAATAGAGGGTCTCTCCGACAGTATGGACCTGGGAGATGTCCGGTTGGTCAATTCGCTGGGGCAGAACTTTATGGCTGGCCCGGCCACAGATGGGGCTTGCATCCAGTTTCCAGATACGTTTGTCACGGAACCGATGTTTTTGGGACCCACGGAATTTATTCATCTGAAAGAACTCAGCCATTTACCAGGGGAAAACGGGATTGAGGCCATCCTGGGGCGGGAGACCACCCGATATACTGCTGTTCCACAGCCGCACATGGGCTGGCAGGACGTATCGATTTCCTTTTGGCTGGATACTCAAACCCAGTCAGTATTGAAATATGAGTTTTTTGCCTCCGGCAACGACCCCCTCTACTACCAGGGGGATGGAACCATCCATGGTCTTTTTGAACTGCTGGAAATCGGCCCGCAGGAAATCGCGGCTGTCCCGGATTGCGGGATTGAGTTTCCCCTGCCCGGGGATGTGACAGGGTTGATCCATTTTCCTGGATTGATTTCCTTTACTTCGGGGATGGGGGAAGTGGAACTTGAAGGATTTTTTACCAATGCGCTCGAATCGAGAGGATGGTTGCCAGGGGAATTCTCAAAGAATGATCAAACGAAGGATGTGATGCTGGATTATACTTCTCAGGAGAAGGCGATCCTGATTCACCTGGTGCCGATCAATGTTGAGGATCTTGCACAAGGCTACCAGGTTGAGATTTATTATCCTGACTGATTCTCACCCGTACTGAGCCAATCTGACGAGGAGATAAATAAATACGACCCCGATCAAAAATCGGGGTCGTACTGCAATAGGAGCAGCTATGCAGTCTAATCTGGTGATGCAGCTTCGCTGGTGACGCCGCGTTTTTCCATCAGGAATTCATGGATGGATTGCGCTGCGACCCATCCGGCGTGCATGGCCGTGACAACCAGGTCTGGCCCGGTCACTGCGTCTCCTCCGGCAAAAATGCCTTCGCGCGAGGTGGCCAGGGTTACCTTATCAGTAACAATCAGCCCCCATTTATGGGTTTCCAGGTCTGGGGTGGTTTTGCCGATGGTTTCGTCGGGCCAGTAACCGAGTGCCAAAATGGCGATGTCTGCCTCGACAATAAAATTGCTGTCTTCAACGGGCACCGGGCGGCGGCGGCCGCTGGCATCGGGTTCCCCGAGTTCCATCCGGATGCATTCTACTGCCGAGAGATTGCCTTCCTCATTCGCAATGAACTTGACCGGTTGGGTGAGGAACTGATAATCAGCACCTTCTTCTTTCGCCAGGTAGCGGTCTTTGGTGCTGCCGGGCATTTCTTTCTCTGTTCGGCGGTAAAGGCAGGTGACTTGATCAGCTTCCATCCGTACGGCGGTGCGCAAGCAGTCCGAGGCGGTGTCCCCACCCCCGATCACGACGATCTTTTTACCGGTGATCGTTTCGGGGTCCAGGTCTTTGGGGAAGAAATCGGTGCAGACATTATTCCGGATCAGGTATTCGGTGCCTTTATAGACTCCGGGAAGATCTTCACCAGGGATGTCCATGGGGGCGTCAACCCAGGTGCCTACAGCCACATACACGGCATCATACCCCTCCGCAAACAAGTCGTCGATATTTTTATCTTTGCCGATGAAGGTGTTTCCTACAAAATCGATCCCGAGCGACAGGATCTCATCAATCCGTTCTGTGACAACATTCTTATCTAATTTAAAGTTGGGAATACCGTACAGCAGCAGTCCGCCGGGCAGGGGTTTGGAATCAAAGATGGTGGCTTTGTAGCCCAGCTTGGCGAGCTGTTCTGCACACGAGAGGCCTGAAGGGCCGGCCCCGACCAGGGCCACTTTTTGGCCGTTCCATTCTGGAACAGAGACTTTCCGTCCTCCATGCTCGCGTTCGTAATCAATCACAAAGGCTTCCAGTGCGCCTGTGGCCACCGGTTCGCCGTGTTTACCCATCACACAGGAACCCTCACAGAGCTTTTCGTGCGGGCAAACGCGCCCGCAGATATCGGGCAGAGAACTGGTTTCATGGTAGATCTTTGCTGCTTCAATAAATTCGCCCTGGGAGATCAGCCACATGGCTGACGGGATGTCATTTTGGACAGGACAGGCGCGCACACAGGCGGCGGGATCCGGACATTCAATGCACCGGGACGCTTCGTACATGGCCTGTTCGTGGGTAAAGGGAATCCGTACTTCTTCGAAATCACAAATCCGCAGATCTGGAGTTCGGTTCTCAATTTCCAGCGACGGAGTTTGAGCACGTTCCTTACGGTTTATCTCAAGGGTATCACCGGGAATGCGTCGCATATCTGCTCCTTATTCGGTTTTCTTCTATTGCCTCCCTATTAAAAACTAGACTACCAAACTCGCTCAGTTGCAGATGTCCC
>DATHZS010000056.1:0-8881 GCA_035458505.1 Anaerolineales bacterium | reverse complement strand
AAGGGTGATCCAGAAGCGGGACATCCGGTCATCGGTGACCGTCAGCTTACCGCTGGAGCGCAGGCGGTAAAAGGTCGGGACAACACTGCCCCGGCTGCCGACCACGTTCCCGTAACGCACGCAGGAAATGCGCGTCTCACGTCCGCCGGCATAGGCATTGGACTGGATCGCCAATTTCTCGGCAGCCAGTTTGGTCGCTCCATACAAGTTCACCGGGTTGACCGCTTTATCCGTGCTCAGGGCCAAAACCTTCGTGACTCCCACATCCAGCGCAGCTTCGATCACATTGCTGGTTCCCATAATATTGGTCTTAATCGCTTCCTTCGGATTATATTCACAGGCGGGTACTTGTTTCAGAGCCGCCGCATGCACCACCACGTCCACAGACTGCATGGCGCGGCGCAACCGTTCTCCATCCCGCACATCACCGATAAAATACCGCATATTGGGCTGGTCGAAACCAGACATGCGCATTTCATGCTGTTTCAACTCGTCCCGGCTGAATACGATCAAGCGCTCAGGTGAGTATTCTTTCTGCAGCACCGAGATAAACTTTTTTCCAAACGATCCGGTTCCTCCGGTCACCAATACCGTTTTATCTGACCAATTCATAATTTTCTCCATCGTGTTCCCTCCACAGCTGACCGGGAGAGGATTTTTTTAGTTTATTTACCGATCTTGCGGCCTTGGCGCGGCTGTGGGTCGTCCGGGCCGCCATCAAAGATCAGGTAGTTGTACATCTCACCATACTTCGCCAAACCTTCCGGCGAGAGCACATCCGCAATCCCCTCCGTGGTCATCATCTCGCGGATGCCGCGCAGATGCCACGGGCTGGGGAATGGGTAATTAAAAAAGAAACGATACGCATAATGCCAGGCAAGCGTTTGCTGGGCTTCTTCCAGGCGGTAGCTGCCGGGGGACTCGATCACCGAGTCGAGCAGCGAAAAATAGGTATCCCAGGAATCCGGGTCCAGGGTGAACCCTTTGCCGCGGTAATGCGTATTGCCGGATACAATCACCGGGAGCCCGCTCATCGCCATTTCCATCCCCACGGTGGTCGTATAGGTCAACCCCAAATCGGCCACCGCGACCAGGTCATAAGTGTTGATCGGGTCCTGGGCAGAGATAATGTGAAGATGATCCGGTAAGGAGGTAAATTTCTGGCGCACAATATCTTCCACAGAGGGGCCATCGGTATAACGCTCGCCGGGGTGAATGCGAAGCACAAATTGGATCTGTGGTTTGTCGCTAAAATACTCCAGCGTGCGCTGGATCCATTCAGTCATGTTGGCTGAAAATACCTGTCGCTTCAGAGTCAGGCTGTCCCCAATCACATTGGCGGCCATCAGCACCACCGGCCGATCGTCGAGGCCAACTTTTTCCTTCACGGCCTGGATCCCTTCGGTGGGCACTTCCTGCCACTGACGGGAAAACTGCTGCCACAGGCTGGCGTTCTGCCGGGAGGCAAACAATTCCTCAATCCTGTCACGCTCTTTGCGGGTAAACGGCTGATCCTTATAACGCTCCCACATCTCACGGGTATCCTGGTACATGACAGATTTATCCTGCGCAATCCAGATCCGGTCGCGCTGCTCACCAAACTCGAAGCTCACTACTGGGATCTCGAGAAACCTGGCCACCTGAAACAGCGCACCAAACTCGAGGATCATGCCATTGGGTACCACAACGACATCCGGGCGGTCCTTTTGCAGCAGGCCCAGGAAAATCTCCGCCGCGGTGCGGTTCCGCTGCAGCCTTAGCTGGTACAAGGGATCTGTCTTATCCACTTCTTCCACCTGGCGTGTGTACTGAAGATCACGGTAGGAAAGGTCCTCAATCTGTTGAAGCAATGCTGGCGGCAAGGTGTTTCCCGACATCCCCAACATCGGTAGCAGGCGCATCCGGGAGGCCAGGGGTTGCAACATGGCGCGGAAATAATGGTTCTGGAGTTGGTTGCGGAACCGGTTGGTTTCTGAAAACCAATCTCCATACGGCAGGTAGGAAAATGTCACCTCATGTCCCATCCCGGAAAGGGTCAATCCCAGGCTGGAAACATACTGGATCCAGAGGTAGATCATCGAAAAGAGAAAGACCTTTTTCCCACCTTTGCCGCCAGTCGGGGTTTGCGCGGTCCATTCTGCCAGCACCGTCCGGAGTCCTTCATAGCGTTCGATGCTGTGCATGCGATGACGCCTGTAGAGCTGCCATTCCAGATCAGCTGCCAAGGGCAAGCCCTCCCAGACTCGCTTGATCCTGCGCTTCAAAGTACTCATCGAGCCTGCTCCTCAATCTTCCAATTTAGGCGTGGGCGAATCGTGCCCAGCCGTACTTCTGGCCACTGCTTTCCAGGAGCCCCCATCGAATCGATAGAAAAGGTCAGGGCATGCTCTTCCTGGAAATAACGTTTGATCCTATAAGAACTGGCATTGATCCCCAGAACGTACTGGCTTTCATTAAAGAAGTCTGCCGGGATCTGGCAGCGGCTGACATAGCGTCCAGCCTCACGGGTAGCAAATTGATTATACTGCTCTGCTGAATCGGTATCAAAGGAGGTGAACACCCAGTCGCCTCGAATGGTAAGCAGGTAAACACCAACCCGCAAGCCCTGGATCGGGGCATCCAGCTCATATTCCACTTCCACGGTCAGCGGCTCGATCGAACGCACCAGGTCGGTGGTCTGGCCGCGCGGGTTAACGACCCGCAGGGCAATCGGTCGGAACGGCGCTGCCGAGGATGGGATTTCTTCTGGAGTCCATTTCCTTTCGCTGGTTTGAGAATAGCCCGAAGACATATAAAATTCGACTGCTTCCTGGGTAGGCGCATCATAGACCAATTTGCCGCGCTCCAGGACAATCGCCGAGTCGGTCAGGCGCAAGACTGCCGACATATTATGGCTAACGAACAAGACTGTGCGGCCTTCGCTGGCGACATCGCTCATCTTGCCCAGGCATTTCCGCTGGAAGTCGGCATCGCCGACAGCCAGCACCTCGTCCACCACCAGAATCTCTGGCTCCAGGTGAGCAGCGACTGAAAATGCCAGGCGCAGATACATCCCGGAGGAATAGCGCTTGACTGGAGTATCGATAAATTTCTCCACCCCAGAAAAATCAACTATTTCATCAAACTTTTTCAATATCTCGCGCCGCTTCATCCCCAGAATGGCTCCATTGAGAAAAATGTTCTCCCGCCCGGTCAATTCCTGGTTGAAACCAGTCCCAACCTCCAGCAAGGAGCCGACCCGCCCGGTAATCCGAGCATAGCCTTCAGTGGGTTCCGTGATCTGGGAAAGTACCTTGAGCAAGGTGCTCTTCCCGGCGCCGTTCCGCCCGATCACACCCAGCACCTGGCCGCGTTTGACCTCAAAGGAAATCCCTCGCATCGCCCAAATGGTTTCTTTGGAGGGCCGGGCTTCTCCGCGCAGCCGCCGCATCGGCCTCTGAGCAGCCCGGACAATCGCATCCCGCAGGGTCGGCGAACGGTCGATGGTCGAGCCAATCTTATATTGCTTTCCCAGATTTTCTACTTTGACAACAATATCACTCATGCTCAAACCTCACACCGTGTCCGCAAAGGTCCGTTCCATGCGGCGGAAGTAGTACAGCCCTGCAATCAGCACTGCCAGGCTGATCCCGACAGATATAAGCAGGGCAGTCTGCGGCAGATCTCCGCCGCCGAGCAGCGCCCAACGGAAACCTTCCACCACGCCCACCATCGGGTTGAGCATATACAGCGTTTGCCATTGGGCCGGGATCTCGCTCAGCGGGTAGGCGATGGGAGATGCCAGCATCCAGAACTGGGACAGGAACGGGATCAGATACCGCACGTCGCGGTAGTGCAGGTTCCAGGCAGAAAACCAAAGCCCGACCCCCAGGGCCAAAGTTAATGCCAGCAGAATCAGGGCCGGCACCAGCCAGACGGTTACCGGCACCGCCACCTGGTAATAGACCATCATCCCGACCAGGATTACGAAAGCGATCAAGAAATCAACCACGCCGCTGAGTACCGAGGAAAGCGGGACCACCAGGCGTGGGAAATAGACTTTGGTAATCATGTTGCGGTTCGCCACCAAAGAGTTACTGGCGTCAATGATGGCTTTGGAGAACAGGTTCCAGGGCAGCAACGCAGAAAAGGTAAAGATCGGCCGCGGAATTTCACCGGTGGCAATGTTTGCCATATTGCCGAACAAAAAGTTAAAAATCACCATCTGCATCAGGGGCTGAAAGATGGCCCAGGCAGCCCCAAGCAGGGTTTGCTTGTAGCGAACCAGGATATCTCGCCATACCAGAAAATAAACCAGTTCCCGGTATCGCCACAGGTCTTTCAGGTTGAGCGAAATCCAGCCTTTGGTCGGTTTAAGCACCAGCGTTTCTTCGCTGGCGCGGGGTTGGCTTTCAATTAAGGTTGAGTTACTCATAAAAAGGCATTATCCTTTGCACAAGGTGGAAAGATCCAATCAACACCTCAATCGATCTTGTGCTGGAACTCTTTGAAATATTCAATCGTGTTGCGTAAGCCTTCTTCAAAAGGCGTTTGAGCCTCAAAACCAAACAGATCTCTGGCCCGTTTGACATCGAGTGCCCGGCGCGGCTGTCCATCCGGCTTGGTCTTATCCCAGATGATCTTTCCTTCGAACCCGGTTAATGTGACAATCAATTCCACCAGGTCTTTGATACTGATTTCCATGCCGGAACCGAGGTTGACCGGTTCACTACCGTTGTAATTCTCAGCGGCCAGCAAAATCCCTTCGGCGGCATCGCCAGCATACAGGAATTCGCGGGTCGGGAAACCCGTCCCCCAAACTACAATCTGGCCGTCACCGCGCTGCTGGGCTTCCACACATTTGCGGATCAGGGCAGGAATAACATGCGAAGTTTCTAAATTGAAGTTATCCCGCGGACCATACAGGTTGACCGGTAAAAGGTAGATCGAGTTGAATCCGTACTGCTCGCGGTACGCCTGAGACTGCACTAACAGCATTTTCTTGGCCAGTCCATAAGGAGCATTGGTTTCTTCAGGGTATCCTTCCCAAAGGTTTTCTTCCCGGAAGGGGATCGGGGTAAATTTTGGATAGGCACAAATGGTTCCAATCGCCACAAATTTACCCACGCCTTTTTCCCAGGCTTTGTGCATCAACGGGACACCCATCATCAGATTCTTGTAAAAGAATTCTGCCGGACGGGCTCTGTTTGCGCCGATTCCGCCTGCCAGAGCGGCCAGGTGGATGACCATGTCTGGTTTGGCATCATCCAGCATGTGCCCCTGATCTTGCTCCACGGTCAGATCGTAGTCTTCGATACGCGGCACGAACACATCTTTCGCCCCACGCTCGGCGAGTTTCTCTAAGATGAAGGAGCCAAGAAAACCCGCCCCACCAGTTACACAAACACGTTTATTTTTCCAAAAGTCTGTCATCGAATCTACCTCTTATCTTGAATAGTTAGATTTTTCCTCGCCCAAGTGCAGGTTAACCTTCGGTCCGCGCACTTCCAATACCGGAAAATTGGGAGCTTCCACAACATCAATCCCTTGTTCCAAACAGGTCAGCCGGCAAATATCCATAATGTCATCCGGCCCCTGATCAAGCACCTGGATGCGCACCTGTGAATAACCGGCCTCCTTGAGTTCATCCAGCAATTCGCCGACACGCTTGCGGGTTTTGCGATACAGCACCAAAGACCACTCGATATACCGGAAGGTCAGCCGGGCTCGGAACGCGATCCCGCTGGGGGTAATGATGTAGCGCAGTTTTTTCCTCTGGGCGCGTTTAACTTTTACATACCCTTTGTCAACCAGCCGCTTGATATGCCAGTTCACCGTCCCGACGGCAACCCCTAACTGGTCTGCAAGCGAAGCCTGGGTGATATCCGGGTTTGCTTCAATATGCTCCAATAAATTTAGATCACGAAAGTCTTCTGCTGATGGTTCCACGAAACAACTCCAAAATTCAATCCTTGAATTATAACAGTGAGATCAAAAAGGTCAAGTGCAGATTTGCTGGTTCAGGGAGGGGGAGGATCTTGCTCAGATTGGCTTCGAACCCATTCCCAAAGCAAATATACACCGCTCACCAAAAAGCCCAACCCAACCATGTTCATCGCCTTTCCAGGGAGCCACGGCACAGCCGTATTGCGCGCCAGATACCAAATCATCAGCCAGAACAGCTGGATCAGGACCAATACAACCACGCGCCGCAGCCATGGATCTCGCTTCTGGCGCTGCTGGAGAAGGCTCCAGGCCGCCAGGGCCAACTGAAAGGCAGCAAAACCTGCCCGGTAGCGAGGGTTGTCCCACAGATCTCCGCCGGCGCGGAATGCCGCGACCAGCATCACAAACAGGTTCCCCAAAAACAGCATCCCCGGAGGTCTGAACCAGACCCGCTGCCTGATAATCTGTAACAACGCATACGCGAGCAAAGCCAGCAATACACTCCAACCCACCGCCCGCCAGATGGCGATCACCCGCCAGAAAATCGAGTCTCCCTGTGAAATTAACGCCGCAGGGAGCAGCGGCCGGACAATCCCATAGCCGAGCAGAAATGGCGTATGGAGGAACTCGGGTGTCCGGGAGAAGATCGCCTGCACCATCCCGGAATAGGACTGGGTGAGAAACCGCTGAAAACCACTCATCGTTTCCAGGATGGGCCAGAAATATAGTCCTCCTGCTGCTGCGATAACTACGGCCGTCCCTGCCCCGAGCAGTTGACCCCGCGAGAGCCGAAGGGTCGGTACCCGATCCAAAACCAATCCCAGGGTGACTAAGAACAATACCAGGAACAGCTGGAGGACAAATGCCCAGGTGATCGCTCCCGTCAGGCCAAGCAGCAGGAGGAACACCACCGCATCGCCTGTCTTGCGGTCCTGCCAAAAGCGAACCAGCAAAAACCCGAGCGCAACCCCCAGGGGTATCGTGAACGCCTCACGCATATGTGCGCTTCCCAGCAAGACTGCTTCGGGATAAATCGCCATCCCGACCGCAGCCCATTTTGCGGCAGACTTGCCCCACAGCCGGTGGGTGAAACCCCACACATACAGCACGCCTAAACCTGAGACTGCGCTGGTGATCACCAACATCAGTTGGGGAACATGTTCGGAAAATCCGGCTGTGCGGTACACCAGGGCACTGATGAATAACAGGCCGCCATATTGGTCGTGGGGGCTGAACCCGCGGAATGCCTCAAACAAAGACTTGCCAGACTGCGCCAGGTCCCAGGCATGCCCATCGCGTAAATACGGATCGTACATGATATAGCCAGCTTGCTGTGTCTCGTTCGGGTACCCCCAAACGGGCAGTGCCCAAAACCAGAAAACACCCAACACCAACCGCAGCAGAACCGCTCCGAACACCAGCCAGTACAGCCATTTCGGGGGCTGCTCCTTACGCAGGTGAAAGAACGCCAACCACCCCATACCAGCCACTAACACTTCCAAGATAAAAAAAGCCGCCCACTCCCTGGCAGACACTGCTTCAAAAGAAAACTGTGCCAGCAGCAGCGCCCCCAAGGCCAACACAGCCCCGCCCGCCAACCATCTCGCTGGTGTATTGAAACGTTTCAAATCCATTAACTTGCACCCTGGTTTCGGAACTGCCGCAGAACCTTATCGCAGTGATCCGCCCGCCCGATCTTACCGCTTGAGGTCTTGATCAGCGTGAGGTAGTCTTGGTCTTGGTGAGCCCGCTCGATGACAGGCTGGATCAATGTGCAATCAGGCATACACTCCTCGGGGTTCGTGACAGGCGCGGTGAGAAATTAATCCAGGCCGCAGGTGACATCCGCTTTGGGCACCAGGATATACAGGCTGCCTTTCAGCAACACATCCTGCTTCTCATAGGCGCAGGTGAACAGCGGCACCAGGTTACTCAGCACCACGTTATTTTCCATCGCCAGCGAAACATTGGTGGGATCCCTCCAAAATCTGGGAAGCCGGTCTATGACGATCAGAGCATAACGCTGGCCTTCCAGTTCGGCCCCCAGGTTGTCGAGATACACCTCATTCCTTGCCATCACCATCTCCATGAGCAAGACTTTCTCATACTCATGAACCAGGGGGACATTCTTGATCAGCCCAAAGGTGATCAAATGCCGCTGGGAGATGAACAGCACTTCCCCCCCCTCAGCCACCGCTTCATCGACATATTGCTGTAATTGGGCCAGGTTATCCTGTGCGGCTTGCGGATCGAGCCTGGCCTCGGTGCGTACCACAAAAGAAGCCGCAAACAGCACCGGCATGGCAAAAACGGCCGCCTTCAGCCAAAACGGGATCCGGATGCGCACGGTCTGACCATCCTGGTCCTGCATGCGCCCAAAATAGGCCAAGGAAGCGATCAGGAAGACCATCACTAGGTACACATCCATATTGTGCAGATTGGTGCCCCCGCCAATCTTAATACTGACAACCAGTCCGCCGACAAACAGCACCCCGGTGATCCCCACCAGCGCCAGCCAGCGAAGCCAATGGACGCGCTTGCGCCAGGAAAAAAACACCATCCCCAGATACACCAGCAGCGGCCCGGTGACCAGCAGAATATGCGGCAGAATCCCCATCGGGTAGGAGGGGTTGGGGAACAGGCGCTGCCAGATGAGATACGAAGTGAAGGAAGAATAGAACAGCTCTTCCGGGTTGCCTGAGTTGACCACCCAGAACTGCTGGACGGCAAATCCCACCGTAGTGCCTACCAGCACCCAACAGACCGGCGCAAAGATATAGCGCGCAGCAGACCGCCAACCGCCGGAGGGAACCGGGGTATCCATAAAGTAGAGGACGGCGGCCATCAGCCCGGCCATCGGCACCCAGTTGATGCGCGAGAAACCCGCATAGACCGAGATGAGTGCCACCACCAGCAAGGTCCGCCAAAAACGGCGGGACTGTAGCAGTAAAAAGAC
>DATHZS010000055.1:0-2222 GCA_035458505.1 Anaerolineales bacterium | reverse complement strand
TTGAGTTTTGGTTTTGACGCGGCCCTTTTTAATATCCCAATATTTCTCAAAGAGGACGTTGCATTTCATGCACGATTCGCCCCGCTCCTGCTCAAACCCGCATTTGGGACAGCTGACTTCTTTGTTGGCGTAAAACTCCTCTTCGGTCATTTTTTTGCGTTTGGGGGGAGCCTTGGCTTTGGCAAAAAGAGGAGCGATCTGCTTATGCTGATCCAGCCGGATCCATTTCTTGCCGTCCGCGGACATTTCATCATCCGCCAGCAGTTCCCCTTTTTTAACGCCCGCGACAATCTGGTTCTTCGCCACTTCAAAAGGGTCTTGGCCCGATCTTCTTATTTGGATACCAGCCATATATCATTAAAGGGATATAGGATTATTTAGATTCATGCTGTCGCCGACCAGACGGAATGGCCGGATCCATTTTCACCGGATTCCCTCATGAGTAGGCTTCCGGTAAAGCCAATATAAGCTCATTACTCAAATTGTCAATTCAGGCTTATTGGCAGAATCTGGATAGGTGCGGTGGGATAAGCATCAAGGTCCCGCGCCACCTTTTCAGACAAATAATAATACATAGGCCGCTGCCAAGACAATCTGAATTGCGGCATAAGGCAGGGCCAGGGTGACAAATTTACCGAACGACATCCTAAGCTCATATTTGTGAATAATGGTAACGGCCACCAGGGTGGAGGCCGAGCCGATGGGGGTGAGGTTGCCGCCCAGGTTCGCCCCGAAAATAACGGACCACCACAGGGAGGAATCCGCCGGGGTTTGTAGATTCGACAGAATCTTTGCCAGGATGGCCGAGAGCGGGATGTTGTCCGTCACCGAACTGAACAGGGCCGAGCCAAACATCACGGAAACGGTGCCCAGCTGCTCTCCCCAGGCGATGACCGGCTCCATGCCCTGCCCGATCAGGTTCAGCACCTGTGCATGCTCCATCACATTGATGACGGCAAACAGGGCGACAAAAAACCCGAGCAGGTCCCAATCGATCGCACGGTAATAATCGTCTACCGAGGATTTGAACTTGATCAATGCCATCGCGGCAAAACTGAGCGCCACGTACCCCATTCCCAGATCCTTTATATAGGGAAGTATGGAGGTGGTTGCGATGGTCAGGATAAATGCCCCCAGCATGACTCCAGCAAAAACAAAGAACCTTTTACTTTCAATACCGTCGTTTTCATCAAAGCTCGCCACCATTTCAAGCGCATGCGATTTCTCCTCCTCACTCGCAAGGGCCTTGATCTTGAACAGCCAGGCGCCCATGTACAGGGTCGCGATGGTGGCCACCACTACATAAGGCCCGGAAGTCAGGAAAAATGTAATGAAACTGATGCCCGCTGCATTGCCGACAATGATATTGGGAACCGAGCTGATCAGCGTCAACAACCCGCCGATATTGGTCAGCAGCCCTTCAATAAACAAAAAACCCAGCAGGAGGTTCATTTTATCCAGCTTCTTCAGCGACACCCCGGTCAGCGAACCAACGATGATCATGGCCGTGACGTTGTTGAGCACGGCGGAAAACAGCACCGTCATCCAGCCGTAGTACATCAACAGTTTGAGCGGGTCGCCTTTGGAGGCTTTGGTGAGCTTGATCGCAATCCAGGTGAACAGCCCCGACTTGGAAATCACGTCCACAAAAATTCCGGAGCCAAGAATGATGGCGATCACGCCCCAATCAACACCCGGGATGTACACCGGCAGGTGGATTTCCTCGCCAAACACATTGACCAGGGAGCCGATCGGCAAAAGATGAAACACATCCCCCAAAAACAGGGTCAGCACGGCGAAGAGTCCAACGATGATGGATTTTTTGGCGTGTAGTTTTTCCTCGAACGCCAGACAGGCGACCATGCTGACCAGGATCAGCGCGAAGAAAATGGTGACCCCCATTGGAACCGAATGCGGGTCGTGACCGGTCGAAGCTATAATCCAGTTGTCTATCAAGGGGGAACCTATAACAGTAGGAGGGGAATGGTGCGCAATTCAACGACCAGGGGATAGGCCAGGCCGTGCATGGCCAACTGGTCTTCGTCTTTGGTGTTCATGATGATCAAATCCACTTCGTGCTCGTCGATCCAGCTCTTGTAGCTTTCCAGCTGTCGGCCCATCTCCACCAGCGATTCGATCTTTATCTTCTGTCCCTTTTCTTTCATGAACTCCTGGCAGGAACGGATGTAATCTGCGGGCTCCTTAAGAATCTGATTCCTGAT
>DATHZS010000054.1:0-8261 GCA_035458505.1 Anaerolineales bacterium | reverse complement strand
CGGTGTTCCGGTGATAGGCCGTTTGGATGATCTGGCAGCACAGTTGGACGCACTCCCGGTGAGTGAGGTGATTATTGCCATCCCGAGTGCTCCCGGGCGGGTCGTGCGCCAGGTAGCCGATGTGTGCCGGCAAAAACGGGTCCCGTTCCGGACGATGCCGGGCATCTACGAGTTGATTGGTGGGACGGTGAGCGTTAACCGGCTGCGAGAGGTCGATATCTCGGATCTGTTGCGGCGGGAACATGCCCATATTGACCACGAGCGGATCAGCATGCTGTTGAAAGATCGCCGGATCATGGTGACTGGGGCTGGTGGTTCGATCGCCAGCGAACTCTGCCGCCAGGCGGCGCGCTGGTCTCCGGCGAGCCTTGTGCTGGTTGGACATGGCGAAAACAGCATTTTTGAGATTATGGTCGAGCTCGAGCAAAGCTACCCATCTCTGGATAAATATCCGGTGATTGTGGACGTGCGAGACCGGAAACGCTTAAAGCAGGTGTTTGAACGTTACCAGCCGCAGGTGGTTTTCCATGCGGCCGCCCACAAGCATGTTTCTCTAATGGAATTGAATGCAGAAGAAGCGGTCACCAATAATGTAGTTGGCACTCAGAATGTGGTCGGTGTGGCAGCCGAGACAGGTGTCGAACGCCTGGTGATGATTTCCACCGACAAGGCCGTCCGGCCGACCAGCATCATGGGTGCCACCAAGCGGCTGGCGGAAATGATTGTGCTGAGGGCTGCGGAACGTTCCAATCGGCAGTATTCCGTGGTCAGGTTTGGAAATGTGCTTGGCAGCCGGGGTAGTGTTGTCCCCCTGTTTAAACGCCAGATTGCTGCCGGTGGTCCGGTGACTGTACGCGGCCCGGAAGTGGAGCGCTTTTTCATGACCATCCCGGAAGCGGTCCATCTGGTGCTTCAGGCATTTGCCATGGGCAGCGGGGGTGAGATCTTTTTGCTGAATATGGGCGAGCCGGTAAAAATTCTGGACCTGGCAAAGGATCTGATCCGCTTGTCCGGATTGGAACCGGGGCAGGATATCGAGATTGTATTTACCGGGCTTTCTCCGGGTGAGAAAATCAGTGAAGTGCTTTGGGATGAGGGTGTCTCTCAGCAGCCCACCGACCATCCCGAGATTACCCGACTTAAGAAGATCGAACAGTTAGACGATGATGCGTTGGACCAGGTCATATCCCGCCTGCTGCAGTTGGCAGATGCAGGCGACACAGAGCAATTGGTGACGCTGCTCGATGAGGTCATTCCCGGCGCAAAGATCCGAGAGACTCCAGCCCTGGACCTGACCTCAATCCCATAAACCCGAGAGTTTTCCTGTGCAGTTTGTGTGCATGGTGGAAGTGAAATAAAAAGGTTGAATGAATGCCAGTCTTGACCGATGCTCAATGGACTCAGTTTACTGCCAGATACCCCAACGCCCACCTGCTTCAGCAGGCGGAATGGGGCGCGCTGAAAGCTGATTTCGGCTGGCAGCCGGTCTACCTGGCGGCAGGGGATGCTGGCGCACAGGTGCTGTTCAGGTCTTTGCCATTGGGTTTTTCGATTGCCTATATTCCAAAAGGGCCGCTCGGTTCCGATCTCGACCAGCTGTGGCCGCTGGTGGATTCGGTCTGCCGGGAAAAACGGGCGGTGTTTGTCAAGGTGGAACCGGATGCCTGGGATAGCGAGTTTTCCGGCACCGATCAGTTGCAGCAAGCTGGGTTCCGTCCCAGCGCGCATGCCCTGCAGCCGCGCCGGACGATTGTGCTCGACTTGAGTGGTGATGATGATGAGATCCTGGCGAGGATGAAGCAGAAGACCCGCTACAACATCCGCCTGGCCACAAAAAAAGAGGTGACGGTTGAATCCTCGGATGACCTGGAAGCATTTGGCAAGCTGATGGAAGTGACCGGTGAGCGGGATGAATTTGGCGTGCATACACAAGCGTATTACCAACGGGCGTACGAACTGTTCTACCCATCCGGTAAATGCCAGCTGTTCCTGGCCAGCTACAAAGGCCAACCCTTAGCCGGATTGATGGCCTTTGCATCTGGCGAACGGGCGTGGTACTTGTATGGGGCGTCTAACAACCAGGAACGCAACCGGATGCCCACGTATCTGATCCAATGGGAGGCGATCCGCTGGGCGAAAGATAAAGGCTGCACAAGCTACGATTTGTGGGGGGTGCCGGATTATGCTGAGGAAGAACTCGAGGAAAATTTCTCGAAGCGTTCGGATGGCCTGTGGGGGGTGTATCGGTTCAAGCGCGGATTCGGCGGCGAGCTGAGGCGGGCATCCAGTGCATGGGATAAAGTCTATCATCAGGCCGCCTATCTGGGATACCAGATGCTCATGGCGCGCAGAGGTGGGCCATGAAGGCGCATTTCTGCCTGAAGTGCGGAATCCAGATGGTCTTCCAGGCCTGGCAGCGGGGAGAAAATCGCGGATGATGGACAGACTGGATTGGAATGCACTTGTCCAGCAGATGCCCAACCCGCATCTGCTGCAAACGTGGGAATGGGGGCAGGTAAAAGCCCAGTTCGGCTGGCAGCCCTATCACCGGGTCTGGCGCGACGATGGACGGGTGGTTGCGGTGGCTTTGGTGCTTGAGCGAGAGGTCAGGCTGGGCGGCGTGGGGCCGGCCTTGCGGATGCACTACACCCCGAAAGGGCCTTTGCTGGTCGATTGGACCGATATCATATTGCGGAAGCGCGTGTTGGAGGATCTGGAGATGTATGCCCGCCAGCGGTCAGCGTTTTTGCTGAAAATTGACCCGGATGTGCCGGTCGGTTTTGGCGAACCGGATTTTGAAGAAGCCCAGATGGATGGTCCGGGTGTGCCGCTGATTGAAGAATTAACTGGGGTTGGCTGGCGCTTTTCCAATGAACAGATCCAATTTCGCAACACGGTGCTGCTGGACCTGGCGGCTTCTGAAGATGACCTGCTGATGGGGATGAAATCCAAGACGCGCTACAATGTGCGCCTGGCCGGGCGCAAAGGGGTCAGCGTACGGCATGGTGCCAAAGAGGACCTGGAACTGCTGTTTGGTATGTACGCAGAGACCGCCGTCCGGGATGGGTTTGCCATCCGGGAAAAGCACTATTACCTGTCTGTCTGGCAGACCTTTCTGGATTCGGAGATGCTGGTACCCCTGATCGCTGAAGTGGAGGGGCAGCCGGTTGCCGGGCTGATGCTGTTTATCTTTGGCGGGGTCGCCTGGTACATTTATGGGATGTCGAAAGATATGCACCGCAACCTGATGCCGACCTACCTGCTGCAGTGGGAGGCGATCCGGCTGGCAAAAGAAAAGGGCTGCCGGGTATATGATTTGTGGGGTGCACCAGACCGGTTTGACCCTGAGGAGCCGATGTGGGGGGTGTACCGCTTCAAGCAGGGTTTGGGCGGGCAGGTGGTGCGCACGATCGGAGCCTGGGATCTGCCGCTGCGCCCGGTTGTGTTCAGGCTGTATGCCCAGGTGTGGCCGAGGTTGATGGATTTGATCCGGGCACGCGGCCGGGGTTTGACCCGGCAGGCCCTGGAAGGAGACGAATAAAGATGATTGAGCTGCTGAGTGCGAAGATTTCCCATCTGCCTACTCCGATTGAGGAGATGCCGCGCCTATCCGCCCATTTGGGCGGACCACGTTTGCTGGTCAAGCGTGATGACCAGACTGGCCTGGCCTTTGGCGGCAATAAAACAAGGAAACTGGACTACCTGGTAGCCGAAGCGCTTGCCCATGGAGCACAAACCCTGATCACTGCCGGGGCAATCCAGTCCAATCACTGCCGCCAGACAGCCGCTGCGGCCCGGAGATCGGGCCTGGGGTGCATCCTGGTGCTTTCGGGAGAACCGCCGGAACTGCCTGAAGCCAACACCTACCTTGACCTGTTGTTGGGAGCGGAATTGGTCTGGACTTCGCTGGAATCCCGCGGCACGGTGCTCAACCAGACCTACCTGGAAGCGGAGAAGGAAGGACGGAAACCGTTCCTCATCCCCTATGGAGGGTCCAGCCCGACGGGGGCGGCCGCGTATGCGTATGCCGTTCGGGAATTGATGGCGCAAGCAGTGGCCGCGGATTGGATCGTTTTTGCGACGTCCTCCGGTGGGACACAAGCCGGGTTGGTGGCGGGCAAAGCATTGTTCGGGTTTCCCGGCCAGGTCCTGGGGATCAGTGTGGAGGAGGAGGCTGGCAAATTTAAAGGAGCTGTCGCAAATTTAGCAAAAAATGTTACAAAATTATTAGGAAATGAAATTAATTTTACAAACGAGGATGTGCTTGTCCGAGATGATTACCTGGGCGGCGGGTATGCCGTAATGGGAGCACCTGAGCGGGAAGCAATCCAGCTCTTTGCCCGTCATGAAGGGCTGCTGGTGGATCCGGTCTATACCGGTCGGGCAGCCGCAGGGTTGATCGACCTGATCCGCCGCGGGTTTTTTCCAGCCGATTCAACGGTCTTGTTCTGGCATACAGGCGGCTTGCCAGCCCTGTTCGCGGATCAATACCTGAGAGCGATTACGGCATAATCCCGGCTGTATCACTTCACTCAAACAATCAAAAACTCCCCGCAACATGGCGGGGAGTTTTTTCTGGGGGTCTTCCTTAACATCGGGGGGTAAATCTAGTTGTCGTTATTGCTATTGCTGTTATCGTCATCGTTATCGTCATCGTTGTTGTTATTGTTGTTGTTATCATCGTTGCTGTTGTCATGATCATCATCATTGTTATTGCTGTCATCGTCATTGTTGTCGTCCCAATCATCATCTGAGCTGTCGTCATCCATATCATCATCTTCATCCTCGAAATGGAAATCAACGATCGTGATTGAGCCGTCTTCATTGAACAGGTATTTGATCTCATACATTTCGCCCGGGATGAACAGGGTGGTCAGGTCTTCGGTATTGGCAACGGTAAAGGTTTCTCCGTTGAGGGTGATGGTGTCGGCTGTGACGGCTTCCACCAGGCCTTTGAATTCAACATCGTAGTCGTCTCCCTCGGAATGGAAAGCGACGATTGAGATCGTGCCATCAGCGTTGAAGAGGTATTTGATCTCGTACACTTCGCCCTGGGTGAACAGGGTGGTCAGGTCTTCGGTGTTGGCAACAGTGAAGGTTTCTCCGTTGAGGGTGATGGTATCCGGTGTGACGGCTTCCACCATTCCTTTGAATTCGACATCGTATTCATTATTTTCATCATCTTCACCTTCCGAGTGGAAAGCGATGATCGAGATTGTGCCATCGGTATTGAACAGGTATTTGATCTCATACACTTCACCGGGTGTGAATAGGGTGGTCAGGTCTTCGGTGTTGGCAACGGTGAAGGTTTCTCCGTTGAGGGTGATCGTTCCGGCTGTGACACTGTCGACCAGGCCTTTGAATTCGACATCATACTCAACACTTCCGTCCCAGGACTTGAATTGATCGATGCTGATACTGCCATCCCGGTTTTGCCGGAATTGGATCTCAAACGCGGTTCCTGGTGTGAAGAGGGTGGTCAGGTCCTGGGTGGTGGCAACGCTGAAGGTCTGCCCACTAAGGGTCAGGGTAGTGGCCGTAACAGCATCGACGGTTCCTCTATATTTGAGCGCAACCTGGGTAGAATTGTTGCCAGTTTGGGAATCTACCAGGTTGTTTGCATTTGATTCGGTATAGGAGGTGTCTTTTGCGGCTCGAGCATAGCTGGAAGCATCCCTGTTTACTCCCGATGCTTCCGCCGGGATTTCTGCACAGGCAGATAATGAAAGCATCAATACGGCTAATAAAGAAATCGCCAGGTAAATTTTTATATTTTTCATCGTAATACTCCTTTTTTGATCTAAAAAATTATCGAGATTGGTTGTTTGTTTTGCGGATTGTTTATTTGGGTTGGCTAATCATCACCCTCATCAGGTTCCGGTGTTTCTGTGGGGTCTTCGTTTGATGATCCTGAATTGTCCGATGAATCGTCATCCGGTTCATCTGTGGATTCTGGTTCTCGGTCATCCTCATCCGGTTCGTCTGTTTCCTCGGGGTGATGGGAATCTTCGGAGTCATTGCTTTGTTTGTCTTTGTTGCTCTCATTTTCTTCCTCATCACCGTCAATTTCATCTTCTACTACGTCTTCCGTTTTCTCCGGTTCATCATCCTCTGAGCCTGAGGAACTGTCCTCTGTTTGTGTTTCACGTTCATCTTCCAATTCATCTTCGTCATACTGATCATATTGGTCCAGGATGTCATCCAATCTTTCTCGTTGGTCGTCTGAGATTTGGTCTTCGTCCAACAAACTTTGCAATGCTTTGACATGATCAGACAGGTTGTGAACTGCACGGTCCAGCCCCAGTTCTGAATAGTCGCTGCTGCCTTCAGCCAGTTCCTTCAGCCGCTCCTCAGCGAAAACGAGATGCAGGTCGATCTGCTTTTCAGATTTGGTTGTCAGCGACAGCCGGCTGTTCTCCAGCCACAGCTTATAGGTGTAGAAAGGCTGGTCAGGTTTGGAGATGCGGGCGGCAATTGCACTGCTGGAAAACGTCAGCAGAAGAAAGCCGAGGATGAGTCCAATTGTTAAGGTACTGAAGCGCAGTTGAGATTTTGGTTGATTGAATACACTGGTAAGACGCTGGAAGAACGGAATCGATACGGGTTGCTTGGATATTTCCTGCGCCTGGGAGAGAAAAGCCTGCCGGCCCTGCGCAGCTTTTTCCGGGTCGCGCGGAGTGGTTTCTTTCAGTTTTTGAAGAAGTTGAATGGTTTCCTGCTCTTGGGTTTTGTCTTTTTCTGCCATCTTATTCGATACCTTGTTCCTCAATCAGCTTGCGAAGCCTGGCAAGCCCTCTGCTGTTGAGCGCTTTGATGCTTCCGACATTCCTTTCCATAATTTCTGCCACTTCATTGTTGCTCATGTCTTCCAGGTGTTTTAAGGCGATCACTTGCCTTTGTTCTGGGGTCAGCTCCTTGAGCAGACCTCGCAGCAGCTGCCCGCTCAATTTTTTCAGGACAGCTGTCTCCACGCCAACCTGGTCGCTTTCAATCTGTTCGATTTGCTCATCCAGTGTCTCCAGGGTGGAGGTTTTCCTGCGGAACTGGTCGGTGATCCAGTTGTGGGCGATCCGGTAGAGGTATGCCCGCAGATGTTCCTTTGGCCCTTTCTTATTTTTCAGGATGCGGAGAAAACGGGTAAATGTTTCTGCCACGCAGTCCTCTGCCATCTGCTGATTCCCTAACTGGCGATAGGCGTATTGATAGAGCGGAGTGCTGTAGCGATCGTAGATGATTGCCAGTGCGCTCTGGTCGAATGCCTTTGCCTTTTGAATCAGTTCAATTTCAGTGTATTCCACGATATATCTATTAGACGGTAAAGGTGTGAATTCGATACGGGTGATTTTTACCCTAATGATGATTGGCTGCGAATTTCCGATTGATTTTGGATGGCTGTGTATGACCGTGTTGAGTGGGGCGAGCGGGGTTACCGTCCGATTTGTTCTACCCGCTCGGCCAGTTTGATCAGGTCGATCATGTAGTTGAGGACTGCCTGCATATACTCCGGGTCGCTGACCTGACCGCTTTCTTTATAATGCAGAACCTTTCCATTCAGGTATAGGTCTCTGGTACGGGAACGCTCCCCAAGTTCAAGTAATCCCTGGCGCAGCCTCCTGGTCTTGAGGATTTGCTCCAGCAGCATTTTGGAATTGATCTTGATGGTCAGCTTCTTATCCACCTCTTCATCATTTGTCAGCTCTCGATTTGCGTGGGTGATGCTGCGTTTTTTGATCGTAAACGTGCTCGTGGTTGGGGTGTTCAGGGTCATCATGAAATTGGTGAAATGCTCCCGGCTGCGGCCGCGGCTTTCGCTCGTATCGGCAATGGTGATCTGGTGACCCCGGTAGGTTCCCTGGATCACGGGAGATGAGACCCATGATTTTTTCTCCACCGTGAGGCCCCTCTCTTCCGCGAAGATTGTCCACTTGCGGAAATGGAACCAGCGAATTACGAAGCCGATCAGGCTGGTGAGAATAAAAAAACCGACGAACAGGAGGACCAAATAATCTGAGATATCCTCGAACCAGTTTGTCGTATTCGAATCAAAGATCATCTGGATGAAAAACAGGATTACGAACAGGAAGAGCAAAAACTGGATGATCAAATTTCCAAATTTAATACGCCGCCGGGGAATGATTCGATCTGAATCGGAAGAGAACATACATACCTCTCTAGCGTAGGGTTAGTCGTCAGGCTTCAATCGAAAACACGTTTCGATGTAATGCGAACATGGCGTTCATGTCTCATCTATCTGTATTATA
>DATHZS010000053.1:0-3552 GCA_035458505.1 Anaerolineales bacterium | reverse complement strand
AAACCAGTCCTCGCCGGCAGGGAAGTCGCGGATGAGTTTACCGCTTACAGCATCGTAAATTGCGATTAATGGAATCCGGTTATTGCTGTTGCTCCAGCCAGCTTTCCCGTAGTGGCTGACGAACAAAATTTTTGTTTCATCCGGAGACCAGCGTACAAACCGGGACTGGTCATATTCGGGGTTAATTTTCAGCACTTCTTCGCCAGTCCGGATATCAGATATTTTCACGGTGCCATCCTGTGCGCTGGTGATCATTTTTGTGCCATCCTGGGATAGTCTCAGGTGGCTGGTGAGGAGGGCTGTATGTGGGGTAATTGTCAGGCGCAAGCGGCTGGTGTTGACTGCATGGAGTAAGGCAGAATAAGCCTGAGGTGTATAGGGATAGTTCTCCAGGGCTTCCAGGGCCAGCAGCACCGACCTTTCAGGAAAAAAGCCAACCAGCTCTTGCTCGGCAAGGGCGGCAAGGCCGATACTGGCCTGGATGAGGGCCTGCTCTTTCTGCTCAAGAGCGATGGCTTCAGCAGTGGCTCGGGCATCGGCCTGGAGGAGTGCTTCCTGGCCTTGTTCCTCAGCAAGCACCTGGGCAGTAGCCCTGGCCTGGGATTCGCGCTCCGCGGTGCGCTGAGCGCTGCGGGCAGAATTGGCCAACCAGAAGGATACGATCATGGCGAGTGTTAATACTCCGACCAGGGCTTGCAGGAATCGCCGGTTCCTCACCTCAAGCCTTTTCTCCCTGGCGGCCCTTTCAGTTTCTTCCTGAATTTCCCGGTCGCGTTCCTTGATGCTTTCATTGATGAAATCTTTCTCGAGAGGTGTCAGGGCTAATTGGGTTTCATCGATCCATTGCTCAAAAAAGCTCAAGCGCGAACCACGCAGCAGGAAGCTGGTATCGGTATCATGTTCTTTCCATTCGGCCGCGGCATTCGACAACTGGCGCTCTTGCCGGATGTCATCCCTTGACTCATCTAGCCAGGCATCCAGGCGTTCCCACTCATGGAGGATGGCTTCATGGGCTACCTCCACCACCGGTGTACGGGAGACTGGGTCGTTATCCAGGGAGACCAGGCGGTAATTGGCGAAGGTGTCAATGATCTCATCCATCACCTCAGGATTGGCAGTGATGGAGAGCAGTTCAGAGCGCTGTACCCGGCGTTTAGTGTCTTCACTTCCTTCGCCCAGGTTGACCAGCCGTAAAAACATCTGGCGAACGGCATTTTTGCCCTGTGGATCCAGTTCTTTGTAGATTTCCTCTGCGCTCTTGGCGATTGCCCCGACAATTCCACCAATGCGGTGGAAACTGTCGTGGGTCAGCATGCGGTCTTCCCGGAGTTCAAATAATTCCGTCAGTGCATACTGCATCAATGGCAGAGCGCCTGATTGGTAGTGGGCCTCATTGATGATGGAGGTGACCAGGCCTTCTTCAAACTCAACGCCAACACCTTTGGCAGGCTGGACAATGGCTCGTTCCAGTTCTTCTGCGCTTAGGGGCATGACAGTCTCAATGCGGCTGCGGACCAGGTCGCCGAAGTTAGGGTAGTGCAGTGGGCGGTCGTAAAAATCTGCCCGCAGGGTGACCACGATGCGGATCCGGCTGCGGGAATCGGTGACGGCGGTAAAGAGCAGTTCCAGGAATTGTGTGCGGATTTCCTCATCCCGGACGAGGGTAAAGAGTTCTTCAAACTGATCAAGGACCAGCACCAACTCACTTTGGTCGTCTGGCAGGATCAGGTTGGCGGCCCGAACCAGGCCGCGGGAATCTCGCTGAAGCTGTTCGCGCAGGTTGTGCTGCTGGTCTGCAGCAATCCGGGTGAGGGCTATTTCCAGTTCGTCAAATGGATGTTCCCCGAGCATCATATCGATAATGAACCATTTTTCCGACTTGGGCAGCTGTCCACGCCAAAGGGCAGGGATCAACCCGGCTTTGACCAGGCTTGATTTTCCACTCCCGCTGGGGCCAACGACTGCCAGGAAGCGGCTGTATTTGTGGTTTTCACTGAGGCGTTTCAAAAGGGTTTGGATCAGTTCTTCGCGTCCGAAGTAATCCTGCTCGTCGATTGCCTGGAAGGCCTTCAATCCCTTGAAGGGATTTTTGAGAACTGGCAGAGCGGAGATTGAACTGGTTGGAGATCCGGCACTCTCCTGGTCATCAACGATGAGGTTAATTTCGCGTGCCCGCACAATGGCCTGCACCCGGCTTCTGACATTGAGCTTTTTATAGATTTGCCGAATATACCATTTGACGGTTGAGAATTCGATCGTCAGCAGTTCGGCAATTTCCAGGTTGGACTTACCTTTGATGATGTAACTGAGGACTTCCTGTTCGCGGGGTGTGAGAAGTTCGATGAGCTGGGAGTCCATGCGGCTTGAACTCAGGGCAGCTGCTTTGCGGAACGCGTCGGCAAATTCAAGGACAGAGTTGTAACGTTTGGCAGGATTCTTCTGGGTCGCATTTTGCACCACCTGGTTGATGGTATCTGTAATTTCCGAGTCCAACCCCATAATCTGTGGCAAGGGTTCATGGATGTGTTTAAATACCCGCTGGACCCCCGATACTCCCGGGAAAGGGTGTTCGCCGACCAGCATCTCGTACAGGACAACACCCAGGCTGTAGATATCGGTTTGGGGCGTGATCGCTTCTTTGACGGCTTGTTCAGGAGCAAGATAATCGAGGGTGCCGATGACGGCATCTGGTTTGGAGAGGTTGGTATGGTCATCTTCCAGGTCTTTGGCAATACCAAAATCAGACAGATAGGCGTTGTTATCCTCATCCAGCAGGATGTTGGAGGGTTTGATGTCGCGATGGATTACCCCATGCTTATGGGCACTGTCCAGGGCTGCGGCGATCTGGTCGATGATGAGAGCGACCGACTCAATCTCGATCGGGCCGGCAGTGATGAGATCTTCCAGGCTCCCCCCTCGCATTAAGCGCATCACCAGGTACGCTCCATCGGGTCCGCGCCAGTAGTCGTAGAGGGGGACGATGTGCAGATGTTCCAACCTGGCGATCAACTGGGCTTCGGTCTCAAAGCGGCGTATGAATTCAGGCTTGTTGGCGTATTCCGGCAGGATGACTTTGATAGCCACTTCCCGGCTGACCGAGGATTGTAAGGCTTGGAAGACGTTGCCGAACCCGCCAATTCCAATCGAATCCTGAAGCAAATACCCCCTAACTTCTGTCCCTGTTGTAATATCCATTTTTTCTCCCTTTTTATAACGACCCTATGTTCATTATATAAGATTCGGAAATGAGTTCAAAATGAAGAACCATTTCTTGCTTTTTTTATCTTAATCAGATCTTTGACTTGTGATAAGGCGGGAAAAAAGAGGGAATTACACCCATCAGCCGTAAATTTAATCCATCTACTTAAGGGAAAAGGGGATTTTTGTCTAAAATGGTGGGTTTTTATTTGTGTTTGAAGAGATGTCGTGGCAATGTCGTGTGTACGACATGGTATTTTTTTGTCCAAACCCTATACTAAGTGTAAAATTATTTAGTAAGGAGTTTGATATGAATCAACCAGAACTTGGAATGAAAGTCGCAGAACTGCGCCA
>DATHZS010000052.1:0-39221 GCA_035458505.1 Anaerolineales bacterium | reverse complement strand
ACCCAATTTCTGCTGGAGTATCAACAGGTGCTGGCCTTGGCTGGCGGGGGGGTGCTGGTCTTGATGGGGATCAGGGCTTTCCGATCCTCGATTGATTTATCCCAGGCTGTTCACTCCCCCGGGAGACAATCCCAGGGGTGGCTGGGTGCCGCCGCGTCCATTTTTCTCCTGACGCTCTCGAACCCGGTCACGATCATGTTCTTTTCTGCGGTGTATGCGGGATTAATGGTCAATGAGACTGGCCTGGCGAGCTTTACACCTGCCGGGACTGGTTTATTTTCCTTGGGAGTTTTTGCCGGCTCGTTCAGCTGGTGGGTGATCCTGGTGAGTTTTATCTCAGCAGTACGCCAGCGCTTCCAGCTTCACAAGCTTGGCTGGCTGAACAAGGCGAGTGGGATGGTGATTGCAGGGTTTGGAGTGTGGGTGCTGGTACAGCAGTTGATTGTTTAGCCTGGCCTGACATTTAGACGGGTTACAAAATCTTTGCGATTAACCGTTCCGGCGCACGCTCAGCGTGCGCCGGAAATCCTCCTGGTGCTGATAAAAAGGATGAAACCTTTTCACCGTTGAGAGCGGACTGGTCCGCCCTCTATCTCCTTGGCCAAGCCATCAGGCGGTAAGTTTTATGTTTTCTCGGGCAAATTTTGCCCCAACCTCCATCGCTTCGTAATTGAGCTCCAGGTATTTGCGGTTGCGCGCTGGGATGTGCTGGTCCAGAGCATTTTTTACCGCATCGAGCGGAAGCACGCTGGTCAATTCAAGCATTGCTCCTGCCATCACCATGTTGGTTGTGCGGCTGCTGCCGAGTCCTTCAGCGATGTCGTTGCCGGGAATGAACAGGGTGGTGATATCGTTGCGTTCTATCTCCCGGTTAATTAAGGATTGGTTGGCGATCATCACCCCGCCTGCTTTAATCAGGGGTTCGTATTTGTCGAGAGAAGGCAGGTTCATCGCCAGGACAACATCCGGATTGCGAACAATCGGAGACCCGATTTCCTCTTCTGAAATGATGACAGTGCAATGGGCTGTCCCGCCGCGCATTTCCGGTCCATAAGACGGGATCCAGGTGCAGTGTTTGCCACAATCGAGGGCAGCGTAGGTCAATAATTGCCCTGCAAAGAGGGTTCCCTGACCGCCAAAACCTGAAATGATGATGCTGGTTTCCATGGTGTCTCCTTTAGACCCGCAGTTTGGCGATCTCTTCGTTGACCTTATAATCTCCGAGCGGGAAGGTGGGGATCATATTATCTTCAATAAAGGTCAGGGCATCGTTGGGGGTTACTTTCCAGTTGGTGGGGCAGGAGGAGAGCAGTTCTACCATCGAGAACCCGAGGCCGCGTTGCTGGGTTTCAAAAGCCAGCCGGATGGCTTTTTTGGACTTGCGGATGTTGGCAGGGTTATGCAGGCTGCGCCGGACGATGTATCCTGCGCCGTCCATATTGGATAAAATTTCTGCCATGCGGATTGGGAACCCCATCGATTCTACATCACGGCCGGCGGGCGAGGAGGTGGTCACCATGCCCGGCAGGGTGGTGGGGGCCATCTGGCCGCCGGTCATGCCGTAGATGGCGTTGTTGATGAAGATGACGGTGATGTTCTCGCCGCGGGCGGCGACATGCATGATCTCAGCCATGCCGATCGATGCCAGGTCTCCATCTCCCTGGTAGGTATACACGGTTTGATTAGGCAGGACGCGTTTGATGCCCGTGGCCATTGCCGGGGCGCGTCCGTGGGCGGCTTCGACATAATCATGGTTGAAATAATTGTACGCAAAGACCGAGCAGCCAACCGGAGCCACGCCTATGGTCTGCTCGCGCAGATCCATTTCATCGAGCACTTCCGCAATCAAGCGGTGGGCCGTCCCATGCGTGCATCCGGGGCAGTAATGAGTCACACGGGTGGAGAGTGATTCAGGCCGTTGATAGACGAGATTGGGCAGTGTGGTTGCCATTATTTGCCTCCTGCAAGAATTTTTTCAAGCCGTTCGACCCATTCCTGGCGCGGATTTTCGGGTGCCGGGGCGTCGATGTTTTCCCACATGCGGATAATTTCATCGTAGATCTCATCCGGGAAGGGAGTGACGCCCCCAATCCGCCCGTAGAATTCAATCGGGACCCGTCCCTGGACAAATTGGTCTACATCTTCCAGCATCATCCCGGTATTCATTTCCACGACCAGGATGCGCCTGACGCGTTTTGAAATCGCTTCGATTTGCTTTTTGGGGAAAGGTGCCAAGGTGATCGGCCGGAACAGACCGACTTTAATGCCTTGCTCCCGTGCCTGGCGGACAGCCGAGGAAGCGACCCGCCCGGCTGTGCCAAAGGCGATGATGGCGATCTCGGCATCATCCATAAAAAGTTCTTTGTAGCGAACTTCGTTTTTCTCAACTTCCATCCAGCGTTTCAGCAAGCGGATATTGGTGACTTCCTCTTCAGCCGGATCGATGTAAATCGAGGATAAAACTCGTTTCTCACGGTCTTTTGCGCCGGTCACTGCCCAATCCGGGAGGGGGCGCTTGTTTAGATCCAGCATGGGTGGCATTTCGCAGGGTTCCATCATCTGGCCGATGTTGCCATCTACCAGCACATGGACAATCGAGCGGTATTTTTCAGCCAGATCGAAGGCTAACCCGATGGTATCTACAGCTTCCTGAACACTGGCCGGGGCCAGCGAAATGGGGAAATAATCGCCGTGCCCGCCACCTTTGACCATCTGGTAGTAATCTCCCTGGGAAGGGGCAATATTACCCAGTCCTGGGCCGCCGCGCATCACATTGACCACGACCACCGGCAGCTCTGTCCCGGCAATATAGGAGATTCCTTCCATCATCAGGCTGACACCTGGGCTGGAGGATGCGGTCATGACGCGCTTTCCGGTGCAGGCCGCACCGTACACCATATTGATCGCCGCAACTTCACTCTCGGCCTGGACAAATGCCCGGCCGAGTTCAGGCATGCGTTTTGCCATGTATTCAAGAAATTCAGTAGAGGGGGTAATCGGGTAACCAAAAAAGCCTTCGCATCCGGCACGGACGGCCGCCTCTGCGAGAGCTTCGTTGCCTTTATATAATTTCTTTGCCATCTATCCGTGCTCCTAAGCGCCAGCCCTGGCAGGCTGCTTCGCCTCGCGGAAGACTGTTAAAGCTGCATCGGGACACACAATTGCACAAATCCCACACCCTGTACACCCTTCTGCATGCAGGTGGACTGGGTGGTATCCTTTTGGTGTTAGCCTCTCCATATCCAGGCTCATCACATCCTGCGGACAGGCGACCACACATAATTCACAACCTTTACAATGCAATTCGTTGACTTCGATCCAACCTTTCAAGGCCATTCAGTTTGCTCCTTAGGGTTTTCATCCCTGAGTGGGTGATGGTACCAGGTGATAAATTAAGACTATTTGTATCAATTTTACTTGTTAATCATCCCACAACCTCATTGAATCGTAAGGGACATTCGTCATAAATTTATCGGGATGGTTGTACTGAATATTGGTGGGGTGTTTTTAATCTCAGATTCAGGCCAGGGGGCGGATTTTTCAATGTTTTCAGTGCAAATTCAGAGCAATGATAGCCTAGACCAAAAAGATGATGGCAACACCGGTGATGGCGATTAATGTCCCGATGATTGATCGCACAGAAATGGTCTCTTTGAAGAAGTAATAGCCGATCGGAATCAGGAATACGGGTTGAAGGGACATCAATGTACTGGCGATCCCGACATGCGTGTTCTGGATGGCGACCAGCGAGAAAAAGACACCCAGGAATGGACCTAAAAAGGATGCGACCAGGATGTATTTGACTGCTTTTGGCTGATCTTTGAGCACTTGGAGGGTGCTCCGGGCTTTCCCGCTGATGAAGGTAAGTGCCCAGATGCCCACCATCGCGACACTGATCCGGATGATTTGCCCTGAGAGGGGAGGGAAATCTCCATAAAGTCCTAATTTTGCGGTGACTGCCCCAATGGCTTGCCCGGCTCCGGCCAACACGGCCAGAAGGATGCCTGTAGTGTAGGCTTTGGGTGTCAGCTCACGTTGGACCGAGTTATTACGTTCCAGCATCACCCAGGCAATCCCACTTAGGGTGATCAGCATGCCCAGAATTTGGGTCGGGCTGAGGCTTTCTTCCAGGAAAAGCCAGCCGAGCAGAGATGCGATAATTGGATTAACAGTGAAGATCAGCATTGTCAGCCGGGTTCCGATGACGATGAAGGCCTGAAAAAGGGCCGCATCGCCGAGGACAAACCCGATCAGGCCTGAGAGCCCCAGCCAAAACCAGCGATCCGGTTCGGCATCCAGCGGGAGCAGCGTGCCGTAAAGTGCGAGGTGGACGATGAGCAGGTAACCAAAAGCCACAACCAGGCGCGAGCGGTTGACGACCACTGATCCAACCAAACGGCCAGCCAGGGTAAAGAAGGTGGGTCCAACAGAGAAAAAGAAAGAGGTTGCCAGAGCGGCAAGTTCACCAATGAATGGCATGTTGTATCCTGTTAAGTTTAAAAAATCCCGCTAAGTATATCAGGGTGTTGCGATTGAGAGAATGGTGTAGAAAACCGAATTTTCCAGGAGATTAGCGTGTAGGCATTCGGCTGTCAGGGTGCATTTCAATTCTATTCATGTTTGCAACTTTTTAAATTATTCTGCGTATTAAGTAGTGAAGTTGAACGAAAAAATTATTCGAAGGAGAAACTATCATGAATGTTGAAACTAGACGCTTATATCGTTCCCGAGACGAACGGATGCTTGCAGGTGTCGCCGGTGGGTTGGCAAAATACTTTAATATTGACCCAACGATTGTCCGCTTACTTTTTGTTTTCTTTACCCTTACTTATGGGACTGGTTTTTTGGTGTACCTGATTATGGCGCTGGTTGTACCTGAAGAGCCACTTGATGCCCCGGACGGTGTGGTTGAGGTTGAGGCAGAAGAAGTATCGGAAGAGTAGCAAAAATAAACCAAGACACGCATTAATCCATCATGCCACTGGGGGTCATTTGGATTAACTGATCTTGATACAAAAAAAGCACGGCTCAATTTTGGGCCGTGCTTTTTTGTTGTTGGGTAAACCGAATAAGGGCTTTAGTCTTCGCTGCCCACTTCGTCAAATTCATCCTCAGCCTCATCAAGCTCAGTATCAGCCAATGCATTGAGCGCGACCCTGGCGACGTATAAATTGATCAGTGTCATGGTGATGGCCGAAGCGATGCACCAGGCACAGGTGGCCCCGATGACAAATGGCTCCAGGAAGGTGAGGTAGATAAAAAACAGCAAGCCAAACAGGGCAATCAGGAACATGGCCATTTTGGCGTAGAAGCGGAGTTTTCCGGATGTTTTTAAGGAGATCAGCCAGGAAATGCCGATGGCAATGTAACCAAGCATACCGAGAATGGCTACCGGCAGGACTCCAAATAATTTCGAATATTCGCTTTGCTGAACTGCGTTGCAATCTCCTACAGGGCCGCAAATCGCCTCGTCTCCAGAAACCTCGATCAGGCTGAGATAGATTGCGATCCCCAGGCCGATGACGAGCAGTACCGGCAAGACCCAGTTCGGCCAGGGTTTTGGCGTTGCAGCACGCATGAATTGGATTGCGATCCAGACAACCACCGCGATCATGATCAGCAGGACAACCACGGCAATTCCATTGGCAATTTTATCCCTGTTGAAACGGTCGAGCATCGTTCCGGTTTCAAATCCCGAGCCGCTCTCATCCAGCACGGTGAACCCGGCATCTTCTTTGGAAATGTCTGCTTCAGGTGCGGTGGGAGTGGGGATGATTTCGGTTGGCTCGGCTGTATCTTCTGGGGTGTCAGTTTCGGTTGGCTGGGGTGTGTCCTCAGGTGTTTCGGAGGGGATAGGGGTGGGTTCTTCGGCAGGCTGTTCTTCCTGGGTTTCGACAAGAATATCGTTCCCATCAGCATCGATGAGACCCTGAGCAAACAGGAATTCCCCAACGACCGGCACATCGGTCCAGGCAATCCCATCTTCAGCCAGGCTTTCTTCAATCAACGGGGGGAGTTCGGCAGGGATCTGCTCTGATCCGACCATGACCAAATCTCCAATCAGCAGTAAGGGAACGACTGCTGATTCCGTATATTCGATCTGTTCAAGGGCAGTGACGAAAAATTGCCTGCCGGTCTCGGTGGTCACATCGATCCCCAGGATGTACAGCTGGTCGCCGTATTGATCGAACAGCGGGGGAAGGTCTTCGGTGATGACTTTGTGGCAGTGTCCGCAGCTAGGGGAATAGAACAAGATCGCTCTGACTCTTGGGGTATCCTGGGCGGAGGCTGTGCCAACGGTCAGCCCAAGCACCAGCAGGAGGAGTATCAAGCCCAACTTTAATTTTGTGGTTTTCATTGTCTACCTCGGGTTACGTACAATTAGGATGCATCCTTTAATTGTTGTTTTAAATTTTGCAGCATAGGTACGGGGGTGGGGTCTGCGCCGTAGGCGATTGCCAGGTAAAACGACAGGTAATCGCCAAAGTGCAGGGCCGTCCACATCGAGTCAAGAACGCCTCGACCGGGCGCCCTGTAAAAATCGGTTGTAATGCCTTCAAGCATAAACATTTGGCGGGTCAATTCCTCGCGCAGCTTGTTCCGGGGATGGTTGTGTTTCGAGGTGATGAAGAACGTCAATGTTTTGCCGCTTGAATCTTCCGGGAAATGAAGACCCTGGAGGGTATTGTGGTCTGCCTCGGGGAGGAACTCGAAGGAAGCCTGGGCTTTGGCAATTTCGTTGATCTGGGTCTTCCAGCGGCGGGCGATTGGCTGCAGGAAACCAGAACCGAATAAAACCGGCCAGCGCCCGATAAATTGTCCCGCCATCCGCTTGGCAGGGTTGAGCGCGGCTGGAATTTCCGGAAGCAGGTCGGCTTGCTGCTCTTTCATCGCCTGAACAGCAGTCTCGATATCCTGCCCTGCGGTATCCTGGTCGAACAGCCCAAGGCGGGTCAGGGCTGCCAACAGCAGACCAAATGAAAACCCGACTGCCGCGCGCGGCTGAAAGTCGTCTTCAAATATCCACAATCCAGTCCCTGCCCTGGAGGCTTTCTCGGCCAGTTTTCCACCCGTAGTGATGGCTAAGATTGGCAGGTTGGCATTCAATGCCTGATCGAACACGGACAGGGTTTCTTCTGTGTTCCCCGAGTGCGATGAACAGATCACCAGGACATCTCTCCATGCCGGCAGGGTGTATTCCCTCAGCACGGTGACCGGTACCGGGCAGGACTGGCTGGCATAAGCCGCCAGCAGGTCTCCGCCGATGGCAGATCCCCCCATGCCGGCAATCACTACGTGCTGAACCTGTGGGAATTCAGGCAGCGGCAGGCTGAGCCCTAAGTTCCACGCTTGTGCCAATTGCTCAGGCAGGTCATTAATGCGCTGGAGCATGTTCTCTTTGTCATATTCCCGAATGGTTTCTAGGCGGTCAAAATCCATGGTTTTCCTCTGATGAAACGTGTTATCCAAAATCCTTTTGGTAGTTTAGCTTAATTATATTTTATTCTGTAAATCGGTCAGGATTTTATAAATCTTTCTCCTCGGCCAGCCAGATTGTTCAGCCAGCTGCCGGGCGGCCTGAGAAGGGGATACATTGGATTGGAGCATGACCTTGATCGCTGTCATGAGCTCTTCTTCCTGCCAGACCTCTGCCGATTTGCTCTGACCCGCAATAACCAGCGTATATTCGCCGCGCGCAGGATGATCCTTGAAATGTTGGCGAGCGGAGCTGATGCTTCCCCGGTAGACTTCCTCAAACATTTTGGTCAATTCTCCGGCAATTGCAATTGGGCGGTCGCCGAAGATTTCTTCCATGTCCTGAAGGGATTCTTCGATCCGGTGAGGGGTTTCAAAGAAGATCAGGGTATATGGCAGGGATTTGACCTCTTCGATTGCCCGCCGGCGTTCTCCGCCTCTGCGCGGCAGATAACCCAGGTAGACAAAGCGGTCAGTAGGGAGCCCGGAGACCACCAGGGCAGCGATGGGTGCGCTGGGTCCCGGGATCGGGCTGACCGTGTGTCCTGCATCCAGAGCGGCGCGCACCAGCAAGTAGCCGGGGTCGTTTAAGCCCGGTGTTCCGGCATCGGACACCAGGGCGACATCGCCCTGGGCCAGTTTTTCCAAAACCGCTTCAAGTTTGTGCCCTTTGTTGTGGTCGTAATAGCTGGTGGATGGGGTGTTGATCTGGAAGTGGTTGAGCAGTTTTGCCGTCCGGCGGGTATCTTCTGCGGCGATCTGCACCACTTCCTGCAAAATTCGCACCGCGCGTGGACTGAAATCTTCCAGGTTGCCTATCGGGGTGGACACCAGGTATAACGTGCTCATCAGGTTTGCTCTCCTGGATCTTGTGTTTCAGGGGGAAGGATTTTCTTGACCCGGCGTGCCAGCTTGCGCCGGGTGAGCAGAGTGCGCCTGCCGCAGCCGAGGCATTCCAGACCGATGTCTGCACCTAAGCGGGTGATCTTCCAGAGATAGCTGCCGCATGGGTGCGGCTTTCGCATCTCAACGATGTCGTCTAACCGAATTTCAGGCAGCATAGTCCTAACCTGCGTCTGTCATCGTGATTTGGAAGGTTTCGCGGTGTAGGGCGTTCCTTCCAATCAAAAGATTATATCATGGGTGGTAAAATAGATATTTGAACTGCGTCTATATACTAAATATCTTCCTTGCAGAGGAGTAGCGAATGTTAGACTTTTCTTTACCCAGAGTGATCAGCTTTTCAGTAATATTGCTGATTGCTTTCCCGATCCATGAGCTGGCACATGCGATTGCCGCAGATTATTTTGGGGATGACACCCCGCGTCTTCACGGGCGCCTGACCCTCAATCCGCTGGCGCACCTGGACTTATTTGGATCGCTGACGTTGATCCTGGCGGGGTTTGGCTGGGCAAAACCGGTGCCTGTAAACGAGTATGCACTTGAGCGGCGTTCTCGCTATGCTCCGGCATTGGTGGCCTTGGCTGGTCCGGCGTCTAATCTGCTGCTTGGCTTGCTTGCCGGAGGGTTGCTGGCTACCGGCCTGATCCAGCCTCCAACTGAACTCAGCCGCTACCTCCCTTCTTTTTATGAGGTTCTCTTTTATTTTTCGCTGATCAATTTTGTTTTATTCTTTTTTAATTTGATCCCATTGTTCCCGCTGGATGGAGAAAAGATCCTGATCCGGGTGCTGCCGTATGAATGGGGCGTGCGCTGGGAAAGTTTGCGCCGGTTCACCTTTGGTCCTCTGATCGTACTGGTATGGCTGCTGCCGGCGCTGAATGTGAATCTGATCGGTTCACTGGTGTTTTCTCCGTCCAGCTGGCTGCTCAGGCTGTTTATTGGGGGCTGATCTGTGCGGCGCGTGATCTATCGCGTCAGGCAGTTTTTGCTGGCGCATGCTGGAGCGCCTGATCCTCAGGGGGTTGAGCGTGTGAAAAAGGCACTTTCCCCGGCTTTATTCGAACTTTTTAGGCAGATGCTCCCATTCGAACAGGCGCATGCCCTGCGGGTATTTGACCGGCTGATAGAGCAAGGGGATACACATCCCGATCTGTTGACTGCTGCTTTGCTGCACGATGTGGGCAAAGCGCGTTATCCACTCAAGCCGTGGGAGCGGGCCTCCGCCGTGCTGGCGAAAAAATTCTTCCCGGGCAGGGTTGTGGGATGGGGGCAGGGGGAGCCACACGGCCTGAAAGCCGGGTTAGTGGTTGCCGAACAGCATGCTCGCTGGGGGGCAGAGATGGCAGAGGCTGCCGGTGGGTCTGATCTGGCTGTTCGCCTGATCGCCTGTCACCAGGACCAAGCCCCCACGCAACTCTCTGAAGCAGAAAATGTGTTGTTAAGCGTTCTCCAATCGGTGGATGAAATCAGTTAGCTGTTCAGGGCAGAAATGATCAATTGCCGGTGGGTGGAACACAATCTCGGCAAGGAAAAGCAGTATTCAGGATATAATCCAATTAACTGTTCGCGATTCCCTTTGGAAATCAACATCGTTGCGCAAGGTTGACCCAATCAGCGATCTGATTTGATCGCATTATGTTCGGACATCAGAAATTGATGCAGTTTTGATCAACTTTTGTATACGGATCGATTTGGAGGTGCTGTATGCGTACGATTGATCGCAACTCCTGGTCTCGCCAGGAGCACTTTTCCGTATTCAACGCCTGGGCATACCCCCATTTCAATATGTGCGTCAATGTAGACCTGACCAGGTTTTACTCTGCCGTTCGGGAGCGGGAGTTATCTTTCAATGTGGCGGTGGTCTATGTGTTGGCGCGCACTGCGAATGTGATCCCTGAATTTCGGCACCGCATCCATGGGGAGAATGTGGTTGAATATGATGTGGTTCACCCCTCCACGACCATTATGGCCCAGGAAGACTTGTTTACATTCTGCACATTTAGATATGTGGAGGACTTTTCGATATTTGCCGATAAGGCGAAAGATCGGATCTCTTACATCAAGCAGAACCCCGTCCTGTCGGATGGCCCCGGGGAGGACGATCTGCTGTTCATGACCGCGATCCCCTGGGTATCGTTTACCAGCTTTATGCACCCGATTGATCTGGATCCGGTGGATTCGGTCCCAAGATTTGCCTGGGGAAAATTTTTCCAGGATGGTGCATTGGTGAAGATGCCGCTCAGCGTACAGGCCCACCATGCTCTGATGGATGGTGTGCACCTGGGCAGGTATTACGAAAAGCTGCAGTTCTACCTGGATCACCCGGAGGTTGTCCTGGGCGAAGGATAACTTTCAGGATTTCTTTCTAGCCAGCAGCAGGGGAGTTCCCCAGATCAGCAAGGCAGTAAGCACGACTGGCCCGAGAAAGGTCACCCAGGCCTCGACGATCTCGGTCAGGATGGGGCCGATGGCTGCTAGGTTTTGTATGGCGCTGGAGGATGCTGAGAGCGCCAGGTAAATGATCCCCAGCCGAACGAGGTCTTTCCGAAGGTCGTGGAAGGCCCCGGCGAGCATCCCCAGGATGATCAACACCTGGGCTACCCATTCTCCGAAGTCGAGGAATACGGCGGCGATTGCCAATACCAGCCCGATTAAAAATGCCCATAATCCGATTTGTTTTGTCATAGTCAAAAACTCCTTTGCATCTATTTAATCCAGGAAAACGATCCAGGGGTAGGTGTGGAACATCTGCTGGTAGCCGATGGCGATGTAAAATTCCTGCCCGGATCCCACCCAAACCAGCCTGGCTCCCAACTTTTGTACCCGCTGCATGCTTTCGTACACTGCTGCTCTGGCGCAGCCCATCCGGCGGTAATCGGGGTCTGTAGCCAGTGGTTCGAGATATGCGATCTGGTGCTGTTCAATGTACCACATCCCGCAGTAGGAGACAAAATTGCCATCCGGGGCAACAACCACGATGGTCAGGTCTTTCCTGAAATTGGGGGCTTGCTGGCCGAATAATCTCCCCGCAACTTCTTCTTCTGGAGGCGGTCCTTCGTGGTTGAACCCGCGCCATAATACCCGGTTGATCTTGTGGAGATCATTTTCATCCGCCAGGCTTTTTACCTCGTAGCCATCGGGGAGTTTGGGCGAAGGGATGAGGCCATCGAGCAGGATACGGGAATTTGGTTCGGCAAAATGCTCCCATTTCTCATACCCCCTGGAGATGACGGCCGCTTCAAGCTGTTTATCAAATTCATTGACGTACACCGCACGAAACAGGCGGCCGGTGCTTTGGGAAATCCCCTGAAAATGGGTGTCCTCGGCATAGGCCAGCAGGGTTTCTTTGAGCTGTGGATAATCGGGGTGGGTCTGGATAAAAACTTCACCGGGGTTGCTCTCAGAATGGACAATCCCCAGGATTTGTCCGTTTTCCTCAGCCACGCCGAACCTGCTTCGATCAAGCGAATGAATGAATGGGTGGTAATGCATGTATTCCCAGCGCGGCTGCAGCCAGGGAATGAACGTATCTCCAGTGCGGTAGGAGTCGTTCAGGAATTGGCTGATCTTTGCGAAATCCGTCTCATGCTGATAGGCTCTGATTTTCATTTTTCTCTCCCATCCTTACAGGGCCGAACATCACTATCTTAGCATGAAAAAGATAATCCACCCCACTTTTTATTGGTGCTGCTGCTGGCTTTACGGAAAAATCTGCCCCAAGTCTTCTAAAAGATCCAGTAACGGGCTGTGGCCATCAGGAGCGACGCGATGAGCAGGGAGATGGCGTTGATCTGCCCGCCGGTTTTTAACTGGGCCTGGAGCTTCTGGATGGTTTTTAGCTGGGACTCCGATGGTGGTGTGCCCTGGCTCTGGATCTCCTGGCCTAACTCCACCAATGCAGTGGAGCGCTTTCCCTGGAGCAGTCCATAGTACAGCCCGATGAGTGCTGCCAGCCCACCAAGCCCAAACCCGATCCCCGGTCCGGAGGCCATCCAGCCTGTCTGAAACCCATCCGATCGGATCCAATACAAGGCCAGGCCAGCGATGACAGAGATCAATGCTGAGACGGTGATGGCTTTTGTGAGATTTGTTCTTTGCAAGAAATGTGAGAAAAATTTTTGCCCGCTTTCCTGGGTGGCCTGAACAGCCGGGCTGATAAAGTATGTCAGCATCAGGGCCGCTCCGACCCAAAAAGCTCCAAAGACAATGTGCAGCAAGCGCAAGACAATGGTTAATATTAACATGCCAACCTCCTGTCAATATGACTAATATGACCTTATTATACTGCTTTGGCGGCAGCGGCTTGTCAATTTCCTGAAGGTGTTTCAGGATTCTCGTTGATTATGAGGTTTTTCTAGGGCAGGGACTGCCAGCTGGGCATCTTATCGATCCCGGGGTGGTTTGTCAGGTTGGTCTGGAAGCGGCCGCCGAAATCCATGGTGTAGATTTCCTGGTTGCCGTCCCGGGTGGAGCAAAAGACGATCCACAGGCTGTCGGGCGACCAGGCCGGATCGAAGTTGAGCCCCAGGGTATCGAGGGAGCGCACGGTGGCACCGTTTGAGTTGGCATCCAGCAGGTAGATACGCCGGTTGTTACCAGAGGTGCGGACATACACGATCCAATCTCCGTTAGGCGACCAGGCCGGTTCGATGGCCTTTCCGATGCGGTCGGGTTCATTCCATCGGTTGTCGTACAGGGCTGGTTCAAGGTCATACAGGTCACGGGCTTCCGGGGGGTGGTCGTTCTCATCCCAGATCCGCACATTCAGGGTAAAGAAAAAGGTACTGGAGAACATCAAGGTCTGACCATCAGGAGAGAAGGTAGGGTTGTATTCCTCGAATTCAATGCTGACCCTCCGCGGTTCACTGCCATCGGCATTCATCACCATCAGCTGGCGCGTTCCGCCGTAGCGGCGGCTGATGAACACCACTTGCGAGCCATCCGGAGACCAGACTGGATCTTCATCATCTCCCCTGGTCTGGGTGAGGTTGGTCTGGTTGCCCCCATCCGCGTCCATAACCCAAATTTCCAGGTTGAGCGGTGTATTGTACTGGCCCAAACCGCCATCAGCGACATACAGGATCGATCGTCCATCCGGGGACCACATCGGCCAGCTTTTATCTGTTTCATCGAAGGTCAGCTGGGTGACATCACTCCCATCAGAGTTCATCACAAAGATCTGCTCGTAGCCACTGTTATCACGATCGCTGACGAAGGCGATCTTGCCGCCAGCACCGAGGGGGGTGGGCTGGGGGAGAGGGGTTGACGTGATCGTCGGTTCCTCGGTCGGAGCTGGGGTGAAGGTCGCATCAGGCACGGGTGTGTTGGAAGCATCCGGTTGGTTTGGCCGGGGGGTATTGCTGGGAACCTGGGTATTGATTTCCAGGGCACCCGCAGCGGTTTGAGTGGGATTGGGAAGCACAGCCACTTCATCTGAGCCGGAATCAGTACCGCCCCCGAAAACCATGAAGCCTCCTACAATGGCGGCAATCACCACAACGACACCAACAATGTAAAGCGGCAGCCGGTTAGGTTGCTTTTTGGGGGCGGTTTCTGGGGTTGTCATGCTGAGGGTTGGGTCTGGCTGGATCTCGGTGGAGGCTGCGGCCACGGTTGGGTCTGGGGTTTCCGCGTGGGCCGGTGTAGCCATGGTTGGGCCTGGGGTTTCCGCATCGGTCGGTGTGACCATGGTTGGGTCTGGGGTTTCCGCCTGGGCTGGTGTGACCATGGTTGGGTCTGGAGCCTCCCCAATTTCCGGTGCAGGTTTTGGCTTCAGGGTGTCTTCTGCCAAGGCAGCCGGATCGGTGAGGGCAGTGAGGAACTGGCTGATGCTGGTGTAGCGCTTGTCCGGTTCGATCGACATGGCGCGCTGGATGGCAGTATCGACATGCAGAGGAATCTTGGGTGAGAAAGTGCGCGTTGGACGGAGGGTTTTTTGCCCAAGCATCATGTCCACTGACTCGGGCGGCGGGCTGCCGGTCAGCAAGGTGTAAATTGTGGCGGCAAAGGAATACTGGTCGGAGTAAGGACCGGTTATCGCATCGCTGTATTGTTCGGGCGGGGCAAATCCAGGTGAGTAGCCGCGCGCGCCTACGGTAGTATCTCCTTCGCTGGCTTTTGCGATCCCGAAGTCTACCAGGACAATCTTTCCATCTGGCTGGATTTTCAGGTTGGCGGGCTTGATATCTCGATGGATGACAGGTGGGTGTTGTGAGTGCAAATAAGTCAGGGCGGCATTGATCTGATCTGCCCATTCCAGCACCTTATACACCGGCTGCGGCCCTTCTTCTTTCAATCTCTGGCTGAGGTCTTCTCCGGGAATATAGTCCATCACCAGATATTGGATATCATCAATGATGAAGTGATCGAATACCAGAGGGAGGTGGGGATGGCGGAGCTTGGCGAGCAAGCGGGCTTCGGCCTCAAATTGACGCTGGCTTTGCTGGCTGGGGTTAAGGTTGGCTTTTACTGCGACCCATTGTTCAAGAGCAGTATCCTCTGCCAGGTAAACTGCTCCCATGCCCCCTTTGCCAAGTTTTTCCTTGATAATATACCGGTCTCGGAGTTTGAATCCCTGATTTAATTCCATTGGTTGTGTCCTGCATCTGACTTGGTGTTAATTGTGACCTGCTGCAAGATCCCTCGATCTGTATCCAGCATTTTTATTATACGGTCTTTTTCTCCCCAATATTCGATCAGCTTACCGTACAAAATCGTTTTAATTGTTTCCTGGGAGCAGGGTAAATTCAATCGTTTTGATGTAGGTAAAGCCCGGGATGCGCCCTTCCTGCATTCCGATCGTCATGAGTACGTTTGTTGATTTGGATACCTGGTAGGGGATTTCGCCGACAAATTGGGCGTATGGACTGCCGGGTGTCAGGACAACGGAGGCCTGCCCTTCTCCGACGGTTGTTCCGGTCTCATCGATGAACCAGATGGTGAGCGGCGCATCAGACTGGGTGCGCACCATTCCCGATATGAACAACGGGCTGCTGTTAACCTGGCGCTGGCCTGCCATCGGGAGCTGCAGCAGAATTCGATCCTGATTCTCCGGGGCATAGTTGCGGTCGGTGATCCCGCCAGAGAGCAGGATCAGGTATACGGAATTAAGCGCCCAGATCCGCCCGGAGGAATCAAAAACCTTTATCTCCAACCGCCCGGTTTCTGCAACTACCGGGATCGAGAATTCTATATCGGTGATCAGGTTCCCGTTGATCGGATCATTGTAGGGCTTAGACCATAGCTGCTTGCTGGCCAGCACCCGGCCATCTTCTCCGAACAGAGTGATCTCGGTTTCCAGGGACAGAAGTGTGTTGAGGTTGGCAATTATGCGGATGGGAGAGGTGTGGCGGGAAAGCTGTCCCGGGCGGATGATGGCCAGATCGGCTGTACCAAAATCAATCTGCACCGGGGCTTCTGCCTGGTCAGGGTCGGGTGCATCCAGCGTTTGAGCCTGCACGGAGCTGGTTTCAACAGGGATTATTGCCGGGGAAATGGTGGCCGCTGGATTGGAGGCTGAGCTGGCTGCCTCGGTGGAAACAACAGGAGTGGGAGGCGTTTTGGTTGAGGCTTCCGGCTGAATGGACTGGGATTGGACTGCCTCGGGTGGTGTGGCTGTGCGGCATGCGGTCAGCGAGGCTGCCAGCGAGGCTGCCAGCAAAATTGTCAGGATAGCACCGATGTGGAAGCGTAAAGGATTTTTGTGCAGTTTACCCATAGCTCAGTTAAGCTTACTATAAATCAGGTAATGGTGCTACCAAGTTTGAGCAGAGGAACGCAACTGGGACTGAGTTTTACCAGATACCAAAATATGGGTGATAGAGGATCTTTCAATCATCACTCCGAACACAAAACAAAGAGTGGTACAAATCTCTGCACCACTCTTATTGGTTATTCTATGGGTGATTGGCTGTGTGTTACAGGCCGTAGATCCCGGAGAATTTTTCTTCCAGGTATTTGATGTAAGCATCTCCATTGATCGTGGAACCGGTGATACGTTGGACAAGATCCTGTGGGAAGAATTTGCTGCCGTGAGCATGAACTTTCTTGTTCAGCCAGCCCAACAATTCGTCAAATTTACCGGTGCGGATCTGGTCATCCAGGTTGGGGATGTCTTCGTTGATCTTTTCCCACAATTGGGCCGACACCAGGTTCCCCAGTGCATACGTTGAGAAATAGCCGAATAAACCAAATGACCAGTGGACGTCTTGCAGGCAGCCTTCAGCATCATTCTTGGGTCGGATGCCCAGGTACTGCTCGAAGCGGTCGTTCCAGGCCTGGGGAAGTTCGGAGGGCGTGATGGTGCCTTCCAGCAGCCCAATTTCGATTTCCAGGCGCAGCATAATGTGCAGGTTATAGGTGGCCTCATCAGCTTCAACGCGGATGAAGGAAGGTTCTACTTTGTTGATCGCTTGATAGAAAGCTTCCAGGCTGACGCCCTTGGTTTGTTCGGGGAATCGTTCCTGAAGTTTGGGGTAGTACCATTCAAGGAAGGGCATCGAACGCCCAACCAGGTTCTCCCACAGCCGGGATTGGGATTCGTGGATTGCCAGTGAAGCAGCTCCGTAGAGGGAGGTGCGTGAAAGAGATTTCGGGATGCCTTGTTCGTACAAAGCATGTCCGGCCTCGTGCATGATGGCAAAAAGGTAGCTGTTGAAGAAGTTTTCATCTACGCGGTAGGTAATGCGGGCATCGCCATAGCCGAGGTTGGTCATAAAGGGATGGGTGACGGCATCCTGGCGGCCGCGGTTGAAGTCGTAGCCCAGCGCTTTGACCACTTCTTCGCCCATCGCAAGCTGGGCCTGCTTTGGGTAAAACTTATGCAGTACGCTGTCATCAACCTGGTCAGCGTTCGCCACAGCTTCGATCAGCTTGACTTGTTTGGGGCGAATATCCGCGAAAATCTTTTTGACATCCTCTGTTTTCATCTTTGGTTCAAAGAGGTCCAATAGGACATCGTATGGATGATCATAGGGTTTGAACAGCTCGGCAAAGCGCTGGCTGTAATCAACAATTTTCTCCATAAATGGTTCGAAAATGGAATAGTCAGATTTTTGCCTGGCTTCCCGCCAGGCGGCATTGGCCTGGGAGGACAGAATCGCCTGTTCTGCAACCATCTCAGGCGGGACTTTGACTGCCTGATCGTAATTCCGGCGGGCGACCGCGATCATACGGGCTTCGTCGGAGTCCGGGTCCTGGTCAGCAGCCCAGGGCTCCAGGGCTTCGATCAGCTTGCCTACTTTTTCGTCTGTACCAATTTCCTGGGCCATCTTACTGATCGTGGCCAGGGCGTTGCCTCGGGTTTCTAACCCTCCGGGCGGCATGTAGGTTTCCTGGTCCCAACCCATCACGGCAAGGGCATGCCCGAGATCGGACAGGGTGCTCATGGTTTGTTTAAGTTCTTGCAGTTTTTCTTCCATACTGTTTTACTCCTCTCGTTCAATAATTGGGCTCGCTGTTTGTATCCTTATGAATGACTTATAAATTTACTAAGGATATCTTACCCGATTTGCCAGCGTAAGGGTAGCCCCTTGGTAAATCGGAGTATTTCATCAACTGCCTGGGCGGTAGCAAAGAAAGAGTCCCTGGTGGCGGTCGATGATCAGGATGCGCGTGTCATTTGTTGCGGCGGGCATTACGCTGGTCGTCAAGTTCATCGATCATGATCAGGCAGGCTTCATCCGTTTCATTGGGGATATACTGCGTATCGAACCAGGCGTCGAGAATTTCTTCTAAAATAATTTCGGAAGTCAGCCTCATGGAGACACACAAAACGTTCGCATTGTTCCACAGGCGTGCCCCGCGCGCTGTTTCTGCATCCACACATAAGGCTGCTCGCACACCCGGGACTTTATTCGCTGCCATGCTGACACCAGTACCGGTCCAGCAGAATAAGATGCCCTCCTCAGCCCGTATTTCAGCAACATCTTCGGCTACCTGCCGGGCTACCTGCGGCCAGGGTTGGGTTCCTTCTGATTCGGGACCATAATAGGTGACTTCGTGGCCGCGTTCTGCAAGAATCTCCAGAGCCGCTTCAACCACCGTGAGCCGCTCGTCTGCGCCCAATGATATTTTCATTTGCACTCCCTTCCCCTCCTCATCCAAACGATGCCTCAATTGAGGAGGGACCGATAGTATGTTCTTAATAACGAAGTATCCCCAGGAAGGGCTGCCTGGGGATACGCTTGGAACGGCTTAATTTCCGGTGAGGATGTCGATTGCTTTCATCAGGACCGGATCTTCGAACCCTAAAGCACCTTCATAGGTGACCGGGACGACCACATCTGGCAGCACTCCGGTTCCTTCGATCAGCAGTTGGCCGTCCATGGTTTCGGGGCGTCCAGTCGGGAACTGGAGGTCCAGGTCACCGGGGAGTTTGTACTGGCCGAGTCCGACACTGCCGTATGCTCCGGCAGTCCCGGCGTGCCCGACGATCGTTGCGCGGTTATTGAGAGACAGCCAGTAGGAAAAACCTTCACAGGCACTGACGCAATATGGACTAACCAGAATCACAATTGGGCCGTCGTAGTAGAGTGGGGCGGGTTTTAATTTGGCGGGCTCTTCGCCAAATTCAAACTCACCAAGATCGTAGTTATAGTACGCATGCCGGGAGATTTCAACTTCCTGGTCGATAAAATACTCAGCGAAATTCATTGCGATCCCGGCAAACCCACCTGAATTGACGCGCATATCGAGGATCAGGCCGTTAGCATCAACATTGATAATGCTTTCTATATAGTGTTCAAAGGTCTGCGCCATCAGATTGGTATCACCTGAGAAAGAGTTGATTTTCATGTATGCGATACCGTTGTCCAAAATTTCAGCTGTTATTGGCAGGGAGATTGGGTCCTCGGTGAGATATGGGAGCCATTCAAACAGCGAGTCAAATTCTATCGTCGCGGTCATGGTTGCCTCAGTTTCAGATTCTCCGGGGTTGCGGAAGGAGACTGAGACCCTGGTTTCCGGAGGGAAACGGGTCAGGAAGACCAACTGTTCGGCGCGTTTAATTTGCTGGGTGCTGTAGGGGCCAAAGAGCGGGTTCACCTGTTCAATGGCCTGCTGGATGGGCTGGCCGTCCCAACGGATGATCTCTGCACCGACTTCGATCCCGGCGCCAGATGCGGCATACCCCGGGAAGACCTTGGTGACGATCACCCGGCCATCCGAGAGTTCGGCGAGGATCATGCCAAGGCTGCCTCCGTTGGTTTCATACAGGTATTGGATGGCGTCATCGTTGAGGCCGAGACCTATATGTCCATCCGGGATTTGCTGGATGAAATCGAGCATTACCTGGTAAAAGGCAAAGGAACTGCGGGTGTTTTGGATCTGTGGAGCGTATTCGGCGTAAAGGGCATCCCAATCGATCCCTTTTTCCTGAGTAAACGGATATTCCACCCGCATTCTAGCAAACATGGTGTCGAAAGCTTCCGCACGGGTCATGTCGCTGTAATCTTTTAATTCACCCGGTCCTTCGACCAATTCCAGGACGATGTGCGCTTCTTTGTAAATGGTGAAAGATTCACTGTCGAGATTCACGATGCTGTAGCCTGAGGGGACTGGCTCAACCGGGTCATCTTCGGTAAAGAGCAGGTTGTCACCACCAAACCCGGTGGGGAAACTCTGCTGGTCATCCGGTGCCCAGATCAGCAGGGTGCCGCCATAAATCTCCCCATCGCGCTCGGGATCAGTCAGTGCAGAGGTGTAGGATCCTGACCAGCCTGAACCTTCTCGCTCTTCGAGGAAGGGCCCCCCCCAGGTATTCGACCAGAAGGCGATCTGAAAAATCATCACACCCTTGTCTTGGTTTCCATCGTTATCAACATCCAAGAGGGTGGCCTGGGGGACAGAGGGCAGGGAAAGGGAAAATTCCATGGTCTGATCGTCGAGCTGCCAGACAGGACCAATGCTCTGACCGGAAAGCGGGAAAAGAAATTCCTTATCCCTGGCTACAAAACCGGCCTGGTCTTCCAGCAGGACAAACGGCTCGGAAGAAATGCTGATGAAGAATGGCGATGTAAATGGAATTGTCCCGGTCACCAGAATTGGCTCGTTGTCATCCGCTGTTTCCGGATTATAACTTCCCTCGATAATCGGGGTCGCAGAGGGAGCCAGGGTGTTAGTCGGTGTGCTGACCGTTTCCGTTTCCTGAACGGTTTGGTTGCATGCGATACTGGTAATTAAGATGACAAATAGGAGTGTGAAAATTTTGGTTTTGATCTGCATAGGAAACTCCTGCGTAAGTATTGACTATTGTGAAAGTATACCGCGATTGGGCGATATCGCACCCGTACTTTCATGGCCGTGATCTGACTCAATGGGATTGGATGACCTGAAGACAACCACAGATAAAAATAAAAAAATCTCATTGTCAGCATTTCTGATGACATAAGGCTTTGATTTAGCTGTATTGCTGTTCATGGTCCAACAGCCATTGTTTGGTCTGGATACCGCCTTTTCCACCGTATCCACGCAAGGAACCGTCTTTGCCAACCAGGCGGTGACAGGGAATGATGATCGGCAGGGGGTTGGCACCGTTGGCTGCTCCCACTGCCCGGGCGGCGCGAGGGCGGTTGACCTGGGCTGCAATTTGCTGGTAGGTTCGGGTATCACCGAAAGGAATTGCGATCACCGCCCGGTAAACGTCTGCCTGAAAAACGGTAAACTGCCGCCAGTCAATCGGCAAGGTGAAATGCTGGCGTTCTCCAGCGAGATATTCTCCGACCTGCCTGAGTGCCAATGAAGTGAGCGGGTGGGCGATGGTGAGGGTTTCGGTGCTGGAGGATGCGGACACCCCTTTGGGAAAGACTCTGGTGAGAAAATCCTCTTCAGGAATACCAAAATCAAAGGCAACTAATCCTTGGTTGTTTGCGGCTACCCAGCCTGTACCTAGAGTAGGGAGCTCTGTGGAGTTAATGTGGTATGGTGTTTCTAATGGGAAATTCATCATAAACTCTGAGGGTTAAGATTTCCTAAATCGGTACCTTGAAGGTTTAAAATAACTCGTTGGACAGCTAAATCTATGTTTATTAACCAAACTGTTAACGAAGCGTATCTATGGCGTAGGGTAACCGTAGGTTAAGCGTCAAGTAAAAAATCCCGGGATAAGATACACTTAAAGCGTAAAGGGCGATAACTCTTCTTCTCCTCCTTATTGAGAGCCGGAATGGCGTGCCGGCTCTCGGTGTTTAAATCCACAGTTCCCAAATTTATTGATCGGTCTGATTGACCTGGTGATAACGAAAGCATGACACAATATGGTCGTTGACGATTCCCGTGGCCTGCATGTGCGCATAGATAATGGTTGGCCCAACAAAATTAAACCCGCGCTTTTTCAGATCTTTGCTGATCTTCTCAGAAAGAGGTGTAAAGGCTGGCAGTTGTTGCATCTCAGTCCAGGTGTTGATGATGGGTTTGTGGTCAACGAACCCCCAGATGTACTGATCAAAAGAACCGAATTCCTCCTGGACGCTTAGGAAGGCCTGTGCATTTTGGATGGCTGCCCTGATTTTTAGTTTGTTGCGGATAATTCCGGGGTTTTGCAGCAAGCCTTCTACCTTGGCCTGATCATAGCGGGAGATTTTCTCCGGATCAAAGTGATCGAAGGCGAGGCGGTAGTTTTCCCGCTTCCTCAGGATGGTGATCCAGCTCAGCCCTGCCTGAGCGCCTTCCAGGATCAGGAATTCGAACAGTTTGCGGTCATCATGTACCGGGACACCCCATTCCTGGTCGTGATAGCTGACGTAGAGAGGGTCTTCCCCAGCCCATTCACAGCGTTTTACCATAATTCTCTCCTTTCAGAGCGCAAGAAGATGCAACTGGATTATGCCATTAATCTGGTCTCAGTGGGGGATTTCCCTTATAATCTCGGGGTGGAAACCGATCAGCGCCCCCCGGAAACAGAACCAAACCCTGGCAGTTCTGCCAACCAGCAGATCGCCCGCGCGGCTGGAATCGTGATGGCTGGATTCATTCTCAGCAACCTGGCCGGACTGGCCCGCCAGATCCTGATCGCGGACCTCTTCGGGACGGAAGGCATCATCGATGCCTATTATGCCGCCATGGGGGTACCAGACATGATCTTCGCCCTGGCCGCTGGCGGGGCTCTGGCATCCGCGTTTATCCCCACGTTATCGGAATTCCTTGCAAAAGAGGACTATGAAGGGGGGATGCACCTGACATCTTCCATCGCCAACCTGATTATTCTGGTGATGGCGGTAGTGGGGGCACTGGTGTATGTGTTTGCTGCCCCCGTGGTGAGGGTTTTTCTGGCTCCTGAGGCCGCCGCCCAGCAGCAGCAGCTGACGGCAGACCTGCTAAGGGTTCTGCTTATCTCTCCCGTTTTACTTGGTCTGAGCGGCTTGATCACGGGTGTGCTCCAGGCACATCAATCTTTCGTTCTGCCCAGCCTGTCTTCAACGATGTATTGGCTGGGGATCATCTTTGGGCTGGTGTTCTTTGTGCCAAGGCTGGGGATCTACGGCTTGGCCTGGGGGACGATTCTGGGGACTGCACTTCATCTGGTGATCCAGCTCCCTGGTTTGCGGAAGCTCCCCGGGATTCGTTACACGCCTGCTCTTGGGCTGCGCAACCCGGCAGTCAGGAAGGTCGGGCGGCTGATGCTGCCGCGCTTATTCGGCGCGGCCGTGGTGCAGCTGAATTTCCTGGTGAGTATCAACATGACTTCAGGGATGCCGGCAGGGAGCCTGACGGCTTTCAAGAATGCCTACATGGTGATGACGATGCCCCAGGTGGTAATTGCTCAGGCAATTTCTATTGCAGCTTTTCCAACTTTTTCAGCACAAATTGCAAAAGGGAAGCGAGGGGAATTGCGGACTTCCCTGGCATCCACCCTGAGAAGTATTTTGTTCCTCTCGCTGCCGGCTGCTATGGGATTGATCCTGCTGCGGGTTCCGCTGGTGTCGCTGCTGTTCCAGCGTGGAGCGTTCGATGACCGGTCGGTTGCCCTGACAGCCTGGGCGCTATTATGGTTCTCACTTGGGTTGGTGAGCCATTCCCTGCTGGAAATCGTGGTGCGGGCATTTTACGCCATGCAGGACACGCGTACCCCGGTGATGATTGGGGCGGGGGCGATGGGATTGAATGTAGTCTTCAGCCTGACGCTTCCCGGGGTATTTTCCCGGCTTGGGTGGATGCCCCACGGCGGCCTGGCATTGGCCAATACGCTGGCTACGACGCTAGAAGTCGGGGTGCTGCTCTGGTTGATGCGTAAACGCCTGAATGGATTGAAGGGCAGATTCCTCCTGAAAGGGGCTGTGCAATCTGTGGTCGCTGCCGCGGCCATGTCTGGAGCGATTGTCTGGTGGCTGGGCTGGATGCAAACAGGAGCGGTGTGGATATCTGGCTTAGGTGGAATTGCCCTGGGAGGCGCGGTGTATGCGGTGTTGATGCTGGTCCTGAAGGTGGAGGAAGGCCGTGCGTTGTTGGGAGCCGCAAGCAGGCTATTCGGCCGCCTCCGGCGCTGACCTTGAATGCGAAGGCTAGCCGGTGTTTGCACAAGAGGCTACATTCAATTTGAGTAAATCCGATGTCTGATGAAAAAATTGCTCCCAAAACAATAGACGACTATATCTCCGGTTTCCCGGAAGATGTCCAATTGAAATTACAAAAGATCCGTGAAACGATTCGGGATGCCGCGCCGGATGCCGTTGAAAAGATCAGCTACCAGATGCCTACCTTTGCCCTGGAAGGCAATCTGGTGCACTTTGCGGCATTTAAAAACCATATCGGATTTTATCCGGCACCGAGAGGCATTGAAGCATTCCAGGAAGAACTTTCTGCTTACCAGGGGGGTAAAGGATCGGTACAATTCCTGCTGGAACAACCCGTTCCATATGATCTGATCCGCCGGATCGTGGTCTTCAGGGTGAAAGATAACCTGGAAAAAGCCGCCCGGAAAGCGAAGAAGAAATCATGATAATCGTATTTGACCTCGAGGCCATCTGGCGCGGAGTGAAGTGAAGAAGAGATGGACAGTTCCTCAAGCGCGTTAACATATTTCTAACTTGACTTTGGTGCAGGGGGATGGGATAATTCTACGGTAAATTTAGTTAGTCTAACTAAATTTTAAACAGTGGTTACCATTGATCTTTAGGAATTTGAAATGGAAAAATTTATCGATGGATTCGATCCGGATGAACCGGAATACCGGTTAATGCGCCTGATGGGCCGCATGAAACCGCTCCGCCTAGGCGATTTTCCACACGACCGCTACGACCTGAGCTTTTCACAAATGGAGCTGATCAGGTACGTGGGGATTTTTCCAGGCTGTCATCTGCAAGACCTGGCGGAAGGATTGGCGCTGACCTCACCCACGGTCAGTGTTGGAATCCGCCGGCTGGTGGAGGATGGCTGGGTCGACCGCGTGCCAGATCCGAAGGATGGGAGAGCCACCTGCCATTACCTGACGGAAAAGAGCCGGGAAGTGCTTCAGGGGGCTGCCCAGGCCATGGTTGCCGGGATGCGGGTCTTTCTGGAGCAGCTGAATGACTCCGAACAGGAGCAGTTGTTTGGGTTGCTGGAGAAGGCGATCCGCGGAGTGGAAACCTTACAACAAGATTCAAAATTTAATGAGAATAATGGAGAATAGATTATGAACCTAAGAAGACTTTTCACCATCGTGATTGTGCTTGCCGGATTGATCGGTGGTGGTTTTATGCTGCGGAATTACATGGTCAACCGGGCCAACGAACAGATGACCGCAGACCTGCAAACAGAAAAAGCCCGGGTCGGCTCACTGGAAGCTTCAATCGGCGCCACCGGGACGGTGCGGTCTAACCAGTCTTCCCTGTTAATCTGGCAGACGACCGGGATTGTGGATGAGGTCAATGTGGTGCTTGGACAAGCTGTGAAACCAGGGGACTTGCTGGCTGCGATTAAGCAATCCTCACTGCCGCAAAATATCATTTTAGCTCAGGCCGACCGGGTCAATGCTCAGAAGGCTTTGGATGACCTGGTCGAAAGCTATGAAGGGATTGCGATTGTGCTGGCAGAAAAAGAAATTGCTGACCTGCGCGATCGGGTAGAACAATTAACAGACCGCCTGGATGATATCAACTATACCGGCGAACAAACCGATATTGATGAGGCATCCTCAGAATTGCAGCGAGCGTACAGAGATCTGGTAGAAGCGGAAAAGAAACGCGATAGTATCAGCAATAAGAGCAGCTACGGATACCTGGTGGCAGAGCAGGAATACCGGCAAGCATACAGTGAATATGCCTCTAAGCTGAGCACGTACAATTACCTGACCGGCCAGTCTGTCGACGTACTTGAAAAAGGCATCGCTGAGGCTGATCTGGCCGTGGCTGAGCAGCAGCTGGAAGATGCAGAAGCAGAACTGGCTCGCCTGCAGGCGGGGCCAGAACCAGAGGACATTGCTGCAGCAGAAGCGCGCATCGCCGCAGCCCAGGCTGCGCTTGAACTGGCCCGGATTGGTAGCCCCTTTACGGGTATTATCACCCAAGTCTCGGTAAAACCGGGAGACCAGGCTTCTATCGGAGCGGTGGCGTTCCGCGTGGATGATCTGTCTCACTTGCTGGTAGATGTGGAGGTTTCTGAAGTGGACATCAACCGGGTAGCCGTGGGACAGCGAGTCATTTTAGCGTTTGATGCCATCCTCGCAGCTGAATATGAAGGGAAGGTGGTGGAAGTATCTCCGGTGGGCAACCTGGTGCAGGGTGTGGTCAATTTCAAAGTGACGATCGAACTGCTTGACGCCGATGAGAATGTAAAACCCGGGATGACCGCGGCAGTCAATATCGTTGTCAGCCAGCTGAAAGATGTCCTCCTCGTTCCGAACCGGGCGGTGCGCGTGGTGGAGGGAGAGCGGGTGGTGTATCTCCTCAATGGCGGGCAAATGCAAAAGGTTGAGATTCAGTTAGGCGCTTCAGCCGACCTGTACAGTGAAGTGATTGGCGGAGATCTGGAGGAAGGTGACAACATCATCCTGAACCCACCGGCAGAATTTATGACGGGTGATGGTCCGCCACCCTTTGTGAGGAATTAATCATGAGCGACCTTGTTGTAGATGCCAAAGACCTGAAAAAAGTGTATGTGATGGGCGATGTGGAAGTGCATGCGCTGCGCGGCCTGTCGATCCAGATTGCCCGCGGGGAAGTTGTTTCGATCATGGGGCCTTCTGGCTCCGGGAAATCGACCCTGATGAATATGTTAGGCTGCCTGGATCGCCCGAGCTCAGGAGAGTATTACCTGGATGGTGAAGCAGTGGCAGACCTGAACGATGACCAGCTGGCTGATATCCGCAACCGGAAAGTTGGGTTTGTCTTCCAGAGCTTCAACCTGCTGCCGCGAGCGACAGCTCTTTCGAATGTGGAACTGCCGCTGCGCTATTCTTCCATTTCCGGCCGGGAGCGGCGTGAACGCGCCCGCGAAGCGCTTACCGCGGTCGGTTTGGCAGACCGGATGGATCACCGCCCCAGCGAGCTGTCCGGCGGCCAGCAGCAGAGGGTGGCCATGGCTCGGGCCTTGATCAATAACCCATCGATTGTGATGGCGGATGAGCCGACTGGCAACCTGGATACGAAATCGGGGGATGAGATCATGCAGCTGCTGCTGAAGCTCAACCAGGAATTGGACACGACCCTGATCATCGTCACGCATGATCCGGAGGTAGCCGAGTTTACGGACCGGATTGTGACCATCCGTGATGGGGTGGTGGAGGGCAACCTATGAAAATCGGACAACCGGTGATAGAAGCATTAGAGAGCCTGGCATCGAATAAACTTCGTTCTGGTCTGACGATGCTGGGTATTGTGATTGGGGTGGCGGCAGTGATCGCCATGCTGGCGGTAGGCCGCGGGGCTGAAGCGACGATCACGGGCTCGATCGAAGGGATCGGGACCAACCTGATCTTTGTTTTCCGGGGTGGCAGCGAGGAAGTTCGCAATCCCAAACCGCTGACATTGGGGGACGCTGATGCGCTTGCCGATCCATTTGCTGCGCCTTCGATTGCCGCCGTAGCGCCGATCTTGCAGGGTCAGGCAGAGGTCAGCTTCAGCGGGAGCCGTGTCCTGACCACCATTTCGGGCGTCACCCCGGAATATTCGCTGGTGCGAAATTGGTATGTGACCGAGGGTGAATTTTTAGACGAGGGCGACCTGCTGGGACGCAGTTCGGTGGCGATGATCGGCGTGGATGTGGCTGAAAACCTGTTTGGCCGCACTTCCGGGCTGGTTGGTGAAACCATCCGGATAGAGGGCCAGCCGTTCCGGGTTATCGGGATCATGGAGCAAAAAGGCGGCGGTTCTTTCGGCAGCCAGGACGATGTGGTTTTTGTCCCGATGACGACTGCCCAGGCCCGTTTGCTGCGCCGCTCGACCCAGGACAGAGTGGATATGATTATGGTGTCCGCGATCTCCCCGGATGCCGTGGTGCAGGCGGGAGAAGAAATCTCGCAGGTGCTGCGCACCCGGCACCGCACCGTTGTTGGTGAAGATGATTTTTCAATCATGAACCAGCAGGATTTCCTGCAGACTGCCGAGACGATCACCAGCGTGATCACGATCTTCCTGGGCGGCGTCGCCGGGATCTCGTTGCTGGTGGGCGGGATCGGGATCATGAACATTATGCTGGTGAGTGTGATCGAGCGCACCCGAGAGATCGGTCTGCGCAAGGCGATGGGAGCCCGAAAGCGTGATATCCTGGTGCAGTTCCTGGTTGAGTCCTCCCTGCTGAGCTTGTTTGGCGGGATCATAGGCATTTTGCTAGGATGGGGAATTGCCGCTGCGGTGGGGCAAATTGCTGCCTCCAGCGATACTCCGCTCAACCCGACGATTGGGCTCGACTCTGTGCTGCTGGCAACCGTCTTCTCGACAGCCGTCGGGCTGTTCTTTGGACTGTACCCGGCCAACCGGGCCGCCAGCCTGGAGCCGGTGGAGGCACTCAGGTATGAATGATTTTAGGATGAAACACAAGAGGCCCTCATTGAGGGCCTCTTTTTTACATTTTTTAAGGCTCAACCACATCCGGGCTGCCCGGGGTGGGAATTGGGGTGGGCAGGATCTTATCTACCCGGTTAAAGAGCAGGTCTCCCAAATCAGGCATGGTGATGTTCAGAGTATCTTGTTCGCAGACGTATTCCACCGAGCGAGTCTGGGGGGTGTTACCTGCATTCAAATCTGGCCCCATAGCCGGTGAAGAATAATCCGTCCCGAAGATGCTGAAGCTGGCCTGGCTGCCATCCTTGTTGTAGGTAATTTGCCCATTGCCTACCTTCAACCCAACGCTTTCGGTCACGTCCAGAAAATTACTGACGGTCATTTCTTCCCCGTTGGCTGAATAAGAACCGCTGCCAAACCCGTTAATGATCGTGGTCAGTTGATCGTTAATTGTAATCGCGAAGTCTTCCCTCTGGGAATAGACCTTTCCATCGACGACAAATTGCAGGTATTGGTGCCCGTCAATCTCGAGGTTGATGGCCATGCCTCCCGTGTCTGCCTGGGCCATGATACGTTCCATGAATGCCTTGTAGCTTTCCGGGTCAACATCCCAAGTGCCCAGCAGGCAGGGATCGCACTCGGCTTTTTCTGCCAGGGTGACATCAATATCGTAATTTGCATAAGAGTCCTTGACTGAGGTGATGGCATAGAGGTAGCGCACATCTTTTTTACATTCAGAACGGATTTCAGGGGGAAGGTCACTCCATGCGCTGATGTCTCCACGCAGTTTGTACTCGACACCGGAAAATTGTGCTTCGTCTTGGGTCAATTCGTTTTGCAGGAAACGCTTTTCTTGCTTGTAATCAACGTTGAAGCGCATGGCCACGAACGGTTGAATGGTGAACTGGACTTCTCCTTTTTCATTGACGGTTCTCTGTCCGGTTGTGGCAGAACTTGAAGTTTTGATCATTTTGCCACCGGAATCCCGAACACCAGAGCTAAGAAATTCAACCACAAACCGGTTGAAGTTGGTATCCATCCCCTGAACTCCGGCCAGGGCGGTCTCCTGGGCAGCCCTCCCCCCTGCGGCAGACACTCTCATGAGAATATCGACCAACACCTCGGGTGAATACTTGTTCCCCATGAATTGGAAGAAGACAAAATTTTCGTAGGTCATATCCAGGATCGAAACATTGGGTGATTTCGAATCGAACAAATTCAAAAATTCCCATTCAAGGTCTGCCTGTGGATAAACCAGATTGCTGAAATAATCTGCAGATCCTTCCATCCACCAGCTGTGGGTGCCGTACGGTTTGGTATTCGGGAAAGAATAATCCTGGACGCAATGGAACAACTCGTGAGCGACAACTTGCTTGTATTTGTCAGTATTGAGATCTGTGAAGGCCAATGGATACATGGTCAGGGGGCAAGCCTGGGAATCGAGATCAAAATACGCTTGTGCGCCATAAGTATTGCCATCGTTTTGGATTGGAAAGATGAGGTTGACGTTCCCTAATCTCAATGCTGAAAATGTTGAAAATGTATTGGCTGAATCTGCCAAAGCATCAAATGTGGTATTAACCAGATTTTGACCTGCCTCGTCTTCTTCCCACCAATAGGGATAGTAGATCCGGAAGTTGCTGTTATTGAATACACGTTCCTGGTAAAAGTAGCAAGATGCCATCAGTTCAGCATCACTATCGTAACCCAACCCAGATAGGTCTAAGCAGATTTCCTGAGTCTGTGTATCTGGCAGTGGTCTGATGGATGCCCTTTTTGGTGCAGAGGCTGAACTGAGTTGTTCGCTGATGGCATCCAGGACATCTTGCGGTGGAATCAATATTCTGAACAACCTCTCTAATTCAGTGCGGCTCTGCGGTGCAAGATCTGGGGATTCCAAATATTCTTGTAAATGCCGGACCAGCCCGGTAGCAGATTTTTCTACCACCTGGGCCACACCAGGAATGTTGGCTTGAGGTTCTTCGCCGATGACATGTTTCATGAGTATTGTCAATCCTTCGCCTTCGGTCCATAACCCTGAGTCGATCCCGGTCTGCAAAATTTCGTCATAGGAGACCGGAGGCAGTTCGCCATTTTCACCAGCCTCTCCATCGGGTAGCGGGGTGTTGGAGGGCGATGCCAGAGTGGCTGTTGCCGTGGGCTCAGCACTCGGGCTGCCCCGATTTTCGGATGCCGGGTTATTCTGGTTGTTTTCACTTTGGGTGGAACAGGCTATTCCAGCGGAAACTATTATCAGGATGATGAGAAGAATTTTTAAGCGGTGCATGAGTCCTCCTGGTTGGTTGGAATAAATTGTATAAAAAATATGAAATTTATCCCATTATAGCAGATCCCTTATGTATTACCATTTTCGTCGCAAGTGGAACTAAAAATTTAAGGAATTATGAGTTGCCAGATTCTTTTATACCGCGCTTGACTTGCTTTCCCAGGAGATATTCAAGCTCCTGCTTGAAGGTGTCCTGCAAGGGGATGGATTTATCGGTGCTGCGCATGCAGCTGGCGGGTTCTTTTACCAGGAGTTCGATCTCATCGAGGGTGATGCGGCCTTGCTCGTCCAGGTCGAGGGGGTGCACCACACAATAAAACGGTTTGAAACGCCACCGGTGCTGACCGCTTTCCTCAGCTGCCACCTGGAGGGCACACTTGAAGTCTTTGCGGAGAAAGATGCAGGCTGTCCCACCGTAGTGGTCAGGGTTTGGCAAGACTGTTGTGTGGGCTGTACCCCGCCAACCGGGCCGCCAGCCTGGAGCCAGTCGAGGCGTTGAGGTACGAGTAGCCCATCAATTCACCATATAAAAAGAGGTGCGGCATGCCGCACCTCTTTTCTTGCACAACCTGTCATTCGGGTAAAGGCTTAGGGTTCTGCCTGAGCATTTGGGGTTGGGTTTGGGGTTGGCACGGGGGTCGGCAGGATCTTCTCAATCCGATTCAGCCGCAGGGTGGCGTCGGTTTCATTCATAAAGAGATCGAGGGTATCTCCCTGGCATGCATACAATACGGTTTCATTGGGATCCGGCCCATCCTGGGAAGAATATTCCGCCCCAAATTCAAACATCATGCCTACCGGGATGAGCCCCCCAACATATCCTGTGGGATCGGCGATTAAAATATCCCCGGTGGAAACATCCTTCAGGATATCCACAAATTGGGTCACTTTAAGGAATTCGCCATCGGTTGAGTAATTCCCGATCCCGTTTGAATTGATCACCACGGATGTGTATACCGGCAGTTTGACTTGTTGGGGCTGCTGCGGCCCGGGATTGGTGGGGTTGAGGGTTGGCTGGACGGTGAAATCCGTCTCCAGATAAACATACACCACCATTCCTTCTCTCTGTGCCTGTACCTTGCCCTCAGTATCAAACTGCATAAAGTAATTTCCCCCGATCGTCGTGGTGAAGTTGGCTGCCTGGGGGACATAGGTATCAAAAATGCTGGTCATATAGTTGTCAAAGCTGTCGTTATCGATCTGCCAGGCACCGAGGAGACAGGGATCGCAGACGGCTTGTTCCACTTTGGTGACATCGATCTTGAAAGATCTGGCCGGCTCCATATTTGGTGCAAAAATGTGTGGAGCCACATATAAATACCGGACATCTTGCTTGCAGGAAGAACGAATCTCCGGAGGGAGCCCGCTCCATGCGCTGAGATTTTGATGCAGTTTTGCTTCAACTGCCGAGAAATTTCTCGCTTGAGTACCCCCAATGCCATATTCTTGTAAAAAGCGCTTTTCCTTTTTATAGTCTACGAAAAAACGTGCGGCGATCAGGTTTTCGGAGTCAAATTGAAGCTCACTAACTTTATCAACGGTGATAGTATCGGATACCGTGGGTGGAGAAGGAGAGACGAAATACCTTCCGGTATCTTCATCTGCAATCCCCTGACTGAGGTAGGATACAACAAAACGGGTGAAATCTCCCGGAGATCCGGGAGCAATATAACTCCCCATATTTTCAGGATCATCATATTCATGGAGGAAGTTGACTACTTGTTGAGGGTTGTAGACATTTCCTAACCATTGGTAAAAGACAAAATTTGCCGGTCCTAATTCAAAAATCGGAAGGAATGCAGACTGCTGGTCAAAATGAGGGAGAAACGCCCTTTCTAAATCACCTTCGGGGTAGACTGTGTTGCTAAAATAGTATGGAGCCCCTTGTGACCCTGAATAAAAATCATCATCGGACCATGTCCATCGAGCAACGCAGTTGAACATTTCCAGGGCAATGTGCTGATTAATAGTTTCTTCATGGTCCAGTATAAATATGTTGGAATTTAACTCTACCAGGCAGGAATCAGAGGTTGAGTCTATATTGGCTGAAATTGGGATATTGAGTTGCAGGATTTCCCATGGTATGTAAAGGATGCTAAAATTTTTGACGGTCAGGCCATTTAGCTTGTCATATGCCAGGGCGGGCTTCTCCATTCGATTAAGAAGGTTTTCGATTCTATCTAGGTCAAACTCTGCGAAATCTTCTGCCCAGATGGGGAAGTAAACTCGTAAGGTTGTGGTCAAGGTAATCACACGTTCCCGAGAGTATAAACATATCTTCCCTTGAATTTCCTCCGGGTCATACCCACCATTGATCAGGTTGATACAGTCTTGCTCGGTCTGGAGCTTTGGCGCAGGGTTGCTCAAAGCGGCAAGTTTTGCCGGCGAGGAAAGCCCGGTTTGGCTGTATGGCTGGCTGATGGCATCCAATACCTCCTGGGGAGGGTGCAATTTGCGGAGCAGCCGTTGGAGTTCCGCGACAGACTCGGGGTCGGCATCGGGTTGGGTCAGGTAGTTGTCCGCCAGCCGGATGATCCCGCTGCCAGTTGGCAGGACGACATCTTCAACACCGGTCAGTTCGCCAGGTTCAACTTCTCCGGCAAAATATTTCAGGAACATCACCAGCCCCTCGGCTTCAGTCCACATGCCTGATTCGATGCCGGTTTCCAATAATTCTTCAAAGGTCTGCGGGGGGAGTTCAGCGGTTTGGCTTTCTGGTTCGGGTTGGGGGGTGTTGGTTGGGGAAGATAGGGTTGCGGTGGGAGTGCTCTGAGATATTTCTGATCCTGAATCTTCGATTGGAGGATTGTTTTGTTCAGTCTGGCCTTGCGTGGAACAGGCTATCGCCACGGCAAGTAAAGTTATGATTGCGACAATTAATTTTAACCGACGCATGTTATTCTCCTGAACTTCGGAAATTTTTTGAAACTAAATAAAATTTATAAAATTTGTCGCATTATATCGACGATTTCTAAATAAAACCAGATGTAAATCAGGATTAAATTTTGGTTGGAAATTGGTGTTTTGGAGTTGTGATTTTGCGTGGTTATTTCTGATCGCGCCGGACTTGTTTTCCAAGAAGATACTCAAGCTCCAGCTGGAAGGTGTCCTGCAGGGGGATGGGCTTTTCGGTGCTGTGCAGGCAGCTGGCCGGTTCTTTTACCAGGAGTTCGATCTCATCGAGGGTGATGCGGCCTTGCTCGTCCAGGTCGAGGGGGTGCAGCACGCAGTAAAAGGGCTTGTAGCGCCAAGGGTGCTGGCCGCTTTCCTCGGCCGCCACCTGGAGGGCACACTTGAAATCTTTGCGGAGAAAGATGCAGGACGTCCCGCCGTAGTGATCGGGGTTTGGCAGGATGGTGGTATGCACGACGATCCCGCTGAGCGCATGGTCGTCCGGCTCTTCCTGGCCATCGAACCAGGAATCAGGAGCCTGGTGGTCTGGGTCCATATGGGGGATGATGTGCTGGGCGTGTTTGAGGATATCTTTGGCATGCAGTTTGTCCACCCAGGCACCGTAGATGCAGCAGGCCGCCCGGCAGTTGGGCCAATCGCAGCGCTCAACTTTCGCGGTTTGTTTTAGTTTGGGGTGCATCCGGTAAGTGTTGCTCATAGGTGTATTCTAACCGCTATGTGAACTTTCGAAAATGGCGGTAGAATAAATTTTTAATATGGATGGTGATTAGCTTTGTTTAGCCTTTGCCACAGGAGCGAATATGAGGTTCCAACACTGGGCAGCATTTATTGGGTTGGGTGTGATTTGGGGATCTTCCTTTTTTTGGAATAAGCTGGCATTACAGGAGATTGGCCCGTTCACCCTGGTGGTTGCGCGGGTGATGCTTGGGTTGATCGGCATGCTGGTAGGAATGGTGATCCGGCGGCCAAAATTGCCGGAAACCCGCCGCCAGTGGCTGATGATGGGATTGCTCGGGCTGACCAATACCGCGATCCCCTTTTCATTGATCGCCTGGTCGCAGCAGCACATTGATTCGACGGTCGTATCGATTCTGGTGAGCAGCGTGCCGATCTTTACCGTGATCCTGGCCCATTTCCTGGTCCGTGAGGAGCGGCTCTTTCCGAAGAAATTCCTCGGGGTGGTTGTAGGGTTTCTGGGGGTGGTTGTGCTGTTTTGGCGGGGACTCTCCAGTGTCGGGGAGATGACCATGGCTGGACAATTCGGCGTGTTGGGTGCGGCGGTGTTCTACGCGATCAGCCCAATTATTGCCCAGAAGGAAACCAGCAAGCTGGACCCCCTGATCCAGTCCTTTGTTTCACTGGCGGTGGCAAATGTGTTTATGTGGGCAGTCGTGATGATTGCAGAACCCGCTTTCAGGTTGCCGACCGAACCAACAACATGGGGCGCCCTGCTGTGGCTGGGGTTAGTGGGTTCTGCGCTGGCTTACCACATTTATTATTTCCTGATTGGGGAAATTGGCTCGACGAGGACTTCAATGATCGCCTACCTGATGCCGGTGGTCGGCCTGGTGCTGGGGGTGCTGCTGCTGAGGGAAGATTTTGACATGCAGCTGTTGGCTGGGAGTGTGCTGGTGCTGGGGAGCATCTGGGTGGTCAACCGGGTGAAGGGGTGAGGCAAGTTGGTCTGGGATTAAATAATCAAAACAGGAAGCTCTGCTCCCTGTTTTGATTATTTTGGGTGATGGTGATTGTTAAATCTATATACGGATTTTCCCGCCCAGGGTTTCAGGGAAGCTGGTACAGCTCTACCAGCACGCCGCCGGTGCTCTTGGGATGGATGAAGGCATACATGGTGCCGTTCTCCCGCTGGCGGGGTGCCTCGTTGATCAGGATTACCTTGTGATCGACCAGCCGCTGCATCATCGCCTCGATGTCCGGGACTTCCAGACAGATGTGGTGGATGCCGCCGCCGTGTTTTTGCAGGTAGCGACCAAGGCCGGTTTCCGGGTCGGTCGGCTCGACGAGTTCGATCTCGCTCTCCCCGGTAGGGAAGAAGGCCACCCGGGCACTCTCGGCGGGGACCTCCTCAAGCTGGTGCAGTTCCAGTCCCAGGGCGTCCCGCCAGAAGGGTAGGGCAGCTTCAACACTTTCTACAAGAATGGCAATATGGTTGATCTTTGTCATCGGTTTTTCCTCTTAGGGTGGTTAGCCCATCGCCTGGTATTCGCCCCATTCCTTCCGGAGCAATCCGCAGATTTCGCCCAGGGTGATCTGGTTTTCGACACATTCAACCAGCAGGGGCATCAGGTTCTGGCTGGAATGGGCCGCGTGTTCCAACTGCGAGAGCAGTTCGCTGGCTTTGGCTGCGTCCCGGTTTTGGCGGAGTGCTTTCAACCGGCTGCGCGCCTCGGTTTCAATCGCCGGGTCCACGGTTAGGCGCTCCAGTTCGATCTGTTCTTCGACCTGGTAGGCATTTACCCCGACAACGATGGCGTCCTGATGATCTACCGCTTGCTGGAACTGGTAGGCGGCGTCGTGAATTTCGTTTTGAATATACTGCCGTTCGATGGCCGCCAGGGCTCCACCCATCTCGTCGATGCGCTGGATGTAGTCCAGGGCCTGAGATTCGATCTGATCGGTGAGCGATTCAACCAGGTACGAGCCAGCTAACGGGTCTACCGAGTCGGCCACTCCGGATTCATTTGCGATGATCTGCTGGGTGCGGAGGGCGACCCGCACCGATTTTTCGGTGGGCAGCCAGAGGGCTTCGTCCATGCTGTTGGTATGCAGGGATTGGGTGCCGCCCATCACGGCAGCCAGCGCCTGGAGGGCGACCCGGACGACATTGTTCTCCGGTTGCTGGGCAGTCAGGGTAGAGCCGGCGGTCTGGGTGTGGAAGCGCAGCATCATGGCGCGCGGGTTGGTGGCGTGGAAGCGGTCTTTCATGATCCTGGCCCACATGCGCCGGGCCGCCCGGTATTTGGCGACCTCTTCCAGGAAATTGTTGTGGGAATTGAAAAAGAACGAGATCTGGGCGGCAAATTCATCGACATCCATGCCGGCTTTGATAGCTGCTTCCACATAGGCAATGCCATTTGCCAGGGTGAACGCTACTTCCTGCACGGCGGTGGAGCCTGCCTCCCGGATGTGGTATCCGGAGATGCTGATCGTATTCCAGCGGGGCACTTCGGCCTGGCAGTACTGGAAGATATCCGTGATCAGGCGCATGGAAGGCTTGGGCGGGAAGATGTAGGTGCCGCGGGCAACGTATTCTTTTAGAATGTCGTTTTGGATGGTGCCGCGCAGTTTCTCCTGGGATACTCCCTGCCGTTTGGCGACCGCGATGTACATCGCCAGCAGCACGGAGGCTGGGGCGTTGATCGTCATGCTGGTGGAAACTTTATCGAGCGGGATGTCTTTAAAGAGGATTTCCATATCCTCGATCGATGAGATCGAAACGCCGACCTTGCCCACCTCTCCGATGGAAATTGGGTCATCTGCATCATACCCGATCTGCGTGGGGAGGTCGAAGGCGACGGAAAGCCCGGTCTGGCCTTGCTCCAACAGGTAGCGGTAGCGATGGTTGGACTGTGCTGCTGTGGCGTAACCGGCGTATTGGCGCATCGTCCATAGGCGGGAACGGTACATGGCGGGATGAATGCCGCGGGTAAAGGGATATTCTCCCGGGAACCCGATATTGTGCCGGGCATGGTCTTCATTGGGTGGTGGCGCGTAGATCGGCTCTAGCTGGATATCGGAGGAAGTTTTGAAAGAGTCCTTCCGCTCTGGAAAACGGTTGATGTTGGGGCGGTAGGTCTCTGATTCCCAACGGGTCTGTTCGTCCTGTGTGCTCATCTTCTTCTCTTTCTTGGTGTCTGATCAAATCAAGTTTTTTTTTCAGATTATCTTGATGGTATAGTTAATCTCTATTAGTATACTTGCTAGATGGTGAAGGGTCTAGTTGATCGACCGCCAGCAGCCAATCGGGTGATGAAGGACAGCCACTGCAGTGGAAGCCAAAATTAAACAACGCTATTCGCCAGCCATCCTGAAAGCGGCTGCACAATTGTACGGGATTGATCCCGACCAGCTGGAACTGCTGGACGGTTTTGAGAGCTTTCTGTATGCCTATGAAGATAATGGAGAGCGGTATATTTTGCGGGTATCACACAGCCTGCGGCGCAGCGAGGTTTTGATCCGCGGGGAGGCAGATTGGATCAATTACCTGGCCTCGGGTGGTGTGCATGCAGCCAGGGTGGTGCCCTCCCAGAGCGGACAGCTGGTGGAAGCGGTTGCGGACGGGCATGGAGGCGCGTTCCTGGCCACCGTATTTGAGCATGCGCCGGGGAAGCCTGCCTGGCAGGTTGGCTGGGGCTACCCGCTGTACCAGACACTGGGACAGACGATCGGTCGGATGCACCGCCTGACCCAGGTGAATTCCCCAACCGACCCGGAAGCACAAAGGCCGCAATGGGATGACCCGATCATGCTGATGGATGCGGACTGGCTGCCGGATGAGGAATGGCGCGCCAGGGAAAAGTATCGTGAAATTGTCGAAAGGTGCAGGCGCTTACCTCAGGGTCGGGAGGATTATGGCCTGATCCATTTTGATGCTCATGCGGGGAATTATTTTGTAGACCGGAAAGGCCAGATCCATTTATTCGACTTTGACGACTGTCATTACAGCTGGTACTCGAACGATATCGCGATTGTCCTGTTTTATATGGTGATGGGAGCAGAAGACACGGCAGCTTTTACCGTCAACTTCATGCGTCAGTTCATTGTTGGGTACCAGCGGGAGAACCCTTTCAAGGCGGAGTGGCTGGTGCAGATCCCGATGTTTTTAAAGATGCGTGAGATCGACCTGTACGGCGTGATTCATCGCAGTTTTGATGTGAACAACCTGGAAAATGATTGGGATCGCCGCTATATGGATCAGCGTAAGGAGAAGATTGAGGGAGGGGTGCCGTATATTGATCTTGATTTTCAGAAATTGGCCGAATTGATCTGATTTCGCAGTACAATCATGGTATTCTGAACATGTTAGAATCAAAATTCTTGAGGAGAAAAGATGGAGGCAGCACGATGGCAAAACGATTGATCCTGGTGGCAGGAAACATTGGGGCAGGGAAAACGTCGATCACCGAGAAAATTGGGGAGCGGCTGGGATGGGCGACCGGGTATGAATCGGTCGCGGATAACCCGTACCTGCCGGATTTTTATGCCGACATGGGCAAATGGTCGTTTCACCTGCAGGTGTTCTTCCTCGGCCACCGCGCCGAACAGCATATTGAGGCGGCGAAAAAACACCGCTCGGCGATCCTGGACCGCAGCATCTACGAGGATTTTTATATCTTCTCGAGGGCTTTGCGCCAGCTGGGAAATATGAACGAGAGAGATTATGACTCATATCAGCGGATCTTTGAACAGGTGGTGAACAGCTTGCCGGCTCCCGACCTGCTGATTTATTTATGGGCACCGGTGGATGTGCTGATGCAGCGGATCCGCAGCCGGGGACGGGAGATTGAATCGGGAATCTCGGCGGATTACCTCAGGCTGCTCGAATCGTTTTACGATGAATGGCTGCTCAATTTTGATGCCTGCCCGGTGCTGACGATCCGCAGCAATGACCTGAATTTTGTGGATAACACCGCTGACCTGGACATTGTTATCGAACGCATCAATAAAGCCCTGGCCGGGCGGGATGAACTGGTGCTGGGGGATTA
>DATHZS010000051.1:0-3560 GCA_035458505.1 Anaerolineales bacterium | reverse complement strand
CATCAAAAGCCTCCGGCAGGACCACAAAGCCATCCGGCACCGGATACCCGGCCTGGATCAACCTGGCCAGGGTGCCCCCTTTGCCGCCGGCTCGTGTTTGCTCTTCCGGGCTGATTTCACGAAAGGTTTTGACTGTGCTATTCATGAGAAGTTCCTCCTGACAACATTCCATGGTCGATCTGTTTGAGGGATATCAGTTCCATGTTCAGATCCCATATCTTGGTCAGCAAACCACGCAATTCGGATGAGTCATTCACTGGACCAGTAAGGACTGTGACCAGGCGCCCATTTCTATCGCGTTCGGTGGTGATTTCTAGAGGTCCGAACCAGGAAATCCAGTGTTCATCCAAATGACCGCTGATTTTGATTCGATAGATCGTCATTGCTATCCCTTTTTGGGATTTCCGAAATCCCATGTTTGATTGACCCCACTTTAGCAAGTATCTAGGTGAGTTGACATCACCCAGATCGGGTGATTCTAAAAACAAGATCCCTCACCCAATCTGTGAGGGACGTTGGTTCGTACGGGTCTGGAGCAAATGTTTAGAGCAAGCGCAGTTCCTTGGCGCTACCAACAGCTTCGGAGCGCTTGTGTACGCCCAGTTTGCCGTAGATGCTCTTAATGTGGGAACGCACCGTATTAACGCCGATAAACAGCTCCTCGGCCATTTCCGGGGTGGTCAGGTTGGTCGACAGCAGACGCAACACCTCCAACTCCCGCTCGCTGAGTGGGTCGATCAGCGGCTGAGGTTTTTCCTTGCGTTGGAGAACCGGCCCCTCGAAGGCCGCCAGCAAAGACCGGACGTACCCGGTCGATGGTGTTTTCCCCAACAACTCCCTGATGGGTTGGCCCTGGTCTAAAAATGTACGCAGATAGCCAGCCCGTTCGCCTATTTCCAGAGCTTTCCCCAAAACTTCCAGGGCCTTTTCATCCTCGCCCAGCGCGGACAGGGCTTCGGCCTTCAGGAGCAGCAATTCCGCTTGGGTCACCGCCCGGCCCTGTTGCTGGAAGACCTCCAATTGCCAGTCAATGCGCTCCAGTGCCTGGGTGTAATTCCCCCGTTTGATGTGCAGGATGGTAACCACAAGTGATTCGCGCAACCGTAACTGGTGCTCGGTGGGCTCCCCTTCTCCCCAAGGTTGCAATCCGGCCTGTTCTTCCAATCCCCTTTCATCTACCCAATTTTGAACTAGATCCAGGTTTCCCCTCGCCAGCCACAGTCGAGCTTGCCATATTTCAACCATGCGGTCGTCGATGTCGATGACATCGTACTTGATGGCCAGCTCCATGGCTTTATCCAGCGCGTCCTGGGCCGCTTCCCATTCTCCCCGGGCCTGCTTCACCCGCGAAAGGCTGATGTAGGGATCCATGGCTGCTACCTCCCGCCATTGCATGGTCAGTTCGATGCCATCCAGCAAGCAGTCGGTGGCCTGGTCCAGCCGGTTCAGCTCGAAATAGAGTTCTCCCAGACCCTCCAGCACTTCCCCGGCGATGGGCAGCAGGTTACCGCGGGTATCGCGGCAGGTTTCCAGGGTCTCCTGGTAGATCCGTTCAGCCTGGTCCAAGTTACCCAGCCGCATCTGTATCCGGCCCATCTGGCTGGCTGTCAGGACGCTGAACAAGGTGTTCTTCTGTACTTGGCTAACCTGCAGCAGTTCCTCCAATACATGGTAGGACTCCTCCAAATTTTGCCTGACCGCTTTGGAAATGGCATAAGCCCACAACGCGATGCTGCGGAAGTAAACATCTCCCGGATCCAGCTCCTCTAGAGCCTGCTGAGCGTATTCCCCAGCCATATCCAGGTTGGCCAGGGAGACCTCAATGAAAGCTTGCAGAGTTTGCTTCCTCCCTGCCCGGATCCGCCGGGCATCCCCCAGCTTTTCCAGTTCAGACCGCACCTCGTCGAACTGATATCTCCGGATGACCTGCGCCCACAAAAAGATGAAGGCCACGTCAGGGTGCGCCTCGACCTGTTCCCTGGGTAGTTTGTCCCGCCAGCGTAGCAGTGTAGAGACCTGTGCATGTAATAGAGCTTGTTCCGCGATTCCTGCGATCAGTTCGAGGGCCTGTTGGTAATCCCCGGCACTGAGGAAATGGTCAATTGCAAAGGAAATGAACCCGTTCTTCGCAAACCAGTCGCCGGCCCGGCGATGCAGTTCGGTGACCTGATCGGGGAGGTTCTCGTCCAGGCGCGCCCGCAGAAGATCGGAGAATAACCGATGGTAGCGGTACCAGGCGCGTTCTTCGTCCAAGGGGATGACGAATAGGTTTGACCGGTCCAACTCGGCCAATACCGCCTGGCTGTCTCGTTGACCGGTGACTGCATTACACAGGGCGCCGTTCAGGCGAGACAGGATAGAGGTCTGGTAAAGGAAGGTGCATACTTCTTTGCTCTGTCGCTGCAGGACCTCCTCGATCAGATAATCCAGGATGTAGCGATGACTCCCAGAGAAGGAATCAATAAAGGCGCTGATATCCTTCTGGCCCTGCAGCGACAGGGCCGCCATCTGCAGGCCGGTGACCCAACCCTCGGTACGAGCCAGCAGCAGGGCTTGGTCAGATTCTGAAACCTGGGAAGCAAGAACCTGTTCGAGAAACTGCGCGCACTCCTGCTGGTGAAAGCGCAGATCGTCCATGCGCACTTCCAGAAGCTGGCCCTGCCCACGCAGACGGGACAGATGCAGGGGCGGGTCGGCACGAGAGATAATGACCAGATGCATTTGGGAGGGCAAATAACTTATCAGGAAATCCATGGCCTGATGAATGGTTTGATCTTCAATTAAATGGTAATCATCCAAAACTAGCAGAAAGTCAAACGAGGTTTCTTCCAACTGATTTATCAAAACCGTGATTGCGCCCTGTACCGATGGTTTTTGGGGAGTGCGTAAAAGTTCTAAAGGGGTTTCATCAATATCGGGGGAGATGCCTTGCAAGGCTGTGATGAGATAGGTTAAAAAACGGGTGAAATCGTTATCTTCTTCGTCAAGAGAGATCCAACTTGTTGGCATCCCTACATCCTCCACCCATTCACAGAGCAGAGTGGTCTTGCCAAATCCAGCTGGCGCGGAGATGAGGATAAGTTTACTGTCCATTCCCGCGTTCAGACGTTCGATCAAACGGGGGCGTGAAACAAGATCAGGACGGGTTTGGGGAATATAAATTTTGTTTTTTAGGAGTGAAAAGTCCACCGAAAATCCTTGGCCGGAAAACAGTTCTTAACAGACAATATTATTTTATACGATAATTTGACGGTAAGCCGTTTTTACACAAACAGGAATTGCCATGAAATAGGTATTACCTAGAATAAGTAAACAATGTTTTTTTAACAATGCCAGGATTGTGTTTTAGTGTAAGGTAACACTAAAATTACTTGATATTATGAAAGCGGTTCCCTCTTCCATGCTAGACTGAGATTAGCCAATCTTCAATCTCTGGAAGGGAGAGAGATCCTGGAATCCGATTAAATTTTTGGGCACATAACTTTTTCGTATCCTATTTTCCCCTGATTTTAAGCAAGGGTGCGGTTCGGAACAGATCACCTTGGGGGCACATTTCAAAC
>DATHZS010000050.1:0-87412 GCA_035458505.1 Anaerolineales bacterium | reverse complement strand
TTTAGCCAGATCTTTATGTGATTGACCTGATCTCCGAAAACTGATCCAGATGCAGTGATTGTATGAGAAATGAAATTAATCATCCTAATACCATCCCTATCTGACCCTAACGGGTGTATAGAGTTCCCACAGTCGTGATTTGTGATAACCTGAAGAGCAGCCTGCTGGACTAACATAATGGGTGGACCAATTATCGAGGGCAGATCAAAGAGATGGAGAAAGAGAAGGCCATGTTGAAGAATCTTGTCGCTGATCTGCCTCAAAAAGTGTATAGTATCTCCTGGACACCGCACAATCCATGATTGCATTGAAAATGAATTTTCTGTATACTTCTATCATCAAATATATGCACCACGATTTACATATCGCGCAAGAATTAGAGTATTGTTCTAGGTTCTAAGATTGAATGGATTGGTATTGGGGGATAAGGATAAACTTTTCTGGGTTTATGCAGGCAAACCTGTTGGATAGACCAAACTCCAACGTTCACCATTTTTGGAGGATTAATGAGAAGTTTTTCAGAAGATTTGAAGAAAAAGTCAGACAAAAAGGTCCAACCTATCCATAGCTCAATTGACCCTGCTGTGTTGCCATTTCGCCCAAGCTGGGTAAACCGCCTGATTGGCAGGATCACTCGTTTACCAGTTGCTCCTTGGTTGTTCTATTCATTATTGTTCACATTTATAACGGTTGCTCTCTTGGTCAGTAACTGGATCGAGGGTACGACAACGTTTGGCAGATTTGACACACCGTTCTTATTCACCTACCTCGGGTTCTACCCAGTCGTGTTCCTCGCGGCAATCCACCATGTGGATCGGGTTGCACATCATTCGTTCGATGCCTTCCAGGCGGCACTCGGGAAGAGTGAAAGTGAATCTGCGCGCCTCCGTTATGAACTTACCACACTCCCTGCCCGCGGCGCTCGGAGAGCGGCAGTGGCTGGAGCAGCAGGTGTCCCAACTGTGATCTTCCTCGGTGGCTATCAAGAGCTTGCCCGCAGCAATCCCTTTACCTTTGGGATAGCAATCGTCATCGGTTTCCTTGGCTTCATCATGACCGCTGAAATGCTGTACCATACCTTTCGTCAGCTCCGTTTGGTCAACTATCTCCATACGATTGCAACGGACATAAATCTCCTGCAACCTGCTCCTTTGTATGCCTTTTCTTATTTGAGCGCGCGCACTGGCCTGATTTTTCTGTTTGTTCTCTGGTTCGATCTGGTCTTCAATCCTGAAACATATACCAATCTCGGATTGGTCATACTTAATGTGCTGGGACTTGGTTTATTCGCAATCGCTTGTTTTATCGTTCCTCTCTGGGGGATGCACCGCAGATTGGTGCGCGAAAAGCAAAATCTCCAATCGCAGACCAATCAAAGGATCGAAGAAAGTTTCAAACTGTTATATCAACGCATTGACTCGCAAGAACTGCATGATGCTGACCCGCTGAATAAGTCAATTAACAGTTTAATCACTGCGCATGATTTTGTTACCAAGATTCCTACCTGGCCATGGAGACCGGAAACCTTTACCTTCTTCTTCAGTGCAGTCACCTTCCCCATCATCGTCTTTATAATCCAGATGTTATTGAAGAACTATCTGAATTTTTAGTTGCAGAGCTGGCATAGGTCGAAGCAGTATCTCGCCAAGCCAGTTTTGTCGTCAAAGTTCAAATTTCTCCTGGTGAAGATTGAAAAAATGAATCGTAATTATCTCTACGGCGAATAAGGAGGGAGTGCCAGATGGTCGAGATAATACGGCAGCATCTTCTTCCACCACGGCCAATCATGATTGACATCATAGCCCCAAATATCCACCCAGTTTGGGACAGCTTTGGCATCGAGGACCTGCTTGATTTCACGGCTATCTGCCAGCATGTCATCCTCCCAGGCGCCCTGTCCGCAGCAGATAATGATCTCACTCGCCCGATATTGGTCGAGGTACCATGGATCGTTCAGGTTGGGTAAATAATGGATCGGGGAATTGAAATAGACATTGTCATCCATATACTCTCCGATGAACATATTCAGTCGGTAGACCCCGCTGAGTGCAATCGTCACATCAAACAGATCGGGATGACGGAAGAAAAAATTTGCGGCATGGTACGCCCCCATACTGGCTCCGGTAGCAATACACTTCTGCTGTCTTTCACCATTCTGCTGGCCAGCACCACAGTGCTGGCGAATGAAGGGTGCGACCTCGTCGGTGATATAGCGGTCATAATCCTGGTGGCGGCGGGCGCGGTCTGCGGGATGGGCATCCCAATTTGTCCACGACTGCCCATCAATCGAGTCCACACAAAATAATTTGATGCGGCCGGATTCAATCTGCGAAGCAACCGCCTCGACCATGCCAAAATTCTCAAAATCATAGAAACGGCCCGCCTGAGCAGGGAAAACCACCACCGGTTTACCATAGTAGCCGTAAACCTTTAGTACCATCTCCTGGCCTAAATGGTCACTAAACCATTGATGATATTCAGTCTTCAAATGGTCACTCCTGGATTAAATTTGCCAGCTCGATCAACTCGTCTAAGTCTGCTGAACGCAAGATATAACCATAATTGCCAATCGCAGCAGCAAAGACACCCTCGATCGGTTGGTGGTGGCTCAACACTCCCCTGCAAGATTCCAGCACGGCATTATGGGACAGTTTATATTCCCGGGTCGATTTACGTCCCACGTAGATCACATGGTAAGGCCTGGCGGCAGGTATTTCGGCAGTCCCGTGTACCATCATCTCAGCCCAGGCAGCATAGATATCGATATCATTGGCATAGTTGAACATATCCGTCGTCAAAACGCCCGGCGGGCGCATATTGACCTCTAACGCAACCAATCTGTCATTGGCAGTACGGAAATATTCAAAATGGAAAAAACGGCCACGAATCTTAAAGGCATCCACGGTACTTCGGCCGGCTTTTTCCAAATCAGGTGGAATCTCCCGATAGGAGTAATAGTAAATATCCAGGTTCTGGTTGACGGCTTCCATCACACCAGTGCTGTAAGAATGGGCAGTGGAGAAGATCAGGTCACCTTTAGAATCAACCAACCCATCAAAGGAGACAATCTCACCCTGGACAAATTCCTCCATAAAATAGTCAACCGGCGGTTTTTCAGCAAAAAAACTGTCGAGTTCAGTTTGATTGGCGATCTTATAAGTTTTGGCCGCACCCACTCCAATATCGGGTTTGGCAACCACAGGGTACCCAGTCTCAGCAATCAGAGCCTGTGCATCTTTCAGTTTCCGGACAATCCGCCCACGCGCAACATCGATTCCGGCTTTCTCGAAGACAGTCTTCATTCTCGATTTCCGCTTGATCGCCGCCATTTGACGGGTCTTTAAACCATCAATATTAAAATCGGTGCGCAATTGGGCTTCTGTTTCCAACCAGTATTCATTCAGCGAATCGAGGCGGTCGATCTTGCCATACCGGTGCGTAAAATACCCCAGGGCTCGTAACAACTGATCATAGCTATCCATGTCCTCCACACGATAATATCCAGTCAGTGCGTCTTTCAGTTCAGGGCGCATACGCTCTAATTGTTCATCCGCAACCCCAAACACGTTAGCCCCCATCCGTTTCAGATGCACACAGAAGGGATAATAGTTTGGCGGGAAATGTGGCGAAAGGAAAACGATATTCATAACCTGCTCCTATGGAAGATATCTTCTAAGGTATTCTCCGGAAGGTGAAATTTTTCGGCATATGATATCACAAAGTTTTTAGCATTCTGATAATCTAAGATAATCTATTCCGTGAACTCACCCAAAACTAAATGCAAAAGTCAGTTGAAGGGCGTATTGTCCTCTTGAAGCCATTCCACAGGCAGCTTGCACCAGTGAATAAGCGCTGCCGTATCATAGCTGTCCTAAACGGACAGGATGGTTTTCTATACATTCTATCGAATGTTACAAGACTGACACATCCTGACATCAAACTGCATCTCCAATGGGACACCACAGAAATACAAATTTGTTAAACTTGAGATATCTTAAATTACAATATTGGAGACTTGAAATGAAGAAATTACATTTTTCCCTAACCCTGATTTTCCTGCTGCTTCTAACAGGCTGCGGCACATTCGAGATCATCGTGGAAACCCCGGTAGCCTTTCCGCCTGTCTTCACCGATGTCCAAGAAAGCACCGAGACCAGCACACTGGAGCCCTTCAACTACGATGACCTGATGGCCGGCAGCATGCTGACTCCTGAACTGGCTGGCATGGTCTTCCATGATGACCTGGGAGTATGGGTCGTCGATGGCAGCGGGCAGGCCCGGTTGATCGGTGAACGGATCAATGGTCCGGTACTTTCCCCCAATGGAGATCAGGTGTTGTTCACCAGTGAAGACGAGACGGTTCTCTGGCTGCGAGACCTGCCCTCCGGTGAGAGCCGCATCCTGGATGAAACACCCAACCGGATGAAGCGCGGCTTCTCCTGGTGGCCGGAACGCCCTGGCGTGATTATTTATGCCCTCGTTGAGATCACCGATCCCTGGATGGGAACCCTGGGCGGGATGAATGTCGAGACCGGGGAAACCTTCCTGCTGGATTCTCAAAGCCCCACCGATTATTCGCTCTCCACGGATGGTGAAACCCTTGTCCTGGGTGCCCGCGAAACCCTCCGCATCACCCAGTGGGGAGGCAGCACAGAGATCATCCTCCCGGAGAACTTCCAAATGGCCGGCTGGAGCTTCAGCCATCCGTCCTGGTCACCAGACGGGACCAAATTGAGCTTATTCGCTTCTCGTTATAATGAGGCCTCTGCCCAGACCGAGATGGCGGTGACGGTTCTCGATCTCCAGACAAATCAATCCACGATCATTCACTCATACCAGGCACCCCTTGGTGGAGAGTATCCCTTTACAACGGAGTGGAGTCCGGATGGGCAATGGATCAGCGCCACGACATTCGGGGAATTGGGCGGCAGGATGCCGGCACTCTGGATCTTGTCTGCGGATGGCTCGGAGCAGCACCAATACCCCTATGGATCTGGTCCCGTCTGGAGCACGGATGGAAGTCAGATGCTGTACTCGCAGGGTCCGGAACCAGGTGGTGCGGATTCCTCTTACCTCGCCTACAGCCTGAATCACATTTCCATCGGCACCTGGGAAGCCCAGCCGCTGGAGGTAGCTGCGGGCAGCGCACCAGAAGACTGGGTGTCTGTGCCCTGAGGTTTGTCCACATTTTCCCTCTCAAAAAAAGGGGAGAAATCATGGATTTCTCCCCTTTTTCTTTGTGATCTGCCTGATTTGTGCTGTACACCTTGCAGATGCAAAGAATTCTTGTAACCAAAACTTGATTCCTGTATACTAACTAAGTAACTGAAACCGATCTTTTCAGAAATGAATTGGTTCAGCAAAAAAAGCAATGGACGATTGGATTTCAAGGAGGAGGAAATGCAAAAATCCCAACTGTTCAATTGCAGATCATGGCAAACATCTGCACTCGTTGTCTTGTTCTCCCTGTTGCTGACAGGTTGTTCTGCAGAACCAGAGATCCTGGATGCGTTTGGTGTCTCTTCCGGAATCGTGAGGGCAATTCTGATCCTTGTCGGAGCGCTCTACCTGTTAGCAGGGTTCAAAATCCATCATTTCATCATTCAATTAACCGGGTTTATCTTCGGTGGGTTATTGGGAGCGATCGTGTTAGCCGGGGTTGTCGACCAGGCGGAGGGATTGATATCAATTGTGGGCTTTTTCATCGGGGGGATCATCGGCGCAGGACTGGCGTTGTTCCTGGAACAGCTTGGGGTATTCCTCATCGGGGCCGCCGTCGGGGCTATCCTGGGTGCCACGTTGTTTGGAGTCGGTTATGACTCAGAAGCTTCCACAATGATTACCTTCGCCTGTATTTTTGGAATCGTTGGCGGGGTGATCTTCCTGGCCCTCTACAAAGCCTGGATCATTGGGGTCACCTCATTGATCGGGGCGATTTTAATCGGGATCAGCACCGGCGCAGGACCAGGGATGATGCTCATCTTATTTTTGGTTGGCGTAGGCGTCCAATATGGGCTGATGCAAATCTTAGGTCCGGCAAAAAGTGAGGTTGGATCCCCTTCTGCATGATCGGTTTCAAAAAGCCTCATTTGGAGTAATAATCACCATGATGAAATTCAGCAGACAGGAACTCCCCATCGCCTATTCGATGATCGAGATCGCGGGCCGAGTCCGGCCCCGCAGAGATGGTCGCCAGCCATTCGACCAATTCTTCTTGTTGTGGACCGCCTTCAAACACATTTACACTGCGGTAGCCTCCCGCCATGGGGTCAGCACACAATATCTGGTCAGCCAGGATGGGTCGATCGCGACCACCCACAATGGGAGCATCAACATCCCAAAGGTCATCCCGGTCGATGAAAGCGAGCAACTCTCGATTGTGCTCGGGGAACTGGATGACAAGCTCCAACACCGGCTGATCACCCACGAAAGCACTTATTTCTTCCTCAACCGGGTTCCCTTCTGGCAGGGAAAACCCATCGAGGTTGATGCGTTTGGGCAAAAATTGAACGGGATCATCAACATCAATGACACAACCCGCCCTGAATATCCAGTTTGGAGCCCGATAGACGCCCTGGTCTATGAGCGATACATGCAGGACCCGGAAAAAGCCGAAGATCGAACCTTTTTAGCCGGGCAGATCATGGATTTGCTCCATACCGTAAGCAAAAATCTGATGCACCTTGGCCAAAAATTCGACGATGGAAATGACATCCATGTGGTAGAAAACGCCTTGCCGCTGCTGGAACAGCTCATTGAAACTTTTATCGATCCAAAATGAGCACTCTCAACAACGTTCACCCCCCAATCCTAACTTTTTGGGGTATTTCCTGCTACAATAAAAGCATCTCGATCCAACTTAAAAAAATCCTACGGAGGCAAAATGAATTTAAAGAATATTCGTGCAAAAATGGTCAGCAGCATCTGGCAGGCCTTTGCCCAGAGTGGAGTCGACCTTTCTACCATTCCTACCGAACAGCAGGAGAAATTAGTCAGCAAGATCGCCGATACCGTTTTAGTCACCATGGATCAGGTTCTGGATGATGAAGTGCTTCCCCCGAGTGCGGAAGCTGCTGCAGAAGTGGATGAAACCGAAGAGCACATCTTATGGGAAGGCAGGCCATTCCTTTCCCTGGTAGAACACTACACCCTCACCTCCGAGCGGCTCAAGATTACCCGTGGTCTGGTTGGACGCAAGGTTGAAAATTTCGAACTGGTCCGGATGCAGGATATTGATTACAAACAAAATATCGGCGAACGCATCACCAACCTGGGTGATATTTTCATCAAAGGGCAGGACGCCTCAAACCCTGAAGTTATCTTGAGAAATGTAGCCAAACCCGAAGAGGTTTACGAAGTTCTGCGCAAAGCCTGGCTGGAAGCAAGGAAACGCCACGGGCTGCAGTTCAGAGAATTTATGTAACCCCCGCTCAGATTCACCCTGATCGTTCATACAGTCAAAGAGCATCAAAAGCCGAATGTATTGGTGCTCTTTTTTGATTCGCTCCCAACCGGAATCCATCCACATGCCTGCCAGCGCTCCCGGTGCAGCAGCCAAATCACGCTTACTCCCCTGCTTGCAGCACCTCGCCAGCCCGGTTGTGAATCCCGACGAAAGCCGTGATTGCCAGGAGACAGCTCAACCCACACACATACCACAATGTGCGCGGGCTCGGCCCATCCAGGATCATACCGGACAGGCCTGGCCCAAACATCCAGGGGACCACCCAGGAAAGGCCAAAAAAGGCCATGTAACGGGCGCGCAGCTGTTCAGGTGCAAATTTGGCCGCCAGGGCCTGGGCTGTGGGCAGTACAATCATCTCCCCGATTGTAATCAGCAGCATTGCGGCCAGGAACAGCCCGTACACGCTAACAAACCCATACATGGTCAGCCCAACCAGATAAAATACTGTCCCCAGCGCCAGGGCCAGCATCGGCGGGCGGCCGCGCAGCCGGGAGGTGATCCAAAACTGAAGCACCACCACCAGGCTGGCATTTGCACTCATCAAAAATCCATAGCCACGTTCGGGGATATTGTGCACATCCCGCAGGAAAACCGACAACGTATTGTAGATCTGACCATACGCAAACACATTGAAGATCATGGCCACCACGAAAGCCAGGAACAAGCGATCCTTTGCCACTTCCAGATAACCCAGCATCGTCTTGCGGAATGGTTCCTTTGCCGTCTCCTGGTCTGCTTCAGGCTTGGTTTCCGGAACGAACCGCAGCACGATTCCAGCCACGATCAGGCTGGAAATCGCGTCCAGCACAAATAATAACAGGTACGAAACTCCAGCCAGCATCCCGCCGATAATGGGTCCGATGATCCAGGAGAGGTTGATCGCAATCCGGAGGATGCCGTATCCTTCCGTGCGTTGTTCTTCCGGAAGCAGGTCAGCGACCATTGCCTGATGTGCGGGGCCAGCAATATCCGAGAGCAGCCCGACAAGTATGGACAGGATAAAGAAAACATAGAATTCACTGATCAGTCCGAAGGCGATGCTGGAAAGCGCGCTGAAGACCAAACCAAACAGCACCAAGCCTTTCCTGCCGAAGCGGTCTGCCAATGCCCCACCAACAATACTCCCAATGAAACCAAAAAAGGAAAACGAACCCAACAGCACGCCCGCCTCGGTCATCCCAACTTCAAATTTTTGGGTGATGTAAAGAGAAAAGAATGGGAAGATAATCGTCCCGCCCAGGCGATCGATGAACGCGGAGAGAACCAGGATCCAAAACTTGGGCGAGAAGCGGGTATAAGTGCCCTTGAGTCTATCGAACATCATTCATCCAATCCAAAAATTGATCCAACCATGAGAAGTTTAACCCGGTTGGAGCGAAAATATCAACCCAGCTCACCCTGCCAGATTCGCCGCATTTCATCCGATGTTTTCAGCAGGTCATCGAGCGTGCCCTCAGCCTGCACCCGGCCATCTTTAAGCACAATGATATGGTCAGCCCGCCGCAGGGCAATCCGGCGGTGAGAGACCACCAGGCAGGTCGCATCCGGCTGTTCAAAGACCCTCTCCCACAGGGTCCGCTCCGTCTCAACGTCCAGGGCACTGGAGAGGTCATCGAATACCAGCAGCTCGGGCTGGCGGACAAACATGCGGGCTGCGGCTGTCCGCTGCATCTGGCCGCCGGATAGCTTCACCCCTTTCGGCCCAACCAATGTATCCAACCCCTCTTCCAGTTCTTCCAGGTCGCGCTCCATCACAGCCTGGTAGACTGCGAGATAAATCTCTTCCTCATCTTTATCCAGACCAAGCAAGATGTTGTTGCGCAGGGTATCCGAGAACAGCCTGGGCACCTGAGATGTATATGCCGCCCGCGGGAAAATAAAAAAGTCATCCGGATCCTCCACCACCTTCCCGTTCCAAAAGATGTCTCCGCGGTCTTTCGGCAGCAATCCCAACAATACTCTCAGCAAGGTGGTTTTCCCCGAACCAACCCGCCCGGTCACCACCACGAACTTCCCGCGCTCCACCGATAAGCTGACATCCTGAATGCCATTTTCACTTCCCGGGAAGGTATAGCTCAGGCCAACCGTCTCCACCTTCTTCAGGATGTCTCGCTGGGTTCGTTCGGAATATACCACCGGAGGGAAATTGCCATCCTGGTAGACCTGGCTGAACTCCGTCAGCGCCTCTTCCGAAGCACCCTCCATCAGGCGGCCCATGCGTTCCACCGAGATCCCAATCTGCCGGTAACGGGCGACCAGCAGCCCGGTAAACGCTGTCAGGTCAGTGATGAATTCCAGGTAAAACACAAACAGGGCGAAGTCGCCGACGGTAAAATCATTGTTCGCCATGGCCTGTCCAGCCAGGATCAGGATCACCCCGGTTCCGATGTTGGCGGTATTGACAAACAGGGAATGCAGGATCTCGTTGAACAGCCGGTCTTTCAGGGAATAATCCCGGCGTTCATCGTTCAATTTCTTAAACCGCTTTATCACGGATTGCTCCGCCCCAGCCACTTTAATCGCCTGGACAGAGCCGAAGAACTCCCCGATGAACCCGACGACAATCCCGGTTGCCCGGCGGCTGGCCCTCCGGTAGCGGTCGATCCGGCTGGTGGAGGCCGCTGAAATGAACGCTACAAATACGAATGGGATCATCACCAGCAAGGTGATCCGGGCATTGATCCTCATCATTACGACCAGTGCCACGATGCTGAAAGCAATATTCCCGAGCAGGTCGTTCATCCATAATGAAAACAGCGGGATCTCAAATACATCCCCGCGAAAACGGCTGATTGCTTCTCCGGGTGAGTCTGGCAGGGCAGACGCGCCAGGCCGCCGCAGAATATGCCGCAGCAGGTTCTTGCGCAGCAGGGTCAGAGTGGCCCCGAAGAAAGGCACATTGGTACCGACCAGCCCAAACAATCCCAGCAGCCGCCCCACTTCCCCGGCAAACAGAAACGCGACCAGCGTCCACAAACCAAATGTGGCCGGGGCATCACCAGTCAGCAGGTCAAAGAACCAGCGCATCGACAACCCGGGCAGCTGGAACGACATCATCAGGACCAGCATGGCAACCAGATTGAGCAGCCACAATTTTGGCCGGAACCGGATCATGTCCAGGATCACTCTCCAGGCTGGCTGGGCTGTGCTGGTCTCCCGCTCGGCATAGGCTTCCGGTTTGAGTAATTCCGGTCTGGTGGATGAGGTCATACCAGCACCTCCTCTAAGCCGGTTTGCAGCAGCTGGAAATATTTGGATTGCTGGTCTGCTTCCAAAGTCTGCCGGTCGCCATGCTCCACCACCCGTCCCCCATCCAGGATCAGAATCTCATCCGTTCGCTCTACAGTCCGGAGCCGGTGGGCAATGATGATGGCAGTGCGATCCTTCAGCAGGCGGTCCACCGCACGCTCTATCAGTTGTTCGGTGGCCGGGTCCAGGCGGGAGGACGCTTCGTCAAGGATGACCAGCCCTGGGTCGCGCAGGAACACCCGGGTAAAGGCCAGCAGCTGAGCCTCCCCAGCGGATAGACTGCGCCCGCCGGTCTCCAGCTTGGTGTCCAGGCCTTTGGGCAAACTGTGGAGCCAATCGCTCAGGCCTAGTTCATCGATCACCTTCAGGATAAAGTCATCGGAAACCGAGTCATCAAAAAAGGTCAGGTTATCCCGCACCGTCGCCTGGAAGAGCTGCACATCCTGGGTGACGATTGCCACCCGCTTGCGCAGATCATCCAGCCGGGCATCCCGGGTGTTGACCGCCCCCAGCAGGATCTTGCCTTCAGAGATGTCGTAAAGGCGGAACACCAGCCTGGCCAGGGTAGTCTTTCCGCTGCCGGTTCGACCGAGCAGACCCAGGGCTTTGCCTGGCTGCAGCTCAAAGCTGACCGCATCCAGCACGTGGTCTCCATCGACATACGAAAAACCCACATCCTGAAAAGCCAGCGAAAGCGCACTGTCAGGGAGCACAGCGCCAAAGCCATCCTGCAGTTTACTCTGGACCGCTCTTAATTCAATCAGTCGTTCTGTGGCCGCGCCGATATTCTGTAAATTTTCCACCTGCTGGGTCAGTTCACGGATCGGGCGGCGCAGCGTATTGAGGTAATTCACCAGGAGATAGACTGCTCCGATGGTGAAGATGCCGTTCTGGTACATGATATAGCCGCCGACAAAAGCCGCACTCAGCCCGACTGCCAGCAGGATGGTGGTGACCCCAATCACGACGATCATCAGCAGGCTGGCTTTTTTCCAAAACCCGATCATCCGGTACATCAGCTTATACAGTCCCAGCAGCACAAAGTCCACCGCCCCAGCCGAACGGATATCCTCGGTACCGGCCAGGCGTTCTTCCAGGTAACCAAACAAATCTGCGGAGGCTTCGCGCACAGCTTTCTGAGAAGGGATGGCAATTCCCCGCACCCGGTTGAGGGCAAGCAGGGTGACGATCACAAAAAAGGTGAAGACCAATCCCAGGCGCCAATCCTCGATGTAAATCGCGATCAGGATCCCGATCACCAGGATCATATTTCCGATCACGCGGATGACAAACTGGGAGAAAAAGTTCGAGAGCTCAGCCACATCCCCATCAATGCGCTCGATCAGTTCGCCGGAACTGATGTTGTTATGAAAGCTCATATCCAGGTTGAGGCAGTGCCAGGCCAACTCAGCGCGCAGGTCATTGGTCGCGGTCCAGGCGACGTATTCCCCCATGTAGGCGGCACCAACCCCCAGCACCTGCTGGAACAGCGCCACCACAATGAACAATATCGCGGCATTGATCAAATGCGAAGCAGGCCCCTGAGTTGTGACTGTATCAATGAAATAGCGAATGATCTGGGGGTTGATGACCCGCAGCGCGATCCCGCTGAACAGCAGGATTCCCAACAGAACAAACCGGCCCATCTGAGGCCGGATGTGTCTCGAAAGCAGCTGCCAGTAATGACGAAAGGGGATGTTCATGCCACTCCTTGTTGTGTGCCGGGAAGAAAAATTATACTCCAGTTTATTGACTTCACCAACCCACCGATTGGTGCAGGGAGTGGTGAAATTCGTGGGTATGTTGAACCTAACCCCAAGATTGCCTCGATCAGCGGTGCGGCAAGCTGCACCGCTTCTCTAGCAAAGACAGAACAGGGATTCCGGTCATTGCGAAGGAGCATCGCGACTGAAGCAATCTCAGGAATGATCACCTTCAGATTGACCACTCCGATTGGTGCAACAAGCACGGAGGGATCAACTGGTACAGGGTGCTGCCAGAGGATATAATAGGGCATGCTGACAGAACAAACCCTCAACCTGATCCTGATCGGTCTTGGCTTGCTGGGCGGGGCCGGTTTCGGCTGGTTTGCCGTGCTCTCAGTGCGAGAGCGGGAACTGCGGGCCGCCCGGATCAGCGGCGGACTGGCAATCCTGTTTGTAATTACCTTTTATTTTTCAACATATTTTGCAATAAATATCAAATTAGTACTATTTTATATAATTTTGGGACTGATCACGCTGGCCGTGATCCTGTTCTTCCTCCCGATTGGCACCTTGCCGCCAGACCAGCATGCCCCCACCCGCCGCTTCGATGAGCGGAAGATCATGTTCGCCCGCCACCGCCTCAAGCCGGGCACGCCCGAATACGAGCAGTATTACGCCCTGTACCCGGAAGATCAATCGGCCGATGACCGCACGCGCGCCCGCCCCGGGCTACAGTCGCCCGACAGCAAATTCGCCCACCGGCCCGCCTTCGCCGCCACAGAGGCCGGTTTCCAGCTGACCGAAACTATGCACCCGATGGTGGACGGCAGCCCGAGTGCGGACAAGCATCCCTTCACCCCGCAGGAGGCCGCGGCCTACGTCAAGAAAATGGCGCTCCTTTATGGGGCTGCCGATGTCGGGATCACCCCACTCAACCCGGCCTACGTCTACTCGCATGTCGGGCGCGGACCCGGGGAGTACGGCAGCCCGATCGAACTAGACCACCCGTTTGCGATCGCCTTCACCGTCGAGATGGACTTCGAGGCCATGCAGTCTGCCCCACAGGGCACCTCGATCATCGAAACCGCGCACCAATACGTGGAGGCCGGCAAGATCTCTGTCCAGCTGGCCGAGACGATCCGGCAACTGGGATACGAAGCGCGGGCGCACATGGACGGCAACTACCGCGTGATCTGCCCCCCCGTTGCGCGTGATGCCGGCCTGGGCGAGATCGGCCGGATGTCCTTGCTGATGACGATGCGGTTGGGGCCGAGAGTGCGGCTGGGGGTAGTGACCACCACCCTGCCCCTGGAGACAGAACCGACCCAACCCAGCCCGGAGATGATCGATTTCTGCCTGGTGTGCAAAAAATGCGCCGAGAACTGCCCGAGCAAGTCGATCCCGTTCGGGCCGCGCACCGAGGAGGACGGGGTGCTGCGCTGGCGCATCAACCCGGAGACCTGCTTCGCCTACTGGAACGAGATCGGCACCGACTGCGGCATCTGCATGGCGGTCTGCCCGTATGCCCACCCCGACCACCCGCTGCACAACGCCATCCGCTGGGGTAACGCCCGTTCGGGGACCTTCCGCCGGGCTGCCCTGTGGCTGGACGATCTGTTTTACGGCAAACACCCGGAGCGCAAACCGCTGCCGGAGTGGCTGACCAAATAACTTTTTTCGATTAAAATCTTATAACCTAACCGCCGTACTCATGGCGTACGACCGCCTCAAACGGGCAGGCCGGCACGCAGTCCATACACCCCCAGCAGCGGCTCATATCCAAAAAGGGGCTCTCGTGGCGTTCGAAACGGCGAAAGGCATTCCCCCGGCAGACATCCCCCGCCAAGCATGGATTACAGGCCTGGCACAGGTCCTCATCCACCTTTAACATAATATTGCGGGTCCCATCCACCATTAACGTTCACCAATAAAAGGATGAAAACATTATAACCCTAAACCAAACCCTGGAGGATGGTCCCCTGAATGGTAAAATCCATCTCATCGCAATCATCCGGACCAGAAATAAGGAGCGTGGAATGAAAAAATTCTTGCGTGTGTTGGGGTATATCCTGCTTGGGCTGATCCTGGTCGCGCTGGTCGGGCCTTTCCTGGTCCCGATCTCACCTCCGGAAGGGGTCGTTCCAGTCGAGCAGCTGGCAGACCCAGACAGCCTGTTTACAGAAATTTCCGGGATCAACATCCACTACAAAACCCAGGGCAGTGGAGCGGTGACGCTGGTGCTGCTGCATGGGTTTGGCGCCAGCCAGTATTCCTGGCGGGATGTGATGCCGACCCTGGCCGAGCGATACACCGTGTTCGCCTATGACCGGCTGGCCTTCGGGCTGACCGAGCGTCCGGCTGAGTGGGAAGGGGATAATCCCTACTCCCGATCGGCGGCCGTCAGCCAGTTAGGAGCGTTGTTGGATACCTGGTCGGTCACCGGAGAGCTGATCCTGGTGGGCAATTCAGCCGGAGGAACCGTAGCGATAGAGTACACCCTGGCACATCCAGAACGGGTCACCGCGCTGGTCCTGGTCAGCCCGGCGGTGGGCGGGGGCGGCGGCCCCTACAGCCGCTATCAATGGCTTCTCAGGACCCCCCAGATGCAGCGGATCGGGCCTTTGCTGGTGCGAGAGATCCAGGAATCGGGTCTGGACATCATTGACCAGGCCTGGCACGACCCCTCTACCCAGCCAGCCGACACGGTCCCTCTTTATACCAAGCCGCTGCGTGCCGAGAATTGGGATGTCGCCCTCTGGCAGTATTCCACCTCCAGCCAGCCCAGCGACCTGCCGGAACGATTGGGAGAGATGGACCTGCCTGTCCTGGTGATCACGGGCGACGATGACCGCATCGTAGCGACCCAGAGCTCGATCGACAATGCTGGCAAGATCCCTGGGGCGGAATTGGTCGTTCTGCCTGCCTGTGGTCATGTGCCGCAAGAAGAATGCCCGCAAGCCTTTCTGGCGGCCGTTGAAGCATTTATCAGCCAGCTTGGACAGTAAACAAACTCCATCCGACTCACCCGGAAACATTAAAAAAACAGGCCGGTGAAATGCCGGCCTGTTTGGTAGTGGACGCTCTCAGATCAGGGAACTTGTACACTGGCCTCCTGGGTATCACAATCTCCGCCGCCACCATCCTGGGTGCACAATTTCCATTCGAAGCGGAACTTGACCCCGCTGCTGCCGCTCCCCAGATTGTAAGTCAGGTAATAGATATCGTCTGGTTCAATGTCACTGATCGTCAAAATCGGGCAGTCGTCTTTATTCTCTGTAAATGGGGTATTCGAGAAACCAAAGGTGTTAACAACATCCGTACTCAGGTTCTTCAGACTGCCCCCAGCGCTCTCCAGGTTATCAGTACCTGTATTTTTGACCCGGAAGGCGGCAATATCATCCCCGACACATTTATACATATTGGTGGAAAGGATTTCAAAACTGGCTTGCTTTGCCACCTCGATCAGGACATAGAAGGGTTCGTCTGAATTCCCCAGGCCGAACACTTCGTTGGTATCACTGCGCAGCAGCCAATCCCCCCGATAGTCACCAGAGGCAGAAGGGGCCGTCAGGTTCACCGAGATATCGACCGTATCATCCGGGTTCACGGTTCCGATGGTCAGATCAATCACATCCGCTGCACCCATCTTGTTGCCGGAATCGAATACAAGATCGTAATTTCCATTCCAGCTGCACGTCCCGGTATTCCGCAATCGCCACGTCTTGGTAAAGGTCGTGCCAGGGGCGTAGATTTTCCCATCAGGCACGGTGACATCCTTGACAAAACCTGCCCGGTTGCACGGGATCGTTTTGGTTGGGGTAAAGCTTGGCACGGGTGTATTGGTTGGCGGGAGGGTTGCCGCAGGGGGAGAGGTGTTGGTGGGCGCCAGCGTATCGGCCGGAGGGATTGGGCTTTGCCCGACATCCTGGGTTGGCTGGCTTCCGCTCGCAAATTGAGTCCGCTGGGCATCAATGGTCTGGGCTGCCAGCGTCTGGGCAGACAACGGCTCTGGTTGTTCTGGCGTAGAGGGAGGCAAGTTGCATCCTGCCAAAAGTACAATCAGCAAGATAACCGCGGCCAAAGTGATTTTCTGTCTCATCATAAGTCAACTCCTCGGTGACTCACATACTTGGTTTTACAAATTCAATATACACTGAAACACAGCCCAAAATCAATGAGGAGTTGTCATTCCAGGAAGGGCTATGGACTAACGGGGAAACCCATTCCTATCAAAAAAGTCAAATCTTTTACCTTTGTCCTCATGTATAATGAATCTGAGCGTTGAAACCGCCCGGGCTTCCAGGCGCTGCTAACCTTGATCGCGCGCCGGTCATGTTGAAGCAGGTGCCAATCTACCCAACCGGAAAGAAATCATCATGGCACAACAAGAGCAAACCAAATCCTCACGGCGAAGCAAAACCCTGATCATTGTGCTGATTGCTGTGATCCTGGCAGGCCTGGAGGTATTTGCAAATTTCCCTGATGTGGCAACACCGTTGGAACGGCTGGAATTGGCCGCAATGGACACGGCAATCCGGGTGGGCAACCAACAGCCTCCCAACGAGAATATTGTGATTGTTGCAATCGACGATGCCTCACTCGCCTGGTTCAACGAACGCTGGCCCTGGTCACGTTCCCGGATGGCAGAGATTGTCAACTGGCTTAACGATGCTGGTGCCCGGCTGATCGCCTACGATATCTTCCTGTTCGACCCGGCTTTTAATCCCGAAGATGACATTGCCCTGGCAGAGGCCTTCCGCGAAGCCAATTCCGTTGTCACCGTCAGTCAGATCTTCTCCACGCAATATTCCACCACCCTGGACATCCCAGAGGAACTCTTCCTCCCCGTGATTGATGGCTTTGGCATTACAGAAATCGAACGGGACGATGATGCCATCGTTCGCGGGGTAACCGGCTATAAACATTTTGAAGGGGAGTTCTATTACAACTGGGCTTTCGAAGTCACCAGGGTCTATCTGGGCACGGCTCCTCCGTCCAACCCAACCCCGGCATCCATCCTGTTCAATGGGAATGAGATTCCCCTCAATCAAAGAAATGAACTGCTGATTAATTATGCCGGACCGCCACAGACCTACCCAACGTACTCCGCAGCATACCTGATTGAAGGGGATTACGATCCATCTATCTTCAGGGATAAGATCGTCCTGATCGGTGCCTCTAGCGAAACCCTGCAGGATCTGTACCCGACACCCTACTCTGCCACCAACCTGACCCCGGGAGTTGAAGTGGTTGCGAATACCATTGCCACCTTACTGTCAGGGAAATACCTCTCGCTGACCCCACCGTGGGGTGCGTTGCTGCTCATTCTGGGGATGGCCCTCGTCTCAAGACTGCTGATCTCCTCCTCCAGGCCAACACTCACCATTTTCCTGATGTCAATCGCCGCCATCACCTATCTGGCTTTACGCCAGCTCATTTTCTACCGCAGCGGCCTGCAGATCACCATTGTTTCCCCATTGCTGATGCTCATCCTGGGTGTCGTGATCCCCACCCTTGAGCAGGCAGTCAGCCAGGAAATAGAGAAACGCCGCGTCCGCAGCTTATTCAGCCGGTTTATCTCGCCTCAAATGGTGGACCAGCTGCTAGAGACCCAGGATATCAACAGCCTGAATAAACGCACGGAATTGACCATCCTGTTTTCAGATCTGCGAGATTTCACTTCACTCTCTGAGAGGATGAAGCCAGAAGACGTGGTTGTTTTATTGAATCCTTACCTGAAAACGATGAGCGAGATCATTCACCAATATGGCGGGACGGTGGACAAATACGAGGGAGACGCGATCATCGCCTTTTTTGGCGAGCCAATCCCGCATAAAGACCACGCCATCCGGGCTGCCTTCGCTGCCCTGGAAATGAACGCCGCGCTGCAAAAACTGAACAAAGCCTGGCTTTCGGAAAAAATCCTGTCTGAGGGACTTAATATGGGAATTGGGCTGAACACGGGCGAGGTGTTTGTTGGCCTGCTTGGCTCCGAACAGCGAGTCAACTATACTGTCATCGGAGATGCCGCCAACCTGGCTGCCCGTCTGCAAGACCAGACCAAAGAATTCGGGTTCCCCATCCTGGTCAGCAAACAGACCTACCTGGTCATCAAAGATAAGGTCCAAGCTGAGTTCGTCACATCCAAGATTTTAAAAGGCAAGAGCGAACCTGTCGAAATTTACCGCCTGACATCCACTTCCCCCAATCGTTAACTTTTAATTATCTTGCTTCATTGATGACCGGCTCCACATGGACCATGACATGTTCCAGGTCTAAAAATTGACTGCGCAACACAAGTTCCACTTTTTCAGCCATCTCATGAGCCTGGTTCAATAAAATATCCTCATTGAACACCAGCACCAAATTTGCGTGGAGATGTCCGGCAGTCTGATACAGGTGCAGAGACTTGACTTGGTCCTGTTCCACAATCCGGCTGATCACCTGAAGAATTTTCTCTTCCAGGTGTGTGCTTTCTGTGTTTTTCAGGGTGAGCACTTTTTGCGGCAAGGGTTCCAGGTGAGTGATGACCTGTTCGACTTCCGGCCAGTAGCGCTGAACATCGAGTTCGAAGTGTTCGGCAAGTTCATGCGCCTCCCGCAATAAAATCTGATCGTCGAATTCCAGATGGATCTCAACCACGTACCCTTCGGATTCCCCGACATGAATGTGTAAATCGTGCACGCCCAGTCCAAGCCCTTCCGCCAGCCTGCGGATGTCCTCAGCCATTCGGTCCCACAATGAAAGCCTTTCCTTCTTCGCCGGTTCGATATGCACGAGCACTTCCTTGACGGTCTCAACCTCTGTCACCATACGCCGCTCGACTTCTGAGGCGATTGCATGGGCACGAGATGTGCTCATCGAAGGTGATACTTTTACGTGCAGGTCTACAAAGGCGGCTTCAGGAGTACCACGAGAACGAATGCGGTGGACAAACAACACCCCAGGCACACTGTAGGCAACCTCAGCCACCTGATCTATATCCACCACCATTCTGTCCGTCAGCCACAGAGAGGCATCCCGCAAAATTCCAATCGCGGAACGCACGATCAACACCACCACACCCGCGGCGACCACCAAATCCAGCCAAACCCAGCCGAGCCAGATCCCGACCAGGGAAAATAGCACAGACCCGGTCACGTACAAATCTGTCTGGGTATGGCGTGCGTCTGCCAGCAAAATCTCTGACTGCAACTGCCTGCCGGAACGGCGTTCCAGGATCACCACAACCAGATTGACAGGGAAGGTCATCATGACCAAAACCAGGGAGATGAGATCGATCTCCGGTTCGCCTCCCCGAAGGTGCCGTTCAATGATCGCGCTGGCAATTTCCCATGCGGCAACCAGCATCAGCACACCAATCGAAAGAGCCCCTAAGGTCTCATAACGCTGGTATCCATACGGGTGGGAATCGTCTGCGGGACGACGGGCCAGGCTGATAGCTGCCAGACCGATTAAATTGGAGGATGAATCGACCAGAGAATGAAATCCATCGGCGACGACTGCCAGCACACCAGTCATAATTCCGACAACAATTTTCAGAAGCGTTACAGCCAGGTTCGCTACCAGTACACGGAGGAGGACAATTCGGACGGAGGAATATCGAGCGGATCGGGTGTCAAGTTCCAGGTTTTGATTTGTCATTTTGTCGGCTATGGTTTTTCTGTAGGCGTTATACTAGGTGTAGGGGTGCTAGATGGCGTAAAGGTTGCCGTTGGGGTCAAGGTCTCTGTCGGAGTGGGCGTAATGGTTGGGGTGGGTGTCTCTGTAGGCGTGGGTGTCGGCGTGGGAGTCGGCTGGATAATTTCCAGGGTAATCACTTTCTCAGCCACAGCGTTCCTCTTGCCTTCCATCCTGACACGCAGCTCGATCTTGCCATCCGGAACTTCTGCAAGGTCCCAGACATAAAAATCTTTCGGCTCCTTGCTCTGTTCGGTAAAACTTTGCAGTTGAGTCCAACTGGTGCCAGGCAATACCCGGTAAGATAGAGTAAATTGTCTAAACCGGGCTCCACCCCACACCCGCAGGATGATTGGGAGTTCTGTCGTAGTAATTTGCTGGTTTTCGGAAAGCCCTTCAAAAGAGAGTATTGCTGGGTCATCGTTTTGTTCGCATTTCTTTTGGGGGATAAAATACGCCGGCCGTTTAAACCCGATCTCTTCGGCCCAGGACTGCCCCGCCCCGGTATCCAGGATCCATTCCTGGGCCCAAAACTCGGTCTCATTCAAGACCAATTGCCGGGCGCGGAAATCCCCACATTCATTTGAGGGGAACATCTGCGTCCAGGTATCCACCTCGACTTCTTTCCATAAATCCTCAGTTTCAGGCAGGGGAAGCTGGTCGCGGGCAAAGATCTCCCTCCGCTGATTCGGGCAGTACTTGGATGGGATGGTTCCTGAAACCTCACACACGATCACTTCCACAATTCCGGGCGGTTTGAGGAAGGATGCCGGATTAGCCCCTTCCAGCTCCTGCACAGCCGAGAGCATATACTCTGCCCAGACCGGCCCAGCCCCCGTTACACCGCTGACACCTTTCGCCATCGCCGTATTATCCGGGTTCCCGACCCACACTCCAACCACCAGGTTGGGTGTGTAGCCAATTGTCCAGTTATCTCTAAAATCGTTGGTGGTTCCTGTTTTAACAGCCGCAGGGAAGGGCAGCTTCAGGAGGGAATTTGGGCCAAAACCAGGGGTTCTGGCTATGTTATCCGAGAGGATATCCGAGATCAGGTACGCATGTTCTGGCCGCACAACCTGCTCCCCGTCAGTAGGCTGGTGCTCAAACAACACTGCTCCTGTGGAGTCGGTGATGCGGGTAATCGCAACCAGGGGAACCTTTTTGCCCATATTCGCAAACACCCCATAGACAGACACCATATCCACCAATTTCACACTGCCGCTGCCCAGGGTAAGGGCAAGCCCGTAATATTCACTTTTATCCCAGGTGGTGATTCCCAAACGCTGCCCCATGGCGATCATCCCATCTTCAACAGGCGTGTTGGGATCATCATAAATACCAACAAAATCCAATGCCTTGACGGCTGGTACGTTGTAAGAACTTCCCAGCGCAGTCCGCACCGTCACCGGGCCGTGATATTTTTCATCATAATTAACCGGAATATACGGAGGGCTTGGATCGTTGGGATTACCCGAAGGGGGAAATTCCGTTTCCACATCCCAGATCAGCGTAGCCGGCGTCCAGCCTTTTTCAAAGGCTGCGATATAGGTGACCGGTTTGATCGCGGAACCAGGCTGACGCGGGGAATCCGCCATATTGATCTGCCCATCGATCTCCTCATTATAAAAATCGACCGAGCCCACCATGGCCAGGATTTCTCCGGAAACCGGGATGGCAGCTACCAATGCCCCGCTCTGAACATTGCTGCCTTGCAGCTTGCCGATATTCGATTGCAGGGTATTAACTGCCATTTGCTGGAGGCGGGGATCAATTGTCGTCTCTACGGTGAATCCGGAGCGGTAGATCGTCTGGGCGTCATACTGCAATTCCAGCAAGGTGCGGATGTAATTCACCCAGTGCGGGAAGCGCATCCGAACTTCGGGTTGATTAAACTCATAATCTTCCAGGGCGAAAGCGGCCTGGGAAGCGGTATCATAGTCCACGCAAATGCGCTGAATGCTGTTAGAAACATAGATGCAGTTTTGGTCCAGGCTGGCCTGATACATCAGCTGCACCACATACTTCTGACGGTCTAGAGCCACCCGCCGGTTGGTGTACACATCGTATACCGAAGGCGCCTGGGGCAGGCCAGCTAAAAATGCACCTTGCTCCAGGGTGATCTTATCCGCTGTGGTGCCAAAATAAGTTTCGGCGGCCGCCTCAATCCCATATGCCAGATTGCCGTAGAAATTCTCGTTGAGGTAGAGTTCAAGAATCTCATCCTTGGTATATTTATTGGTCAGTTCAATCGCCAGAATGGCTTCCTTGACCTTTCGGAGATAGGTGCGCTGGGAGGCTTCCTCCGGTTCCAGGAACAACATCCTGGCCACTTGCTGCGTGATCGAGGAAGCGCCTGAAACTACTTCCCCGCTCTGGGCATTTTGAACAAAAGCGCGGATGATGGCAAATGAATTGACCCCGGGATGACTGTAAAAATCTTTATCTTCTGTGGCGACAGTAGCCGCGACGATGTAGGGAGAAATCTCATCCAAAGTGACATAGGTTCTGCGTCCTGCGTTCGGGTCGATGATTTCGTACAGCAGGTCTCCATTGCGGTCCAGGATTCGGGTTGTCTCAAATTGGGATATCCGGCCGCGGATATCCTCCGCTTCAACATCCGGAAGGGTGGAGGAAATCCTGTAATACTGCACCAGCATAAAGGAAAAAGCACCAACCAGGAAGATCAGCCCCAGGAAAAGCAGCATGATCGATGCCCTCGCAAAACAATTTCCAAACCATGGGGGGCCTGGCTGCCGCTGGGTCTTCGGCGCGCGGGGCGGCTTGGTTCGCCGGCGTTGGCTTTTGTTGGGTGTTGAGGCTGGTACAGAACGTACCGGACGGCGCCTGGGTGGAGGTTGAGTCGGTTTGCGCCCCGGTTGGCTGGAAGGCGGGGTGAAAGCCGCGGGGGATACCCGTGTTGCATCCAGATCGTCTTCGGTCACCTTACGGGGCAGCGGCATCCCTTCCTCATCCAGTGCCGGGGGAGGTGTCTGACCAGAACGCCCCAAGGGCGGCGGAGGTGGAATCTGTTCCTTGCGACGGCCTGTGCTTGGTGGAGTATCTCCCAAATGCGCATAAAGATCCGTTTTTTCCTGACCAGGTTCTGGTCTTGAGTCCCGATCTTCCGGGGAGATTACCGGGAGAAAATCCGCCCGTGGTTTAGGTTGAGACTTGTCACTCTGGGGTCCCTCTTGTTTGGAGGAGTCATCCGCGTCAGGATCTGGTGGGAGGGCATCTGCGGGCTGAGCATCATCCGCTTCGCCTGTGCCTGCCAGATCAAGCGGTTCATCCCCTGTCTCTGAAAGAGGTGCTGACTGTGAAGAATCTTCTTCTTCGGTTACATCGTGCTCTGGTGGCTGAGGGGGTTCTGACTCCCCACGCCCGATGCCATGCCATCCAAAGGTATGATCTGGGGTATCGCCAATTTTCCCTGCATCCTCAGAATCAGGCTTCGGTGCAGGTCCAGCGCGGTATAAACCCAAAGTATCGTCGGTTGGAGGTTCCTGCGGCTCAGATGAACTGGAGGTCAATCGCCGAAAACGATCAATCGGGTTTTCCTCGATTTCATCCCCATCATGATCATCCAGATCAGGGCGTTCTTCTTCAGTTCCCATACTCACACCTTAATTGGCCTGTGCTCAGTTCGCTGGACGGTTGAGCACAAAACCTGTCCAACTCCCTTTCATCACAGTTTCCTGATATTGGTTTTTTATACGCTGCTCTAAAACGATCAATCCTCCGCCTGCTCGAGGCATGGGGCGGGATTCGGTAATCTCGTATTCAACATGGATCGTGTCACCGATAAAAACGGGTTTCATGAACTTCCATTGAGTGATCTCTCTAAATCCTCCCTGCAGCCCTTTCACTATCCCGGTTTGAACCACCAGGCCTGAGGCAATCGACATCACCAGCAGCCCAAAGACCACCCTCCGGCCAAACGGCCCGGTTTTTGCGAATTCTGCATCCATGTGGATCGGGTTGAAATCACCTGAAATACCGGCAAAATTTACCATGTCCGTCTCGGTAATCGTACGGCCGGGTGTTGTTTGAGATTCCCCAACTTCAAAATCCTCAAACCACAAATCATCTGTGGCTTTTACCATCGATGTCATCCTCATCCTCCAATAAAGATCCAAACCATCATGCAAAAAAATAAACTCTTGACCATATAATCCTTTTGATTTTAGCACAGGGCAGAAACAATGTCCAAAGCAAGCAGGCACAAAAAATGGCAAAAAACCTGCCGAAAATGCGGCCGGATCTTGTCTTTATAACGAAATTTAAGCCGGTTTGTTCCCGGAGCAACTTCAAATAAACGGGTAAAACCTTTGACCAGAGACCAATCTGCTCTTAAAATGCTAATATGCGTACATGGAAACTGCACCTTGATGACCCGAAACATCTGGTACTTGCTGCCGACCCGCGTCTAAGCCCCCTGTCTTATGCCAACGATCAGATCTGGGAACTGATGATCGGGCGGAGTGACCCTGCTGCGGTGGTTCTCCAAACCACCTTCGGTCTGCGGGCCCGCAGCATGCGAATTTTTCCGCAGTTTGTTGAATCGCACCAAACTGTTTCCAATCCAGCAGAATTCGATACCCCACTGACGATTGTCGAGTTTGCTCCCAACTACGCGAAACTTAAATTTTCTCCCTATCCAGGCATTGATGTCCTGATGGAATATTGGATTCCCGACAGCCAAACAGCAGCGGGGCGGGTATGGATCGAAAACGTTGGCGATCTGGAGCGAAAACTGCGCTTTGAGATGGCGGTGGTTCTGACTCCCAACCCAGAAGGCAGACCCATGGTCCCGCGTAAAAGGGAAGCAACCACCGTCCTTCAGGGACAAACAGAAGACCTGTCACCAATTTTTTTCATTACGGGCGGAGCAGAAGGAGAAGCCAGCCCCTACCCCAACCTGTTTCACAATTTGGAACTGGCCCCGGGACAGTTTCGCCGCTTTACATGGATTCAGACTGCTCTCCCGGATGAGGAAGAAGCCTTCCGGCACGCACGCCTGACTGCTTCTCAGAACTGGGATGCAGAAATCATCCGGATCAAAATGCTCGCCTCCCAACTCCCCGAGATATACACCGGTGAGCCGGATTGGGATGCAGCCCTGGCATTTAGCCAGAAAGCGGCTCTCAATCTGCTCTTTGCCGGAAGCGAACATCTGCCGCACACCAGCTTTGTTTCAACCCGGTTGCCCGATCAGGGATACTCCCAACAGGGCAGCGGTGCGGAATACAATCACCTCTGGAATGGGCAGACACCCCTGGAGGCCTGGTATCTTTCCCATTTTTTGCTTCCCGGAAATTCAGCCATTGCTACCGGTGTGCTGGAAAATTTCATCCACCACCAGCAGGAAAACGGGTTTGTAGATCACAAACCTGGACTTGGGGGGCAGCGCAGCAGCTTATCTGCCGCCCCATTCCTGGTCAGCCTGGCATGGCGGATCTACCAGTTCACCGAAGACCGGACTTTCCTCTCTCGGGTATTTCGCCCTCTGCTGTGGTATCTGCAAACCTGGTTTTGGGAAAGCAACGACCGAGATTCAGACGGCATTCCGGAATGGGGCAACCTGGTCCAGACAGGTTACGATGAGAACCCGTTCTTTTCTCGCTGGCAACCCTGGGCGCAAGGGACCGAAATTACCGCAGTCGAAAGCCCAGACCTGAGCGCTTATCTTTACCGTGAAACCGTCCTGCTGAAAAAGATCGCAGAGATCACCGATCAAAAAGAACCTCTCACCTACCTGGAGGCTCTCTCCAACAACCTCCACAGTGCCGTTCAAAATTCCTGGAATGGGCGCCGCGGGTCCTTCCAGTATTGGGATCGGGACAGCCACGAAACCCAAAAAGGTGAAAATCTCGGAGAGCGCACCGGGTCTGGAGAAATCCTCATCGACCTCGTTTTTGATCTGCCCACACGTTTACAAATCCGCCTTGAAGCAGAGGATTCACCCAAACCCCAGGTGGAAATCTCCATCCACGGCTACCTGCCCAACGGGCAGCACCGGGTGGAAACCATCCAGCCGGAATACCTGGTGTGGGTGCAGGGAATCTGCATTTATACTCTGCCAAACCTCTATTCAGAGATCGAACACATCCATATCTCCGGCTTACCCTCCAAAGGCAGAGCTGTCCTGCAAGTCACCGATCATTATCAGGACGATCATACCTTGCTCACACCGATCTGGGCAAAAATGGTTACGGAAAAACAGCTAGACAGGATCCTTGAGCGCAAGCTATTTAACGATAGTTTTTACAACCAGCCGTATGGGATTCCGGCCCTCCCAAAACCGAACACCAAAGAGGCTGAAGAAACCGGCCTGCTCACCTGGCTGCCCTGGAATGCCATGGTTGTTGAAGGCTTGCTGGAGTATGGTGAAACCGAGAAAGCGGCAGAAATCTTCTCACGCCTGATGCAGGCGATCATTCATAACCTGAAACAGGAAGACAGCTTCCGAACCTTCTACCATTCCAGTCAATTGTCAGCCTCCGGGCAGCGCAACCATCTGATCGGACTACCATCAGCGGGTCAATTTTTAGAAATCGTCGGCATCCGCCCCATCTCACCCTGGAAAGTCCAGGTCCTGCATAAAAACCCTTTTCCCTGGCCAGTGAGAATATGTTATCATGGCACCTGGATAATTAGTTCTGCTGAACAAGTAGAGATACGTTTTCTTGATGGGGAAAGAACGGTCATTTCAGATCAGATTCCCTGTCTGGTAGAAAATATCCCTACACAATTGGAGGAAGAAACATAGAAAACTCACATGAGTTACTCCCGTTTCTGCAAATCTTTATTGGCCTGATCTTTATTGCCAGTATTGTCGGGATTGCAGTCCAAAGATTACGCATGCCATACACCGTTGGGCTCGTCCTGATGGGGTTAGGGCTTGCTGTGGTGCTGCAGCAGGTCGCTTCTCCAATCATGGGTGAACTTCCGCTGAGCGGATTGTTGGTACCGGAGCTAATTCTGACCATTTTGGTCCCGCCGCTGATATTTGAAGCCGCTTTTCATATTAAATTTGAAGAACTTCGGCGGCATTTCAAGGAAATCGTAGCATTTGCCATTCCCGGTGTTCTGATCACGATGCTCCTGGTCGGTTTAATCGTCTCCTGGGGAACCGCAATTCCACTCCAGGTTGCGCTTATTTTTGGGGCACTGATTGCCGCAACCGACCCGGTCGCAGTGGTCGCCCTCTTCCGAGCATTAGGAGTGCCGCAACAACTCCTCATCCTGTTGGAAGGTGAAAGCCTGTTCAATGATGGTACTGCCATCGTGATCTTCAACCTGATGATCGCCATCGCTCTCGGAGTGACCGAGTTCAGCGTAACCGGGCTGGTCACGAACTTCATCCTGACGGCTGGTGGAGGGATTATCGTCGGAGCCATCGTCAGTTGGATCATGTCTTACATTATCCGGCTGGTCAACAACCACCTGATTGAAGTCACCCTGACCACTGTCGCCGCGTATGGCTCTTACCTGATTGCGGAGGAAATTCACGTCAGTGGTGTGCTGGCTGTGGTTGTTGCCGGTTTGGTCATCGGTAATCTTGGGGAGCGCGGGATGAGCCCCACCACCCGGATCAGTTTGTTCAATTTCTGGGAATTAGCGGCATACCTGGCAAACTCCTTTGCTTTTTTGTTGATCGGGCTCGTGATTGACCTGGCGGCTCTGCTCTCCAGCTGGCAGCCAATTCTTTTTGCGATCGCCGCAGTGCTCTTCGCCCGGGCCGTGGTCATATACCCTCTCTCCACTCGCTTTTTCAGGATCCCCTTTCGCATGCAGCATGTGATTTACTGGGGTGGCTTGCGGGGAGCCATCTCTCTGGCCCTGGCCCTCACCCTGCCCGAATCACTCGGATTGGATACCCAAACTTTGCTGCAAGATATGACCTTTGGCGTTGTTCTCTTTACCTTGCTGGTCCAGGGTACCACCATGCGCCCGATCATCAAACGTCTAGGCTTTGGAGCCCGCACAAAGACCCAGGAAGCGTACGAACGGCATCAGGCGCGCGCTGTCGCCTCTCAACACTCCTACGACCGGCTCAAAGAACTGCGTGCGGAAGGCCTGATCTCCGAACACGCCTGGACAATATTAGAAGTTCCCATTTTGCGGCAGATCGAGCTAAGAAAAGAACTGGTGCACGATATTATGAACTCAGATAGCAGTGTTGAAGTGGCCGAACTCGACAAGGCTTTTCAGGAAATGCTGCGAACTCAGCGAAACACCTATAACAACCTCTTATCAACCGGGACGATCAACAAAGATACCTTTACCTTGCTGGTGAACGAGGTGGATGCAGCCTTACTGAACCAGGATCTGAGCTATGGCGACCTGCTGACCCGCCGGACCAAAGACCAACCACCGATTTCAAAACTGATCTTTGCCTCCGTGGCTGAAGCGGATATGTACGAAACTTTGCATATGATGAGCATCATGGGCATCCCCACAACCCGGCTGGCAAGTCATCTGGGTCCCAGCGGGCTACCCTCCATCACCTTGTTGATCGGCATTGAAGAAACACAGGTGGAGGACGTTGTCGAAACGATTATCAATTGCTGTGAGGAAACCCCCACATTCCGCCGAGGGCTTTTCAACCTGTTACCTTTACCTGGCAGCCAGTCAGAGAAAGAAATCAAAATTAACAATTCAAATGTTTACGTATTCAACGTCGAACATTATGAGGAAATTTAACCATGAAAATGATTATTTGCATCTTACAAGACTCGGATAAAGATGAAGTAGCTACTGCACTCAACCGGGCAGGCTATCCCGTCACCTTGCTGCCATCCACTGGTGCATATTTTCGCCGGGGAAATTCAACCATGATCGCAGGCGTGGACAATGAAAAGGTTGAACATGCGATCCAAATCATTCGAGATACGGTTAAAGAACCGGAAGAAGCAGGCATGAAACGCGCCACCCTCTTTGTGATCAATGTGGATCAATTTCACCAGGTGTAAGTCCGATGAAACAGATCATTTTTATTTTGTTCACTTGTATGGTGCTGATCGGATGCACCCTGCCCGCGAACAACTCCGGTACAGGGAGCGCATCTGATGCATTAGTTGCAACAAATGTCGCAGGCACGCAAACCGCGCTCGGGGCCGGCACACCACAAGACACCCCGATATTGGTACAAAACACCCAGGATCCAGACACCCTTTTACCGCATGCGCTGTATTACCTAAGCAGCGCAGATGGTGAGAATTTTCAGGTCTGGGTACTCAGCCGGGATGGAACTACCACCTCAAGAGTAACCGCAGAAACAGGTTCGGTTGATGAGTTTGCGGTATCGCAGGCTGATGGCCGCATCGCCTATATCACAAACAACCAGCTTCATGTGCTCAATTCTACTGGAGAGCAACACGAGATCCTGGTGGATGGAAGCGAGGCGAATACTGAAACAGATGAATATTTCTTCACACAAAAGATCAGCGGCCTGAGCTGGTCGCCGGATGGCAGCACCCTGGCCTACGGCAGAAACGGGCTTCATCTCTACCATTTTGACACCCGGCAAGATGAGCATATTCTGCCCAATGATCTGGAGGATCGCGGGGAGGGAATGCTCTTTCCAGAAGCGATTTATTCCCCGTATCAATGGTCTCCAGATGGCAGCCAACTTTTACTCAATATCGGCTATTACGAAGCCGGAACGCTTGGACTCTACACCCCCGGGAATCCTGAGGTGTTGAAATTGGGAGAAGGGATCGTCTGCTGCCAACCCACCTGGTCGCCCGACAGCCGCTCCATCGTCATCGCCAGTCCATATCTGGGGATGGTGGACTCTGGTTTGTGGCGGATCGACACGACGACTGGTATCGAAACCGAGTTAATCCCAACCACCTCGCAGGATGATACGCTGAACTTTGCAGGGTGGCCAGTCGTGCTGGAAAATGGAGACATCCGGTATTTTTACACAAATACCCCCTCATTTCCCAGCGGTGAAGTCCCACTGCTGCTGGTGAACAGCGCCAGCGATGGAGTGAGCAGCCGTACAATCCTAAGGCCAGACCATTGGCTTAATTATGAAGTGCTCTGGGCTGAAGATGGCAGCCTTGCAGCTGCCGTCCAACCGGTTACCGGCGAGCCTGCCGGATGGCCGCGCACCGGTCCAATTGTGGTTATCCCTCCCTCTGAGGAGCCTGTCATACCTCTAGGCATTAATGGATATCAACTTCAGTGGGGCCCATAAGGCCAGCGAACCAAACCCGAAACAACTTGAGTGGACTCACTCAAGTTGTTTTTATTTTTCCAAATGGTATGAAATTTATATCCTTTCGCGATGCTTTTTTGGATATAGTGAAAATACCCCGACAACCAATTACCGGTAGAAAACAATGAAAGAGCTCGTTACGTTTCAAGAAAAAATCCGCTCGATTGACGCCCTTAAAAGGATCTGGGTGGTGCCGGTATCCCTGTCAATTTATATCCTCTGTTTCCCTTTTCTGTTCAACCAACTTGACCGGGCAGCGCTCACATTTTATTTCTTTCCCACTTTAATAGCCGGCTTTTTGCTCGGACGCCGGTGGGGGCTGGCCGTGGGAATTCTCTTTGGCCCGATCAACTATTTTATTTTCAGGTGGATGCAGCTGCCGCTGATGGCTGAAGTGGGGGAATGGTATTTCTATTACATTTTTGTCTGCCTGTACCTGATCTTTATCCTGGGCCCTTATCTGGTCGGGTACTTGCAGGAGACCCGCCTGAGGTACCAGCAAGCCTTACAGAACCGGCACCAGGTTTCCGCAGCATTAAGACAAAGCGAAAAACGCTACCGCCAGTTGCTCAACCACAGCAGTAATATCATTGTCCTGTTTGATGAGTTTGGCCGGGTAGAATACATTACACCTTCAGCAGAAAGCCTGAGCGGATTTACCCCAAAAGAACTGATCGGGAAACATTTCGCAGAGCTGATCCATCCCGATTGGCGGATCAAAACTAATTTATTCTATGCCCGGCAGATAAAGAACAAAACTCAAAAAACCTACGCTGAATTCCCGATCATCACCAAAGATCAACGCAAACTATGGGTGGCAAATGTGGTGGAATTGTTGTTCGACCAGGGCCAGGTCAGTGGAGGCCAGGGAGTTCTCATGGATATTACCTCCCGGGTAGAAGCCCAGCAAGCCCTGAAAACCAGCGAAGAACGCTTCCGTTCGATCACAGAGCATTCATCCGATATTACCATGATCCTCAATGAGGAAAGCGTGATTGAATACATCAGCCCTTCCAGTATCAATATCACCAAGTTTGAACCCCGGATGGTACTCAACCATCGCTTTGAAGAGTTCGTTCACCCGGACCATCAACACCAAGTGATCAAATTGTTCGAGGAAATCCTCATCAGCCCTCCCGGCACCGTGCTTAAATCAGGACCGATTTTGGGGCTGCACAGGGATGGCCGCTGGCTTTATTTTGACAGTACACTGATCAACATGCTGCACATTGACTCGGTCAGCGGGATTGTGGTGAACGTTCGGGAAATTACCCAACAGGTAGAAATGGAAAATGAGCTCTGGCAAAGCGAATACAGCTTCAGAACCCTGTTCAACCAGGCCAATGACGCTGTCCTGATGATTGCATTGGAGGGAATGATCCTGGAATCAAATCAGCGGGCGACTGAGTTGTTTGGGTTGAGCCCACAGGAAATAATAGGCAAACATATCCAGGACCTCCTTGACGAAAAGGAGATCCTGACATTCAGGCAAACCCTGGATCGTCTGAAACATGAGCACCACCTGCCGATATCAGAATGGCAATTCAAGCATAAAGATCAGCACTCCATTCCGGTAGAGATCAATTTTGGCGTGATATTCGATAACCAACAAGCACCTACCAATATCATTTGCATCGTTAGAGATATCAGCGAGCGGAAAAAGAATGAAGACACCCTGCGCCACCTCGCCACTCACGACCCGTTGACCAAGCTGCCCAACCGGGAGCTGTTCTTCAGCAGGTTCATGACCGCATGTGAACATGCCGATGTAGGGAACTATTGTGTTGCGGTTGCTTTCATTGATCTTGATAACTTCAAAGATGTGAATGATGAATTTGGGCACGCAGCAGGTGATGAGGTTTTGATCCAGATCGCCAACAGACTGAAAAACAGTGTGCGCCAGCACGATACCCTGGCCCGGATGAGCGGGGATGAATTCACCCTCCTCCTGGAGGGGGTGGAATCGGTTGCCGATGTGGAGAAGATCATCCACAAAATTAATCAGAGGATGGAAACACCATTTGATGTATCGGGGACATCCTTAAGGATTGGGGTAAGTATCGGGATCAGCCTCTATCCACAGGATTCCCTGATACCGGAAAAAGTTATTCAACAAGCTGATACTGCCATGTACAGGTCAAAAAATCAAAACCTGCCCTATCACTTCTACCACCCCGCCTACTGAACAGCTTCCGCAACTCAATGCAATCGTGAATGAACGCCTGTTATACTTCCTTCAGCCAGCGATACCCCTGATTGTGATACAGCAATGGTTCCAAAACCTCCTCGGGACGGTTGCTTACCAGAGCAGTGACCACTTCTCCAAACATGACCGTGGTGGTGTTGGCATCAAAACTTGCTTTCAACCGGCAATCAAAAACGGCCAATCCTCCAGCCAACAACGGGCTGCCAGTCTCCAGGTTAAATATTTCCAATCCTTCAAAACGCTGGTCATCCTTAACAGTCCGGCCTGCGAAACGGTCCGAAATCTCCTGCTGATCCCCAGCCAGTAAGGTCACTCCAAACGCCCCGGAACTGAGCACCAGGTCGTGAGTGCGGGTATCTTTTTGCATGGAAACCAGCACCAGAGGCGGGTCCATGGATACGGAAGTAAAAGAGCTCACCGTCATCCCATGGCGAACACCGTCATACTCTGCCGTTGCCACCCCAATCCCGCTGGCCCACTGCTGCATGGCGGCGCGGGTTTGATCTTCGATTGAAATAAAATTCTGAACATAGTCCATTCTTATATTGTAGTACGAATACTGGCAAAGATCAAAAAACCTATAAAGCTCAAATAACCAAACCACCGCCAAAAAAACAGGCGGTTGAGTCATGACTCAACTGCCTGTTTACAATGCACTGCACCAGGGCTAGTACTGATAAAAACCCCGGCCGGTTTTCCGGCCCAGGTATCCGGCATCCACCATCCGGGCAAGCAGCGGAGCCGGACGGTATTTATCATCACCCAGATCCCGGTGGAGCACCTGCATCACAAAATAGACCACATCCAAACCAATCAAATCTGCCAGAGCCAGCGGCCCCATCGGATGCGCCATACCTAACCTCATCACGGTATCGATGGCCTCAGGTTCGGCAATCCCATCCTGGAGCACATACACCGCTTCATTGATCATCGGACACAGGATGCGGTTCGAGACAAATCCCGGCGAATCGTTGACCACAACCGGAGTTTTGCCGAGAGCCTCTGCCAGGGATACAACCGTCTGGGTCACCTCATCGGAGGTTTGCAGACCGCGCACCACCTCTACCAGGGCCATCATCGGCACCGGATTGAAAAAGTGCATCCCAACCACGCTGTCCGGCCGGCTGGTCCTGGCTGCCAGTTTGGTCAAACTGATCGAGGAGGTGTTTGAAGAAAGGATGACCCCAGGGCGGGCGAGGCGATCCATTTCCTCGAAGATCTTGAATTTCAGCTCCGGATTCTCGGTGGCAGCCTCAATCACAAAATCAGCCTCGGCAATCCCCTCCATCACAGTTGTAGTCAGGATTCCGAGCGCAGCATTGCGCTGGTTAGCATCGATCCGTTCTTTCTCGAACAGCTTGTTGACCGACTTTTCAATCGTTTGCATCCCCCGTTCCAAGGCTGCCGGATCGACATCCATCATGGTCACCTGGTAACCAGCCACTGCAGCTGTTTGGGAAATCCCATTCCCCATGGTTCCTGCACCCACCACAAAAATCTTTTTGATCTCCATTCAATCTCCTGCTCTTCATCGAGTGTTCTTCCGAGGTTAGTCTTCAATCTCCACGGCCAGAGCAACCGCTTCACCACCACCCAGGCACAAGGAAGCAATCCCGCGCTTCAATCCGCGGTCCTGCAGGGCATAGATCAGCGTGGTGAGCACACGCGCCCCGCTGGCCCCGATCGGGTGGCCGAGGGCAATCCCACCGCCGTTGACATTCACTTTGTCCCAGTCCCAGCCGATTTTCTTCATGTCATATCCATCTGCCAGCACCTGGGCGGCGAACGCCTCGTTCAATTCCACCAGGTCAACATCCTCCATCGTCCAGCCAACTTTATCCAGCAGGACAGGGATGGCTCTCGCCGGGGCAATGAAAATAAATTTTGGGTCTACCGCCTGCTGAGCGTATCCCACCACGCGTGCAAGAGGCTTCTTCCCCATGGCTTCAGCTTTCTCCCTGCTGGCGACCACTACTGCTGAAGCGCCATCACTCAAACCCGGGGCATTGCCAGCAGTGGATCTGCCATCTTCTCTAAACACCGGTTTCAGGTTAGCGAGCGCTTCAGGGGTTGTATCCCGCCGGGGCGATTCATCGGTATCCACCACGGTTACCTGGCCTTTCCTCCCCGGAACTTCGACCGGAACAATCTCCTGACTGAATTTGCCACTGTCAATCGCCGCAATTGCTTTTTGATGGCTCTCATAAGCGAACTGGTCCATCGCCTCGCGGGTCACCTGGTATTCCTCCGCAATAAAATCCGACGCCTCGCCCATAATCCACTCCTCAAATGGGTCCCAGAGCCCATCATACTGCAAGGCATCCACCAGCTGTGCATGGCCATATCGCATCTGGCCTAAGCGGCCATGCACCAGGAACGGCGCCCGGCTCATGCTCTCCATACCGCCAGCCACAAACAGTTCCCCATCTCCGGCTTTGATCGCCTGGGATGCCAGCATGACAGTTTTCAGTCCAGAGCCACAGACCTTGTTGAGTGTGCTGGCTCCAACACTGCTAGGCAGACCGGCATGGATCGCAGCCTGGCGGGCAGGATTCTGTCCTAACCCAGCCGGGACAACACAACCCATCAACACCTCAGCGATCTCTGCCGGGGTTTCTACCCCCGCCCGCGAGACAGCCTCCTTCACCACGACAGCCCCCAGTTGGGTAGCCGGTACGGAGCTTAATCCGCCCAAAAAACGACCAATCGGGGTGCGCACGGCACTGAGAATTACAGGTTCGAATTGTTTACTGCTCATACATCTCTCCAATTTCAATAGTTTATTTTAAAAACAAATCGCCGGGATATGCTTACCATGCATCCTTTACCCGGCGGTAGGTTTCATCTAGGGCTTCAGGCAGTACCCTGGTTTGCCCGACAGCGGTCATAAAATTGGTATCTCCCATCCAGCGCGGCACAATGTGGATGTGAATGTGCTCTTCAATCCCAGCCCCAGCCGCCTCGCCCATATTGATCCCAATATTAAATCCTTCAGGAGTATAGAGGGTTCTCAGCACCTGGCTGGATTTGGTCACCATTTCCATCATCTCGGCACGCGTTTCTGCATCCAGGTCAGACAAATCAGGAACGTGCTGGTACGGCAGGACCATCAGATGGCCGCTGGTATAGGGAAACGCATTCAGGATAACAAATGTTTTCTGCCCCCGAGATACAATCAGGTTCTCTGGCCCGTCTTCCAATTCCAGGGCACCACAAAAAACACAGCCATTCTTTTTGAATTCAGTAATATAACGCATACGCCAGGGTGACCAAAGATGTTTCATACGTGCATCGCCATGATGGTGAATACTGTATCCCAATTTTTTCTGCTCCTATATTTTAGCAGAGTGTTGGACATTTTCAAAAAACTCATCTGAAACCACGCAAGCGCCGAACCGAATTCTGAAAGAATAGCACGGTCCACCTCCAATCCTTCTGCTTGACAGTTCCACACCTTCCGGTTTATCCTCATGCACATGGAAGAACAGATGTCTTTTTTCCCACAGCCAGCCCGTAGTTTAAGCGTTTTTGAACTTAACAGCCACCTGCGCGGGCTGATCGAATCCGATCCAACCCTGCAGGATGTCTGGGTCAGGGGCGAAGTCTCCAACCTGTCGATCCCAAAATCCGGGCACATGTACTTCACCCTAAAAGATTCGCAGGCCTCACTGCGCTGCGTGATGTGGCGCAACCAGGTCTTGCGCCAGACCAATCTCCCCCAGGATGGATCGGCCGTTGAAGTGCATGGCAGCATCAGCGTTTATGAAGCCGGAGGGCAGTATCAATTGTATGCTGACCAGATCCGTCCGGCGGGAGAAGGATTGCTGTTCCAGGAGTTTATCCGCCTGAAGAATAAGCTGGAAGCCGAGGGATTGTTTGACGAAGAGCGCAAGCGCCCGATACCTGCCGCACCACGCGTGATCGGGGTGGTGACCTCCCCGACAGGGGCAGCCATCCGGGATATTCTCAATACCCTCCGCAGGCGCTACCCGCTGGCTCGGGTGGTGGTTGCCCCGGCAGCGGTGCAGGGAGATGCCGCACCGATGGAAATTGTCCAGGCTATCCAATCCCTGAATGAGATCATCCAGCCGGATGTCCTCCTGGTATGCCGTGGTGGAGGTTCAATCGAGGACTTATGGGCGTTCAATGATGAAACTGTCGCCAGAGCGATCTTTGGTTCACGCGCACCTGTCATCAGCGGCGTCGGCCACGAAACCGATTTCACGATTGCCGATTTCACCGCCGACCTGCGCGCCCCCACGCCCACCGCTGCTGCCGAACTGGCCGTTCCCGACCGGCAAGAACTGCAGGACCTGCTGCTGGAGCGCCAGGCACAACTGTTCAGGGCTGCCGCGGAGGTGATCGAATCACAGCGATGGTCCCTGTCCCAAAGTCATCACCGGCTGCAGCGTTCCTCACCCTCCGCCCGCATGGCCTCCGCACGTCAAAAAACGGACGAGCTGTATCGCCAGGCAGAACGGGCCATTCAACACCGCATTGCCCTTGCCCGGACCCAGCTGCAAGGTCTCACCCAACAGCTGACCGCACTCAACCCGACCAACGTACTCGAGCGCGGCTATGCCGTCGTGACCCGGGCAGGTTCGCTGGTAAAGCGCACTCAGGATGTTCAACCAGGCGATGACCTGAAGATCCAGGTAAGTGATGGTGCGGTGCATGCCAAAGTAACCGAAAATGGAGAGAGTAATGAATAAAGATTTGGACCTTGATGCGCTCAGCTACGAGCAGGCATTTGAAGAACTGAAAACAGTGATCGATCAGCTGGAAGCCGGAGACAAACCACTGGAAGAAACCCTGTCTCTCTATGAACGCGGCCAGACCCTCTTCCGCCACTGCACCACCCTGCTGGAACAGGCAGAACTGAAAGTCCAGCAGCTCAATGCGGATGGGGCCGTGGATGATTTTGAGGATTGATCAGGAGCTGAAAGCAAGCGGGATGCCTGTTCCGGTTTCAAGACGATAAAATGAACAGGCCGACGAGGCGTTTGTTTCTGCCGGGCAAATGAATTACGCCAGGAGAACAAAAGCGTGAAACGCAGCCCCAGTCACCTAACTGAAAAACCGCCCGTACAAGGCCTTGTACGGGCGGTTCGAATTTGGGGAAGTCTTGGGGGTATTCCGGTTATTGTCTTCCGGAGGGCACTTCTCCGGGAACAAAAGTCAGCACCTCTCCGCTCCCCGTGTAAAGGAACAAGTTTCCATCCAAAATGGCATAGCGGGTCACTTTTTCGAGCATGCGGATAAAAGCTGATTCCTGCTCCATGATCGGCTCAGCGCACGCCTTACGGGTCATCCCGATCGTTCCAATCGAAAACAACTGCTGGTCTTCGTCAATCGTGACCCCACCGAAATAGCTGTTGCAGCCTGCCGTGCCTCCCAAACGTCCCTGGATGGGTTGATACTCGAGTGAGATTACCACTCCTTCCAGGATGGCCTGAGGTTGATCCGGGCTGCCGTAGCTGGTCAGCACCCAGGTTTCGGCTGCCAAACTCTCAGCACTCGCTGGCGGTTCTTCTGCCTGACCCTGATCCGAAGGAGCACCATTGTCTTCAGCGCTAAGAGATTCATTCTCCAGATTGTTTTCTGCAGCACCATTCACTGCATTCTGGTCGGGCTCCTGGTTAGCACTGAGCCCTCCACAAGCAGTCAGAAATATTCCGGCCGTAAGTAAGGCGACTATCGATCTTTGCTTTGAATTCATTCACTACTCTCTCTGAAATTTTTTTCTAGCTTTATAACGATGAAACACCCTGACGGGTTCCTGCGGAAATTTAACCCCTAAGAATCAGCCAGGGTATCAGTGAGGAATCGGATGGCCTGTTCACGTGTCTCCACGGCTCCCACAGCCTGCGCTTCGCGTAAGACCTCCAGGAGCTCGCCAATTTTTGGTCCAGGCTCAAGCTGGAATACGTCCATCATCTCGCTGCCGTTCAGCAGCAAATCCGGAGTAACCTGTCGAGGTGTTTCCCAATACGCCTCGAGCATAGTGCGGGCAATATCCAGATGCTTTTGCAGCACATCCTGGGGAAGGGTATGTCCATAAACCCCGACCAGGTCGGCCAGGGCCAGGAGTACAATATCCACCCCGGCCGGGCCAGTATCCCGCCAGAAGCGGTACACCGCTTTCCGTGAAGGCGGTTCTGGTTGCTTGGCTAACTGCCAGGGACGCATATGGTTTTGAACAATGAGCGAGATCCGGTGGATCTCTGTTCGGCTCAGGCGCATTGCCGACCCCTGTTTGGAGATCTCCTCCGCCCCACTGGTTTCATGGCCGATAAACCGGATCCGCCCCGAGTCTTCTACGGTACGGTGGCGCGGCTTGGTGAAGTCGTGACACAGGGCAGCCAGGAATAAAACCGGGCGGTAAGGCCGGTCGGCGACCAGTGCAGTGTTCAGGTGGGCACTGATTTCTTTGCGGTAGCGGCCTAACCGCTGGGAAAGCAGACCGCTCAAAAGGTCTCCCCCAAACTCGTTCTCATGGACGTATGACTCATCCAGCAGCTTTAGAATCTTCTCCATCGCTCCAACCGTATGCAGGGAGTGTTCCCAGACATCATAGATGTGAGGTGCTGATTGGGTGACACCCTTCATCTCAGCAACCTGCGGGAGAATGTGTTCCATGACACCGAACAAATCCAGCATCCGCAGGCTGACCACCGGTTTCGGCGCGTCAAGCACTTTTAGGAATTCATCGCGCACGCGCTCAACCGAGACTTTTCCTAATCGCTGTACCGCAGGCTCGATCAGGCTGCGGGTTTCCGGCAAAATGGCGAGCTTGTAGCTGGTGGACATGCGGACTGCCCGAATTACTCTCACCGGGTCCTGGTTCAGAGAGTCCGGGGAGCATACCCGCAACCGCTTCTTCAGCAGGTCTTCGACACCGCCAAGAGGGTCGATCAGGGTTCCCGGATCATTCAAAGCCACGGCGATGGCATTGATGGTGAAATCTCTGTTGCGCAGATCTCCCTCAAGGTCTGCTTTCTGCAAGGCGGCAAAATCCAGCACCTGCCGGACCCCTTCAGCATCTTCCAGCACCACCCGACCGACCTGAAAATCTTCATCCATGGTGTAATAGGCACCCCCCAGGGCATTTGCCACTTTCCGGGCAGTCCGCAGGGCGTCCTTTTCCAACACAAAATCCAGGTCATGGGAGGGGAATTTCAATAGAGCATCGCGCACAGATCCACCCACCAGATAAACGGTGCGGGGATCTACGGAGATTGTCTCCAGCACGCCAGTTACACGATCCACCAGCGAAGAAAATCCACTCTTGATGCTCACAGTGACTCCACTCTCTAAATAATTACAAACCCGATCTGTCAATCTTCATTCGGTGTGAAAGCATTCAGATCTACTACCCCCACAAATGGCAGGTCGCGATAATATTCATCCAGGTCCAGGCCGTAGCCAAAGACAAATTTGTCTTCAATGTTAAATCCAACATAATCTAATTGAATATCCACCTCTCTGCGGGAAGCCTTGTCCAGCAAAGTGCAGATTTTCAGAGTTTTCGGCTGGCGGGTAGAGAGCACCTCCAGCAGGGACGCCATGGTATGCCCGCTGTCGACGATATCTTCCACCACGAGTACGTTGCGGCCAAAAATATCCATTGTCAGGTCCATCGTGATGCGCACCTTTCCCGAAGTTTTCCGAGCTCCCACACCATAAGAAGAGAGCGCCATAAAGTCGATCATATGCGGCAGGTCCAGGTTCCGCATCAGATCTGTGAGGAACATGACCCCGCCCCGCAACACACAGACCAGCAAAAGATCTTCTCCGGCATAATCCTTTGTGATCTGCTTGCCCAGCTCGGCGATCCTCTCCTGGAGCTGTGCTTCGGTAATCAACACCTCTTCCAAAAATTGCGTGTACTCCTTATACATGATCGAACCTCCTCAACGGCCCGGCACCTGGTGGCATTTCCGGCAGCGCGCCTCGTACATTTCATCCGCTCCGACGATGACCACCGGATCGTGATAATTTGCTGGTTGTCCGTTGACCAGCCGCTGCGTGCGAGAGGCGTCTTTACCGCATACCATACAAATTGCATGCAGCTTATCGACATGTTCCGCCTGGGAGATCAGCACCGGCATAGACCCAAATGGTTCTCCCCTGAAATCGAGGTCAAGCCCGCCTACAATCACCCGAAGCCCTTTTTCCGCCAATTCATTGACCAGATCAACAATTCCGTCATCAATAAATTGCGCCTCATCAATGGCGACCACGGTAGTATTCTCATCCAGATTGGCGCGGATATCATCCGATGATGTGATTGGAGTAGCATCGAACTGGCTCCCGGCATGCGAGACGACTTTAACTTCATCGTACCGGATATCGATGGCCGGCTTGAACACCTGAACCTTCTGCCGGGCGATTGCCGCTCTCCGTAAGCGGCGAATCATTTCGTCCGTCTTTCCACAGAACATAGAACCAGTAATAATTTCGACTACACCTTTCTGATCAGACATGCATACCTCTCTCTTGATTGCTGGAATAATAAAAGGAATCTGAGAACCACTACGCAATGGACAGTTACCAGGGCCACCGGCATGGAAACTCAAGCTGCCCTGTTTTCAGTGGGGCATATACCAAAGTTTACTTGATGTTGATGGGGATGACAAGCAACGCAGTCTGATTGCATCCACAATCGGCCTGCTGATGGGAAAAGTTCCTGTCGAACCCATCCAGCCGCCTTCGTCATTTTCTTCAGGAACCAAAAAACGCCCGGCAAGCGGGCGTTTTAGGAAACTATTTTGATTACAGACTTATTCCTGATCTTCAGGAAGTTCGTACCCCATGCGGCGCATGGATTTTTTGAAATCGGCCAGGGATTTGCGTCCAAAACCATCAATCGCTAAAACAGCCTCATCGCCGCCTTCTTGCAGTTTGGCAATCAGGTCGCCTGCGGTTTGGATACCTGCATCCACCAACATTTTGGTTGCCCGTGCGCTGACCTCAAATTCTTTCAACGCCCGGTCGGGGGATGTCTTGGATGCTTCGCGCTCTTCCTGCTCGCTGACATAACGCTGGCGAGCTTCCAACCGCTTGTAGAAGCGGTCAACCTGACCTTCAGTGTCCACAATGCGCTGCTCACCGGTAAAAAATGGGTGACAGGCTGAACAAATATCGACGCGAATTTCTTCCTGGGTGGATCCAACTGTCCAGGTTTCACCACAGGCACAAATCACGCGCGCCTCAGGAAAATAAGTCGGATGAATATCTTTCTTCATCTTCAATTACCTCTTATCTATGCACCAGACCGGCATCAGTCGCCGGATGAAGCCACTGGCTCCACCCGAACGCTCTTTTTGCCGCCCCGGATATCTTCGTAAACTACCACACCATTGGTGGTCGCAAACAATGTATGATCTCGACCCATACCAACGTTGGTTCCCGGATAAATTTTAGTGCCGCGCTGGCGGACCAGAATGTTGCCGGACAGTACAAATTCACCGGCGTATCTTTTTACGCCTAGGCGTTTTGATTTGCTATCTCTACCGTTGCGGGATGAACCGCCACCTTTTTTATGAGCCATGACTACCTCTCATTCCTGATAAAAGCCGTGGACTAATCCGACTTTTTGGTTGACTTTTTGGGTGCAGCTTTTTTGGTGCTTGTTTTGGTTTTGGCTGCAGTTTTACTGGCTGTTTTCGTTTTCGCCTGAGTCTTTGTTTTGGTCTTCGTCTTTGTTTTGGTCTTTGTCTTTGTTTTGGTCTTTGTCTTTGTTTTGGGAGCAGCTTTTGGTTTCGGCTCAGCTTTGGCTTCAGGTGAGTCTTCAGCCTTGGCGGGCGCCGCTGCCTTCTTGCTGCCTTTATAGGCGATCTCGTCTACGGCCAGACGGGTGTACTTCTGACGATGACCCTGTTTGACACGGTAGCGCTGACGGGACTTATACTTGAAAACGATGACCTTCGGGGCTTTGATCTGTGCCACGACCGTTGCAGAGATCTTGGCACCTTCTACGGTCGGCGTCCCGATGAGGATGGTATCTTCATCAGAGATCAGGAGCACATCGCTCAGGTCCAGTGTTTTACCCACTTCCAGGGGCAGGAGATCCACATCAATCGTAGCTCCTTCGACGGCTTTATACTGCTTGCCGCCACTTTCGACAATCGCATACTTCATTTTTTCCTCCAATCTTCACTTCACCGTTCATCCCGCGTGAGAGTGCTGTTCAGCACCCGCCGGTGGACGGGGAAGTTGGGGATTTAGATTGATAATTACAATACACTGCCCCAGCCTGGTCGCCGGGGCAATTCGCGGGAGCTATTATATCGAGCTTGAGCGGGACTGTCAATGAATCCAAAGCATGATTTTTATCCCCAGGCGAGAGAATTTAAAGACCGCGATTGATGGGGTTCCCCTCTTTCCGGAGAGGATCATCAAGGCAATGGTATTTTAAGGAAAGAACGATCACCCGTAAGAGAAAACGCGGGAATTGAAAAATCCCGATTGAATGAGTAACTGCAACAGCCACCCTTGATGGAGAACCGCAATATTGCTGCCCGAATTGAAGAAAACTTGATTGACCAATCTAACGTGGTACGGTATAATCTCTCGGCGCTTAGACAAACTAAGTGCGTGCAATTATCATTTAATAGAACGAGGATAAAATGCCGAAAAGAACATACCAACCAAAAAAACGTCGACGTGTGCGTGTTCATGGGTTCCGTGCCCGTATGCAAACCCGTGGAGGACGAGATGTCCTCAGACGCCGCCGGGCGAAAGGCCGCAAGAGGCTGTCCACCCTGATGAACAACCACGTTAAGAAAACGAACTGGAACAGTTAACCAGTCCTGTTAAGGCCTGGATCTCGGGTTGTATCTGTGCTTATTTGTGATCGGTGAACAAGCGGTTTCGCCTCAAAAAGTCAGCGGACTTTCAACGGGTGCGGCGCTTTGGCAAAGCCATTGCCCACCCGTTTGTTGTTTTGCTGTACCTGCCCACAGAGAACGAAGACATCCGTTTCGGCATTGCCGCTGGTAAATCTGTTGGCAATGCTGTTGCCCGTAACCGGGCGAAGCGAATCCTTAGGGCTGCGATACAGGTACACCTTCCTCACATCAGGCCAGGGCACGATTGCGTCCTGATTGCCAGACACAGCATCCATCAGGCTAACAGCTCCGACCTTGACCAGATCCTGGCAAAGCTGCTCACCCGGGCAGACCTTTTGAATAAACAGCAATGACCATTAACCCAATGCTTAGTGAACCGAAAAAACCGGAAATCCATGAACACCATTCTCCTTCTCTCAAGGATCTTCCGTTTAATTTTAAGAATCTAGCCAGATTCCCCTTGCTCGCCCTAATCCGCCTGTATCAGAAAACTGTCTCAAAGACATTACCTGCAGATACCTGCCGTTTTTACCCCACCTGTTCCCATTATGGTTACCAGGCGATCTACAAATATGGTGCGTTCAAAGGCGGATGGATGGCATTCACCCGCGTCCTGCGCTGCAATCCTTTCAGCAAAGGCGGGTACGATCCGGTCCCATGAGACAGGATCAAAAAAATTTAGGAAACCAAGAGATAAAAATATGACCAAAACCAAAACCCTAGTACTCACAATAATGCTGATCTTTCTCAGCTTACTGATCTCCGGCTGCAGCGGAAGCGGCATGATCGCAGGCAGTTGGCCGGGGATCACAATTGATGGTGATACGGCCTATGTTGCCTACAACCAGGCGATCTACCACATCGACCTGACCGATGACGGCGACCAGCTCGATGCATACCCCGCCGAACCACCCCGGGGAGCAACGTTCTTCCATGCCCCTCTCCTGCTGGATGAGGATACTCTCCTGGCTGGCAGTTACGATAACAAGGTATATGAGATTGACCTCGACAGCGGAGCCGTGAAGGAATTCTTCAATTCGACCAAAAATCGCTGGATTGCCAAACCGGAAGTCGCCAATGGACTGATCTACTATCCAAATTCCAATGGCGTGCTGTATGCCGTCACACCTGACGGGGACTCCCCATGGAATTTTGTGACCGAGGCAGCCATCTGGGCAAAGCCGCTCATCGAGGATAACCGGCTCTATCTGGCCTCACAGGACCACTTCCTCTATGCCGTCAATATCGAAACCGGCAATGAAATCTGGCGCGTCGATCTGGGCGCATCCGCAGTCAACAGCCCGATCATTGATGAGAACGGCATCCTGTATGTTGGTTCATTCGGCAGCAAAATCATGGCAATAGACAGCAGCAATGGTTCGGTAGTTTGGGAAACGGCAACCGAAGGCTGGGTGTGGGGAAGCCCGTCATTCGGTCCGAATAACACCCTGTATGCCACCGATTTGAATGCAAACCTGTACGCGATTGACATCACCGATGGCAGCCTGATTTGGGAAAAACAGGTCCAGGCTGGCAGCGCCATCACCGGGTCTGCCCTCTTTTTGAATGATGCGATTTACGTTGCCACACGCAGCGGAACAATCGCTTCATACGACACAGATGGCGATCGGCTCTGGAAAGAAGAATTTGGAGATGAGGATAATCCAATCGAGTTTCATGGCACACCCCTGGTCGCAGGCGAAGATCTGATCCTGGTCAGTGCAGTGGGGAGCGATTCGATTGTTTTTGCCTTCAACTCCAAACTTGAATCCCTCTGGCAGTTCACGCCAGAAAATTAATTAGGACAACAGCCTATGTTAGATTTTATAATCACCCCGTTTGTCAACATCCTTCTGTTTATTTATGACTTTCTCGGGAACGGAGTCAATGACTTCGGTTGGGCAATCATCATTTTTACCCTCGTCATCCGGATTGCTTTGTTCCCTCTGACAAAATCTCAGCTTGAGATGTCGAAGAACATGCAGAAACTCAACGAGAATCCTGAGTACAAAAAATTGCAGAAGAAGCAAAAAGAAGGCAAGATCGACCGGGAAAAATTTGCCCAGGAGCAAATGAAACTGTACCAGGAACTCGGGATCAACCCGCTCGGGTCCTGCTTGCCTACACTGCTCCAGTTCCCGATCATCATCGGCCTTTACTGGTCCGTGACCAAAGCACTGGCCACCAGCCCGATCCAACTCATCGACCTGATCCCTGATATCAGCCTGAGCAATGCCTCCGGCTTGCTCCCACTGAACAGCCAATTCTTATGGATGGACTTGAGCCAGCCGGAACGTTGGTACGGTTTATCCCGCATTCTGCCGGAAAGCTGGGGTCTAGGTGAATTTGGTATCCCCGTCCTGGCGGTCATCGTATTTGTCACATCCTATTTCCAATCGAAATGGACCACCCCAACCTCTACAAATCCGAACGATCAGGGCGCTGCGATGGGCCGGATGATGACCCTGTATATTCCTGTACTGATGGCCTGGCTGTCTTACAGCTATTCTGCCGGATTGGCCATCTACTTCGTTGCGAGCAACGTGGTCAGCTTACTACAATACGTATTGATGGGCAGAATTAATTTTTCCACCATTCTGGGAAGAAAAGAGACCAAATAGCCTACAACCAAGAGAAAGCGAGGGACACATGAATCAAGAATCAAGAGCAACACTGGAGATCATCGCCCCATCGGTTGAGGAAGCGATTAACCAGGGATTGAAAGAGCTAGGCCTCGCGAGAGATCAGGTAGAAATCGAAATCCTCGACGAAGGCAGCAAAGGGCTCTTTGGTCTGGGCAACCGGCAAGCCCGGGTTCGCCTGACTCTCAAGAACCAGGGTCAGGATATCAAGCCCAATAATGTGGCACCTGCTTCACCACCCGCTTCTCAACCCAATGAACTCGAGCAAGACCTCGAAGAAGAAGAGGAAGAGGAAGAGGAAGAGGAGGAGGATTTTGACTCGGATTTTGAGGATGAGGAAGACGATGTTTTTGATGATGGCACTGATTATTCGTCAGACCTGGAAAATGTAAGTGCAATTGCCAAAGCCACCGTCTCAGAGCTCCTGGAAAAAATGAACCTGCCCAGGGTATCCGTCAAAGCAACCATCCTGCAACCCGAGGACGAGTTAGACCGGCCTGGAATCCATATCAACATTTTGGGGGATGATCTGAGCATCCTGATCGGCAAGCAGGCCGAGACGCTGAACGCCCTGCAGTACATCACCCGGCTGATCGTGGGCAAAGAAGTTGGCCGCGGTGTCAACCTGATCGTAGATGTGGAAGGCTACCGCACCCGGCGGGAGCAAAACCTGCGCAACCTGGCCCGCCGTATGGCCAGCCAGGCTGTAAAAACCGGGCGCAAACAAATGCTGGAGCCCATGCCTGCCAATGAACGCCGGATCATCCACCTGGAACTGAGAGACAACCAGGATGTCTCTACGGAGAGCGTAGGCGAGGAACCTCGCCGGAAAGTAACCATCATTCCAGTCAACTAACGCTCACGTTCGTAAATAACAAAAAAAAGGCGAGTACTGAATGCTCGCCTTTTTTTATTCAATGGTTAGCAATCACATCCTGCCTGCTCTCATTGTTCGTTTATCTCCAATCTTGTACCCTCGGACCTGACTGGTATAATTATGTCTATGCTCACCTTTCCTGGGATCCAACCGGTGGATTATCTGCTCATCGGACATATCACACAAGACATCACCCCAGAGGGAAACCGCCTGGGTGGAGCGGTATCCTTTTCCGGGCTGACCGCCCATGCGCTCGGGATGCGGGTTGGAATTGTCACATCCTGGGCGGAGGAATGCGACCCGGGAGCACTGAGCGACCTCAGCATTGCCAACCAGCTCTGCGATCACAGCACCACCTTTGAGAATGTGTACCTCGACACCGGGCGGCAGCAAAAGATCCATTCCCTGGCACCCAAAATTGATTTCTATCACATCCCGGAATCCTGGCGGCAGCCCCGCATTATCCATCTGGCCCCTGTTGCCCAGGAGATCCCGCCAAATATCGTGCGGCATTTTACCCATTCGGATATTTATCTCTCCCTGCAAGGCTGGTACCGCCAATGGGATCAGGAAGGGCTAGTTTCCTGGGCCGATTGGCCGGAATCAGGATACATCCTCCAGCAAGTCAATGCAGCGGTACTCTCCGAGGAAGACGTAAATTACAATCAGGACATCATCAACCAGATGGCAGCCTCTGTCCGGATCCTGGCAGTCACCAAAGGGGCACACGGCGCGGATATTTACACCGAGGGCAATATTTACACCCTCCCTGCCCCGCAAATCGAAACCATTGACCCCACCGGAGCCGGGGATATCTTTGCCGCGACCTTTTTCACTCAACTGTCGTACACTGGCAATCCCCTAAAAGCCGGTGAACTGGCCGTACAGATCGCCTCTGATTCGGTTCGACGGACGGGGCTGGACAGCGCCCCCACAGAAGAAATCCTATACCAATTGATGAAAGAGGTGCAATAAGCGTGGCACTGGTTTACACCATACTCAATCAAAAAGGCGGGGTCGGTAAAACCACTACCGCCATCAACCTCGGCGCATACCTGGCGCATTTCGGCCAGAAGGTACTTATCATTGACATTGACCCCCAGGCCAATGCAACCTCTTGTCTGGGAATCGACAAACGATCTGTACAAAATGGGGTCTACCAGGCCCTGCTCAACGACGGGAGTGTCCGAGACGCGATCCTGCACAACCCGCGCTTAAAGCTGTCTCTACTGCCCTCCTCACCCGACCTGACCGGGGCTGAAGTCGAATTGATCAACGAAGAGGAACGGGAATCCCGGCTGCGCCATGTGGTGGAAGGGATTCATGAGCGCTATGATTACGTGCTGATTGACTGCCCACCCGCGATGGGCATCTTAACCCTGAACGGCATGATTGCAGCCAAAAACGGCCTGATCATCCCCGTGCAATGTGAATACCTGGCTCTGGAAGGGATCAGCCAGCTGCTGCAGACCATCGAGCAGGTGCAGAAAGCGGTCTTCCATGATCTGAAGATCCGGGGCGTGCTCCTCACGATGTATGACCCGCGCACCAATCTTTCGAAGGATGTTGAGGATGAGGTCCGGGCGTATTTCCAGGAAAAAGCCTTCAAAACGGTGATCCCGCGCAGCGTTCGCCTGGCGGAAGCGCCCTCGTACGGACTGCCAATCCTGGCCTACCAGCCTAACTCACCAGGGGCGATTGCGTTTGGAGAATTAGCCAAGGAGATTCTCCTGGCGGATGAAAAAATGCTGCCTCAGCCGTAATCCACGGGCCAATAACAGACCAACACCCGTCGAAAAACCCGAAAGTTCTAAAAATTTTTCGTTTAGGGTGAACCCGGGGATGTTTTCTGCATAACAATGGTACCAACGCCAGGTGATTGCCATCATCCCACGAATTGTAAGGTAAAATACTCTGCAAGCAATCCTTGCATTTTGACATAAGGAGCAATGTATGTCCTCTCGCAAAACAGGACTTGGCAAAGGTCTGGGGGCCCTGATCACGCCAACTGACACTCAAACCGCAGACACCGGTGTCATCCAGATTCCGGTTGAGAAAATTCGGCCCAATCCGCAGCAGCCCCGGACGGTCTTTGATCCGGACGAATTAAAAGACCTGGCAGCCTCGATCACAGAGCATGGGGTGATCCAGCCATTGATCCTGACCAAAGCGGATCAGCCGGACGAGTATTATCTGATTGCTGGTGAACGCCGCTGGCAGGCTTCTAAACAAGCTGGGATGAAAACAGTGCCTGCCATCATGCGGGAAGCCACTCAGCAGGAAATGCTCCTGCTCGCCCTGATCGAGAACGTGCAGCGCGCCGACCTGAGCCCATTAGAAACCGCAGAAGCCTACCAGCACCTGTCGCAGAGCTTTAACCTGACCCATGAACAAATCGCTGACAGCGTCGGTAAAAGCCGTTCAGCCGTGACCAATACCCTCAGCCTGCTGGAAGTCGCAGATGAGGTGAAGAAAGCCCTGGTGGATAAAAAAATCAGCGAAGGACATGCCAGAGCCCTGAAAGGTCTCTCGCACGAGCAGCAAACTGCAGCCCTCACCACCATCATCAAGAAAACCTTCAGCGTGAGAGATACTGAAGAATTGGTGCGCCACCTGAAAGGGCAGGTCACCCCGAGCCAACCCGTCTCCCAGCCTCAAAAATCACCTGAGCTGATTGCCCTGGAAAACCAACTGGAAGCTGAATTAGGCTTCAAGACCACCATCCGGCACACCAGCAAAGGCGGTATGATCACGATTGAATATTACGATGCAGAAGATTTGAACACGCTCGCCGATAAGCTGCTCAACAGCTAAACCCAACCGCGCTGGCATCCTGCTTTCCCAAGCGGGTGCTGGCGTGGATTCTTTAACCGCCTAGAAAACTGATGAAAATCCTGTATAACGCCAAGATCCACACGCTCAACCCCCGCCAACCCACCGCCAGCGCTCTGGTGATCCGCGAACATCCTGAACATGACAGCCGGGTGATTGCGGTTGGGGAGAGCGACCAGATCCGGGCTGAATTTGCCGACAGGGCCCAGGAAGAAGACCTGAATGGTCTCACAATCCTTCCGGGCCTGACCGATGCCCACATCCACCTGCGCCAATATGCCAATATGCTCGAATCTCTGCACCTGTACGGCAGCAGCAAGCAGGCCATTCTCGATCAGGTGGCAAAGAAAGCTGCCCAGACACCCAAAGGTTCCTGGATACAGGGGTACGGCTGGAGCCAGGATCTGTGGGGAGGACAATTTCCCACAGCATCAGAGCTAGATGCTGCCGCACAGGATCACCCGGTCCTGCTGATGGCGGTTTCACTGCATGCTGCCTGGGTGAACAGTGCCGCGCTGCGTGCAGCCGGGATCGATGCCCAAACTCCAGACCCGCCGAAAGGGGTCTTCCAGAGAGATGCCTCCGGACAACCGACCGGGTTGATCCTGGAAGAAGCGATGAAGGTCTTTGACCACCTGCTGCCAGCACCAACCGATGAGGCGACATTGGCGATGTTCGAGCACGCCCAGAAGCAGCTCTGGCAGATGGGCATTACGGCTGTGCACGATTTCGACCGCATCCCCAGCTTTATCACGCTGCAAACCCTGCGCAGCCAGGGCCGGTTAAAGCTCAGGGTGAACAAGAACCTGCCCGTTGAGTCGCTGGATACCATTATTGAAACCGGGCTTCGCACTGGTTTCGGAGACAATTTACTGCGCATCGGCTCGATCAAGGCCTTTGCAGATGGCGCGCTGGGACCCCGCACAGCCGCCATGCTGACCCCCTACCAGGATGACCCCGACAACACGGGAATGCTGCTGCTGGATGCTGAAGACCTGGTTGAATTTGGTGAAAAAGCCATACTGAATGGGCTTTCCCTGACCATCCATGCCATCGGCGATGCGGCCAACCACCAAATGCTGGATGGCTTTGAACAACTGCGCCGTTTTGAAAAAACCAACCGGCTGCCCCACCTTCGCCACCGCATCGAGCATGTGCAGGTGCTGCACCCCGGAGATATCTCCCGGCTGGCCGAGCTGGACCTGATTGCCTCCATGCAGCCCATCCACGCCACATCCGATCTCGAGATGGCTGACCTGGGCTGGGGAGAGCGGTCCCGTTATGCCTATGCCTGGCACACCCTGCTTCAGGCCAACACCAGGCTCGCTTTTGGGTCCGATGCCCCGGTAGACAGCCCAAACCCGTTTCACGGGTTGCACGCGGCCATCACCCGTCAAAAAGGAAACGGGGCACCAGGCCCCGAAGGCTGGTACCCCCAGGAGCGGATCGCCTTGATCGAGGCGTTGAGAGCTTATACAACCGGTGCCGCCTACACTTCCGGTACGGAGACCCGCCAGGGCATGTTGGCCCCCGGTTTCCTGGCAGACCTGATCGTACTCAAACAGGACCCTTTCAGCATCCCTGCGGATGAGCTGAGAGACCTCAAGCCTGCCGCCACCATGCTGGGGGGAGAGTGGGTCTATCGGGAAATTAGCGCATGAACGAACGCATTGACACTCTAAAGAAGCAAATCGAAGACATAAAAAACCGTTTGCCTGCCCACTCAATCCCGCCTGCAATGATGGCGGAACTGGATGACCTGGAAGAGCAACTGGCACTCGAGATCAGGAAAGCTGACAAACAACAGCCGCCATCAGACCAAGCCGACCGGTAGGATTTTTTTCTTGCCGATAAACGATCTCACACAGGGTTTGCAATTAAAAATCTCTCCATCGTAACTTTTGAAAATCATTCGTGTTTTAGTAATATTGGAAGCCTAAAACAGAATTTTGGCTGTTCTAGTGCTGATTTTCCAAATTTAAATAGACCGTATCACCAACATGGTGGATAATAGGAGATCTGAAAATGGGAAATAAAGTCGCATTGATCACTGACTCAACTGCCTATATTCCAAGAGATTGGATTGACAAGTATGGCATTAAGGTTTCCCCAGCGGTAGTGATTTGGGATGGGGAAGAATTGCGCGATTGGTATGACATCACCGCAGAAGAATTCTTCACCCGGCTGGAAAACTCAAGCACCTTGCCAACCACATCACAACCCACACCGGCGTATTTTAAAGACTTATACGAAGAATTGATTGCTGAGGGCAAGGACATCCTCGGTGTGCATATCTCTAGCAAATTGTCCGGCACCTTTTCATCTGCTGAACAGGCAAAAGCGATGATGCCTGACGCCAATATCGAGAATGTTGACACACTCTCTGCTTCGATGGGTGAGGGTTGGCCGCTCCTGATGGCCGTGAAGGCTGCACAGGATGGTAAATCTTTGGCTGAATGCCGGGCAGTTGTTGAGGAAGCCTGCAAGCACACGGGCATTTTGCTGACGGTCAACACGCTCGAATTCCTGCACCGCGGCGGGCGGATTGGGGGAGCGAAACGACTGTTAGGTTCAGCGCTCAATCTCAAGCCAATCCTGCAAGTCACAGATGGCGCGATTGAACCAGCGGAAAACGTCCGAACACGCAAAAAATCGCTCGCCCGTCTGGCCGATATGATCATCGAGAGAATCGGGGACAGGCGGCCAATTTATATGGCGGCCATTCATGCCAATGCGCCTGAAGATGCGGAAGCGGTGCTGGAGATAATCGGCAAAAAACTCCCCCTCAAAGCCCGCATGGTCACCTCCGTGGCCCCTACGGTCGGCACCCATACCGGACCCGGTACAGTCGGAATCGCCTATATGGCCGGTTTCGACTACGAATCCTGAACGTAGACTACTGCTTTTCTTTTACGTAGAAAAAAACAGCCCCCACAAAGCCAGTTGGGGGCTGTTTTGTATTCTGCAACAATCAGGGTCATTCCCTGGAGAAGACCGCATCATAAAATAGGGGCAACGGTCTGACCGGTTGATCGCTCCATTGATGAGCCTCGAGAAGTTCCGGTACCGCCTGCTGGAGCAAAGCCTCCGAGTCTGCGTGGATTGTAAACAGCGGTGCTCCTTTTTCCAGATAATCACCAACCTTATGATGGATTTCGATCCCGACCTCATGCCTGACAGGTTCCCCCTTTTTCGAACGGCCTGCACCGAGCACCACGGCAGTTTCCCCAACCATCCGGGCATGCACCTGAGAGAGATACCCTGCCCGGGGAGCGGTGACTGTTTCAATGATCTTCGCCTTGGGCAGCTTTCCGGGGTCATCCACGTAGCTCACATCTCCACCTTGCGCCTGGACCAACTGCCTGAACTTCTCCAGCGCCGTGCCAGACCGGTAGACATGATCCACAATCTCGCGGCCTTCGGCAACCGAGTTGGCTTTGTCGGTCAGGTTGAGCATGTGGGCAGCCACTTCCAGGCAGTGCTCGGTAAAATCTGGTGGACCGTCGCCCTGCAGGGTGTGAATGGCTTCCTTCACTTCAATCGCATTCCCTACCGCAAACCCCAGGGGCTGGTTCATGTCCGAGATCAAACCGGTCGCCCGCCGGCCAGCCAACCGGGCAATTTCCACCATCATCTCAGCCAACTCCCGGGCTCCTTCGAGGGTTTGCATAAAGGCTCCCAGGCCGGTTTTGACATCCAAGACAATCCGCTGAGCACCGGCAGCGATCTTCTTGCTCATGATCGAGGACGCAATCAGGGGAATGGCAGGTACAGTCCCGGTAACGTCTCTCAGCGCGTATAATTTGCCATCCGCCGGTGCCAGGTCCCCGGTTTGCCCGGTCAGCACGATGCCGATGGATTTTAATTGAGCCAAAAATTCGGATTTGGTCAGGTCTGTCCGGTAGCCAGGGATTGATTCCATTTTATCCAATGTACCACCGCTGAACCCCAAACCACGCCCGGACATTTTACCCACCGCCACCCCACTGGCCACGACCACAGGCAGCACCACCAGGGAAGTTTTATCGCCTACCCCGCCAGTGGAATGTTTGTCCAAGACGATATCGAGCACGCCACTCAGGTCCAGCATATCCCCGGAGTGTGCCATGGCCAATGTGAGATCAGTAATCTCCCTGGGAGTCATGCCATTCAACAGCACTGCCATTGCCCAGGAAGCCGCCTGGTAGTCGGGAATCTCCCCCCGCGTATAGCCGGTAACAAAAAATTGGATTTCTTCGGTGGAGAGTTCTCCATTATCCCGTTTTTTTATAATGATATCAACAGCTCGCATCATGCACCTCTTTGAATCTTCTTGTTTTTCATTATACAAAAGGTCAGCATCCCTGAGTGAAAAAACGCCACACCGCTTTATACGATCAACATCGCATCTCCAAAAGAATAAAACCGGTACTCATGTTCGACGGCTGTCTGGTAGGCCTCGAGGATGGCTTGTTTGGAGGCAAATGCACTGACCAGCATCAGCAGGGTGGAGCGCGGCAGGTGAAAGTTGGTGATCATGGCATCCACAACCTTGAACTGATAGCCAGGCAGGATATACAAATCTGTCGGCCCTTCAAAACCTGAGACCCGGCCATCCGCTTGCAGAGCCGCCGATTCCAGTGTGCGGACGCTTGTGGTACCCACCGCAATCACCCGTCCGCCAGCCTGCCGGGTTTGGTTGATCTTCCGCGCGGCCTCGGAGGAGAGGCGGCACCATTCCGTGTGGATATGATGCTGGGTGACATCATCTTCTGTGACAGGAGCAAAGGTATCCAGCCCGACATGCAGGGTGACCTCGGCAATCGTAATGCCTGCTTCTTTCAACCGGGCTAACAACCCGGGGGTAAAATGCAGCCCTGCGGTTGGCGCGGCGGCTGAACCGGGTTCTTGGGCATACACGGTCTGGTAACGTTCCTGGTCCTGCAAACGCTCATGGATATAAGGGGGTAAGGGCATCCGTCCAATTTTTTCGAGCAAGCCTTCGAGTGGGCGATTGAACCTGATCAGGCGGCGCGGGCCTTCCAATTCTTCCTCCACTTCAGCGATCAGGCCTTCTGGCAAAGACAGTTTCTTGCCGAGATTGACTCGCTTCCCTCCCACGAGGACTTCCCAAAGGGTTGGATCCCGGCGGTTGAGCAGCAACAGTTCGATCTTCCCGCCGGTTGGAATTTTCGTGGCATAGAGTCGCGCCGGAAGCACCCGGGTCTGATTGATCACCAGCAGGTCGCCAGGGTTCAGAAATGTGAGAATATCCGAAAAAACCGAGTGCTGCAGGGTGCCAGTGCTGCGGTCCAACACCAGCAAGCGGGATGAATCACGCGGCTCAACCGGGGTTTGGGCGATCCTTTCTGGTGGTAAGGTGTAGTCAAATTCAGAAAGTTTCATCCGGCAGTCCTCATTTATTCAGCCACCGCAGCAGCACATTGAGCACTACGGTCAGCAAAAGGGAAATCAGGATTGAACTGACCAGGGGAAACGCACAGGTGAAGGTCTCAGTCTGAATCCGGATATCGCCGGGCAGCTGCCCCAACTTAACGCCGAATTTGCCCATCAGCACCAACCCGCCGCCGACCAGTAATAATACAGCTCCAATGATGGCCAAAATCTTGCCAATTGCTGTCAGGTCCATGGTTTAGAAAAGTCTGGGGGGTTGATTGTCTGGATAGGGCAGGCCGAGGTGTTCGCAGGCTTGCTGAGTGGCCATCCGTCCCTGAGAAGTCCGTTCCAAAAATCCCAGCTGGAGCAGATATGGCTCAACAACGTCTTTGATTGTGTCCTGCTCTTCATGAACGGAGGCCGCAATCGTATTCAGCCCGACCGGGCCGCAGTTGTATTTCTCAATGATGGCACGCAGGACGCGCCGGTCCATATCATCCAGCCCAAGTGCATCTACATCCAGCAGGTTGAGGGCATCGTCTGCCACCGCAACCGTGATGGTGCCATCGGCGCGTACCTGGGCAAAATCTCGCACCCGCCGGAGCAGACGCAAGGCGACGCGTGGTGTCCCGCGTGCCCGCAGGGCAATCTCGCGGATCCCGTCATCTTCTGCCTGAACTGCCAAACGCAGGGCGGCACGCTCCACAATCGATTCCATCGCTTCCTGTGTATAGAAATTCATCCGGTAAACAGCCCCGAAACGCGCTCGAAGCGGGGCTGTGACCAATGCCAGGCGGGTGGTCGCGCCAATCACGGTGAACCGCGGCAATTTTAACCGCACCGACCTGGCCGCAGGCCCTTTGCCGATCACGATATCCAGGGCAAAATCTTCCATTGCAGGATAAAGTACTTCTTCCACAGCCCGCCCCAAGCGGTGAATCTCATCAATGAAAAGCACATCGCCCTCACGCAGGTTGGACAGGATGGCCGCCAGGTCGCCTTGCCGTTCGATGGCAGGCCCGGCAGTCACCTTGATATTCACGCCCATTTCATTGGCCAAAATATGCGCCAGGGTGGTTTTCCCCAATCCCGGGGGGCCGTAAAACAAGACATGGTCAAGTGGTTCGCCCCGGTGCCTGGCTGCTTCAATCAAGATCGCCAGGTTCTCTTTGATCTTCTCCTGGCCGATCATTTCTTTAAGATACTGCGGGCGTAAGGTGAGATCGAACTGGTCTTCATCACGCCGGTCCGGGTTTACCAATCTGTTTTGAGAGTCATCCATAGAGAGATTATACAACAATGCCGTACATTTGTGCTACCTGCGCCAAACAAATCCCTCTCCAGTACCAAATCAGAATCTTTAATGATGAATATATGAGAGAATCCACAGCTTACGATATAATACCCTCTTAATTAGGCAAGATGAAAAATAATCTGACCCGCCTTTGTAAAAACTCATCACCCAGGAGGACGAGATGACGAATGTTTATGTATCCGACCATCCATTGGTAACCCATAAATTAACCAAACTGAGAGATGTCAATACCTCCCCGAAAAAGTTTCGCGAACTGGTGCGGGAACTTTCTGCCCTACTGACCTATGAGGCAACCAGCGACCTCAAAACCAACCCGCTGGAAGTCACTACGCCGATGGGACAGGCAATGGGCGCAGAGCTGAGTGATAAAATCGGCCTGGTGCCGATCTTGCGCGCCGGGCTGGGAATGGTGGAGGGAGTTTGGGGTCTGATGCCTAATGCAGAAGTCTGGCATATTGGTCTTTACCGGGATGAGCGCACTCTGCAGCCGGTAGAGTACTATAACAAACTCCCGATTGCACCAACGGTAAAGGTGTGCCTGGTCCTCGACCCGATGCTGGCAACCGGCGGTTCAGCAGTTGCGACGGTGGATATTCTGAAAAGATGGGGGGTTCACCGGATCAAATTTGTCGCCCTGCTGGCTGCCCCCGAAGGTGTGGAGAACCTGCAAAAGCACCATCCTGAGGTCCCCATCTATATGGCTGCCCTTGACAGCCACCTGAACGAGATTGGCTATATTGTGCCTGGATTAGGTGATGCCGGAGACCGGCAATTTGGCACCGGATGATCCGGCAAGTTTGAGGAAAATTTCCACAACAAAAAGCGGTGAGCAGTCAAAGCCGCTGTTTGTTGTCCATCGTTTTCCCTCAATCTTTCCCTTTTCCATACAGATAAAAAAGACACGAATGGAGATTAACACCCAAACTTAAATCTTACTCCTCACCAATTGTCAAAAAAACATCACAGCCTACATCCACTTAATGAGTTGGACATGAAACAACCACAGCGCATTCACACAGATAAGCTGAAAAATATCCAAATCACGGCACTTGAATCTGCTGCAAATGGTGTCGTGATCACTGACCGGGATGGGTTCATCATCTGGGTCAATCCAGCTATCACCAAGCTGACAGGATACACACCAGAAGAGCTGAAAAATAAAAAGACCAGCATCTTTCGGTCTCACCAACATCCTGATAGCTTTTACCTGGATTTATGGAGAACGATCTCAGCAGGAAAAGTCTGGCGTGGAGAAGTCATCAACAAGAGAAAAGATGGCACTTTATACCAAGAAGATATGACCATCACACCTGTCGTGGATGATACAGGTGAAACCACCCATTATATTGCGATCAAACAAGATATCACTGCTTTCCGAAAAGCGGTTGAGAACCTGCGGGAGAGCGATGAGCGTTTCCGGCTGTTGGTGAACTCTGTCAGCGCACATTTCTACATCGCAGAATACTCCCCAACCACTGGTTTTAAAAACCGCTACCTTTCTGAAAACATTCAAGAACTGACCGGGTACCCGTTGCAAAAATTCTTAGGCAGCTGGGATGCATGGCAGGCGGTTATCCATCCAGATGATGTTACACGATGGGTGAATTTTATCGAGCTGCTCGCGAAAGGCATCAGCAGCGAACTTGAATATCGGATTAGCTGTGCGGATGGTAACACGATCTGGGTGAGCAATAATGCACAAGCCAACTGGGAAGAGAATGGCAATCTGATGATTTATGCAACGGTCACCGATATCACCGAACGCAAGCAGACCGAAAATCAGATCCGTCACTTAGCTACTCACGATCCCCTCACAAACCTGCCAAACCGGATCATGTTCCGGGAGATCCTTGAGCATGCCATTTCGTATTCCAAGCGCAACCGCCAGATGCTGGGTGTTTTTTTCCTGGACGTGAACGATTTCAAATCGATCAACGATTCTTACGGGCATCTTATCGGAGACAAGCTGCTGGTTGAAATCGCGAACCGCCTGCGCATCAACCTGAGAGAATACGATACGGTTTCCCGCATTTCCGGTGATGAATTTACCCTGATCGCACACCAGCTCAAACAATTCGACCATGCTCGTATTGTCGCAGAGAAAATCTACGCGATGCTCAGCAGCGAATATATCCTCCAGGATCAACGCATAGAAATCAGTGTAAGCGTTGGCGGAAGTATTTTCCCGGACCACGGAAACAACTATGAAACATTAATTCGCTTAGCGGATGAGGCGATGTATGCAGCTAAAAAATCCGAAGCTCCGTATTTCCGCATCTACGACCCCCAGAGACAAAAATCTTCTGATTAAACTGCCCTGATGGGTACATGGTTGGCCGCGTTTGCGCTTTTCTGCCAGTAAGTTCAGGCCGTGCTGACCTTTACCCCGATCAGGTCCACCAACAAACGACGGATAAGCGCCAGGGGGATCAGCAGCATTAAATGCAGTCCGGCTGAAACCCCAAAGATTACGGAAGCTGCGCCAAGTGTGCGGGTCACCCCCGGTCCGACGAGGTTCAGCAGCCAAACCCCGGCTCCGAATAACAATACAACCGTCAGCAACAGTACCAGACCGATCAGGAGTTTGGTCATCGGGCGGCGATCTGAGGATGAGGGAAACATCGTGCTGGAAACGGCCAATGCCAGGTAAAGCCAGAGCCACACATCTGGCTGCTTGAAAAGAACAAACAGTTCACTGATCCCTTCCCCTAATCCCTGTTGGACCAGTGCAGCCCAAATGGCATCCAACTTCAAATAGGAAATGCCAGCCACAGAAACAAACACGCTCCCTGCCAGAAGAGGGGCCGCGCCGATCAGGCTCTCCCTGATTGGATCTGTCGCTGAAATTTCCACGAACCCCAACTGCAATGTGCCATCTCCCTTATCTCTCGGAAGAATCGAGAAACGGCCTGTTCGCACCCGGAGGAGTTTGGCCGCCAAATAATGACTCAGTTCATGGAGGAAAACCCCAGGCAGAAAGACAAGGGAAAACAGCAGGATCGCCAGCTTTGGGTTTCGCGTGATCAGCAGGAAGAATAACTGCACTTCCCGGTGAAGGCGTATCTGCAACCAGGCCAGCATGGCCATGGTCAATATCAGCCAGAGGACATTACTAAGCAAATTCATCCGTGTTCATTCTTATCAAAATAGTGGCCTTGAAGGCAGATCAAGGCCACTATATCGAAAGTTAAAATATAGATCAGTTTCAGGCTGCGGCTTCGGTAATCCCGATAAAATCAGCCGCTTTCAGGCTGGCACCGCCAACCAAAGCCCCATCCACTTCTTCTTCGCTGAAGAATTCTGCTGCGTTGGATGGTTTTACAGAACCACCATAAAGCACACGTACGCCCTGTGATACTGCTTCGCCAAACAGCTGGACCAGTGCAGGCCGGATCACCTGGCCGATCACACGGGAGGCATCTTCCGGATAGGCGGCCTTTCCTGTGCCGATCGCCCAGACAGGTTCGTATGCGATCACCAGCTGGCTGGCATCACTGATCTGGAGCCCAGCCAAGCCGTCCTGCATCTGGCGTGCGATCACCTGGTTGGTGTTTCCGGCTTCATTCTCTTCAAGCGTCTCCCCAACACACACTACCGGGATCAGCCGGTGTGCCAGGGCGGATCGGACGCGACGGTTGACCGTCTGGTCAGTTTCGCCGAAATACGCCCTGCGTTCAGAATGCCCGATGATAACAAACTGACAGTATTCTGCCAGCATCCCCGGAGAGATCTCACCCGTATAGGCCCCCTGATCTTCCCAATATACGTTCTGCCCACCGACAGCCACTTTGGTGCCTTTCAACATCTCAGCCACAGCTGGCAAAGCCATAAAGGGGGGGCATACCAGGTTTTCTACCGAAGGAACAGCCTGCAAGCCAGGAAGCATTTCTGTCACCAACTGCCGGGCTTCTGCTACTGTTTTATTTAATTTCCAATTTCCTGCAACAAGAGGTACTCGCATGTAATCACCTTTCTTTGGCAGTATTGTTAAGCATCATCTAAAGCGGCTAAACCGGGAAGGACTTTGCCTTCCAGCATTTCAAGAGAAGCACCGCCGCCGGTTGAGATATGCGTGATCTTATCAGCCAAGCCAGACTGGTTGACTGCAGAGGTTGAGTCACCGCCACCAATAATTGTCGTCGCTCCGCAATCGGCAATCAGCCTGGCGAGACCAAACGTGCCCTTGGCAAAAGCCGGGAATTCAAACACGCCCATCGGGCCGTTCCAAACCACGGTGCCGGCACCCTCAAGAATTTTGCCGAAAACAGCCAGTGTTTCCGGGCCAACATCCAGGATCCGCCACCCTTCGGGTACATCTCCCACCGGCAGGGTCTGAGTGGCAGCCTCATTGGAAAATGCGTCGGCCACAACCATATCGACTGGCAGCACCAGTTTATCATTCCCCATGGCAAGTAATTCCCCGGCAGTATCCAGGGCTTCATCCTCAACCAGAGAACCTCCCACCTGGGTGCCTGTTGCTTTGAAGAAAGTATTGGCCATCCCGCCGCCAATAAAAACTTTGTCGGCTTTTGCCAGCAAATTGCGGATCACTCCGATCTTATCGCTGATCTTCGCCCCGCCCATGATGGCAATAAAAGGGCGTTTCGGGTCGGCAATCGTCTGCCCCAAATAGACAATCTCCTTTTCCAGCAAAAATCCTGCCACAGCCGGCAAATAATCAGCTACCCCTGTGGTGGACGCGTGTGCCCGATGAGCAGAGCCGAACGCGTCGTTGACGTACACATCTGCCAGGCCAGCAAGCTGTTTAGCCATCCCCGGGTCGTTGGCCTTTTCCCCTGGATGGAAACGGGTATTTTCCAGCACTAAAATCTGTCCCGGCTGCAATGCTTCGGCTGCCTGTTCGGCTATCGGACCAATGCAGTCGTCGGAAAAGAATACCGGAGTTTTCACGAGGGTTTTCAGGTGTTCCGCAGTGGGGCGCATGGAGAACTCAAGGTCTTCAGCGCTCTTCGGCCTGCCCAGATGTGAGCATAAGATTACCGCCGCGTTCTGTTCGAGAAGATATTCGATTGTTGGCAAAGCCGCCTGAATCCGGGTATCATCCATCACCCGGCCGTCTGCCAGAGGAACATTAAAGTCCACCCGCACCAATACTCGCTTATCGCGAACATCCACTTCACGGATTGTTTTTTTCTTGAACATAACCTCAGCCTATAAAAGATTTAGGGACAGAGGGTGGTTATCTGTTGGTAACCACCTTGACCCAAATGATCAGCCCAAGCCAGGAACCAGGGTTCCCGGCTTGAGTAATTGAAACGGAATCTCAACCAAATTAGAGAGATTTGATCACCTTGGCTACCAGATCAGCCGTCCGGCAGGAATATCCCCATTCGTTGTCATACCAGGCCAAAACCTTTACAAGATTACCATCCATCACCTTGGTCATTTCTGCATCCACGATCGAAGAACGGCTGTCGCCAACATAGTCGGCCAGCACCAGGGGTTCTTCGCTGTATCCCAGTATTCCCAGCATCTCGCCATCAGCAGCAGCTTTCAGGGCGGCATTCACTTCCTCGGCGGTGGTATTCTTCTCAACCTCAACCACCAGATCGGTGATCGAACCGGTTGCCGTGGGGACGCGCAACGCCATCCCATCGATTTTGCCCTGCACTTCGGGAATGACCAGCGCAACCGCTTTTGCGGCTCCGGTGGTGGTGGGGATGATATTCAGGGCTGCGGTGCGCGCCCTGCGCAAGTCTTTGTGTGCCAGGTCCAGAATGCGCTGGTCGTTTGTGTAAGAATGGATCGTGGTCATGATCCCTTTGACGATACCGAACTCATTCAGCAGCACTTTGACCACCGGTGCCAGACAATTGGTGGTGCAAGAAGCATTTGAAATCACATGATGCTTGGCTGGATCATACATATCATCATTGACGCCCAGCACTATGGTGACATCTTCATTCTTTGCCGGAGCGGAAATAATCACCTTCTTGGCCCCACCCTTTACAATGTGGGTTTGCGGACCGGGGTCTTTCGAAGTGTCACGGAACACACCGGTTGCCTCTACGACCACTTCCACCCCTAGATCTGCCCAGGGGAGATTGCCCGGGTCTCGCTCAGAAAAAACCTTAATGGTTTTTCCATCCACCACGAGGTTGTCCCCATCCACCTCCACCGTGCCCGGATACTTGCCATAAGACGAGTCATATTTGAATAAATGGGCATTGGTGGCTGTATCGAAGAGATCGTTGATCGCGACCACTTCAAATTCACCCTGATGATACTGATTGACAGCTTTCAACACTTGCCGTCCAATTCGTCCAAAACCATTGATACCAATTTTCTTTGTCATACTTGCCTCCTAAAAAACAAAATAATAGTACAGTATGTCTCAACTGCTGTGATTGAATAGATGAAGGTCTTTTTGACCTACCAAATGTTAATTATATCAAACCAATCATTGAAATAAAAGAGTAAAATTGTGAAACTAAACACAATCCTGACCAGTCTTTAGGTTTTGATTAACTTAGTATAGAAATGCAGGAGAGACGAGATGAGCAGAAGAGCAAAAACCAAACAGGAATTAGTGGAAAGCATCCAGCTCAGCTATCAGGATTTGATAAAAAAATATTCCGGGCTGTCCCCCGAGCAAATGGTATGGCCTGGGTCCATGGGCGATTGGTCCGTCAAAGACATTCTTGCGCATCTGGTTGACTGGGAACAGCGTTTCATCAATTGGTACCATGCAGGGATAGACGGTAAAACTCCGGAAACCCCGGCTCGAGGGTATACCTGGCGAGAACTGCCCAGGCTGAACCAATCCGGGTATGAAAACCACAAAGATGACCCCCTCGAGGATGTTCTGCAACAATCCCAAACCTCTTATCGAGAGATTTTTAATCTTATTCAAGGGATGTCGGAGGAGGAAATCTTTGAGATCAACTATTACACCTGGACCGGGAGATCCCCCTTATTACACTGGATCGCTGGCAATACCTCCAGCCATTACGTCTGGGCCCGCAGGAACATCCGAACCACGGTGATTCGTAAAGGCTGCCCGGGAAAATAGACGACGATCAGACGACCAGCGGACCCGTACGCTCCATAAACAGGTCTATCAGGGCCTGTGCCAGTTTTTCTGAATTGTGACGGTGAGGCACTTCCGGGTCGGTCAGGCTGGAACGGTATACCGCGTAATACTCATCCAAGTCAGGGCTGGCTTCCACCCACTGCAACCCTTCAGCCAGTTCAGCGGTCGTCTCGCAGTTGCTAACGATCAGGTCGAACAATCCATTTCCAACATGCGCTTCAATCGCCCGGATATGATCCCCGCAATCGTAATCATCGGTTTCACCCGGCTGGGTGGTGACATTGCACACATACACTTTGAAGGCGGTACTGGAACGCATCGCAGAATTAATATCCGGCACAAGTAAATTGGGCAAAATACTGGTATATAAGCTGCCTGGTCCAACAACGATCATATCCGCCTGGAGCAGGGCGCGAATGGCGGCAGGATAAGCAGGCGGATTATTCGGTTCCAGCCACAAACGCCGCACCTCACCCCTCACTTCCGGGATCCGGCTTTCCCCTTTAACCCGGACTTCACGCCGCATATAAGGCAAACTTTTATCCGCCACAAGGCGAACATCTTTCAAGGTAGAAGGCACCACCTGGCCATTGACAGACAAAGCCCGCCCTGCCTCTACAACTGCAAGCTCAAAACTCCCCGTGATATCTGAAAGAGCCGAGATCAGCAAATTCCCAAACGAATGTCCTTCGAGGTCCGGTTCTTCCGCGGTGAAGCGATACTGAAAGAGTTGTGTGATCAGGTCTTCATCACTGGAGAGCGCTGCCAGGCAGTTGCGGATATCCCCGGGGGGCAGCATCCCCTTTGTCTCCCGCAATTTTCCCGAAGATCCGCCATCATCCGCAACGGTGACAATCGCGGTGATATTCCGGGTATATTTTTTCAGGCCGCGCAGCAGCATGGATAGACCATGCCCTCCCCCAATCACCACAATCTGGGGACCGCGATCCAGACGGCTGTACTGCACCAGGGTATTCACCACCGGTTTGCCCGGCTGAATGAAAGGCCGCATGATCGTCCGATTGAGCCGGGTGATGCCGATCAGGACAAAGGCAACCCCCAATCCCCCAAAGATCAGGGCTCGCAAGAGGCGCGGCAAAAACTGTAATGAGATAAAGGACAATGAGGTCGAAATCCAGCTATCCGGAGGAGCCTGGCGATAGATATCCAGAAGCACAAACGCCAAACCAACCGCCAACATTGTTGCGCCAAACAACAAGAGAAAGAACCATCTTTTTACCCCCAGGCCAGGGCTAAGCCAGAGGACCAACTGTTGAACATCTCGTTTTAAGCGGGAGGGAAACGTACTCCAAAATTGTTTCATCGCAAAGCGATAATAGCAGTCTTTGAGTGCAGAGTCAACTCTCAATAACATTAAGAAAAGTCCTGGGCAGATCCAACGGAGAAGCGGAAACGAAAAGAGGATACAGAATTAAGCATCCGTATCCTCTTTTACTGTTAATTTTTATCGATCAGAAATCAATCAGGTTTGAACTGATATTCATATTTTTTGATCTTAGTGATGATTTCATCTCGTTTATTTCTATCCTTTGTTTCGGCAAGAATCGCTTTTAACTTCTTGAGTTTGGCTCTTTTCTGCCTTCTCCTGCGGATTTCTTTGTGTCTCTCTCGCATTTCTTATTCCTTTTGATTTTCAAATACCATCCCCAAGGTGCTTTCAAGTTTTGAGAGTGCTTCTGCTTCATTAATTTCCGCCGCAACTGACCATTCCCTGGCAAATCGTTCTTTAATCAGGTCAAGCACGCGTTTCTCGTTTTCATTCAAATGCTTTTGCCGTCTGCGCCAATACAAATCCCGAATTAATTTGGCAAACTCAACCACGGCATTGGAAGAGATGACACTTACAATCCTGGCCCGGCGTTTTCGATAATCTTTCTCCATCACACAGGGCTCTGCTTTAATCTCATTGAGTGCTTTTTGGAATTGTGTCTTGGACGCTACTTCACGGATCGCATCCGTGTCGAGACCATCCTGGGGCAGCCAATACGTGGCTGAGTCGGTCTTGACGATGTAATAATCGGTTTCTTCTCCCTCAAGCACTTTTGTATCCTCACCTTGCACCTGCCCAAGCCCATAATTTGAGTGAACAATCCAATCGCCTTTGGTTAATTTCGTAGTTAAAACCATTTCATCTCCTCTTATGCGTTCTGCGGTTTATTTCTCTGCTTCCAATAACGGTAGGTGATCCGACCTCGGGAAAGATCATATGGAGAAATTTCCATGACAACCCGGTCGCCTAATAAAAGACGGATATAATATTTCCTCATTTTTCCTGAAGGATACGCCAAAACCTGATGTCCATTATCCAGTTCCACGGTGAACTGAGTACCGGGCAGCACTTCAACCACAGTTCCCTCAACCTTTATTTTCGATTCTTTCTCGGGCATGAAACTCCTTTCCTGTGGGTAATTTTTTTAAAATCTTCTGCGTTTCCGGGTATTCTTGGCCGTTTTCCGGTTCTGGCGACGAATAGCTTTCTTTTTCGCAATACGTCGTTCTTCGCTGTTAGAGATAAACCAACGTTTCTTTCGCAGGGCACTCAATTTCCCACTCTGGGATACAACCTTGCGAAAGCGGCGGGCGAGTTGCATATTGCTCTCGTTATTCCTTCTTGTTACCTTTACCAAAAACAACACCTCCTTATAAAGTGTGATCATCATCTTTTCGACTGTCTTGCAGGGCTGGAACACTTCGTCCAATAGGAACACAAAAATGACTGAAAATCGCTTGGACGACCCAGCTAATTACCAACGTCGTGATTGTCTCTTCAACAAACCGGCGCCAATCAAGTTGTTGTACTATCTTGATTATCGGTTCATCTCCCTAAATCACCCCAATCGTTGGTACACAACCTTTTCAAAAATTGGGTTTTCTGCATTGCGAACTGTGCGCAGTACCGTCAATTTTTCTAGGGAAAAATCATCCAAACGGAGTGTCGATAAACCATTTCTTTTGCTGGAAGATACTTCCAAGACCCATTTATATATACATTATAACACATATATCTATGCGCAATCAAAATTTTAAGAATTTTTTTATAAATCGGTCGGGGCGTCAACTTTGCAGCAGATAAAACCATCCAAGAAATCCCCCGTTTCTTCAACCAGATGAAACCCGATACCCTCATCCACCAACATCGGTTATACTAATAACCGACTTTAATACACAGGAACAAACACGCACATGATAATTCAAGACACAAAATGGGATATCAGTGAACCAATCCCTGAAGATGTTGCCAAAAACCTGACAGAGTTTTCTCCCATCTTCCAGCAAGTACTCTATAACCGAAATATTAAAAATTCCCAGGAAGCAAATTTTTTCCTGAATGCCTCTCCTCCAGACCATGAGACTATGGAACTTATGGGTACACGCAAAGCAGTGGAAAGAATCGGGCAAGCCCTGCATAACCACGAGCGGATTGCGATCTACGGAGATTATGATGCAGATGGCGTAACCGCTACAGCCCTCATGCTGCAAACCATGCGCGCGCTAAAAGCAGATGTACGTGCCTATATCCCCAACCGTTTTACCGAAGGGTACGGCCTGAACACAAATGCCCTCGACAAATTAAAGAAAGACGGGGTGGACCTGGTGATCACAGTTGACTGCGGCATCCGGGCTGTGGAAGACGCAGAACATGCCTACGAGATCGGATTAGAGCTGATTGTGACCGACCACCATACCACCGGCACTCACCTGCCGCGCACAGCCGCCCTGATCAACCCCAAGCAGCCCGATGACCCCTACCCGGAAAAGGTACTGGCCGGTGTGGGCGTAGCCTATAAGCTGGCAAAAGCCTTAATTGAGGCGTTTCAGCCGGAAGAGCTGACTGCAGATGACCTGTTAGACCTTGTGGCGATTGGAACGGTGGCTGACCTTGTCCCTCTGGTCGGGGAAAACCGGATGTTGGTCCGCAAAGGCCTGGAGTATCTAAAAACACCTCAACGGCAGGGATTGGCTTCGCTGATGGGGGTAAGCGGAATCACAGCAGCCAAGATCAGTGCCAGTGATATCGGATTCAGGATTGGGCCGCGCATCAATGCTGCCGGACGGATCGGCGATGCACAAGATGCCCTCAGATTGCTCACCACCCAGGATATTTTTGAAGCTGGTCAGTATGCCCAGGTACTGGACAATCGAAACCGGGAACGACAGCGGATCACCCAGGAAATCCAGGATCTGGCAGAATCGATCTCAGGAGCACATGATCCAAACAGCATGCTCCTATTTGCCCATCATCCAGAGTTCAACCCCGGAGTGGTTGGCCTGGCCGCCTCGAGGCTGGTAGACCAATATTACCGGCCAGCCGTAGTCGGATTTAGAAATGAAGAATTCACCCGTGCCTCTTGCCGCAGCATCCCGGAATTTCACATCACCCACGCATTGGAAAAATGCTCAGATTTGCTGACCCAGTTCGGAGGTCATGCGGCGGCGGCCGGCTTTACCGTCCCGAATAAAAATCTCGCCGAGCTCACCATCCGGCTGCAGGAATTGGCTTCAGAAGAGCTGACCGACCAGGACCTGCAACCATCCTTGAAGGCTGATGCCGAAGTGGAACTGGTGGAGCTGAGACCAGTGTTGATCAAAGAATTAAACTGGCTGCAGCCAACCGGTCAACAAAATCCAGACCCGGTGTTTATCAGCAGAAAGGTTTCCGTTCGTGGTGCGAGAGCAGTAGGCAAGGATAGCAGCCATCTCAAGCTGATCCTCTCTGATGGAAAGATCACCTTTGATGCGATCGCGTTTCGGTTCGGTCACCTGGTCTCTGAAATTCCGGGAATGATCGATATCATGTATGCCTTTGAGCTCAACGATTTCAACGGCCGCCAGACACTGCAGCTCAACATTAAAGACCTGAAATTTGCCTGGTAACCCAGATGACCGGGAACAGCAAGATTGACTCCACACCCAGCCCAGCTACAGTAGACAGCCTGAAAAAGGATCTGACCGGATTAGGCATCCAGCCGGGCATGGTGCTGCTGGTTCATTCATCCTTCAATTCCCTGGGTTGGATCAGCGGAGGGCCTGTGGCCGTGATCCTGGCACTTGAAGAACTGCTTGGACTGGAGGGGACCTTAGTCATGCCAACCCACTCTGGAGATCTTTCTGACCCGGGACAATGGCAAAACCCGCCCGTCCCGGAGAGCTGGTGGGAGACGATCCGCGGCAGCATGCCGGCCTACGACCCCGCACTGACCCTGACCTGGAAGATGGGCATCCTCCCAGAGACTTTCCGCAAGCAGGACAGGGTGACCCGCAGCGACCATCCGCAGTTGTCTTTCGCGGCCTGGGGGGCAGAAGCGAAGGCCATCGTTGATGAACACACCCTTGAAAACGGCCTCGGAGAAGGCTCACCACTGGCACGCATCTACGAGCAGGAAGGCTGGGTGCTGCTGCTCGGAGTGGGGCATGCCAACAACACCTCGCTCCACCTGGCTGAATACCGAGCCAATCTTACGACAAAAAAATATTTCACAAATGGTGCACCGATGATGGTCAACGGGCGCCGGCAGTGGGTAGAGTTTTCGAACCTTAATCTGGATTCTGATGATTTTCCCCAAATTGGGAAAGCCTTTTCCAACGATACCGGGCTTGAAACATTTGGTCAGGTCGCCATGGCAGAAGCCAGGCTGATGCCGCAAAAAGAATTGGTAGACTATGCGGTGTGGTGGATGGAAAATAACAGGGGATAACGCTTCCTCCGAAGAGACAACAAACTTTCTGCCAGGTCAATCCACAAATCGATATTTGATCAAAGTCCAGAGGGCTACTACACCATCCCATGCAGTGATCTTTTTTCCCCCTGAATAACCGCGTGGATCAAACGAGATCGGCACTTCTACCACCTTCACACCTTGTTTCAAAAGTTTTGCCGTGAATTCCGGCTCAAATTCAAACCGGCGGGCCCGGATGGTCATGTTCTCCACGAGCTCCCGGCGAAACACCTTGTAGCAGGTTTCCATATCAGTCAGCTTTGACCGGTATAACACATTCGTCACCCAGGTAAGAAACTTATTGGCAAAATAACTGAGGAAAAACGCCTTCTGAATCTTTGAGGTGGCAAACCGGGTACCATAAACGACATCGCATTGCCCTTCTTTCAGAGGCTGCAGCAGCTTGCCGTAATCCTGGGGATCATACTCCAGGTCAGCATCCTGAACCACGAACACATTTCCACGGGCAGCTTTGAACCCGGTTACCACAGCCGCCCCTTTGCCTTGATTATGACCATGGGTGATCACTCGCACCCCAGGCAGAGTGGATAAATCCTGCAAGATTGCCTGAGTTCCATCGTGAGAGCCATCATCCACGATGACCAGTTCGTAGACCTGATCCATCTCCCGCACACGTCTGACAATCTCACGGACGGTATCCTGCTCATTGTAAACAGGCATAATCACAGAGAGCTTAAATTCCATAAGTAAAAATTATACCGTACCAGGGCGTATTCACCGGTTTTAGATAAAAAATTTACCTCCCTTTCAAGTGGTTGATCCTCGGCTGCATGCTATAATTGTACTGTTGAGTTAAAACTAGTCTCAGGACACCCACGCCTGGAGGAAATCAACCATGGTAAGACCCGCAGAACACAGCTCTTTTGTCCCCCCTGCACTGACAAACATTGAGGATTCGGGGCTGACCACGCTTTGGATACAAGACCTGGCTTTGAAAATCATCTACTTTGGTGGTTATCTGAACGGTTTTCAGGTTGCAGAACGAATCGCCCTGCCGTTTACCGGAATTGTTGATCAGGTTCTGGAAAACCTGAAGCGCGAGAAGTTCATTGAGGTGCGCACCCAGATGGGTGGCCTAGGCCAGGGGGCGTACCAGTATGCAATCACCGGTGCGGGAATCTTACGGGCACGGGAAGCCCTGGAACGCAGCCAATACGCAGGCCCCGCCCCAGTACCGATCGAGACCTATAACCAGGCCATCCTCAGGCAATCACGCGGCCGGACAACCGTCACCCAGCGTGTGATGCGGCAGGCCCTTTCCGGGCTGGTGCTCTCGAGAAAAACATTTCACCAGATTGGCCCCGCAGTAAACTCCGGGACATCCATGTTCCTGTATGGTCCTCCCGGCAATGGAAAAACCACCATTGCCCGGGCGATCGGCAATATGCGCGGCTCCACCACCATGTACATCCCGTACTCTCTGTATGTGGATGGACAGGTAGTCAAGCTGTACGATTCGGTGAATCACCAGATGGCTTCCGATGATGAAACCACCGATGCCGGAACCGGGTCTTTACGATCCGGCAGCCGGAGAGACCCGCGTTGGGTACGCATCCGCCGCCCATTCATCGTGGTTGGTGGTGAATTAACCATGGCCGGGCTGGACTTCGTGTTCGATGACACCAATAAATACTATGAAGCTGCCTTCCAGATGAAGGCCAATGGCGGCATTTTCCTGATTGACGACTTTGGCCGCCAGCAAGTCCGCCCGCGGGATTTGCTCAACCGCTGGATTGTGCCGCTTGAAAATCGGATCGATTACCTCACCCTGCACACCGGACGAAAGATCGAAATCCCCTTTGACGTTCTGGTGATCTTTTCCACCAATTTGCCTCCCAAAGACCTGGTCGATGAGGCTTTCTTGCGCCGTTTGCGCCACAAAATTGAGATTGGCGATCCAAACTACGAGGAATTCAGAGAAATCTTCAAAGAAGTGGCCAAAACCAAGCATGTCCAGTACAGCGACCAGGGTCTGGCCTACCTGCTGCAGGAATGGTATATCAAACCAAACCGAAAACTGCGCGCCTCTCATCCCAGAGATATTTGCGACCAGATCATCGACATCTCCCGCTATTTGAACATCGAACCGGCCATGAGCAAAGATATGTTGGATCGAGCGGCAGAGGCATATTTTGTCGATCTCTAAAGATGCAGCCAGAGACCTTGTTTCGAGCCATCTTCGCACACAGGGGCGCAAGCGCTTACGCCCCTGAAAACACCATGGCAGCTTTCCGTTCTGCCTTATCCTCACGGGCAGACGGGATTGAACTGGATGTCCATCTCAGCGCAGACCACCAGATTGTTGTGATTCACGATGATGACGTATCCCGGACAACCAATGGACAGGGGAAAGTCCACGCATTGACGCTGGAAGAACTTCGCCGGTTGGATGCAGGTCAGGGTGAAGTCATTCCGACCCTTTTGGATGTTCTTGAATTGATCGGCGATCAGATGTTTTTGAATATCGAGCTAAAAAGATTTTCAGGTTCTGCCGCCTATCTACCGGAAAAAGTAACCCAATTGGTGAACGAATTGGATTTGAACAGTAAAGTGATTTATTCCTCATTCGATCCGATGCTGCTCATTCGAACCCGGCGTTCTGACCCACAGGCTAAATGCGGCCTGCTGCTGCTAGAAGACGGTTTTGGTACCGCTGTGCGCCTATTGGTCTCAACTTTTATCAAACCGTGGTCGCTGCACCCGCATTATTCTTCTGTTTCCCATAAATATTTACAGCGCGCCAGGCTCAGAGGGCAGGCCGTGATTACCTATACTGTCAACCAACCGGAGGAAATGCAGCGATTGTTCAATCTCGGACTTCAGGGAATCATCACTGACGATCCTGTGCAAGCTATTGAGGTTCGAAACACCCTATGAAACCGGGATATTTGATCAAACGTGGTTTGCTGATGCTGCTTGTGATGGTGGAGATGATTGCTACTGGCACATCCTACGCAACCCCAGACTCACAGGTGCAGAGCACAGAGGAACTTGCCCGGGCACTGCTTGCACGCCTGACTCCGGAAGAGCGCGTTGGCCAGTTGTTTGTAGTTGATTTTGAAGGCAACAACCTCGAGGAAAATCCCGAACTGATTGACCTGATCTCCCGCTACCACATTGGCGGGGTCAATCTCAAAGCCAGCAACAATAATATCCCTCAGGATGAGAATGCCCTGCTCAATCTCTGGGTGCTGATCCAGGAACTTCAGCGGACAGAGATCAATAACTCGCGGCAAACATCCATCAACCCTGACTCACAGGAACAATTTAGCCCGGCGGTCATCCCGCTGCTCATCGCCATCAAACAGGATGGAGATGGATATCCGGGTAACCAAATTCTGGACCAATTGAGCGCCATACCCAGCCAGTTTGCAATCGGAGCAACCTGGAACACCGACCTGGCCCAGAAAACCGGGGAACTCCTTTCCCAGGAGCTAAGTGCCGTTGGGATCAATCTTTACCTGGGACCTTCACTGAATGTGCATGTCAACCCGCGTCCTGAACTGGCAGGAGACCTGGGGACGAATAGTTTTTCAGGCAGTGCATTCTGGGTAGGAGAAATGGGAGCAGCGTTTATTAATGGGCTGCACCAGGGCAGTGGGAACCGCCTGGCCGTGATCAGCAAAAATTTCCCTGGCTTTGTCGGTGCCGATCAACCACTTTCCGATGAAATCCCGGCCATCAGGAAGACGCTTGATCAACTTCTGCTGACCGAACTTCCTCCATTTTATAAGGTCACTGATCTGGGGGCCGACCCTCTGTCGATCACCGATGGTTTGCTGCTCACCCACGCGAGGTACCAAGCCTTTCAGAGCAATATTTCCACGATTACCCCTCCGATCACTCTCGATCCGCAGGCACTGTCGCAACTGCTCTCCCTGCAAGAACTCAGCACGTGGCATACCAACGGCGGCCTGGTGGTCAGCGATGAGTTGGGAACCCAGGCGATCCGGCGTTACTACGTACAAATCGGACAGAAATACGATCCGAAATTTATCTCGAGGGATGCCCTCCTGGCTGGCAACGACCTGATCCTGACCGGAAACTTCGTTGGTCCAGACAGCCCAGATCTCTATACATCGATGGTCAATACCCTCAACTTCTTTGCCCAAAAATATCGGGATGATGTCTCGTTTGCGCAATTGGTCGATGCAGCTGTGCTCCGGGTCCTCATGCTGAAATATAAGCTCTACAACAACTCTTTCAGCGAGGAGAATATCCTGCTCCCTTCAGAACAGATCGAGGCCATCGGGGAGCCGAATGAAACCACCTTCGATGTCGCCCGGCTGGGAGCCACACTCATCAGCCCGGCACCTGAAAACCTGAACAATGTGCTGCCTAATGCTCCCGCATCCACAGATTTCATCACCATCTTCACCGATACCCAAACTTACCAACCATGCCCGAGTTGTGCTCAGATTAAAGCCCCCGCACCAAATGCCTTGGAAAGTGTGATCATTCGACTATATGGTCCCAATGGGGATGGATTGATCGTTCCCGGTAATGTGGCCTCCTACACTTTTGAGGACCTCGATGAGGCTGTCAGCCAGAGCAATGACCCGGAAAGCCTGGTGATCGCCAATATTCAGCGGGCAGAGTGGCTGGTATTTCTACAACTAAACCCGACTTCCAATCGCCCCGGCTCCCTGGCGTTCAGCCGCTTCCTTTCTGAAACACCCGAACTTCTCCAGGATAAGAAGATCGTTGTATTTGGCCTCAATGCCCCCTATTTTTTGAACGCCACCGAGATTTCAACTGTCTCGGCATATTTTGGATTGTATAGCAAGCAACCCCAGTTTATTGAAGTAGCTGCCCGGTTGCTGTTCAAAGAACTAAATGCAATTGGAGCCCCGCCAGTCACTCTGAACAGTGTCGGGTATATCCTTGACCAAGCTCTCACTCCAAACTCAGCCCAAACCATCCCGCTGCGAATTGCTCATGAGGGCACCAGCAGTGCCGAGGTCGGTCCGGGCACACCTACCCCAACATCTGCCCCATTCAACCGGGGTGATATTGTTGTTTTGGAGAGCGGACCGATCCTGGATTATAACGGCCACCCGGTACGGGATAACACCCTGGTGCGCTTTACCCTGATCAGCACAAACTCAGAAGGCACATCCACCCAGCGAGAACTGACCAGCCTGACCTCAGAGGGTATTGCCCAGAGCAACTTTATCCTTGATACGGCGGGCACATTAAGTGTGCAGGCATCCAGCGGGCAGCCTGCGGCCATGTCAAACCAGGTGCAGATCAATATCTCCGGCGCGACAATCCCTGAATCCACACCCGTAGAGACGATCGCACCGGCCACGATTACCCCAACCGAAATCATCCCCGCGCCAACACCCCCCCCCGAAGAACCCCGTGTGGTGAACAATCTTATCGACTGGATGTTGGCCCTGCTCGTGATCCTGTTTATCAGTTTATTCGCCTACCAATCTGGTGCCCTGGCTGGACAGGTTCGATGGGGAGTCCGCTGGGGTTTGTCTGCCCTGATTGGTGGGCTGATTGTGAATGCCTATATTTCTTTCAACCTGCCCGGAGCCTCTACCCTGGTCGGTGAATTTAACATTTGGGGCATCGTCTTGAGCGTGGCTGGCGGCAGCCTGATCGGATGGGCCTCCGGGATCATCTGGCGCTGGCTCTCCAGATCTAAACCATCCGATGACCTTGATTTAAAGAAAAGAAAAAACTCATGACAAATCCTGACAACCAGCAAGACCTCACACCGCAAGCCAAACCAGTTTCGGACTCAGGGACAGAATCCGGAGGTGCTTGGAGAGATTTGCTGCTGCTCTTCCTCAGTTCCGGGATAATTATCGTCCTGGATTTTTGGACTAAAGACCTCGTTGAGAAAAACCTGTCACTTGGAAATTCCTGGCTCCCTGACCAGCTCTCAGCTCTCAGCCCATATGCGCGAATCATTCATCTCCAAAACAGGGGGACTGCATTTGGCTTGTTCAGGGATCAAAACCAGATCAACCTGGTGATCAGCATTATTGCTGTCGCGGCATCGCTATTCATCATCTATTACTTTCCAAAAATTGAGAAAAAAGAATGGGCGCTCAGGGTTGCATTAATCCTGCAGCTGGCTGGTGCAGTGGGGAACCTGATCAGCCGGATTCGCTATGGGTATGTGCTCGATTTCATCTCGGTCGGAAGCTTCCCGGTGTTCAATATTGCCGACTCAAGCATAACGATAGGATTGATTGTGCTGATTATCGGTATGCTGATGCAAGAATTGAGGGAAAGAAAAAAAGCACTCCCTCTGGAAATGGACGAGACTGAGTAACACCACTCGCTATTTCACAAAGCAACCTTCCGGACCCGGATTGTTATTCGAAAATCTAATGGCTCAGGGTTGCGATCAGGCTGAGGATCACCAACCCTGCAGACACCCAAATCAGCGATCGTTCGATGGCCGAAGAAATCACATCTGAAAAAGTCGGTGGGGGCATCGCCCCTGTCCGGCGAGGGCTGGGATTCCAATTTCCCAATAAAGTATCCCGGAAAATAATCATATTCTGAGGTCGATGATCGGGATGAAGGCTCAGTGCCCATTCCACCGCCCGTTCCGTACGTGGGCTGACATCGGGGTTAATCTCACGCATTTTCACCCCTCTCTCCGGATGAAGGAAGCGCTCGCGCGCTTCGGTTGGAGGCGTGTTGGTAAGCAGATGGTACAGAGTCGCTCCAAGAGCATAAATATCACTGCGGGCATCTGTGTGGCCAGTATCTCCTCCATACTGCTCTAACGGAGTATAAAGGGCTGTCCCGCGCCCCTGCACAATCGTAATCGTTGCATCGTCTGAAGAGAGGATCTTGACCAGGCCAAAGTCCACCAGTTTGACCACATCATTGGGTGTCAGCTTAAGGTTGCTGGGTTTTATATCCCGGTGCAAGATGGGTGGCTGCTGGCTGTGAAGGAAAATCAGCGCATTGCAAATCTGCATCGCCCAGGAGAGAACATCGCGTTCCGGCAAAAACTCCTTCCGCTGGCGAGCTTCGATCATCAGGGTTCTCAAATCTTTCCCTGGAACATAGTCCATCACCAAAAAATCGCTCTGATCCTCCGAAAAGATATCGGATACTTTCGGCAGGTTCGGATGATCGAGACGTGCGAGGATGTTCGCCTCCCGCTGGAACTGTTCTCTCGTCTGGCGTTTCGTATCCCCTGGTAGGGAAGTTTCCAGCAGAACCTCTTTTACCGCGCACAAACGGCCTTCCAGGCGCATATCTTCTGCCTGGTAGATACTTCCCATCCCTCCGCGGCTGATAAAACGGCGGATGCGGTAGCGTTCTTTGAGAATATCTCCTGGTTTTAATGTAGCCATTTATAAGTATTCTTTCATGGGTTATACTATGTTTGCACAGCCGTTCTCTTCTGGTATTATACACCTGGAGCACATCTATGGAAAACCACACAGAACAGGATCATCCGGTACTGATCGGGCAAACCGGGCCATTAGACGGGAAACGTTGGATGATTGACAAAAACCTGGTGATCGGCCGGGATGTTAATTGTGACATTATCATCATTACGCCAGATAAGCAGGTCTCGCGGCGGCATGCCGAGATTGTTATGCGAGATGGTGATCTGCTCCTTTCAGATCTGGGCAGCAAAAACGGTACCCACCTGAACAGCGAGCGGATTTCTGCCAATCCGGTAAAATTACAGGATGGTGACACGATCCAGATTGCCCTGGCCCAGCAGTTTGTCTTTCTTAGCTCCGACGCCACCGTTCCCCTGGACACGGACGGGTTGGAAAGCACCGCAATGGAACAGAAAAAACTGAAGCTGGATAAGCGTTCCCGGCGGGTATGGATCAACGAAACCGAACTGCACCCACCGCTTTCGGTCGCACAATTTACGATGCTCAACCTGCTCTATCTGGCAGATGGGGATGTGGTCACCCGGCACGACCTGATCTCGGCTGTGTGGGGAGAAGAACATGCTTACGATGTTTCCAACCAGGCGTTGGATGCACTCGTCCGGCGGTTGAGAGACCGGTTGATGGAAATAGATCGCGATCACGGCTTCATCGTCACCGTGCGCGGTCACGGCCTGCGGTTAGACAACCCGGCTCAGTAAATTTTGATGAACCCAGTCAAAACACAGCGGGAGCTTTTACAAGCTCCCGTTTTTGCTTTTCCAGATCGGTCGATTCACCGCAAATACGGCGACCGCCTCAACAGCCAGCGTGTGATCCAGGGACGCAGCACCCGCACTACATAGCGCAGACCACCTAACTTGGCGCGCATCTCACTGGCATAATCCTTCAGCGTGCGCTGCTGGTAGTTCAGCAAACGCTGGCTTTCTTCGGTATCTAACCAATCCGTGCTGAATTCTTCGCTGGTAAACGCCTGTTCAGGGAATTCCTCCATCCCTGCCGCGGCAAGCACCTGCTTCATCAAATCCCGGTAATAGAACTGGCAGGCTTCCCCACCCCCGATCAACAAGGTACGCCCCCACACCTGCTCACATTCAAGCGCATTGCTCAATGCTGCCGCGACATCCCGGGAATGGACGTATTCAATCCTGTTATCCAGCGGGACATTGAACATCCCCGGATCAATGATCAGTCGGATTGGCAGAGCCGCTGCAAAGCGGAAGATGCTCCACACCAGTGGAGCTGTGCGGACCATATATTCCATCTGCACCTTGTGGCGGGCGTAATGCTCCACCGGGGCAACCGGGTCAGTTGCCCGGCGCGGCGGCGGTATTTTTTGGGTTTTGCCGAACACATGCAGGGAAGATCCCAGAATCATCCGGGCGGGTCGGGCATGAGCCAGGATCGCATCGATGACATTGCGGGTGCCGCCTACATTGACAGCTTCAGCAAATTCGGGGCGATCTTCGCTGTTCACGCCGGTAGCAGATAAATGAGGAATCACAGCCGCCAGATGGATAACCACATCCTGGTCTGCAACCACCCTAAAAATATCATCCGGATTACGGATGTCGCCCCAGAAGACGTTCAGCCTGCCGCGGTACCGCCAGACCTTGCGCTTATTGGCTCTGGTCTTGAGATCAAATGCGCTCACCTGATGGCCGCGTTTGAGCAGTTCAGAGAGAGTTTCGGTGCCGATATTGCCAAAAGCCCCTGTCACAAGAACCTTCATGTTATTGTCTCATTTCCTTTCAATTGATTTTAATATCCAGTCGATTCCATCCTGACCCACCTGCCCCCATTCTTCAGTGTTTGTCGAGAGCAAACCCTGCAGCAGGGCTCCGACTCCCAGAGAGATCATGATCAGGGCAGTTTTCCGGGCATCCGTTTCAACCAGGCTGTTTTCCTGTATGCCGTCTTCAATCAACTCAGTAATCAGTTGGTAATAGTGTTCAAAGGGCGCGATGGTTGCCTGCCAGATTTCCGGATCGCGCGAGGCTTTTGCCCATAGGTCCAGCATGATCGGCAGCTGGCCTTCGGCAATCTCAAAGATCGAAGGGAAGGTAGTGCTGAGCATCCGCAAGACGGTAGGGACATCTTCCGCCTGTGCTCTCAGAGAGTCCATCCCATTATCGAAATCTGCGAGCCATTGGTTGAGCAGTTCCAGATACACGGCCTGTTTACTGGGAAAATGATGGTAAAAAGCCCCTTTGCTGAGATTGGCTTGCTGGCAGATCTCAGCCACCCCGGTTGCATCGAAGCCATTTTGAGCAAAACAGGTTTGAGCGGCTTTCAGGATGGCCGCCCGAGTCCGAAGGGCGCGTTCTTGTTTTGGGTTGTATGCGGGCATTTTTTCTCCAATAAATACCGACCGGTCGGTATCATTTTAGCATATCCGCCCCTCAATGTAAATCGTTTTCCCCTCCAACTCTCGAGAAGCAGTCAGAGCATTCATCCCCCATGGATAAATTGGCGATATTAATCTTCCTTTCATGAAAGTCACTTGACTCTTGATACAAACGGTATATACTATTAATAACTTTGCAATACAAAGTATAATGAGTTACAAATAAAGCGGCGTCGCAAATATAACCAGCCAACGCATCAGGAGATAAAAATGAACGCACCACTTAATCTGAAAGAATTGGAAAGAAAAGCCTTCCGTTCCTTCTACCAGGATGGGATCTGGGACATCTTCTTCGGCTTGATGATGTTCGCCATGTACACCTTCACCGTCTTCAACACCCTGGAGAACAAAGCCCTACGAATACTGGGCATGCTGTTCCTTGAAATCTTTGCCGTATTCTTTTTGATCTACGGCAAGAAACTGATCACAGCCCCCCGACTGGGAGAGGTAAAGTTCAGCACGCAGCGCACCAAGAATCTGGGCAAGATCATTCTCGTCAACCTGATCTCGCTGATTGTTCTGGCAGCCTTCGCCATCCTGAAAACCAGCCAGCCGGATCTCTTCAACATTGAAAACAGTGAACTGTATTCCTCGGTGGGTATGGGGGTCTGGATTGCTTTCATCACCAGCGTGATGGCCTACTTCCTGGATTTTGACCGCCTGTACATTTATGCCCTGATCTACGGTTCCACCTTCGCTGCCGTCCTGCTTCTGGACCTGCCGGTCCTCTTCCTGGCGGCATCCCTGCTGATCTTGGTCCCCGGCGGGATACTCTTCACCCGCTTCCTGATGACCACAAAACCCATCCAGGGAGAATAGCAATGAGCCCGGACAAACAGCCCACCCCAGATGGCAGCATGCAGGAGATCGATAAGCTGATCCACGAACCTGCCCGCCTGCTGATCATGGCCTATCTCTACGTTGTCGAAAGTGCAGATTTTACCTTCCTGATGAGGCAAACTGGCTTGACCTGGGGCAACCTTTCCTCCCACATGAGCAAGTTAGAGGAGGCAGAATACATCCAGGTGATCAAAGAATTCAAAGAGAAGCGCCCCAATACGATGCTCAAGCTCACCCATCTTGGAAGGCGCGCATTTAAGCAATACCGCCAGCAAATGCTCCAGGTTTTAGAACAGCTACCGGATTAACACCGTCACATGGCAGGGAGAAAGAGATCCATTCTCCCTGCCAACATCCCCAAACAAACTAACCATCAATTTCAACCATCTCAGATCCTTTCGGAGAGATCTCCGCAAGGTATGGTTGAACGCACCTAAAAAGGAAAAAGGAAATGAAAAACATAAATGTACTGCTACTCCTTTGCATCCTGCTCACTGCATGTGCAAACGGAAGCAACACCCCATCGAATGCTGCTCCTGAAATTGCTCCCCCTCCAGCAGTGACCGCCACACCACCGCCAAAACAAACTGGTTATACACCAAGCATAGAACTTTCTGAGTGCCCATTCTCTCTCCCGCAAGAGTTGGTCCAAGGGTTGGATCTGGAATGTGGATATCTTGTCGTTCCAGAGGATCGCACCCAACCAGATGGGCGTCTGATAAAACTAGCCTTCGCCATTTTCCACAGCCCTGACCCGGCTGACAGCCAGGTTCCCCTGGTCTACATCGAAGGTGGTCCTGGAGTCTCTGCTCTGAAACCCCTCCAATACAGCTTCGGAAAAATTTCATCGTTCTTAGGACAAAACGATCTGATCCTATTCGACCAGCGCGGAGTGGGGCTATCCCAACCAGCGCTTGACTGCCCCGAGCACCTGGACTTCATTGACCGGAGCCTGGAACAATTCCTGACAACCGAAGAAATCAGTTCCCAAACCAGCCAGGCTTTCTTGGAATGCCGCAGCCGCTTGATCGAGGAAGGAATCGATCTGAAAATGTATAACACCGAACAATCCGCAGCCGATCTGGCAGATCTGCAAACCGCCCTGGAAATTCCCTCCTGGGATTTGTACGCGGTCTCGTATGGAACCCGCCTTGCCCTGGAGGTGATGCGGCAGTACCCTGAGGGGGTTCGGAGTGTGATTCTGGATTCGGTTGTTCCACCGCAAGCCGATCAAATCTCTGAGGCGATCAGCAATATTGATACCTCCTTGCAAAGTTTCTTTGTTACTTGCCAACAAGATCCCATCTGTCACCAAGCCTATCCGGAGCTTGAGAATTTGCTATTTGACCTTGTGGAAGCATTGAATGCCCACCCCGTCCAGGTACCGGTGGCCAACTTGCTGACAGGCAAGCAGTACAACGCCGTCCTGGATGGCAACGGCTTCCTTGGGGTGGTCATCAAATCACTATACTCTGCAGAAATCCTCCCCATGGTCCCTATGATGGTGTACGAAACCGCACAGGGAAATTTCACAAAGCTGAGCAGCCTGCGTTCAAATTTCCTTACAAACACAGCATTTCTATCATCTGGGATGTACTACTCTGTCCTATGCCATGATGAAGCACCCTTTTCCGATCTAGATACCGTAGCATCCAATCTGAAACAATACCCAAAGCTGTCCGGTTTCTTTGAAACTTCTCTGGCCAATAGCCCAAATACATTTGCTTTCTGTGAGCAATGGGATGCCGGACAAGCTCCTCCTGTTCAGAGCCAGGCCGTCGAAAGCAGTCTCCCAACCCTGGTACTGGCTGGACAGCTCGATCCATCCACCCCTCCTGCCTGGAGCAGGCTGGCAGCCGATTCGCTTGAGAACAGCACCTATCTCGAATTCCCAGGGATCGGCCATACCCCAAGCCTCTCTCACCCTTGCCCCAACAGCATCGCCAGGGCTTTCCTGGCAGATCCATCACAACCACCAGAAAGCAGCTGCAGCAAAGAAATTCAGCTTAGCTTCCTGGTTCCACAGGATCTGGCCAACCTGAATTTTATCCCGGTTGAAGTGTCTGAATACAACATCCAGACAATGGCCCCCGAAGGATGGATTGCGGTCAAACCGGAATATTACATTTCCCCCGACCAGATGGTAGAGCTGGTCTTCAGCAAAAACGAAACCGACACCCAGCAAGATTTTCTGATGACTTGGGGTGTAGGCGAATTGATGGAATCAGCCACAATCAACGGACTCTCTTGGGATATTTACCCAATCAGGCAGCCGGAACTAAAAGTTGCCGGCTATATGGCGGTCAGCCCCGAAGAAGAAAACTTTTATTTCGTGCTGATCGTTGGGGCAGAAGAGCTGGAGGAAATGCTGTACAAGGATGTGTTCGTGCCTGTGCTGCAGGCCTTTAAGTTGAGTACAGCAATGGTGCCTTGAACCTTAGATATGCTGAGTTAGCGAGAGGATAACTCTCATGCTCCAGCACAACCCCAGCCTGTGGAAACCATAGGCTGGGGTTATTTATTTTTGCAGTCTCTAAAAAACAGCCATCGAAATCCATCCCCGTTCATCCAACCACGTGCTGCGAAAAATATCGGCCGCTTGGTCGCAATTCTGATGATGGCAGGGACCACTTATGAAACTCTCTGTTTGAGTGATAAAAGGCTCCCAATGATCTGCCTAAACGCATCTGTGGCCAATCACTGGCGCGTAAATTTCCAGCCTAAATCATGCGTCTGGCAGGCGCAATTGGTCATCAATGGCGCGCACCTCAAGACGAATTGGCCTCAGACGCTCGATCCATAAATCTATTTCTTCCGCGCACATCGTTTCAGGATCATGGCTTTGGAGAAACTCCTCAACGAATGCCACCAGTCGTTCCCTGCGTTCGAGCAGTTCCGGGGTCGGTGCTATCTTCACAATGGTCTGGTATCTGGGTTGCATTACAACCATCCTATGATTTGTGCTTTGATCCCATTGTACAGGCAGGAAGTCAGGAATTTCTTAGAGTTGGATAAATCCGTAAAAGTTATACGGTACGTTCATTTCCCACCTGACCCAATGTCCCCTGAAATTCATGACATTTGTCATGTAAAAAACTAAGAAAATTTAAGTATACATGGCCAATTCTGCCTGTTACACTGTGACCGTTGCAGGTGCGCGCCGATGACAAACCATAATCAGGATACGAAAGAAAAAGAACGCAGCTATTCACCCTTTTACGAAAAAGCCATCCCTGTGGCTATTTTTGTGATTGTTGCCGTGATCATTGGAGTCTTGATCCTGACCTTTGGGATTGCGCTTGGCCTGATTCAACCCGGTTAAATCCCCCCTAATTAGGAGATTGATTATGGACTTTGTGACAACTTATCTTCCATTTCTCTCATCAGTAATCAGCTTCATTTTTGCCTTCTTCGTCCTCAAACGCTACGCCCAACGCAGAAAGAACCATCTTCTGCTCTGGGGTATCGGTATGATCTTTTATGGTATCGGAGGATTCTGCGAAGGCTACTACGGATTTTTTGGCTGGAACGATCTGGTCTTCCGGTTGTGGTACCTGTTCGGCGCAATCCTCGTGGCCGCCTGGCTAGGACAGGGGACTGTTTTCCTGCTTGCCAAAAAGCCCTGGCCAACCATCACCATGGTCCTGCTCGGTTTGGGATCAATTTACGGCCTGTTCCGTGTGTTCACAGCAGAGCTTGACCCAAGTTTGGTAACCACCAGCATCCACACCGGAAGTGAACTGAGCGGACACGCCATCGTCACCAGCGGAGTCCGGAGCCTGACCCCGATCTTCAATATCTACGGCACGATCACCCTGGTAGGCGGAGCCGCCTGGTCTGCCTGGATATTTTTCCGCAAACGGGTTTTGCTGCACCGCACAATTGGCAACATTTTGATCGCGGCCGGGGCATTGGCCCCCGCATTTGGCGGTGCCGGCAGTCGTTTCGGGATTCCAGGCGCCCTGTATATCGGCGAACTTATCGGGGCGATCCTGATGTTCATCGGGTTCTGGCGGGCAACCACACCCATGAAGGCTGACCAACCTGAAGCTGTTATAGCTGCCGCAGACTGACAAATAAGCAGGTCTACTCATTCGAGGCGACAGCGAATGCTGTTCAACAGCCCTGGTTTGCACCAGGGCTGTTTTGATTTCCAGTTTTCAATCCTAAAGGATTGATTTATTTGACTGCTGGCGAAAACAAACTCCGATTCCCGATCACCGCAATCGCCACATACGCCAGGGTTTTAGGGATCATCAACATTCCAATGGCCGGAACCTGCTGCACAAACAGGATCACCGGGATATAAAAACCGTAGGAGAGCAAAATGCAAATCCCGATCCAGAAGAAGGTCCGGTCTTTCTCAGCCTGGGCATCTCGCAAGATCAGGAAGGCAACTCCTAATCCCTGTATTACCAGGAAAAGGTTGCGGTACAGAGAATAAGGCTGAGTGGGAACCACACTATTCCAATCGTTCACCGGCAACCCCATATACACCAACCGGCCGATTCCAGCGACAATCAGAAGGATTCCAAACCTCCCAAACGACTTCTCGAAACGGCGGGCCCAGACAACCAGCACGAGCATGTAAAAAAAGGTTACTGTGATGGCGGTAGACAATGCGCCCATCCCCACCAGGCCAACTTCCTGACCGAGCAGGGAGACGGTTTTCTCCAACCCTCCGGTGGCATAAGCCACAACTCGAAATCCAACGTGCCCGGTATCTCCCAAAGCCAGGAGCAAGAAAGCTCAGATGAAGGGGCGGGTGATTTGTTTTTGATGGTCAGGAATTTTTGACTGCTTGCGGAACATTTGCCAGACCAGCCAATAGATCGCCAGCAAATAACCAAGATTGAAGATCACTTCCACCCACATGCGCATCGATTCCGACATTGTTCACTCCTCTTCAATTATTTCTTAGCACAATTATATCCATAAAATCAATCTAACCTTCTAGGGAAGATCGGTTTCATTCAAGTCGATGTTGTACACCCGCTCCAAAAATTCCTGCACCAATTCCAGCCCGTTCAAACCAACCGCCGGGCTGGCTGGAAGCAGATCGGGATCAATCAAATCCATCCCATGGGCGCGGCCCGGGAAGATAAATGACTGGTTGGAGGCACCCGGAATCGCCTGGCAAAGGTCTGGGGACTCACCATCACCTTCTGCTGCCAGGCACCACACCGGATACCCTGAGAGATTGATCATCTCGACTGCCTGTCCGTAGGAAAATTCCCTGGTGAGGTAATTGCCAGGGGAGAAGGATAAAACCCCAACACAAGTGCCCTTCTCTCCGGCATCATTAAAGAGATAGCAGCCATCTGCAACCCCGTCCGCGCCGATGCTTGCCCCGATTGCCGACACCTGGTGTGCGTTCGTGCCCGGCAAAGACGCAGCATACTGCAAGGCTGCCCGGGCATCTTCCACAAGGCTCTCCCGCGAGCCGCCATACTGGCTGCTGCCGTAATCACCAAAGTTGAAGATCAGCACCGCGAACGACACTTCAGCCGGCATTTCAGGGAACCAACCCGGATCATGGTAAGGGTCTGTTCCACTCTGTGGAGCATTGGAGTCTCCCGGCTGGTTTTGCAGCCAAAGCGCAATGGCATCCCAATCGTCCATTGACCCGGGAGCCCAGTGCATCAGAACAATCGCCGGTGCATCTGCTACCTTCGAAGGATAGTAAAATCCTTCCAGCACTCGCCCATCAGCAGTCCTGATCTCAGCAGGCTGGCGCGCTGCATTCCCATCTATCACCGGGCTGGAAGAGTCTTCCGGTCCGGTTGGGATGTTACCATTCTCCGAACGAACTGCACGATCATTCGTTCCGCAGGCAATCAGGCCAACAACCAAAATTAAAACAAACGTCAACATCCAACCCTTGAACTTTTTCATGACATCATCCCTTTCACAAATAAAGGAAACCCTTCCCTTCCCCATTATAGAAAGATGAGAAGTTAAAATCAACAAAAGAAATCATGGGATGGTCAGGAACAAAGCCTTTTGCATAACTGCCCCGTTCACCCTCCCGAAACCGTCCCTTTGTCATATATAATTAATCCTGATCTGAAAATTATTTCGGCTGGATGACGACAGGAGGTGAAAGTGCCCCGAATCATCGAATTACTCCCCTATGACCCGCGTTGGCCTGATCAGTATCAGCACGAAGCCAATCATATTGCAGAGATTTTTTCAGATCAACTGGTGGCCATCCACCACATCGGGAGCACTGCAATTCCAGGAATCAAAGCCAAACCTGTGATCGATATCATGGTTATCGTGCGGGAGATTGAAATGGTTGAGCAGTTTAACCAGGGAATGATCAACCTCGGCTATACCCCACGCGGCGAGCATGGGATCCCCGGCAGGCGTTACTTCAGAAAGGGCTCTGATGACCTTCACAGCCATCATGTGCATGTCTACGGTCTGGGTCACCAGGATATCACGCTGCAATTGAATTTCAGGGATTATCTCCGGGCTCACCCCATGGAGGCTCAAGCCTACAGCCAGCTAAAAGAGGCACTTGCCCAACAGTACCGGGAAGATCCGGCCGGCTACACCGATGGAAAAACGGATTTTGTCGTTGAGAGAAACCAGCGCGCCGCCCAATGGCGGAAACGACAACAACAGCTGGGGTAAATGATTGGCTCAGGGGGTTGGCGTTGGAAAGGGGTTTGCCTGCGGCCACTCGACTACCCGCCATTGGGTATACCCGTGTTTCTCTGCCCCCATCACCCGGGCGTAGGATGGCTGGGCGCATCCCGGCTCGTCGATCACTTCCGCGGCCAGTGCATAGGCTCCAACCGGAGCAAAAACAATCTCCCCATCACGGCAAACCCAGGCTTCCACCACGTAAGGCACCTGCTCGGAACTGTCGCCATCCCGCAGGAACAGCTGATTCCAGAACACGGTTACCACTTCCCCATTGCGTTCTGCTGAAACACCTGTCAAGGCATCATAATACGGCGACCAGGCCAGAACCTGGTGCGGGTCCGCCGGGGCAACAGCACGGATCTCGCCTCGAACCTCGATAAACTCGCCATTGACCCAACACGGGTTATTTCCACCAACTGCCTGGATCAGGATCCAACTGCTCAATTCCATCCGGCCGATGATCTCTAAGACTGTATCCTTAAACACGCTGTACTTGAAAAGATACATGGCACCTGGACCGAAGCGGCAGGCCAATTGCTCAGCGGTTACTTTGCCGCGCAACACCGCATAGGTCGGGGTAATGGTGGGGGTCAATGTCTTTGTCGGGGTCGCGCTGCTTGTAGGCGTGGATGATGGCGAAGGTGTGATTGTCATTGTTGAAGTGCTTGCCGGGATTGACGTAACCGATGGACTTGCCATCTGCGCAGGAAGCACCTGCTCTGGTGATTCGGGTGTTTCCTGAACAGGCAAAGGTTGGGGAAAACACCCCACCAGGAGCAGCAGGAGGAGTACTGCCACAACATTGAACGCAATTATTTTCATCATCAGCCAAAAGAATAACATAAAACCGTGGGATGACTGGCTCCCCCAAATGTACG
>DATHZS010000049.1:0-49911 GCA_035458505.1 Anaerolineales bacterium | reverse complement strand
ATGTTCCTGCCGATGCTGGTGGGGTTGTGGATCTGGGAATCGGCCTGGCCTTTGCCGGGGCGCCTGGCCGGGCTGGGCGGGATGCTCCTCTGGACCTATGCGGCCGTGGTCAGCATCCCGCGCAATTTCCGGTGAGGGTGGTGGAGGGATTGGTTTGAGTTGATCACGAATTCCATTCAGACCAGGCTGATTTTCCTCACCCCCTCCAACCGACTGGGTCGGTGTCCTCCCCCTTTCAAGGGGGAGGATGATAGCCTGCGAGATTACCGGAACTGTTTTGTAGGAGGGGGTACTGGCAATCGACAAAATTTCCTTATTAATCCGCCCTTTAGCCAGATAATTCCTATATAATGTGAATATGCGAGCGGACCAGGGGTTACGGATGCTGCCGTTATTGGCACTCTCACTCAGTTTTACAGCCGGGATCTGGCTCGCGTCTTTTATCGTCAGGCCGATGGCGGTGTGGCTGGTACTCGCTGCGATCGGCTTTTTGCTTCTCGTACTGAATCCACTATGGGATTGGCTCTTTTCCCGGGCCGGGCGCTGGCTGCACGGCTTGCGAGCCCATGTTCCTGCATGGGTCCGTTTGCCTGCCTGGGTGCACCGCCGCGGGCAAGGCGAAACGGCTCCGGGCGGGGCCGGCCAGCTCTCCAACGGAGTGCTGTTGGTACTGTGCCTGGTTGCCCTGTGTTTGGGAGCCGCCCGTTACCAGGCGGCCCAGCCGACTTTCTCGGAGGCAGACCTGGCCTGGTACAACGAGTCCAGCCCAGGGACGGAACTGGTCGGGGTGGCGGTCGAGCCGCCGGACGTGCGCGATACCCATATTCAAGTCCTGATCTCTGCTGAGCAGATCATCCTGCCCGAGGGGGATTGGCGGGAAGTCACAGGCCGCGTACTGGTCTATCTGCCGACCGGTGGCAAGTGGCATTACGGCGACCGTCTGCGTGTCTCGGGTCAGCTGCAAACCCCGCCAGCCGGGGAGGAGTTTTCCTACCAGGCCTACCTCGCCCGCCAGAGTGTGTACAGCTACATGCCCTACGCATCGGCTGTCCTCGTCGAGCGCGGCGGCGGGAACGGGTTCCTGCGGGCGATCTATGCCTTCCGAGAGACTGGCTTACGCCTCATTTATCACTATTTGCCCGATCCCGAGGCGTCCCTGCTGGCCGGCATTGTGCTGGGGGTGGAGAGCGGCATCCCGGAGGACGTCGACCAGGCCTTCAAGGATACCGGCACGACCCATATTATTGCGATTTCGGGATTCAACATTACCATCGTGGCTGGCCTGTTCTCGATTCTGTTTGGTCGTCTCCTCGGCCCGCGCCGTGGGGCAGTGGCGGCGGTGGTTGCCATCAGCCTGTACACGGTGATGGTCGGAGCGGATGCGGCGGTCGTGCGGGCGGCGATCATGGGTGGGTTGTCCTTGTTTGCCGGGCAGGTCGGGCGCCGCCAGCACGGGCTAAACAGCCTGGGAGTCACTGCCGGACTGATGCTGCTCTTCAACCCGATGACGTTGTGGGATGTCGGTTTCCAGCTGTCTTTTGCCGCCACGCTCGGTCTGATCGTGTATGCCGGTCCCTGGGAGGAGAGGTTCGAGTCCTGGCTGGCGGGTAAAATTAATCCGCAGCTGGCCCGCCGTCTGACCGGTCCGGTCAGCGAATATGTCCTCCTGACCCTGGCCGCCCAGCTGACCACTCTGCCGCTGATCGTGTATCACTTCAAGCGCCTCTCCCTGGTTTCCCTGCCGGCCAATATTGCCATCCTGCCTGCCCAGCCGCCGGTGATGGTGCTGGGCGGACTGGCGGTGCTGGTCGGTTCTGTTCTTGCCCCGGTTGGACAGGTGCTGGCCTATGCCGTCTGGCCGTTCACCGCTTTCACCATCCGGGCGGTGGAGTGGTTTGCCCGCTGGGACGGCGGCGTGCGGGTGCTGGGGCCGGTCAGCCCGCTGGCTGCGGCTGGTTTTTATCTCCTGCTGCTGCTCCTGACGCTCTATTGGGGACCGATCAAAGCGGTGGTTAAGAAAAATCTGCGCCCGGTGCTGGTGCTGGGGATGCTGGGAGTGGCCGCGGTGCTGGTCTGGCAGGCAGCCCTATCCCGCCCGGATGGCAAGCTCCACCTGACCATGCTGGATGTGGGGGGTGGTGAAGCCTTCCTCATCCAGACCCCGGAGGGGCGCTACCTGCTGATCGGCGGCGGGGAAAGTGCATCCGACCTTTCCGAAGGCTTGGGACGTTCCCTGCCGTTCTTCCACCGCCGCCTGGACGTGCTGGTGGTGGCTGGAACGGAGGCTGACCAGCTGAATGCCTTACCCTCGGTGCTGCCCCGCTATGTTCCCGCCGAGGTATGGTGGGCCGGGGAGCACGATGCCTCCCGCCCGGCGCGGCAGGTGTACGCCTGGGCGCAGGCACAGGGTCTCGCTATCCAGCCTATCTCGCCGGGGCAGGTGCTGGACCTGGGCAGCGGCGTCAGGTTGCAGGCCGTTGGGCTGAATGAGAAGGGTGCTGTCCTGCGCCTCTCCTGGGGGGAGTTTGCCTGCTTGCTGCCGTTTACCGGAATCGAGGTTCTCGCGGAGGATCCAACAAATGTGTCTCTGAACCAGAACCTGACCGCGCTCTTGCTGGCCCGCAGTGGTGAGATTGAGTCCAATCCCCCGGCATGGCTTGCCCAAACCCACCCGCAGGTTGCCCTGCTCAGTGTAGATTCTCTCAACCGCAGCGGCCTGCCGGACGTGGAGACCCTGCAAGCCCTGGCTGGTATTCCCCTGCTGCGTACCGACCTGAACGGCTCGGTGGAACTAGTCACGGATGGGGAGCAGCTGTGGGTGTATGCTGAGAAGTGATTTCCTCAATTGATTTTTTGTGGCAGGAGGAACGCTCTGAAGATCGTTTTTTGGGAGGTTCATCTGAATCGAAGGTCTCCTTTTCGATCCGACGTAGCAAGGGTATGCTTGTCACTGCTAGCAAGAAACCTTGATTATTTGCGCGTCATCCCACTGATTTGGCATAAGAAATAGAATTAAATGACAGATCAATTAGTGCTCGATTTTTTGATGGTAGAGAGCATATCTCCTCGCAGGGTGCTGCGCACACCCTGCACCCGCGCCGGGGGAACTGTTCCCCCGGACCCCGCAAAGATGTTGGTTTTCGGGGAATTTGATTGCAAGAAAGCCCAAGCATATTAGGCACTATTGATCGATAACAGATTTTTAGACAAACCAATTTTTCAGCGATTCAATTATATTATTTTACGCCATGGCAGGGGTTTGGGGAGGCCGCCTCCCCAAGCAGGGTGCAGGGGCATGCATGCCCCTGCAGAAAAAGTTACTATCTAAAGAAGATCACCGACAACAGGAACATTGCCAGACAGATAAATACCTATCCAATCTTCTCCGACAAGACCCTGATTTTCTCCTTCAACTTCTCGATCAGCTGCATGTTGGCCAGCAGCCCAGCCAGCAGGAACATCTCGTACTCCATCAGGTCGCCTTCGAACTCAGCCTGTATCTCCGGGAGACGTTCGTTGCTGCGGGCGAGCAGTATGTCGGCAAATGGCTGGTCGTCGGTCAGCAGGGTGCGCCGGAAGCGCCCGAAGATGGCTGCTGGGCTGTGGTAATTGGGGTCCATGAGGATATTGTACGCCAGTTCGGGGGGAACGGGGTTCTAACCCCATAAATGTAAAGAAAAACGTCCTCCCAATGCTGGGAGGACGTACATAACTCAGGGATGGTTTGGCTAAAACTACTCGCGGACGACAATCTCTACCCAGAAGATTTCGTCCCCTAAAGTACCGACGCCGAAGATTTGCCCGTTATCGTCGCGCAGCATCCAGATGCTCTTGTAGCGGCCAGGTTCGGCGGGAGCTTGCATGCTGACAGAGATCTCCAGCTTGTCGCCATTCTCGATCCCGTCTTCCGTCATATTGCTGATATCGGTCAATGCAATCAGGCCCGAGTCGGTGAAGTTGGGGCCGCCCACATGGACGAGGAAGAAGTTTTCCGTCCAGGTGCAGTCACCGGAGTTGGCAAAGTTCCAGTTTTTGACAAAGCTTGCTTCCGGTTTATAGACTTCTCCATCTTTCGGGCTTTCAAACAGCAGTTCTGCACGCAGGCAGGGCCGGCCGCCAGTTGTCGCTGGTTTGGTCGGGACCGGGGTCGGAGATGGCAAAGCAGGCAGGGTCGGGAATGGGGTTGTAGCTTCCTGAGGGATTGGGGTATTGGTCGCCAGGATCACCGGGGTGGGGGTGCTCTGCGTCGTGGCCGTTGGTTCTGGTTGAGCCGCTTCTGTCAAGGCAATTTCAGCCTGTAAGGTTTCGGCAGCCTGGGTGTAGATCATATTAATCTGATCCTCTTGTGAGACCGCAGGTTCGGTGGCTTCTGGGGTATTTCCGCCACAGGCAGCCAGGAACAGGCTGGCGAAAATCAAGATGAGAAAACTCATGGTTATGTATTTTTTGGTCATTTTTCTATTTTCCTTTTCTAATCAATGGATCATTATACCCGAAATTTTTGTGTCTGTGTGGTATAAAAAATGTGGATGGGCTAGGAAAAAAGTCCTCAGGCAGTGTTTTCAGTAAGGAGGTTGTGGATGAAGAGTGACCAAATCAACACTCAGTATCAGCAGGTAAATCAGATAAAGATTCATACCCACATTGCCGGCCCTGTGGGGGGGGAGCCGGTTGTGCTGCTGCACGGCTTTCCGGAGTTCTGGTATGGGTGGCGCAGCCAGATCCCGGTGTTGGCTGGTCTGGGCTACCGGGTGATCGTGCCAGATCAGCGGGGATACAACCTCAGTGATAAGCCTAAAGGACTGCGTCATTATGATATTGACCTGCTGGCCCGTGATGTGATCGGCTTGATTGAAGGCCTGGGGTATCAACGCGTCCATCTGGCAGGCCATGACTGGGGCGGGCTGGTAGCCTGGTGGGTGGCCATGCATTATCCCGAGTGGGTTAACCGGCTGGCGATCCTGAACGCCCCTCACCCGTATGCAATGATGCAAAATCTTTACCGCAACCGTATCCAGCGGCGCAGAAGTTGGTATATCCTGTTTTTTCAGCTCCCCTTTCTCCCTGAATGGGCGTTAAGTTATGCCGGGCACAACACAGCTGCCCGGATGCTCGAGCGTGGCGGCCTTCCCGGTTCCTTTTTGCCGGCCGATATCGAGCACTATCGCCAGGCTTGGGGACAGCCGCGTGCCTGGACAGGGATGATCAACTGGTACCGGGCAATTCGCCGCCTGATCTTTGGCCGAATTTCGTCAATCAGGGTGCAGATGCCGGCAATCATCATTTGGGGAGAGCAGGATCGAGCCCTGGGAGCTGAGATGGCAGAAAAAAGTTTAGCGTACTGTGATCAAGGCCGGTTGGAGCTCATCCCGGAAGCTACTCATTGGGTCCAGCACGATGCTGCGGATCGGGTCAATGAACGTTTGGTTGATTTTTTTGGCCATCAGGATTGATTAAGTGAAACTGAACATTAATGCTGTATACTGGTGATACGGAGTATTGAATGATGAGGAGGTCTTGAATGGGGTTTCTGGTCCGGCAGATGGCAATCGAGGATTATGATGATGTGCTCGTTCTGTGGAAAAGTTCCGATGCAATTGTGCTGAGCAAAGTGGACTCGCAGGATATCATCAAAAGGTTGCTGGAGCGAAATACAGGCTTGAGTTTTGTCGCGATGGATGGGGATAAAATCATTGGCGCTGTCCTGTGCAGCCATGATGGCCGGTTAGGGTATCTCTCGCATCTGGTGGTGTCAAATGAGTACCGGCGGCAGGGGATTGGCCGCCAGTTGGTCAGCCGCTGTATGTACTCCCTGACAGGTTTGGGGATTCATAAATGTATTTTGCTGATCATGAAAGAGACTGAGGAAGCACTCCAGTTTTGGCGCACTGTGGATCCGGCTGGCCGGGTCAGCCTGGTGATGATGGGGCCTCGCAATTCCTGATCTAAAAAGACTAAAGCAGGTTCAAATTCGCCTTAGATGCTTTTCTTGATAAAATCTGTGGCCGCTTTGAATTCAATGGCTTTGGAGAATAGGTACCCCTGTCCGAAATCACACCCTAATTCCTTCAGCAGTTCTAACTGTTCCTTTGTTTCAATGCCTTCTGCAATCAGGTTGATCCCCAAGTGTGAGGAGAGCGCTTTCAGCGTCTCGATAATTTTATAGCCATCCCGGTTTCTGGTCAGCATGTGCACAAATGTCTGGTCGATCTTCAGCGATTCTACTGGGAACTGCAGCAAATACGACAGGGTCGAGTAGCCTGTGCCGAAGTCATCCAGGAGCACACCCACCCCCATCTCCTTGACGCTTTTTAGCATTTCCAGGGTTTTTTCGTCGTCATCTACTCCATCGCGCTCGGTGATTTCGATTTTGATCGAACTGGCTTTGAGTTTGTGCTTTGTAAGGTATTGGTCCAGGATGTTGCACAACTCCGGATTCTTGATCAGGTGTGAAGACATATTGACTGACAGGTAGATCGGGGGATCGGTTGGGAAAAGCTGGTTGATTTTCACTGCATCTCGGAAGGCCTGGTTGAGCACCCATTCGTCCATTGAGTTCAGCAGTCCAGTCGTATCCATAGCCATTAAAAATTGTCCGGGGTACATCAGCCCGCGCTCTTTCGAATGCCAGCGCAAAAGCCCCTCCAGGCCGACGATCTTATTGGTTTTCAGCGAGATGATCGGCTGGTAGTAGAGTTTGAATTCATTGGACTTTATCCCTTTGCGCAGATCGGTTTCAAGGGATAAGCGGTTGATCAGCATGTTATGCATCACGTTGTCGTAAATTTCTACCCGCGATTTTCCGAGTTCCTTTGCTCTGTACATGGCAATATCTGCATCGCGCAGCATATCTTCTGGCTGTTCGTAACCCAACGTGTTGATTGTGATCCCGATGCTGTTGGTGACATAAACCGATTTTCCGCTAATGCTGAAGGGTTCTGACAACAGCTCGTGCAGCCGGTTGGCCACCAGCAGGGCCGATCGTTCATCCACGATGTCATCGAGCAGGATGGCAAATTCATCCCCACCAAACCTGGCGACAGTATCAAAGCGGGAGATGGCATCGAGCTTTCTCAGGTTGTCTACCAGGCGCTGAGCCATCGCGATCAGCAGTTTGTCCCCTGCGGCATGCCCGAGGCTGTCGTTGATCACTTTGAAGTTGTCGATGTCCATGAAGAGGACCGCAAATTTGTAGTTCGTGTTGCGTTGTGCCCGGACGAGTGACTCACGCAGACGGTCTACGAACAGAGCCCGGTTAGACAGCCCGGTGAGAGAATCATGGTAGGCGTTATGCAGCAGTTCCTGTTCGACCCGGTTGCGCTGGATAGACAACCCCACCTGGTGGCTGACGGCAATCACGAGCTGCAGGTCGCTCTCATACGAAAATCCAAATGGGTCCGATCGCTTTGTGGCCCAGATCAGCCCGGCCACCTCTTCCTCGATGATTACGGGAGCCAGCAGCATGGAGTGCGGCCTGGAATTTTCTTCTATCTCGATGGAGGTTTGCTGGATTGAGAAGATGGTGGCAGAATGCTGCTCGATGACCTCATCGAGAATTTCTTGTGGGATATCGTACCTGATCAGGGTATCAGCGTCGTTGGAGAGTACGATCAGGCAGTCTTCTGCGCCAATCATTTGTTTGATGGTTTGAGAGATTGTGGTAAAGGCCCGGTCCAGTTCGGGGATGCTGACCAGCTGGCGCCCGATGTCGTGGAGCAGCACGGCATAATTGTCAATCGTCGAGATCATCAGGTCGCCCGTCACGACTGACTTGGTTTGATCGGTCAGCGTCTGGGTGGCATTTCTCTCCTGATTTGAGATGACTGTCAGGAGATGGCGCCCGATCCTCACCTGGTCTTTATGCAATAGAGTCAAGGGGGTGTCGATTTGCTTGCCATTGACAAAGGTGCCGTTGGTGCTTTTGAGGTCTTTGATTTCCAGGTAATTCTCTTCAATGTTGTAGGAAATTTGCGCGTGGTAGCGTGAGGCTGAATCATCATCAATATAGATATCAACCTCATCATTCCGGCCAAGGGTGTTTATACCGTGCTTCAGTGGATACTCCCGTAAGTCAGACTTGGGAGATCGGATCATCAGTGACCACATTTTATTGTGTGTAACCCTTTTTGAATGATTTCCTTTTCCAGCTTGAAAGGAAACTGACACTGCTTTTACAGTTCCGCAATAGTTGATTGTGGAATAAATTGCTAAAAATGTCCCGTAGCAACCTATTTGGTGAAATTATTATATAAGATTTCATCTCTGAAGGGTGGGTTTGATATGCAATTGTGATAAATGTGTCAAAGAGTTGTCAAAAAACACCTGAGAATCTGGAAATTGGGAGCTTTACGAGGTTACAGCACGGCGATCAGCAGCACGATGAGGATTGCAAGCAGTGCGACCCAATGCCAACCTCCGGCGTCGGTTGGGCCGCTGGCAATCCCGGTTGGCCTGAACCGCAGGATTGGGGCGCGCTTGAGGGTTTGTAGAAATTTCTCATCCGGTGCCTGCCAGGGGTTGTACCCCTCAAAAAAACCGGCGAATCCCGCATTCTTAAAGATTTGCTTGCATGCTTCAAGTGCTTCGGCTGGATCCTCCACTTCTTCCATCTGGCAGGTCACTGCTCGGCCCGGCAGAATGAGTTCAGCTTTTGGATCGGCGGCCAGGTTCAGATACCAGTCGGACTTGCGGCCAAATCCCGCCATGCAGTAGATAAAGCCATCCTGGATGGCGTAGTTGGCAGGGGTGTGGTAGGTTTTCCCGCTCCTGCGCCCGATGTTCCTGATTACCATGATGTAGCCTGATACCGGGTTGCAGATCAGCGGCCCCAGCCCCATGCGGAAAGCCGGCACCATGAAGAACCGGTTGACGAACCAGAAAATTTTTCTCAGAGCATCCATTGCACATCTTCCTCCTGGAATCACAGACTCCGCCGACTCGTATTTTCATTATATAGGAAGTTATTTCCGGGTTGGGTGGTCAGCCCTTTGGGTGATGGCTGGGTGTGAAATCGGAATCAAAAAACCCGGCCAGGCGGGTTTTTTTTCATGTCAACGGAATGTGGTTCTCAGGGCTGGATTGTGTCCAGTACGATCGGCTGGTCGGCATGCTGGGGCAGCAGGCGGGCCTGCATGCTCCATGGCCCGGTCCAGGTGATCTGTACAGGCAGGATTTTACCGCTCAGGTCCTGTTCGCTCTCCACGAAGACCAGTTTAGTGTTCTCGGTGCGGCCTTTCCAGCGCCCCTTGACCTTTTCCTCAAACAGCACGCTGACCGTCTGGCCGAGCAGCCGGGCGTTGATCTCTCCGACGATGCGGGCCTGCTGGTCCTCCAGCATGCGGTAGCGGCGCCATTTCTCTTCGTCCGTCACGTCGTCTTCCATTCGGCGGGTGGCGACCGTCCCCGGGCGCACCGAGTAGCGCGCCAGGTGCGCCACGTCCAGCCTCAGGTCTTCCAGCAGGTTGTAGGTATCCTCAAACTGCTCGGCGGTCTCGCCGGGGAAGCCGACGATGATATCGGTGCCGATCGAGACGTTCGGGATGATCTCCCGGATGCGTTCGATCAGGTGGCGGTAACCGGCGTTGGTGTACTCGCGCTTCATGTTGGCGAGCACTTCGTCGTTGCCGGCCTGCACCGGGACTTCGATGTGCGGCATGATCTTGGGATGGGCGGCCACGGTTTCCAGCAGTTCGTCGGTCATCCAGTTGGGGTGGGAGGTCAGGAAGCGCAGGCGCTCCAGCCCGTCCACCTCGGCAGCGATCTTGAGCAGCTGCGCCAAATTGGGGCCGTCGGGGATGTCCTTGCCGTAGCGGTCCACGATCTGCCCCAGCAGGGTGATATCCCTGACGCCCTGCTCGACGAGGCTGCGGATTTCCTTCACGATCAAGCCGACCGGGCGGCTGCGTTCCACGCCCCGGCGGTAGGGGATGATGCAGAAGGTGCAGGCGTGCGAACAGCCCAGCACGACCGGCACATGCGCCGTCACCAGGGCATTCTGCTCTTCCGAAGGCAGCACCAGGTCGCCGTCCAGCAGGGCGTTGCGCACTTCGACTTCGCTCTGGGCCAGCTGGCGGCTCTCACCCTGCGAGAGGTGGGCGATCAGCGGGCCGGGATCGGAGGGCGGGGAGAAGACGTCCACATGCGGGTAGCGTTCGGCCAGGTGCTCGTGACCTTTGACGCCGACCATGCAGCCCATCAGGTTGATCGTCAGCTCGGGGTTGGCGCGTTTCAGCGCGAGCAGCGAGGTCAGGTAGCCGTGGGCGCGGTCTTCGGCGCTCTGGCGCACCACGCAAGTGTTGAGCACGATCACATCGGCCTGCTTGGCTTTGGGCGCGGCGTGATAGCCGAGGCGCTCCAGGGAGGAGGCCACCCGCTGAGAATCGGCCACGTTCATCTGGCAGCCGGCCGTCCAGATGTAATACTTCGGGTCTTTATCCATAGGCGGGTATTATATCAAATTTATCGGATTTGTCAGGTAGCTGGTTTTTTGGTTTGGGAGACATGTATGATATTCCATGTACAATAGGACTACCAGCGTTGTCTCCCTCAAGGAGTGAAGGTGGGAGACTCAAGGAGGATGACATGACCAAAGTGGATTTTAAGAAAGAACTCAAGCATCTCTACCAGCCATCGAAAAAGGATTTCAGCGTGGAGGAAGTGCCCGCCATGCAGTTCCTGATGATCGACGGGCAGGGCGACCCGAACACCGCCCTGGAATACCAGCAGGCCCTGTCAGCGCTCTATGCTGTGGCCTATAAGCTCAAGTTCATCAGCAAGCAGCAGCTCGGCCGGGATTATGTTGTCCCGCCCCTGGAGGGCCTGTGGTGGGCGGAGGATATGCAGGCCTTTACCTCGCTGCGCGATAAAGACCAGTGGTTCTGGACGATGATGATCATGACCCCGGAGTGGATCAGCGAGGGGTTGTTCCGGGATACGGTTGCCGTGGTGGGGGAGGGCAAGGAACCTCCAGCCGCGCTGGAAAAGGTCCGCCTGGAGAGTTATCACGAAGGGCTGTCCGCCCAGATCCTGCACATCGGTTCCTACGATGACGAAGCTCCCACACTGGCCCGCCTGCACCACGAATGGATGCCCGCTCACGGCTACACCTTCAACGGCAAGCACCACGAGATCTACCTCAGCGACCCGCGCCGGGTAGCCCCGGAGAAGCTCAAGACCGTGCTGCGTCAGCCAGTCCGGAAAATTTAACGCCTGGTTCAAATGTCGCCTGAATGTCGTGCGTACGACATGGTGGCTCTGTCCCTTTTTGTGTATCCTGTAAGCAGATTTTAGTCACGAAACCACGAGGCGGCCAACCCGCTTCGATCGAAAGGAGACAGACAATGAAAAAGAAAACTGAACGCAGAGCTTCCCTGGTGTTGTTTGCGGTATGCATGCTGGTTGCGGGTGCGGCCTATTCGCTGGGGTTTGTCAGGTACACCTTCCTGGTAGCAGGCGTGGATGTCAACCTCTACCCGGCCGCCTTCCTGGCATTGGTGGGTGTCGTCCAGTTTGCTGGCGTGGTGCTGGCTGACAGGAAGCATTTGTAGAGTTAGTCAAACCCCTTCCCGCCTGCTGCGCAGCCACCCTCCCCGAACAGCTGCGCAGTTTTGGGGAAGGGGCGGGGATGTGGTTTGGAAAGTTGTCCGTGATAAAAAAAGCCCCGGGAAAATCCCAGGGCTTTTTTGTTATATCGATCGTGGAGTTTCGCCGCAGGCGAACACTCCTTATCGATCAGCTTCGCTGATCGATCCTAGTACATCGGCGGCTGAGGGGGCATGGCCGGGCCACCTTCTTCCGGCAGGTCTGTGATCAGCGCTTCAGTGGTCAGGATCATGGCGGCGATTGAGGCGGCATTTTCCAGCGCACCGCGGGTCACCTTGGCCGGGTCGATCCAGCCGGCTTCTACCATATCCAGGTAATCTTCAGCCAGGACATCGTAGCCGATGTTGGTGTTTTTCTTCTCGGCCTGTGTGCGGCGGACGGTATCGACGATCACGGAGCCGTCTTTACCGGCATTCTCAGCGATCTTGCGCATCGGCAGTTCCAGGGAATCGCGCACGATCTTGACACCCACCTGGGCGTCCGGGTTGTCCATGGTCAGGCCATCGAGTGCGGACATGGCATTGATCAGGGCAACACCGCCGCCGGGGACGATGCCTTCTTCGATGGCGGCACGGGTGGCGGAGACAGCGTCTTCCACGCGGTGCTTCTTCTCTTTCAGTTCGGTCTCGGTGGCTGCGCCAACTTTGATCACGGCAACGCCGCCGGAGAGCTTGGCCAGACGTTCGTTGAGTTTTTCGCGGTCGTAGTCGCTGGTGGATTTGTCGATCTCGGCGCGGATCTGTTCAATGCGGCCCTTGATTTCGGTTGCATTGCCTTTTCCGCCAATAACGGTGGTGTCTTCTTTGCTGGCGACAACTTTTTCGCACTGACCCAGGTCCGCGATGGTGGCGGATTCGAGCTTGCGGCCGGTCTCTTCAGAGATCACGGTGGCGCCAGTCAGGACAGCGATGTCCTGCAGCATGGCTTTGCGCCGGTCGCCGAACCCGGGGGCCTTGACGGCCAACACGTTGAGCATGCCGCGCAGTTTGTTCAGTACCAGGGTGGCCAGGGCTTCACCGTCGATGTCTTCGGCGATCAGCACCAGGTCGCGTTTCCCGCTCTGAACCATTTTTTCCAGCAGGGGAACCAGGTCTGCGGCAGCAGAGATTTTCTTGTCGTGGATCAGCAGGTAGGGTTCCTCAATCACGGATTCCATTGTTTCCGGATCGGTGATGAAATAGGGGGAGAGGTAACCGCGGTCGAACTGCATACCCTCAACATATTCGGTCTCAAACTCGAGGCCCTGAGAGTCTTCTACGGTGATCACGCCGTCGTTACCGACTTTGTCGAATACTTCGGCGATCAGCTCGCCGATCTCGCGGTCCTGGGCAGAAACGGAAGCGACATTGGCGATATCGCCTTTGGTCTTTACTGGGATGGACTGGGAGGAAATTCTCTCTGCAACGGCCTTTGTTGCGGCTTCGATCCCGCGTTTGAGCAGCATCGGGTTGGCGCCGGAGGCCAGGTTCTTCATTCCACCGGTCACGATGGCGTGTGCCAGGGCGGTGGAAGTGGTGGTGCCGTCACCAGCAATATCATTGGTCTTGGTGGCAGCTTCTTTGAGCAGCTGAGCGCCCATGTTCTCGAAGGGGTCTTCGAGTTCAATTTCTTTTGCAACGGTCACACCATCGTGGGTGATGGTCGGGGCACCGAACTTGCGGTCAAGCGCCACATTGCGGCCTTTCGGCCCCAGGGTGGTGATGACAGCTTTAGCAACAACGTCCACGCCTTTAATCAGCTTGCGGCGGGCTTCATCGGAAAATACTAGGTCTTTAGCCATAGGTTCTTACTCCTAATCTTGATTTCTTATTTGTTTATGGTTGTCTGGATTATTCTACAATTGCCAGCAGGTCGGACTCGCGCAGGATCAACAGTTTTTTGCCTTCAACTTTGATCTCTGTGCCAGCATATTTCGCGAAGAGTACCTGGTCGCCCTCTTTTACTTCCAGTTCAACCAGTTTGCCGTCCTTGTATTCGCCGGGGCCAGCAGCAATCACGGTCCCTTTTTGGGGCTTTTCTTTTGCGGTCTCGGGAAGTACGATACCACCAGCAGTAATATCTTCCTGCTCGATGGGTTCAACCACAACACGGTTGCCAAGGGGTTTGAGTTTCATAAAAAATCCTCCAAATATGGTTTAGCAAAATCGTGATTTTGCAATTTTCAATGATTTTAGCAAAGAGTCGTTCTCTTTGCTAACCATCCGAAATGATAACGACTTTTAGAAGAGAAGTCAAGCGTTGAGCATAAGAGTTTTATAAAACTCTTATACAAATAGTATCGTGAGCAAAAGTAGCGGGTTTGAGCTGTGCGAAGCAACTATTTCAGTCAGTACGTGAAGGCGAAAAGGGTGAAAAAATGACCAACTTGCCAGATCTGTGCCTTTATGTTATATTTTTGTTTAACGTTAAACTTTTATTTAATATATATTCCACTAGATATGGATCCAATCGAAACTATCAACCAAATTGATCATTTCAAGGTTTTGGGGGACGAACGGCGGGTGAAAATCCTGCGCTATCTGATGGCAGAACCGGCTACCTTATCCCAGTTGGGAGAAAAGCTGGACATCCACCCTGCCAAAGTTCGCTACCACCTCAAACGACTCGAAGAAGCGGGTTTGGTCACCCTGACGGCCACCAATGTGGTGCGCGGCTTTGTTGAAAAGTATTACCAGGCCAGTGCGCGTGCCTACCATGTCAGCATGGCGATCTTACCCCAGCCTGAACAGCCCTCTGTCCTGATGATCACAGGCAGCCACGACATAGCCCTCGACTTGCTCGCTCAATCGCTGCGCCAGCAGTCAGCCGGATCCGCCGTCTATACTCTGCCCGTCGGCAGTATGGATGGGATGATCGCCTTGCGGCAGGGCATTGGCCAGGCTGCCGGCATTCACCTGTTCGACCCGGCCAACGGAGAGTATAACCTTCCATTTGCCCGCCACCTGTTCCCAGACCAGCTCTTTCATCTGATCACCCTGGCACACCGGCAGCAGGGATTGATTGTTGCCCCTGGTAACCCGCTGAAGCTGACCAGTTTGCACGGTCTGACTCAACCCAATCTGCGTTTCATCAACCGCAGGCGCGGTTCGGGAACCCGGATGTGGCTCGACCAGCAGCTTGAACTGGAGCAAATCCCCTCCGGCCAGATCAACGGCTATCAGCGGGAGGCAAACACCCATTTGCAGGTGGCCGAGTCGGTGGCCCAGGGCAAGGCCGATGCAGGGATCGGTCTTGAAGCCGCTGCCCGCTCACAAGGATTGGGTTTTGTTCCACTGTTCGAGGAACGGTATGACCTGGTTGTGCTTGAGGAGGACTATCAAAGCAGTTTGCTGGCACCAGCGCTGGACTTTCTCCAGACGGCTAATTTCCGGCAGTTGGTGGCGGATTTAGGCGGCTATAACACCCGGGAAATGGGTGTCGAGATCTCAGTCTGATCTCAGTCAGCACTCGGCCGTTTTACATCGAAGAGATATAAAAAAGATGAGAATAAAATTTAAATTTTTCATCATCCTGTTTCCAATCCTGCTGACGAGCTGTGGAGGGAATGCGGAGCAACTCCAGGTGCTGCGCCTGGCGACCACGACCAGCACGGATAATTCCGGGTTGCTGGCCGAAATCCTGCCTGATTTTGAGGAGATATATAATGCGCAGGTGGACGTGATCGCGGTTGGGACCGGGCAGGCGATCGCCCTGGGTGAATCCGGGGATGTGGATGTGATCCTGGTGCATGCCCGTTCCAGCGAGGATGCATTTATCCAGGCGGGGCACGGCACCCAACGAGCGGATGTCATGTATAACGATTTTATTCTGGTGGGGCCGGTCGATGACCCGGCAGGTGTGCAGGGGGTGGCGTTGGCGAAAGACGCGCTGTCTGCCATCGCAGATGCAGAAGCGGTGTTCGCATCCCGCGGCGATGACAGCGGGACCCATTCCAAGGAATTAAGCCTATGGAGCTCAGCCGGGATCAGCACCGACTCGGTTGGGGACTGGTATAAATCTCTGGGGCAGGGGATGGGCGACACCCTGAACTTTGCCAATGAAACTGGGACCTATACCCTGACCGACCGGGGCACTTACCTGTCCATGCAGGACAACCTGTCCAACCTGGCGGTGATGGTGGGCGGCAGCAGTATTGATGAGAACCAGGATTCCTCCTTGTACAACCCGTACGGGGTGATCCCCGTCAACCCGGACAAAGGGAATATCAACTTTGAACTGGCTGAGTCCTTCGTGGAGTGGCTGACAAGTGTCGGAACCCAGCAGGTGATCGCTGGTTTTGGGGTGGATCTATTCGGCCAGCCCCTGTTTTACCCTGATTCTCAGCCCTGGCGAGATCAATAACCTGAACTTCTACTGAGAAAGGTCCTCTACACTTATGGATGTGATCCTTGATGCTATCATCGGTGCTTTCAACCTGCTGAGCCAGCTGGACCCGGCTCTGCTGGAGATTGTAGCCCTGACATTGCGGGTAACGGGTGGAGGACTTTTCTTTTCTATCCTGATCGGCTTGCCCCTGGGGGTGGGGCTGGGGTTGAGCCGCAAGATCCCGGCAGAAGGGTTGACCCTCCCGCTGATCTACACCGGGATGGGGATGCCGCCGGTGGTGGCCGGGTTGTTTGTCTTTCTGGTATTTTCCAGTCAGGGGCCGCTGGGAGACTTGCAGTGGCTGTTTACCCCCCAGGTGATGATCACCGCCCAAACCCTGATCGCCCTTCCGCTGATGGTTGGGCTGACCCTGACCGCAGTGCAGTCGGTGGACCCGATGCTCAATCTGCAGGTCAAGTCTTTAGGTGCCACGCAAGTCCAGCTGGCCTGGACGATCTTATCTGAAGCCAAGCTGGGCTTGTTCGCGGCCATCGTCACCGCATTTGGCAGCATCATTTCAGAGGTGGGGGCGGTGATGCTGGTTGGCGGAAACATCCAGGGTGAGACCCGCGTCCTCACCACCGCGATTGTGCTGGAAACCCGTAAAGGGAATTTCTCCCTGGCGCTGGCACTGGGCATTGTTTTACTGATCCTGTCGTTCTCTGCCAACTATTTTCTGTACAAGATGCAGCGCTCGGGGGTGCCGCGGTGAACATGTACGAACTGTTCGACCTGAAGCAGGTCTATGAGGACCGCTGTGTCCTGGATATTCCCTCTTTTCAGATCCGGCAGGGAGAGATTTTGGCTGTGATTGGACCCAGCGGCGCGGGTAAGAGCACCCTGCTGCGGCTGCTGAACTTTTTAGAACTTCCCAGCCAAGGCCGGCTCGATTTTGAAAGTCACCCGGTGACACCGGACCTCTCGATCGAAAAGCGCCGCCGGGTGACCACCGTTTTCCAGCGTCCGGTGTTGCTGAAGCGCAGTGTGGCAGCTAACCTGAAGTTTGGCGTTCAGCTGCGTGGTATTTCTTTGGATCCGGTGCGTAAAGATGAATGGCTGGATAAACTTGGACTGGCTGAACTCGAGCACCAGTCTGCGGCCAAGCTCTCTGCCGGAGAAGCCCAGCGGGTTGCCCTGGCACGGGCACTCCTCACGGATCCGGATGTGCTCTTGCTGGATGAACCGACCGCCAACCTGGACCCGTACAATGTCGGGTTGATCGAAAAAATTGTGCAGGAAGAACACCAGGCCCGCCAGACAACCGTGGTGATTGTCACGCATAACATTTTCCAGGCACGCCGGGTAGCCCACCGCACAGCCTTACTGCTGGATGGAAAGCTCATCGAAGTCGGCGAGACCGAGCAGTTTTTCTCCAGACCTGCCAGGCCGGAAACGCACGCTTTTATCGGTGGGGAATTGATCTACTAGCCGCGTCCTGCACTTCTGGTTCAGTTATTATTGGCTTCTTCTTCAAAGATCCGGCATACCTGCCGGTTTTCCTGCACGATGGACATGATGGTGGGATCGCCCCCGTATTCATTCTCCAGCAGATCAAGAAAGATGGTCGCCTTATCGCAAATTCCGAAGGCAGCCAGCATGGAACTGTACACGTAGTAATAGACCACCGATGCATTGCTTAGAGGCAGTCCCTGAACCTGGATCCGGTCCAGGGTTAGCAGCTGTTCCTCGGTGGCATCGGTCTGCGGGATGACGCCAAAGAATTCGTCGTAAAGCACCTCGCAGCCCTCAACGGCACATTCCAACATGGGGATCGATCCCTCGAAGTTGCGGGCTTGCGAGCGAATGTACCCCAACTGGCCGTACAGGTCTGGGTTTGTATAATCAAAGGACAGGGCTACCTCTGCATTCCGGGCGGCAGCGAAAAATTGTCCCTGGCGGGTGTAGGTTTTTGCAATTGCCAGATAGGGCAGGGGGTCCTGGATGCCGATACTTTTATTGATCGAAGCCGCCCGATCGAAATATTCCAGCGCCTGGTCATACAGCTGCAGCTGGCGGTAGTTTTGGCCGATCGAAATGTACAGGAAGGTCATGTTGGGTTCGATGGCAGCCGCGGCTTTATACTCTTCGATCGCCTGGCTGTAATAGCGGGTGGATTCCAGGATATAGGCGTACACCCGGTGTGTATCCATTGAGTTGGGCTCCAGGGCAACCGCCTGCTGGGCGAGTTGGGTGGCCTGGTCGAAGCGCAGCAGGTCGGCCTGGATCTCCGCGCGGAAGGCCAGGGCCAGGGCGTTGCGGTTGTTGAGCTGAAGTGCGACGGTGGCGGCCTGGTTGGCTTCGAGCAGGTAACTTTCACGCTCTTCAAAGGGCGTTGAAGCATTCGTCGCCAGCCAGTCCAGCACCAGCGCCAGGATGGCCTGGGCATTGCTGCTTTCCGGGTCTAATTCGACGGCTTTTTGAATATTGTCGTAGGCTCTCAGCAGTTGTTCGTACCCCAGGTTGGGCGTCAGCAGGCGCGAATAATATACCTGCAGACGGGCAAGTTCAACCAGCGCTTCAACATTTCCAGGGTTGAATTCCAGGGCTTCTTCATACGCCGAGATCGCACCACCCAGGTTGCCAGCCCCTACCAGGGCCTGTGCTTCCAATAAAAACGAATTTGAAGAGCGTGTTGGGGTCGGGGTTCCGACCAGCATCAATTCAAGATCGTCCGCCGTGGTGATGATCGTGATGTTCAGGGCGATCAGGCTGATGATGATCACCAGCCCGGTGATTGAAAACATCTTGCCCCGTTTTCTGAAAACGGATTGGTCTTTATTGGGTACTTTCATCAGAAGTCATTCAGGTTACGGCGAAGTATTGGGATCAGTGGTTGGTGTCAGTTCCAGGGATTGGGTGCCGGTTGCAGGTGAGGAAGAAACATATTGCTCACAGATCTCAATCCCGGCGTCGGCATTGCTGACGGCAATTTCATCCGTTGGCACATTGGCGATCAGCGCCTGGAAGATTGGCAAGGCCTCACTGCACTGCCGGGTCTTTGCTAGAGCCAGTCCGTACATGTAGAAATATTCAGCATTCGGATAATCGAGTGCCAACCCTTTTACCGACACACCATCTTCAGTTTCACCGCCGCGAATCGCATACCGGAAGGCATCAATCGCTTCAGGGTACTGCAAGTTTTTATACAGGGCGATGCCCCAATTTCCCCAACGGTTGGGGTTTGCGGGTTCGTTCTCTACCGCAGAGCGGGCAAACTGGGCGGCTTTGGCATACTCGCCGATCCCAAGATAAATCCGGGAGATATAGGTATCGGGGAGCGGGTTATCCGGGTCGAAGGTGTCGGCGATGTTGAAACGCTCGATCGCTTCATCGAAGCGCCCCAGAGTCCAATAAATTAGCCCCAGGAACTGGTGCAGGTCTGCAACCCGGCCATTGATCGCGATCGCCTGCTCAAATTGCTGGGCGGCTTCTTCATAATTGCCTGTGTAATACAGCACATACCCACGCGCCCGTAAGGCAACCAGTGAACTCTTATCCAGCTGGACTGCCTGGCGGGAATGAATTGCAGCGCCTTCGTAATCCGCCTGGTCTGCCAATAGTTCGGCGTAGTAGGCATGGGCTTCAACGCTGTCCGGGTTGAGGTCCAATGCCTGTAAGAGCACCTTTTCCGCTTCCACTTCATTGCCCAAAAAACTGTATGCCCAGCCTAGCTCTGACAGGGCTTGCGGGTTTTGTTCGCTTAACAACAGGGCGTTTTCCGCATTGGTTTTCGCGGCTTCATATTCCCCCACCAGGATTTGCGTGTGGGCCAGTTTAACATACAGGGAAGAAAGGTCCGTGCATTCTGTGCAGACGATGATCGATTGTTTGTACGCCTCGACTGCCTGGTGCAGGTTGCCTTCATTCACCAGCCGGTCTCCTTCCAGCTCGAGCGCTTCCGGGATGGGGGTTGGCGTGGGGGTTGGTGCCTGGGCGATGGGCAGTTCTTCCATGACATATTGGTCGAAATACCAGGCCAGACCAATTAACGCCAAAATCAGCACCACGATCGCCGGGTTTGTGCGGCGCTGGCGGCGCTGTTTGTCCATTCGCCATTTACTGCCTTTGAGATACATAGCTCTTTATCTTAACGCGGGGGTCATCTGCCGTCAAGCACGATTATCCCACGTTTTGCCTACATTTTTCGGTAGCATGATTAATCCCTTTCAATAGGATTAGATGCGCTTTGGATGGTTTTGTCTTACTACAACTTCCCAGAAAAGGAGGGAGTGGTGAAACTGGTGGTATTATTTCGTCAATTGCTTCTGTCGCGATGCTCCATCGCAATGACCAATGAAACAATGGTTGTCATTGCGAGAGAAGCAGTGCAGATTGTCTCACCGCTGATCGTGGCAGTCTTGGCGATAAATTGTCCATATTTTCTAACGTCACCATTCCCGAAAAGACCAGGAATTTGCCTGGAACTTCTAGTGTACAATACGGGTATGCAATTTGATGTCTTTACATTGTTTCCGGAGATGTTCTCCACATATCTGAACGAAAGTATCCTCAAGCGGGCGCGAGACGCTGGTTTGCTGGAGGTCTTGCTTCATAATATCCGCGATTATGCTACCGATAAGCACCGCACCACGGACGATGAACCCTACGGCGGTGGTGGGGGGATGGTGATGAAACCGGAGCCGATCTTTGCGGCGGTTGAAACCGTCCTGGGGGATCCGCCATCCTGTCCGCTGATCTTGCTGACTCCGCAGGGGCGTCCTTTCACTCAGCGGGTAGCCGAAGAGTTGGCTGCGGCCGAGCACCTGGCATTGCTGTGCGGGCGCTATGAGGGCGTGGATGAGCGCGTGCGCCAGCATTTGATCACAGATGAGATTAGCCTGGGGGATTTCGTACTCACCGGCGGAGAACTGCCCGCTTTGGCGATCATTGATGCGGTCACCCGCCTGATCCCGGGCGTTTTGGGCCATCCGGAAGCTGCAAGTAAAGATTCCCATGCCAGCGGGTTGCTCGAATACCCGCATTATACCCGCCCGCCCGAGTTCCGCGGCTGGGAGGTGCCTGAAATTCTTCGCTCTGGTAATCATGCTGCGATCGAAAAATGGCGGCAGGAGCAGTCGGTTAAGCGCACCCGGGAGCGCCGTCCGGATCTGCTGGATGCAGAAGAGGAAGAACGGCCAGAAACCGATTGAAGCATTATCGTTATTTCCGATGCATTGAATTGAATGCGATCGTTTTCGTTCAGATTTGTTCAGGGGTGATTTTCCAGAAATTATTGTGAATGGAGTTTCAAGAAGATGCTGACTTTTATCGTTGTATGGTTAGGACAGATTGTTTCGATCATCGGATCAGGTCTCACGGGGTTTGTTCTGGGGGTATGGATTTTTGAACAAACCGGAGATGCAACTCCTTTTGTGCTGATTGCCCTGTTTGGTTCGTTGCCGACGGTCATTCTCAGCCCAATTGCTGGAGCTCTTGTTGATCGGTGGAACCGCCGTCTGGTAATGATCTTCAGTGATGTGGGCGCTGCACTGACCACCTTGTTGATTTTCTTGTTATTTTCGTCCGGCCAGCTTCAAGTCTGGCATATTTTTATTACATCCTTTCTAAATTCAGTCTTCGCGTCCTTCCAGCAGCCGGCGTATTCTGCCTCGGTCACGATGCTGGTTCCAAAAGAGCATTTTGCTCGAGCTAGCGCCATGATCCAGACGGGACAATCCATTAGTGGGATGCTCTCCCCGCTGATTGCAGGGTTACTCTTCGCCATCATAGGGGTAAGAGGGGTCATCTTGATCGATTTTGTGACCTTCTTCGTCGCTATTGGCACCTTGATTGTTGTCCGGATCCCGCAGCCTGAAAAGTCCCAGCCAGATGATGAAAAACCTTCTCTGAAGAAGGAGATCGCCTTTGGATTCAGCTATCTCAAGGACAGGCCTGGTTTGTTCGGCCTGGCAATCTTCATCATGATGGTCAATCTGGTGATCAGTTCGGTGATTGTGCTTTCTACCCCGATGATCTTATCCTTTACTGATGCAAAAACTCTGGGGATCGTTCAGACGATATCCAGCCTGGGAATGTTCCTGGGTGGGGTTCTCGTAAGCATCTGGGGCGGGACAAAACGTAAAATGCACGGTATTTATTTAGGTGTGACGATCAGTGGTTTGGGGTTAGCATTCGCAGGTGCGCAGGCATCCGGAGTCTGGATAGCGGTCAGTCTGTTCATTTTCTTGTTCCCGATTACCCTGGTCAATGCGTCAATCCGCGCCATTACTCAAACTAAAGTCCCTCCAGACATTCAAGGGAGGATTTTCTCCATTCTGTTTATGCTCGCTCGGTCCAGTGTCCCGATTGGGTATTTGCTTGCTGGCCCATTAGCCGACCAGGTATTTGAACCCATGATGGCATCGGGTGGTATATTGGCTGGCTCTTTGGGACAGGTGATCGGGGTTGGCCCTGGCCGTGGAATTGGGTTGATGTTCATCATCGCGGGGTTCGGTATGTGGCTGGCAACACTGGTCATGGTTCTATATCCCCGGCTGCGCTTGGTGGAAGACGAACTCCCAGATATGGTGCCAGACTCGCCACAGACATGATCTCCTCGCCAGAGAGGTCTGGCTGAATAAACATGGTCACAAAGTTCACGGCCTGTGGACTGATACGATCATTGTCTTTCCCTTCATAAGAATCGCATAAGAACAAGCCCTGCAAATTGGCCGTTAGCTTGCACCCTCTATTTTCATATGTTAAAATAACTGTTTGATAGCTTTAGCAAACAGCACGCTTGCTTGCTAAAACAGGTTGCAAAATGAACGATTCAGTGCTAACCGAACGACAAAAACTGATTTTGAGCTTGATTGTCCAGGAATATGTGGAAAAAGGCAAGCCAATTAGTTCCACGCGCCTGGTGGAAGATTACAATCTCGACATGAGCTCGGCGACTGTGCGCAATGAGATGGTCGTTTTGGAAGAATTCAGCTATCTGCGCAAGACGCACGACACGGCTGGCAGGGAGCCGACAGAAGATGCTTACCGCTTCTTTGTGCGCGACCTGATGCAGCGGCCGGAACTGCCTACTTCCCTGCGGCATACCATCTCTCACCAGTTTTACCAGGCACGTTACGATACCTCACAATGGATGCGCCTGGCAGCCTCTGTCCTGGCCCATCAGTCCAATGCAGCCTCAATCGTGACTGCCCCGCAATCAGACCAGCCGCGCTTCAAACATTTACAGCTGATCTCGACCACCGGCCGGCAGGTGTTGATGGTATTGGTGATGGTTGGCGGACGAGTCAGCCAGCAGATGCTGGTGCTTGGCGAGCCTGTCACTCAAGACCAGCTGACCCAAACCGCCGAACAGTTGAACAGCCTGCTGTATGGCAAATCGACCCGAGATCTGGCAGCAACGCCCGCCTCGGAACTGGATGCCCTTTCCAGGGATATGTATAAACTCGTCCTGGATGAACTGCGCCGGTCTGACTCTGCCCTGACTGGAGAGGTCTATCACGACGGCTGGACCAACATGCTGGCCGAACCGGGATTTGATGAAGTTGAATCTGCCCGGCGGGCTCTGCGCGTGCTGGAGGAACGGCCCCGGCTGGAGAACCTGCTCTCCCAAACCGTGATGAACACGGAGGTTGGCGGGGTTCAGGTGTTGATCGGCGGCGAAGGGAATTGGGAAGAACTCAGCCACAGCTCTCTTGTTCTGGCCCGCTACGGCGTACCCGAGCTGGCTACCGGCATCCTGGGGGTGCTTGGCCCGATCCGGATGTCCTATGGGCATACGATTTCGACTGTCAATTTTGTTGCCGGTTTGCTCAGCAATCTGGTGAATGAAACCATGAGCGATGAATCTGTGGATGAAAATTAATATAACCTGGTCTGACCAGGAAAACAGGAAGGATTATGACTAAAAAGAAGCAATCGAAGACGGAAGAGCCAATCGATCCAGAGATCGTAGAAGAAGGTTCTGAAGATATCCTTGAAGCTGAGTTGGAATTGCTTGACGAGAATGCCCTGATGCTCGAGGAACTGCAGCTCTTGTTGGAAGAAGCCAGGGATGAATCTGCAAAGAACCTGGACGGCTGGCAGCGGTCACAGGCGGAATTTGTCAATTACCGCAATCGCATGGAGCGAGACCGGGCCCGCATGTATGAAGATGCGGCCGCCCGTGTGATTAAACGCTTTCTGCCAGTGATGGATGACCTGCACCGCGCTTTACAGAATGCTCCGGAAGAGGGTGAGGCCGGCGACTGGGCTGGCGGCATTGAGCTGATTTACCGCAAAATGCAAACTGTTCTGGAAGGCGAAGGTGTTGTGCTGATGGAGGTTGATGGGCAGATGTTCGACCCAAATCTGCATGAAGCGATTTCACAAAGCGAAAGCCCGGATCATGAAAGCGGGCAAATTATTGAAGTTATTCAACAAGGCTATATGATCGGGGACCGTGTTTTACGCGCTGCCCTGGTACGGGTAGCCAGCTAACTTGGAGGTAGACAAATTATGGCAAAGATCATAGGAATCGACCTGGGAACTACCAACAGCGTTGTCGCAGTGATGGAAGGCGGCGAACCGACTGTCATCCCTTCATCGGAAGGCGAACGCCTGGTCCCCTCAGTTGTCGCAGTCAATAAAAATGGTGAACGGCTGGTTGGACGTACCGCGCGCAACCAGGCAGTGATCAACCCGGAGAACACCATCTTTTCGATCAAGCGGTTCATGGGCAGGAAATTTGATGACCCTGAAACCCAGCATTCGATTGCTCATGTCCCCTATAAGGTGACCAAAGCCCCCAACGGAGACGTGCGGGTGATCTTGGGCGGGAAAGAATATTCCCCGCCAGAGGTTTCCGCGATGATTCTCGGCAAGCTGAAGTCCGATGCCGAGGCCTATCTGGGCGAAGCAATTACCCAGGCGGTGATTACCGTACCGGCTTACTTCAATGACAGTCAGCGCAACGCTACCAAAGACGCCGGAAAGATTGCCGGACTGGAAGTGCTGCGCATCATCAACGAGCCGACGGCCTCCTCCCTGGCGTATGGGTTGGATAAGAAAGCCAATGAGATCATCGCCGTGTACGACCTGGGCGGCGGAACCTATGATATTTCCATCCTGGATGTGGGTGAAGGTGTCTTCCAGGTACGCTCTACCAGTGGAGATACTTTCCTCGGCGGTGATGATTTCGATCAGGAAATTATCAATTACCTGGCAAATGACTTCCAGAAGAATGAAGGTATTGACCTGCGGAAAGACCGCCAGGCGCTCCAGCGGCTCAAAGAAGCAGCGGAGAAAGCCAAGATTGAACTCTCCACCCTGATGCAGAGTGAGATCAACCTGCCGTATATTACTGCCGATGCTTCGGGGCCGAAACATCTCGTCACCAACCTGTCCCGCTCCAAGCTGGAACAGCTGACCGAACACCTGGTCAAGCGCTCCCTTGGGCCGATGCGCCAGGCGTTGTCAGATGCTGACCTCAAGCCCGAGCAGATTGATGAGGTGGTGTTGGTGGGTGGAATGACCCGTATGCCCGCCGTTCAGGATGCAGTCCGAAGCATGTTCAATAAAGATCCGCACAAAGGCGTCAACCCGGATGAGGTTGTGGCTGTTGGTGCTGCCATCCAGGCGGGTGTCCTGGGTGGGGATGTCAAGGACATCCTCTTATTGGATGTGACCCCGCTGACCTTGTCCATCGAAACCCTTGGCAGTGTGGCGACCCCGCTCATCGAGCGCAATACCACCATCCCGACCCGCAAAAGCCAGATTTTCTCCACAGCCAGTGATAACCAATCGCAGGTTGAGATTCATGTCTTGCAGGGCGAACGCCCCATGGCGTTGGACAACAAGTCCTTGGGCAAGTTCCAGCTGGATGGAATTCCACCTGCACCGCGCGGCGTCCCGCAAATCGAAGTCACTTTCGATATTGATGCCAATGGGATTTTGAAGGTCACCGCTCAGGATAAAGCCACCGGGCGCAGCCAGCACATTACCATTACTGCCTCCTCCGGTTTATCGGATGATGAGGTGGAACGCATGAAGCAGGATGCCGAAAAGCATGCGACGGAAGATGCCCAGCGGAAGGGACTGATTGAAGCCCGCAATAATGCTGACAGCGCCATCTACACCGCAGAAAAAACCGTCAAAGACCTGGAAGGCAAGCTCGACGAAGACACCAAAAACAAGGTCAAAGAAGGTGTTCAGAAAGTCCGTGATGTGATCGAGAGCAATGAAACTGAAAAGATCACCAAAGCCACGGAAGAACTGATGGAAGCGGTCCAGGCGATGGGTGCTGCCGCATACCAGCAAGGTGCACAGCCAGGTATGGGTGAAACACCTGGCGCGGATGGCTCCATGCCAGACGACGGCGAAGATGTCGTTGACGGCGAATTTACTGAAGAAGCACCTGAAGAAACACCTGAAAAAACAGAAGAATAAGATCTATTAACCATGTGCTGGGAGCAGGATACAGACCTGCTCCCAGCAGTTTGAGAATCAATTTATGAGCCAACAAGATTACTACGAAACCCTGGGTGTTCCGAAAGGGGCCGGCCAGGACGAGATAAAATCCGCTTTCCGGAAATTGGCGCGGCAGTATCATCCCGATGTCAGCCAGGCGCCGGATGCCGAAGAACGCTTCAAGGAAATTAACGAAGCCTATGCGGTCTTATCTGATGAAGAGAAGCGGGCGGCCTACGACCGCTATGGTCACGCCGGTCTCAATGGGTTTGGTGGAGCCCCGGATTTCAGTAATCTGGATATTGAAGATATCCTGAATATGTTCGGCTTTGGGATGGGTTTCGATTTTGGCCGCCGCAGCCGCGGCAGTACCAACCGGCCGCGCCGTGGGGCTGATTTGCAGTATAACCTCAACCTGGATTTTGAAGAGGCGGTGTTTGGGATTGAGAAAGAAGTTGAATTCATCCGTGATGAAAAATGCACCCGCTGTGATGGCAGCAAGGCTGAACCGGGCACACCTCCGATGCGCTGTTCTACCTGCGGGGGGCAGGGTGAGGTGCGCCAGTCTCGCCAGACTTTGTTCGGGTCCATGGTCCAGGTGACCACTTGCCCCACGTGCGGCGGGATCGGTGAGATTGTGGAAACTCCCTGCACCCAGTGCAACGGGCGCGGGATCGAACGCCAAAACCGACGTAAGGTGGTGCAGGTCCCGGCTGGGGTTGATTCTGGTACCCGCATCCGCCTAGGTGGAGAAGGCCAACCCGGCATGAACGGCGGTCCGAACGGCGACCTGTACCTGAACATCCGCGTCAATAAGCATCAGTTCTTCCACCGGCGGGATTATGACATCCTGCTCAATCTGGATATTAACATTGCCCAGGCAACCCTGGGTGCAGATGTGGAAGTCCCCACCGTCGACGGCCCGGCAGTCCTGAAGATCCCGGCAGGGACCCAGCCCGGAAAAGTACTACGGATGCGCGGCAAAGGCGTGCCGTATCTGCGCTCCGACCGGCGGGGAGACCAGCTGGTGGTGATCAATACCGAGATTCCCAAACGGTTGTCCAGCGAGCAGCGCGAGCTGATGGAAAAACTGGCCGAAAGCCTGGGGACAGAGGTTAAACCTCAGGAACGCAGTCTTATCGACCAGGTGCGTGATTTCTTTTCCGGTTAGTTCGACTTTCCTCCAAATTAAACCCACTATTCGGTAACACTTTTCCTGACAACCCTAGCGGTTGTCAGGTTTTTTGGTTTGGTCGTATTTTTAATTTTCTGGCAGAAGAAACTTATAATTTTCAATGGCGAGATTTTCTCAGAGGGTATAATCATAATGTGTGGGTTATCGTTAGCAATCAAAATTAATATTAGAGAGAACTCACCCATCTAAGAATGAGAAACCAAAAAAAATCAGTCAATCCAAACCTTTTATTGATCCTGGTGGTAAGTCTTGGGTTTGGGCTTCGAATTGGTCTGGCACATTTTGGGCATAATTTTGATTTCGATTCTTTCCAGATCGTGGCTGGCTTGGTGCAAGATCATGAAAATGTTTATGCATCCACAACCAGATATAATTACGGGCCTATTTGGCTGAATATTCTGTATGTTTTTTATTCACTTGCCAGTTGGTCCTCAAATTTCCTTCCTTATGGTCCACTCACCTTGTTCAGATATTCCCTCCCTTTTTTTCTGGGTTTGGTAGATCTTGGGATTATGGCTGTGCTGTGGAAAAAGTATAATAAAACTATCGCAATAATTTTCTTCCTGAACCCAATTTCCGTTTTTATTTCAGGTTATCACAACCAATTCGGGAATCTAGCAGTATTGGTGGGGTTGCTTGCAATGCTGATGTACTCCAGCGGTGAGGAAAGACTCAGTAAGAATAAAATCATCGGTCTGATATTATTGGGGATTTCTCTGTCCATTAAACATATCCTGTTCTTGTTCCCTCTATGGCTTGTATTTAAAGAGAAGAGGTGGACCGAAAGGATGATTGTTTTCCTGCTGCCGATCACCATATTTTTGTTCAGCTTTCTCCCATATTTGGGAGAGGGCAGGGAGGGAATTATCAGGAATGTTTTCCTTTACAAGTCTCTTGATAACCATATCTTTTTTCGGTTGTTTGTGCCAGGTATGCTGCGAGGCTTCATCTCAAGTAAAGTGCTTTGGTGGCTGATAGTGATTGTTTTTGGGATTATATATCGTAAGAAAGAAGGCTTCTATTCCCTATTGACATATTTAATTGTGTTTGTATCAACCTCTCCCTCGATTGCCAACCAATATCTGAGTTTACCAATGGCTTTTATCGCTGCTTACCTTAATCCATTTTTCATGGTTTATATGATCTATGGCTCCTTTCACCTTATGATCGATAAAGCTGGGCTGGATTTAACCATGATTACTCAAAGTATTCCAATTCAGCGAGATTTTAGTTTTATGATTTTAGTAGTTCTGTTGGTCCTAGGTTTTCTTTGGCATATTTGGGGTGATCGAGCAAAAGGTTACTTTAGAACAAACTTCTTTCGCAATTCACCAGCCGAAGAATAAGAAGAAATTGCTTCTATCGTGAGCGTAACTCAGGTTATCTGTTCGACAAGTATTTGGCCAGATCATCTTGATGTCTTTTATAATAAGCCAATATTTATATTGAGGTTAAGTAATGAAATCAATCGCTGTATATTGTGGGTTATCGGAAAAGATCCCGGGAAAATACCTTGAAACAGCCAATAAGATGGGGCATGTTTTGGCGCAGAGGGGTATCCGGGTAGTGTATGGTGCTGGTAACACAGGCATGATGGGTGCGGTGGCCAAAGGTGCCCTGGAAGCCGGGGGCGAAGTGATTGGTGTGGTCCCGGAGATTTTTAACAGTCCGGAAATGATCCTGTCTACGATTTCCCGTCTGGAAGTCCTGCCGGATATCCATGCCCGGATCGCCCGTATGATGGATTTATCTGAGGGATTTATCGCGCTGCCCGGTGGCTTCGGAACAATGGATGAATTCTTCCAGACTGTCACCTGGGCTCAGATCGGCTTACACAAAAAACCAATCGGCTTACTTAATCACGCTGGCTATTACGATCATCTGGCATCTTTTATGCGCCATATGCAGGCCGAAGGATTTGTCTATAGCGAGTCCAAATCTCTGTATCTGGTTGAGGATACTCCCGAGGCAATGCTCGATGCGATCATCGCATACAGCACTTCTCAGGAAAGTTGAGAGGTTTGATGGGGGTACTATTTCCGGAACAGGGCATAAATTTGCCTGAACAGCCTCTGCTGTTCTCTTTTCCACCCCCAGGCAGATAAAAATTCTGCCAGGCCCTTTGGCGCAAAATAACTGGTTTGCTGGAGGACGGCCGTGTTTGCAGGCTGAGCCTGCACCTCCCATTCAATCCAGCGCATGCCGGCTGTGCCAGATGACTCTCTGAACAGCAGCCTGCCGTTCAGCTGCTCAACTTCAGGTTCATAGGCTGGATAGTGGTCTTTTACCCATTGTGCAATCCGCAGAGGGATATCCCCAGCTGGAGTGGGGATATGCGTCCGCTGCGAGCTGATCAGGAACCCTTCGCTTTTCAGCAATCCATTTGGCTGGCTCTGTCCATCCCAGATACGCTCCAGGTTTGTCGGGTGAAGTTCTGAAAGTGTATGACGGATTGCTTCCTGGTAGCCGCACAGTTCAATCTCCTTGAATACCTCCAGCGCTTTTGGATCGCTCACCGTACTGTGACTGTTCAGTCCCCCGATCAGCGGGTGGGCAATGGCGGATGGAACCGGGGTGAGCTTATCGACAACAAAAGCCATTAGCGCGGTTGGCAGGGCGGGAACAGTCAGCAGTTGGCGTCTCAGCTGGCGGACTTTTGCATACAGCAGCATGGTTTCTCCGTACGTGTAAATCTCCGGGCCGCCAATCTCAAACACTTGCCCGCGGCCAGCTGTATTCTCCAGGGCCGCGATCAGGTAATCCATCACATTTTCTGCGGAGATCGGCTGGGTGCGGTTTTTCAGCCAGGGTGGGCCGACCAGAACCGGGAACTGCTCGCACAGGTAGCGGATCATTTCAAATGAAATACTCCCCGCTCCCACGATCACCCCGGCCCGGAATTCGGTGACCGGCACCTTGTTTTTGCGCAGCACCTCGCCGGTTTCAAACCGCGAGCGCATGTGCGGGGCAATTTCTGCCTTTGGATCTGCCAACCCGCCCAGGTAGATGATGTGCTGCGTACCTGCTTGGGCGGCGGCCTGGGCGAAATGATCTGCACCATCCAGTTCTGCCTGCTGGTATCCATGTCCCCTGGACATATTGTGGATCAGGTAATAGGCAGTCTCCACATTCCGGAGGGCTGGAGTGAGCGTTGCTGGTTTCGAGACATCGCCGGTGACCACCTCCACTTCTCCGATCCAGGGCTGGTGGGCGAGTTTTTGTTTGTTCCTCACCATGCAGCGCACCGGGTAGCCGGCTTTGAGCAGGCGGGGGATCAGCAGCCCGGCAATATAGCCGGTTGCCCCGGTTACCAGGACCAAATTTTTATCCATTGGAGGTTCCGGTGGCTTGGGCGATCTCTTCTGCGCGCTTGGTCAGGTTGCGGATCATACCGTCGAAAATAAATTTATGGATTGGGAACAGGGAATACCAGTAAATTAACCCCAGCAGTCCTCTGGCGGCAAAATACGCGCCCAGTTTCAGCAGGGTTTTTCCCTCGGGCTGGGGGACTGCCTGGAATTCCAGCCAGGCTCTGCCCGGGGTTTTCATCTCCGCTCGCAGCAGCATGCACCGGTTAGGCGTGATAGATTCCACCCGCCAGAAGTCGAGTGATTCGCCAACCCGGATCTCATCCGGATGCCGGCGCCCGCGCCGCAGGCCAACCCCACCAACGATCTTATCCAACCAGCCGCGGATATCCCAGGCCCAATCCATATACAGCCAGCCGCGTTCCCCGCCGATGCCGGAGAAGGCTTTGAACACCGCCTCTGGGGACAGGTTCAGCAGCCTCTGACGCCGCTCGATCATCATGCCAATCTCGACAGAAAACTGGTAAGGGGTCAGGTCCCCGGCAGAGCTCACCAGGGCATCGCTCCAGGAGGTTTCCACCTTTCCACGGCGGATGACATCCAGCGCCAGACGGACAGCTGTCTGGTAGTCCAGCAGTTCAATCTCAGGAAAGAGCTGTTTTGCTTGTTGGTCCGTGATCAGGCTTTCCGCATGCAGGCCTTCGATCAGGGGCAGCACCAGCTGCCAATGGATCGGGGTGACCAGGTGGACCCAGTACGCGGACAGGAAAGGCGCATAAACAGGCGCAGGTATCAGCACTCGTTTCAGGTCTTGCACTTCGCCGTACTGCCGCAGCATATCGGCGTAGCTCAGCTGGGTTGGGCCTCCTATTTCGATCACCTCTCCAATGCACTCGGGAACTTCCAGCGCAGCGACCAGGTAATCCAGCACATTGCGGATCGCGATGGGTTGGGCAAGGGTGTAGAACCAGCGCGGGCAGATCATCACCGGCTCGCGTTCGGTCAGATAGCGAATCATTTCAAACAATGCGCTGCCAGAGCCGACGATCATCCCCGCGCGGAACTCGGTAGTCGGCACAGGCCCACTCCGCAGGATTTCGCCTGTGTCGAGCCGGGAGCGCAGGAATGTTGAAAGTTCAGCATGCGGGTCAGCCAGTTCACCGAGGTAAATAATGTGTTCCAGGTTGGCTTTTTCGGCGGCGGCGGTAAAATTCCGGGCAGCGATCTGGTCTGGTTCCGGATCTGGCCTGGCACCTCGCATTCCCTGTACCAGGTAGTAGGCAACCGAGATATCTTTTAGTGCGGGGGTCAGGGAGTAAGGATCCAGTAAATCTGCCTGAACGACCTCAACCTTGTCTAGCCAGGAGTAGCCGCGCAAGCGGTTTTCATCCCTTACCAGGCAGCGTACTTCGTACCCTGCACTTAGCAAACGCGGGATCAACCGTCCACCAACATATCCTGTTGCACCCGTCACCAGTATTTTTTTGTTCTTTTCCGTCATGCGCTGCCCTGTTCTCAAGTTCCAAGGATTAAATGCAGAGTCAATCGATCCTGAATGGAGATCTACAAGTTTGCCATTCTGGATGTCGTTCCTATTATACTCTTACTAATGGGTGTTATTTTGTTTGGTGATTTCCGTGAGACGGTTGACTTCCAATAGCAGTTCCCGGATCCGGTTCGACATAATTTCGAGAATTCTAAAAGCCATCGATGGGTCCTGGTGAATGCGCGGCAGCAGGTTTTTTTTATCCACCGTGAGAATGCGGGCCGGGCCAAGCGCCCGTACACTGGCTGAGCGGACATCCCGGTCAAATAAGGCCATTTCGCCAAAAAAATCTCCGGCTTTGCGCTTGGCGAGGAGAATTTCTTCGCCTTCTTCTTCCAGAATGATCTCAACCGTACCTTCCTGGATCACATACATGCAGTATCCTATCTCTCCCTGCCGGACGATATATTCCCCATGCTGATATAGTTTACCTAACTCTCCTGTGGTCACACGGCACTCCTTCTCAAACTGTCATGTCACTATCATCAGTGACACTCAACTGTGTGGTTGGTTTTTTTGTGGAAAACAATGCTGATCCTAAGTTTAATAGAAACCCGCCCCAGAATCCGGGGTGGAAGGTGCGGAGCAAGATTTTCTCGTAAGGGGCACTTCCTGTGAACATATCCCAAAGGACAGTGCTCATATGGCGTTTCTTGCCGGGTTTCGACTGTTCGCTGGCGACCATGTTGATAACTGCCTGACGGGCAAAGGTTCTTTTTTGGATATGCTTGGTAAACATGAAGATCAGCTTGCCAATGGTATTGTCGATTTCAACATTTCTGCACGCGGGGAAGAAAAATTTCTCAAAAGTATCGGCGGAAATGCCCTGGAACACCGCTGTGGATGCCGCCGCTTTCGCGATGCGGTAAGCCGCACCGATTCCATCTTTATACAGGCGGGTCACGCCGCAGTCTCCTACGAAGAGCAGCCGGTCGGCGTAAGGGTCTGATGCTCCTACAATGTTGATCCTCGGTGAGCACCAGCAGGACGGTGCGTCCAGGTCCAGCCCATCCGGGAAGCAGTTTTTGACCACTGGCGTGTCTAGAAATGTGGTCAGCAGTTCTTTGTCTATGTCCTCCCCAAGCAGGCAGAGTGAGACATAATCTCCCTTGGGAATGACTGCGGCAAACTCCAGCCTGGGCAGATCCAGCAGGAAAACATGCATCGAGGTTCCCAAAATCTGCTCGATTTTTTCAGCCCCGAGATAATATTCCCGGATGTGGGTCTTGGTTGTCGAAGGGGGTGCATATTTGAGTTCCACATTCTTGAAGAGTTTGTGGGTGGCCGCATTGACGCCGGTTGCGACGATGATCAGGTCATATTCCTGGGCATCCTGGTTCCGGACGTGGATCTGCGGCTTGCCATTCTCCCAGATAACCTGATCTGCCCGTTTCGGGATGACTCGAGCACCCTTTGAAACCGCCAGGTCCTGCAGATGCCGGTCAAAACTGTCCCACTGAAATTCGATCACATCTCTCGGACCACCCCCGCGATGGACAGCACCGATCCGCTTTTCCCTCAGCGGAGTTTCAATCGTCACATTCCCGATATCCGTATGCAGAACGTACGAGTCGATCCCGCGCTGGACGACGGTCGTTGGGAGGTTGATTCCTTCGGTGGCTAAAATCTGCACAAGCGATTCCGAAATGATCCCCCCGCACATGTTGCAACCGCTGGGTCCAGCCTGGGTAAAGTCTCTGGGTTCGTAGATATCGACTTCGATCTTGATCCCCATGCGCATGGCCATATCCAATAAAAAGAAACTTGAAAAAGACCCTGCTGGCCCCCCACCGATCACACCGATTCGTGAGTGATCGTTTAGTTGAAGTTGTGATGATGGCATGGTATGTCCTTTGAAGCAGCCGTTGACGTATTTGTTTTATGGTCAAAAGAAGCCGCCCTGGAGAAGGATTGCACAAAGAGTCCTACCTCAAGGCTGGGGGATAAAAGAAATTGAGACAGCATTTGTGAAGGCAGCTGCCTGATTTCAGCACTGTTAATTTTTTCCCATAATACATTTTTTTTAGGGTGAATGTCAATTAGATTGCAGGTCTGACTGCCAGCCCAACCCAATCTTCGATCATCAGTTTCTCTGTAATCCTCAGCCCGTGTTTTTCCAGGGCGGCTTGCATTTCCTCCATCTTCTCTTCCAGGATGCCTGAGAGCAGCAGCACCCCGCCGGGGGAGGTGAGCTCTGCCATGCCGTCTTCCAGCAGGCGCTAATTCAATCTCTTACTTGACAGACCTACGATCTAGTGAAGATGATTATTTTTGTCGAATTTATGCAAACCAATTTTGTTGAAACTCTCGGACAAAGTAAAAATCATCCAACTCCCAATTTTTACGTTTTATCGGATGCATTACGATATTTCTAATATCATTAAGGCGCTTAATATCTAGCTTTAACTTTTTTATATTCGTAGAATAATAATTAGGTAATCTGGAATTAAAGATATTGCTGTTTTTTGAAATAATCTCTCCAAGATCAATGAAGACAGTATAACAAAAAGGATCTTCAATTTCATACTCATCATCATTCATCACCTGGTAGCATTTTTTTTGAATATTTTTAGGAATTCCTTTTTTGAACCAATCGTCTTCGCCAAAATGATCGATTAGAATTTTTCTTATATATTCATGCAAAGACAATTCAATATCAACGATATATTTATACATGTCTCCCCTAAAATCGATGTTTTCTTTTATATAACTTAACAATTCTTGCTCTTCTTGATATTCACTGTTTTGCGGAATTGAAAAAAACAGGTCGGACAATAGCAATTCCCCTTTTCCTATTTCTTCTTGAAGTGAGCGTAGTACGCTTGTAGTCGCCACATTCAATTCTTGGGCTATATCATATGGACTTTTCCCGAGATTAAATAGTTCAATAATTCGTATTTGTTTTTTCTTTCGCATTCGAGGATCCTTTAATTAAATATTCTTACTTTATAATTTACCTGTCACTCCCAGCCCAACCCAATCTTCGATCATCAGTTTCTCTGTAATCCTCAGCCCGTGATTTTCCAGGGCGGCTTGCATTTCCTCCATTTTCTCTTCCAGGATGCCTGAGAGCAGCAGCACCCCGCCGGGGGAGATAAGCTCTGCCATGCCGTCTTCCAGCAGGCGGATCAGAATATGGGTCAGGATATTGGCGATCACGACCGGCGCCTGGCGGATCGGGAAGAGCCCTTCCCGGACATCTTCCACTGAGCCGGCTTCGAACAGGATTTGCTCCAAAACCTGGTTATCCCGCGCAGTTTGCCGGGCGATCTCGATCGAGGCTGGATCAATGTCTACCCCATAGGCGGCGGACGCGCCTAATTTGCAGGCGGCAATCGCCAATATCCCGGAACCGCAGCCGATATCCAGCAGGGTGTCTGCCGGGCGCAGGTATTTCTCCAGCAGGATAAGGCTGAGCTGGGTGGTAGGGTGGGTGCCGGTGCCAAAGGCCATCCCGGGGTCAATCCGCAGCGGGATGCGGTGGGTGTCTGGCGGGTCCACCCAGGCGGGCAGGATCAGCAGTTTCTCGCCGATCTCGATCGGCCGGTAGTGCTGCTTCCAGGCCTGCATCCAGTTCTGCTCCTCAATCAGGGTGAAGGTGGGCTCAGGCAGCGGTTGGATGCGCCCTAAAAACCAGAGGGCTTCCTCCAGCTTTTGGCGGGTCGCTTCCAGTTGGTCATCAACCGGCAGGTAGGCCCGCACGCGCATTGGCCCGGTCGGTTCCCCATATTCGTCCGCACTGGCCTGGATGGCGGTGCTTTCCACGGCCACACCGCCCGGAGCAAAACGGGCGAGCACCTCGGCAACTGCCTCTGCCAGCTCCCCGCTGACATCCAGCGAAATCTCTAACCAGGTTTGTTTATCCATGTGGATATTATAAATGAAGAGAATGATCTGGTCATTCTTCGGGAATGGCCTGTCAGTCCCAAGAAAGCTGTCAAGCACCCGGGTGCCTGGATGCCTGCACTTGCCCAATTGCCACCGCTTCCCTATCCCTTGATAATTGTGGTATGGATAAGCGAAAGATTTTTGTGTTGTTGTGGCTGGCCGCCATCTTGATCCCAATCAATTGGATCGAGCAGATTGTAGAAACCATGCGGCAGGGCTTCCATGTGGCGAATCAATCGGAATTGGCCCATATTGTTGTTCACCTGATCATGTTCGGCGGTGCCGTATTCCTGCTGTTACATATTTTCAAACTACCGCTCACCCGGCGCACGGCCGTCTTGCTGGCCGGACTGCTGCTGGCACTCGCTTTGGGGCAGGAACTCCTCCAGCTTCAGGTCAAGCAGCGCGCGTACGGCTGGCCGGAAACCTTCGATCTTTTGGTGGATCTGGCTGGTGCGATTCTGGGGTGGATGGCCTACCGCTATTACCTGCGCTATGGGCGTTTCCTGCGCATCGCCTACTATCTTTTGCAGGATGCCTGACGGTAACGGAATCAGTAAAGAATCAGTATAATGTTAAGGCTGGAATCGTCAATAGTGGGGAATGAGCCGTTCAGAAACTCCAGGTTTCGATGAGTTTCTAACCTCCCTTTAACCTATTTCTATTGATTTCTGTTTGTAGTTATGTTAAAATTGTATGAATGTATCATTGTAGTATTGTATCAATGTAGCATTGTACAGATAATGTCAGGAGAGATATGAACTCGGTAAAAGTTACTCATGTAGCCAAATCATTCGGGAAAAATCAGGCCGTCCAGGATGTATCCTTTGAGGTGCAGCCGGGAGAGATTTTTGGCTTGTTGGGTCCGAATGGGGCAGGCAAGACCACCACGATCCGCATGCTGCTGGATATTTTCAAGCCGGATCGCGGAGAGATCGAAATCCTTGGTGGGAAGATCACCGAAGAAAAGAAGAACCGCATCGGGTATATGCCGGAAGAACGCGGTCTCTACCAGGACATCCCGCTTGAGCGCTGCCTGGTCTATTTTGGCCGTCTCAAAGGTCTGAACAACCAGGAAATCCATGACCGCCTCGGTCATTGGCTGGAAATGTTCGATCTGGCTTCCCACCGCAAAAAGAAGGTCAAGGAGCTCAGCAAGGGGATGCAACAAAAAGCACAGATCATCGCCACCTTGCTGCACGAGCCGGAACTGATCATCATTGATGAGCCCTTCACGGCGCTCGACCCGGTGAACACCCAGATGATCAAAGACCTCTTAATTGCGGAACGCAATAAAGGGCGCACGATCCTGATGAGCACCCACCAGATGCACCAGGTGGAGGAGATGTGCGACCGGATCCTGCTGGTCAATAAAGGGCGCGACATGCTGTATGGAAAGCTTTCGGAAATCCGCGGCCAATATGCCAGCCATGCGGTTCTTGTCCGGTCCCCGCAGGAGATCCCCCAGCTTACTGGGGTACTGGAACGTGAACAAGTCAATGGGGCTGTGCTGCTGCGCCTGAACGAGGATATCACTCCGCAAGAGGTGTTGGTAAAAATCGTCAACCAGGGGATCCAACTGGACCAATTTGAGATTGCCGCGCCAGACCTGGACGAGATTTTCATCCAGGTGGTGGCCGAGGAGCAGGTCGATGCGCAGTAAGTTTTGGTATGTGGCGCAGTATGAATACCGCAAGCATGTCTTCCAGAAAAAGTTCATCCTGGCCATCCTAAGCGTACCGCTTGTTCTGGCGGTCAGTTTCCTGGCGGGGTTTATTGCCAGCCAGCTGGACAAGAACGATGCCCCGATTGGGTATGTTGATAAGGCGGGCGTGCTCAGCAACCCGGTGCCGGTTCCCGAAGAGTTTGCCCGGGAGGATGCGGTTGAGATTCTATCTTTTTCCAGCCAGGAAGCGGCCACCGCGGCGCTGGAAAATGGGGATATCCAGGCCTTCTATTACCTCCCGGAAGACTATCGCGAATTTCGTGAAGTTCAACTGTTCTTCATTAATTCGCCCGGCGAGAATGCCGAGGGGGATTTCTTCGATTTTTTGCAGACCAATGTGTCTGTTGGGGTGCCTGAAAACGTGATTACCCGCGTCCAGGAAGGGTTTGAACTGACCGTCCGCTCGCAGGACGGCAAGCGCGAGTTCAGTGAGGCAAAGATCCTGAACATCATCCTTCCGATTGTGTTTGGCTTCTTGTTTACGTTCGTGCTCACCTCTGGCTCTGGTTACCTGAGCAATGCGGTGACCGAAGAAAAAGAGAGCCGCACGATCGAGATGCTGGCCACATCGATGTCTGCCAACCAGTTTATTACTGGCAAGGTGCTGGGGATTGTCCTGGTGATCTTTACCCAGGTGGTCAGCTGGCTGGCCTTCTTTATTGCTGCATTTTATGGTGCAAAGGCAGCCTTTGATGAAGAATGGATCCAATCCGCCTCGATTGATTTGAATATCTTCTTGCTGCTCGCTTTGGTCTTCATCCCGGCTTTCTTCTTCTTTTCGGGGATCGCCCTGACGATCAGCAGTACGGTGACTGAATCGTCGGAAGGACAGCAGGCGATCGGGTTGGTCTCGATGCCGGTCGGGTTCTCGTACTGGTTTGCCGTCCTGATCGTAGCCAATCCCAGCAGCCCATTGGCTGTGGGGCTGAGTTTGTTTCCCTTCACTGCTCCCACACTTATGCCAATGCGGGCCGCCTTTGGTGAGGTGCCGCTGGAGCAGTTTTTGGCCTGTGTGGCCATCCTGACGGTCAGCGCGGTGTTTACCATCTGGCTGGCGGCGAGGGCGTACGAGATGGGCATGATGCAGTATGGAAAACGGCTGCGGCTCGGTGATCTGTTCCGCAGCAATAACAACGGAAAGAAGGCCTGAGATGAAAAAGACCTTCCTTGTATTGGTCACAGAAATTATCAACACCGTGATGCGGCCCTCGTTTATTATCATCACCTTCGGCCTGCCGGTGATTGCTTTTGTGCTGTTCACCGTCTTTTCCAATGCCAGCCAGAGCGAGCAGCAGTCCATCACCAGCCTGTTTGCCCCTGCTCAGGAGATTGAAACCCACGGCTATGTGGACCAGGGCGGATTGATCCAGGTGCTGCCCTCTGACATCACGGAAGAGATGCTGGTGGCATATCCAGATGAAGGGAGTGCCAGGGCCGCGCTGGAGCAGGGTGAGATTACCGCGTTTTACCTCATCCCGGAAGATGTCCTCGAAACCGGCGAACTGCTGGTGGTGACCTCAGATTTCAGCCCGGTATCTTCGGGAAGTAATGGAAGGATGATCGAATGGACTGTGATGGTCAACGCCGTTGGTGGCGATGAAGAACTCGCAGCTCAGATTCAGTATCCGATGATCGTGACGCGCGTCCCGATGGGTGAGGCAAGAAATGCGGATGAGGACAACCCGCTTGCTTTCGCGGTTCCTTATGCTGTCACGCTCTTCTTTTACATGATCATCTTCGGCTCTGCCTCGATGATGCTGAACAGCATTGGCAAGGAAAAGCAGAACCGTGTGTTGGAAGTGCTGCTGCTGTCGGTGTCTCCCAAACAACTGCTGGTTGGAAAGATCATTGGTTTGGGGCTGGTGGGCTTGCTCCAGACCTTCATCTACACCTCGATTGGGGTGACCTTGCTGAGGATCAGCGGGCGGAGCTTCGAGGCGGCTGCCAATTTTGGTCTGCCTTCAAATTTGGTGATGTGGGGCTTGATCTTCTTCATCCTGGGGTTCAGCATCTACGCTTCTCTGATGGCGGGTGCCGGGGCGTTAGCCCCCAACACGCGCGAGGCTTCTCAAATTACCTTCCTCCTGATCATCCCGATGATCGTGCCGCTCTTCTTTATCAGTTCCCTGATTCAGGATCCGAACAGCACCCTGAGTGTCGTGATCAGTCTCTTCCCCTTTTCTGCGCCGGTGGCAATGATGACCCGCCTGACAGCGGCCACCGTTCCGGCCTGGCAACTTGCCCTGACGATCGGGCTGATGCTGGCGACTGCCTACCTGATCATTGTGATGGTGGCGCGTTTGTTCCAGGCTCAGACGATGCTGTCCGGCCAGGAGTTCAAACCCAAGGTTTTCTTCAGGGCGCTGATCGGCAAATACTGAGTTAAGACAATCGGTTTCAGGAATACAAAAAATCAAGAGAGGAACTGCTCGCAGTTCCTCTCTTGATTCAGATCAACTGTGGCTTACGGGGTCACGCCCATGAAATTAAGTGCATAACTGGCGTCATGGGAGGTGGGGTTGGACTGGTAGGATTTCCGGAAGGCGTCAATCGCTCCCTGGTTGTCCCCCAGGGCGTACAGCGCCCAACCTTTCCACAGCAACCCTTCTTCTGAATTGGGCGTGACTTGAAGCGTGTGATCGGCAAGAGCCAGCAAGTCTTCGTAGCGCTGAGTCTGGAAATAGGCATGGAACGGCCCAAATTGGTAGCGCAGCATGCGCTGCGGTAGCCCCAGGATGCGGGCCTGGTCGTAGGCCTCGGCGGCCTCCAGGTAGCGCTCGAAGTAGGTCAGGTTGGACCCCAGGTTGAACCACGCCAGGGAATCCTGAGCGTTCTGATCGATCTCTGCCTGGGCCATGTCCAGCGCTTTCTGGCGGTTGGTTTGGATGTCCCAATCTGACCCAAGAATGCTCTTCACAAGCTCCTCCTGGTGAGGGAGGAAGATGACGATATAGACCCGGTTAAATGGCTTCCAGCGCTCGTCGGTCTTCTCGTAGCTGACCATCCGGTCTGCCTGGCGGAAAGTATCCTGCGCATAAAAGGCACCCTGGGTGTCATCATACCCGGTCAGCAGGAGGAAATGCCCGGCCCATTTATCGTCATCTGGCCAATATTGTTCAGCCAGTTCATCACCCTCTTCGATCATCACCGGGATCCCGTTGGCAATCAACGCCTTCAACGTTTCGATCTCTCCGCCAACCCGGTAGATCAGGTTGAGCCACCCGGCATAGTTCCAGGTGTAGAAGGCCAGTTCTTCCACGTTCACGTTGCGGTCGGCGCGGTCGGGTTTGATCACATCATCGATGGAATGCTGGTCTCCCTCCCAGCCGTAGTAGCGCAGGTACATGGAGAGCGTTGCCGGTCCGCACCCGTTAATATCCTGCCGCTCCCAATCGGGCGGTTCCAGGTAGGCCTGTGAGGGGAGCGCGGTGGGGGAGGGCGTTGGTAGCGCGGTTGCCTGTACGGCTTCGGGCGTTTGGGTGGCTGTGGGAGTTGGAGCCAGAGTGGACGTTGGTTGGCTGGTAAGCTCTGACAGGGTGTTCGGCAGTGGGGTGGGGATCTGTCCTGCCGGGTTGATCACCCCACGCAGGTACGCTTCGGCCTGAATGTAGCCCCATAGGGTACGTTCTTTCACAGCGGGAATCTGGAACACCAAGAGCCCCACCAACAAAATAAGGATGAACGTGATCAGGATTCTTTTTGTGCGCATACCTTAATCAGACGACTTCTGGCTGGGTGATTCTACTGGTTGGCGAATTGAATTTTAATAGGCAAGATTGAAATTGTTGAGGCTGGTTCAATCCCCGGTCACTTTAGTTGGTATTGCTGCCAAAGTGTGGAAAGCGTTTCCTCCAAACGCTGGCCTAAAGCACTGCCGCGTTCGGTGGTGACATCATCTTCGTTCTCGAAGACCGCATACGGCACCCGGATTCCCTGGATGGTGAGAAATTCCGGGTCAGGTGCGCTGACCTCGTCCCAATCGCTGTCTTTGTATAGCAGTTCCATCTTATCGTTTGACAGGCCGTGTTCGAGGATGCTGTCCGGGCGTTCCGGGTTGAAACGGGCCTGGTTTTTTCGCAGGGATTCTTCCCAGGAAACATTGACATACAACACTGCCATCTGCTCAATCACCTCTTTGCTGAGGTGTTCGAAAGCCTGCCTGAATCCGCCATGCTGGCTGCCGCGGGCAAATTCGATCAGGGTAGTCTTCTCCTGGTGGTAGTTCGGGTGGTCCCTGCGTAATTTGCTGTAATCCAGGCACAGCCTGCGGATCAGCAGGTCCCAAAGATACTCGTGGAGGAAGAGCCTGTTCGAGTCTGAATGGAGCCTGGGTTTGCCCATCTCTTCAAGGATGGTGTCTTCTTCGAACCATGTCCACAGCATCGGGAAGTCATCCAGCTCATCAAAGTCTGCGATGTGGAAACGTTCGATGCGTTCGCTGGTGGGTGTGCGTTTCAAGTAGTCGATAATCTCGCTTTTACCGGCAGCGGGGCGGGCGATCAGCAGGATGATTTTAAAAGCATTGTGTGACATGATTTCTCCTTAGTTTTTTGATCAGGGGTTTATTTTATCAAGAAATTGGTCTAATCAACGATTGCATCCTGAATGTCTTGGCAATGTGCCAGGAGAAATGCTCCCTGAGAGCGGAAAATAAACCAGGAAGGATTGTGCCAGTCCAGAAATCTCTTTTTGTGCTCGAAACTGATTTTGACAATCGGTGTGATGTGTGTTAAAATATTGGGTGGTTGACTGGTATGGCCCGGCCAGATAGGATGCCGGGTCGCTTTGTTATTAAAACCTTACAAGACCTAAGTGTCTTGATTAAAGGTGTGCAGCACACCTTGAGAATGCTGCAGCAAACTACTAAAAAGGAAAAGGGGAATCAGAAAAGAGAGCGGTTATCGCATTAACCCTATAATAATTCGACTTGAAATGCTCTTTTGCCGATTCCCTGGTATCCTCGATCTCTGCATGCTTAATCTTACTGCAGGCGGAGTTTGGGGTAATTTAAAAGGAAAATAAATGAGTTTAAATAGTTTAAGAATTGTTCCCCTGGGGGGCTTAGGGGAAATTGGTAAGAATATGATGGTCTATGAATACGAAGATGATATTCTGATCGTAGATACAGGCATCATGTTCCCGGAAAACGATATGCTTGGGATTGACTATATCATTCCCGACTTTCAATATGTCATCAACCGGCGCGACAAAGTCCGCGGTATCGTGATCACGCATGGACATGAAGACCATACCGGTGCAATCGCACATGTTTTGGATGAAGTCAACGCGCCGATCTACGCCACCGCACTGACCCGCGGCTTGCTTGAAGTCAAGCTGGCCCGCAGCGGTCACCTGGAGAAAGCCAAACTGCACACGGTGCAAGCTGGAGAAAAGGTCCAGGTGGGTGTTTTCGAGATCGAATTTGCCCATGTCTGCCATTCTATTCCGGATGGTGTGGCACTTGGGATCACAACCCCGGAAGGATTGGTTGTGCATACCGGTGACTATAAATTCGACCATACCCCGGTGGATAACTGGCCGACCGATTATGCCAAATTGTCTGAATGGGCTGGGCGAGGGGTGCTGGCTTTGATGGCTGATTCAACCAATGCAGATACTCCGGGCTGGACTCCTTCCGAACGGGTGATTGACCCTGCTTTTGATCAGGTGTTTCGTGAGGCCAAAGGCCGGATTTTAGTGGCGTCTTTTGCTTCGCTGATCTCCCGGATGCAGCAGGTAGGAAAGGCAGCCCTCAACCATGGGCGCAAGATGGCCTTTGTAGGCACCAGTATGCGTGAGAATGCCAAAATGGCCACGCAGTTGGGGTATCTGGATTTGCCGGAAGAGCTGATCGTGCCTCTGGACCAGGCTTTAAAGATGAAACCCAAAGATATTGTCCTGATGTGCACCGGATCCCAGGGGGAACCGACCTCGATCATGGGGCGGTTAGCCACCGGACGCAACCGCCAGTTTGACGTGCAGCAAGGCGATACAATTGTGCTGTCCTCTCACCCCATTCCGGGAAATGAAGAGACGGTCTACCGCACGATCAATAAACTTTTCCAGCGCGGCGCAAATGTGATCTACGACCCGATCTCCCCGGTGCATGTTTCCGGGCATGCCAGCCAGGAAGAGATGAAACTGATGCTGCACCTGGTGAAACCCAAATATCTCGTCCCGATGCATGGCGAATTACGCCATTTGCGCCAGCATGGCAAAATGGCTGAAGAATTGGGCATGCCCGCAGAGAATGTTGCCGTGGTAGAAAATGGCACGATCATCGAATTTGAAGATGAAATGATGCGCATTAGCAACCGGATTCCGGGTGGATATGTGTTTGTGGACGGTTCCCGGGTGGGGGATGTAGGCCCTGCAGTGGTGCGGGAACGCGAAACTCTCTCTCGGGATGGGTTTCTTTCTGTCAGCGTGCTGGTGGATAAAGACCTGTACCAGCTGCGCGATCCTGAGATCATCACGCGCGGGTTTGTCTATAAATATGAGGCTGAAGAGCTGATCCAGGAAATCAATGAGACGGTGGAATACGTGCTCAGCCATAATAAAAATAAAGAAGAGATTGAAAGCGAACTGGAGCGTGCTCTGCGCAGCCTCCTGCACGAAAGGAGCCGGCGCCGTCCGATCCTGTTCACTCACGTAGATATTGTCTGATGCCGGAATTGCAGCCGGACTCACAAGAAATTCTCGTGGGGGTGGTCTCCGATACTCACGGCAGACTGCCCCCACAAGTGTTGCAGGCATTGGAGGGGGCTTCCATGATCATCCATGCCGGCGATTTTAATACTCCCAATGTGTTCGAACAACTCAGGCAGGCCAACCAGTTGGTGGCCGTGCGCGGGAATACAGATTATCATGATCGGCTCCGTGCGCTTCCATACACGGAAGTAGTGCAGGTTGGTGAAGTATTCATCTATGTGATCCATGATCTGCTAGAGATGGAGATTGACCCGCGCGCCGCCGGATTTGCTGTTGTCATTCATGGTCATTTGCATGTGCCGGAAGTCCGAGAGCGCCAGGGCGTGCTGTACCTAAATCCGGGGAGCCCAACATCCCCCCGCAGGGGGTCCAGCCCGGGGGTGGCCATGCTTCGCATTCGCGGGGACCGGGTGCGCGCATATCTCATCCCCTTTTCAGAGCCACACTCCCCTTCTTTTTAGTAGAACAAGTTTTCCTAAACTTGCTGAAATCTGCTAAAAAATGAGGTAGAATCAAAGTCCAAAAGAGATCGGGCGCGCCGATCGGGGATCATGAAGGCTGCAAGATATGATCATCAGGATAATGAAGGATAGGTAAGTGTTATGGCAAACAAACCATCTTTTCAACGTTATAAAGAAACACGGGAACGCCGCCAGAGATATGGTCCGCTGATTTTGGGAGGGGCGGCCATCATTTTAGTGGCGCTGGGGATTTTGCTGATCTTTATGTGGGTCAGGGGAGCTTCACTTAGTTTTGGCCCGGCAGATACCGCTACGCCAACTGCGAATTTCACAGATACACCCGAACCACCAACAGGCACCCCAACGGAGACACCCATTCCTTCCGAGACTCCCATCCCAACGGAGACCCTTGTCCCAACTCCCTCAGAACCGTTCACCTATCAGGTGCAGTCGGGGGATTCGCTGATCTCGATTGCTGAGAAATTCAATGTCGAGTATGTTGGCATTATGCTGATGAACGGCCTGACAAATGAATCCGTCTTATATCCCAATGATGAACTCATCATTCCAAACCCGGGTATGGACTTGCCAACACCCACTCCGCTGCCGCCGAACCTGCCGCGTGGCGCAGTGATCTTGTACTTTGTCCTCCCGGGGGATACACTCCAACTGATTGCCAATGAGTTCCTTTCTACAATTGATCGGATTGTGGAAGAAAATGAACTGGAAGATGCCTCTGCGATTTTCCCGGGCCAGGTACTCAAGGTTCCTTATTACATTGTCACTCCAACCTTTGGTCCATCGGAAACCCCCACTCCTCAGGGCACACCCACACCGACGGCTACCCTTACCCCTGGAGGGTAGGCCTTAGACACTACTGACGATTACTTAATCCGGGACAGGTGAACGCCTGTCCCGTTTCTTTTTTAGCCCAATTGATTAAACCAACCTGAGAACGTTTTATGCCAGTGAATCACGTTTTATAATAGGCTTATTCAGTTTTCAAGGAGGTCTCCGAATGGAGGAATACCGGATTCATCGTGCTGACCTGATGAGCACTCTGGTGGGTGCCCTGAAGGAAAAAGAGTATGCATTGGCTATGTGGGAGGGAGGTGCGGCTGGGTTCGACCGGATCGATGAATGGTCGGATGCAGATGTGCAGGTGATCGTCAAGGATGGTTTTGTCGAGCAGGCCTTTGAGGATGTAGAGGGGGCATTGGCAGCCCTGACAGAAACCGATTACCGCTACCGGCTTCCTGAACCAACCTGGCACGGCCATTCCCAATGTTTTTACCGCTTTAAGGAAACCAGCCCGTACCTGATGCTGGATCTGGTCTTTATTCAGCAGGGCAGCGAAGCCGACCGTTTCATGCAATTCAGAACCCACGGCCAGCCGCTGATTTGGTTTGATAAAGCTGGCCTCGTGGTGGAAGAGCCGCTGGATGTTGACGGGATGGTTGAGAAAATCAAGGCCGCCGTGGACTCGGCCCGTATGCGCTATGATTTGTTCTGGATCCTGACGATGAAAGAGGTACACCGCAAGAATAAGATCGAAGCCTTTGCTTTCTACTACAATTTTGCGGTCATGCCACTTTTGGAAGTTTTGCGTATCGAACACTGCCCGGAGCGATATTATTACCGCACCCGTTACCCGCAGTACGACCTGCCCGGAGAGATCAACGAGCGCCTGACAGAATTCTTCTTTGTGCGTGACCTGGCAGACCTGGAAGCGAAGTTCGCTCAGGCTCGTGAATGGTTTGCAGAAATTGTCAGTGGACTGGATTGGGAGCAGGTGGAGGCAAAGCTGGCTGCGGATTAGTCTCTGAAAACGCGCCAGGCATCGTCGATCTGCTTGATGAAAAATTCACCGGACTCCAGTGATGCGAGTGCGATTTTTGTTTTATCCAGATCCGAGGAAATCTTTGGCCCCCCCGGTTTGGCGAGCAGGCTGGCCAGCTGGGCAAACCCTCTTGCGAGCAGCGCTTCCCCACTTCCTTGATGCGGTCCCTCTCTTGAGACGGCCTGCTCCGCGAATTGTTCAGCCTGGTAGAAGTGGTCGATCGCGCTGGAATAATCTTTCACTGCCATTTCCTGCGCACCAAGCATCCAACAGGCTCGGCTGAGCGGCAGGGCGTCTTTCTTTAATTCAATCGCCAGGCGGAAGTTTTCCCTTGCAGCTGCCAGCCCTAGTTGAACTTGTTCCGGGGTGATCTTGATACCGGGTTCATCCCATCCCGGCCAGGTGAACGAAGCCAGGTTGTAATGGATACCTTTGACCTGGCTCATAATCTTGTCGGCTTTTTCTGGAAACTTGGCACCAAGCTGCTCCCCCAGCGCGATCCCGGCCTGCCCGATCTGGATGGCCCCCGGCAGGTCTTTGTGTTTCCAATAGGCATGGCGCAGGACCTGGTCAAAAGCCTGTATTTGTTCATCAGGCGCAAGACTCCATTCTCCAGCTCGTAGCAGTTTGATCGCTGCATCCACCCCTTGCGAGTTCAATAATTCGATAGCCCTTTCTTTCATGTCAGCCTACGTAGTTTGTGTTTGGTTTCTATTGGTTATTAAAAGTATATATTGTTAGTTTATATTGTCGTGATCAATTTTCCAAATCAGATAGACTGTATACCGTGTTCCTTCATAATAAGGGAATCTGAAAACCTCATTTTCTTTGGATAAGACTATTTCATCACTGAAAGTTGAGTATAAATGACTATAAATGGAAATTGACAAAAATTCGTAATTTCCAGCAATGACATCCTCTGCTTCTTCACGATCCAACATTCTATGTTTAATAAAATAATCAACGCCTAATTCTTCAAAGTAGGAATTAATTTTTTGGCTTCTTAGAACTTTTTGATATTCTACAGAATTTACGATGCCATCGAGGTTGATCACCTGGCGATTGCTGAAATAGCCAAAAACCCCTGCATCAGTCATCGCGAAAATTTCCTCAGGAGCAGAATTCTCGCGCATAAATTTGGCTGCCTCATAAGATGCTACAGGAAAAGAATGGTTGATATTAACCTGAGTTTTGCCTACTAAACGCACTGCTAAAATTACTGCAGCTAAAACTAGAATAGTGTTGTAAATCAATTGGGAATTGACTTTTCGTTTTATTAAACGATCAGCCCATAAACTAAGTAAGATGGAGAGATAAAGATAATAGGTAATAAAATGCCAGCTGTAGACAGCCCATTTCATAAAAAAAATGTAATTCAAATAATGAAAAACTATCCCCATGCTGAGTGCAAACAAAAATATCTGAAAGATATCCAATGGATGTTTGAAAAATAATTTCTTGCTAATCAGATAAAGTAGATATCCAAGAGCAGCAAAAGCAATCATGTTGATGGAAAACCCATAAAAGATATTAATTTTATAGTTGCTGATTACAGGGAAAGATGTTTTTAATGCGCCTGAAATTGGCATGATGTTTCCAAAAGAGAATTGATTATACAGCAGATATGGCGTTATCACGATCAGAGTTCCCAAAGACATCAAAGACAATCTGATTGCTAGCTCCGGCCATTTGAACTGAAATAATAGCAGTCCAACGAATAATCCAACCGCAAAAAAAATTGTATCCAACCGGACAAGAAGGACCAATCCAATCTCGATTCCCAGTAAAAATTGATGTAGTTTATTATCCGGGTTCAATTTTAAAATTGATAACCAGGAATAAAGAAGTAAAGAAATTGTGAACACTAATAATGCCGACTCCATTCCATTCAGAGAATAGATTATTACATATGCCAAGTAAAAAAAGCTGCCTAGTAATAATGATTTTATTGAAATGAAATTCTTTAAAGCTAGGTAGAGTAAGTATGTAGCCCCCATTAATAGAAGGAGCTGAACAATCAGGTAAACTCTTACCATCATTTCCGGGGTGCCATGAATAAAGTAGTTAACGATGACTAAAATATAGAGCCACAATGGCTGGAAACCGTTTGTTCGATGAATCCCATCAAATGTGAAACCTTTTCCCTGCACAAAGTTATCCGCTATTTTGAAATAATAAGAGCTATCATCCGGCAATAATGCCACGAGTTTTCTTATATCGCTAAAAATAATAAAAGATAAGCATAAGAGGAAAAATAGGATATAGATGTACCCGATGATTGAATGGGTTCCTGTTATATTTGTATCCCTTCGATTAAAAATCTTCAAAATTCTTCCTTATTGTGAATTTATGTTTCGATCATCATGATGTGTATCTGATTTATGAGCGAAACTGAAAATGCTTTTGTAGAAACTTAAGTGCGGGTAATATGCCTGAAGTGTTAAATTCAGCGTCAAAATTTCAGATTTGACAGATGTTTCGAACCTTTTGCACTAATATACCCTGAGATATTTGCCTTTGTCCATTCGTAATTGCATGCAACTTTTATAACTGAACAAACAGGCCAAGGCCTGTCCTTGGGTGAAGAATCCAGAGCATGGAAGTTAATCCCGAAGGAAACCTTTGTTGACGAACTGGATTGCTGAAGTACACGATCAGGGGTAGAAACTTTATCGGAAAGTGTCATGTTCGGTGCACCTGCTAGCAGAATATTTATTGCGGTCTCTGGCACTGATGAGAATAAAAAAATAAATATGGCTTGTCTGCTAAATTTTTATTATGTCCGATGGTATATTTTTTAAGAATCTGTTTTGACTTATGCAGGTGGCGTTTGGTCTCGATTGTTATACGCCATCTTGCGCAG
>DATHZS010000048.1:0-8338 GCA_035458505.1 Anaerolineales bacterium | reverse complement strand
CCTCGGCAGCTTTGCTGGCGGCCTGTGGTCCCAACCTGCCTGATATACAAAACAATGGTGCAGCCCCCACAAACATTGATAACGGATCAAATAACAGCATATCCGATGAGAACGGATCAAATAATAATGTATCCAGCGCATCCGATGATAGCCAATCATACGATGACCTAACGGATGAATTGGGAGATCCATTAAACACCTTCCGAGAGATCACCAACTACAACAACTATTATGAATTCACGACAGATAAACAGGGTGTGGCTAGCCTGGCAAGAAAATTCGACCCCAACCCCTGGAGCCTTGAGATTGATGGTCTGGTCAATAACCCGCTCAGCTTAAGCCTGGACGACCTGCTCTCTCAGTTCACGCAAGAGGACCGGATCTACCGCCTGCGCTGCGTAGAAGCCTGGAGCATGGTAATCCCATGGCAAGGGTTCGAACTCGGGAAGTTATTGGAGATGGTGGAACCAACTGCCGAAGCAAAATACGTCCGGTTTGAAACGATTTATGACCCGGACCAGATGCCCGGACAGAAACAAGGCTTTTACCCCTGGCCCTACCAGGAAGGTTTGCGACTGGATGAAGCAATGAATTCCCTCACCATCCTGGCGACGGGATTATACGGAAAACCGATGCCCAATCAGAGCGGATCGCCAATCCGGCTGGTCGTGCCGTGGAAATACGGTTTCAAATCGATCAAAGCCATCACACGCATCGAACTCGTGGCTGAGGAACCGGAAACAATGTGGTCCACCATCGCCCCAAGAGAATATGGTTTTTATGCCAATGTTAACCCTGAAGTAGACCACCCGCGCTGGCTGCAATCATCTGAACGGCGGATCGGCGAATTTGGGCAAAGGGAAACCTTGATGTTCAACGGTTATGCGGAAGAAGTCGCTTATCTTTACGAGGGCATGGATTTAGAGGTCAATTACTAATGAAAATTGATCTGCGTAAATTCACACCTACCCGGATCGCCATTCATGTTGGTGCATGGATACCCTTGCTGCTGATCGTGTTCAATTTCTTCAGCGGCAACCTGTCGGTCAACCCGATCCAGGACATTGAACAGCGCACCGGGCGGTTAGCCATCCTCTGGGTGATGCTTTCGCTGAGCTGCACCCCGCTGGCGACAATCTTTGGGTGGAAAGAACTGATCAAACGCCGCCGCACGGTTGGACTGTATGCTTTCATGCTGGCATCCATCCATGTCACCATCTTCCTCGCCCTCGATTACGGCCTCAATTGGTCACTGATCTGGGAACAGATCCTCCAAAAGCGTTTCATACTGATCGGCGTAATCTCTTTCATCGGCTTGTCGCTTCTGGCGGCCACATCCTTCACTTATTGGCAGAAAAAGCTGAAAAAGAATTGGAAGCGGCTGCACCGACTCGTGTACCTGATCGGCCCGCTGGTTGTTCTCCATTATGCCTGGTCCAAAAAGGGAGACCTTTTCAGCCTGCAGGGCGATATTGTCCGCCCTTTCATTTACGCCGTGGTGGTGACCATCTTGCTGATCCTGCGGATCAAACCGGTAAAATCTGGGCTGAAAAAGCTCTGGAATCAATTGACACAAAAATTCACCCGGTGGCGCGCTTCAAATCATCCCGTCCAAACCGAAACGGTCAACGGACAAGTACTCACCACCAACCAGTTCACCAAGAAAAAAACTTCCAGTTAGCAAACTGGAAGTTTTTTTTCGTATCCCCGGTTGTGATTAATCGATTGGCTGTTTGCTGATCTGCCAGACACAAGCGGGGTCATTCAGTGCCCGGCAAGCCACTTCTCGAACATCAAACTGCCTGCCTGTAAACCACTTGAGGCTTTCCATCAACGTTCCAGAGAAAAACAGGCATACCGGTTCAGTGGCGGATGCGCCGGCACACACCGGGCATGATTCTAGATGGTAATAAAAATGACCTTCTGTTTCTTCGCTCCAGGCAGTGTACTCCTGCCCGGAGCGGTGGGAAACCACCCAATGACCTTGAATCAGGGTTGAAAGGCTGTCATTGATCTGATCTTCCACAGAGCCTTGCCTGGTTTTGAGGGCTTGGGGAGGATGAAAAAGCTCACCGTTCTTCTGCATCGCATATCGCGCCGAAGCCTGACCACTGCGGAGAACATTGGCCTGATCGGCGGTACCAAATACGCTCAAATACCCCATCATCACCCTGGATAAATCGTTGTACGCCAGACCGCTGACCACTTCCAATGTATCGGCAACTGGCATCCGGGTATAGCGCTCCATGCCCACCATTTTCAACACCAGATTAAGACCGCGATCCCCCACAACGTCGACCACCCCCAATAATGCCCAGCGAAAATACGCATCTGCCAGTTTAATATCTGCAATCGGATCGTTCTGTTTTGTTGTAATGATCATCAATGCTCCGATCGTAATGGATGGATTTTTACCTATTATAAACAGGGGAAAGTAAAAGCCAGCTTACGTGATTGTAAGCTGACTTACCAAAAAAGTTAGCAAACGCAGGAAAAATCTGGCCTCAAGCTATTCGTATACGGGGTAGTTCCAATGGCGGTAATTGGATAGCTTGCCGCGAACCACATCCCCAAAAATATCCCTTAATTGGGCGGTGATCGGACCCATCTCACCGGTGCCAATCGGGCGGTGATCTACCCGGGTGACAGCCGTTATCTGGGCTGCAGTGCCGGTCAGGAAGATTTCATCGGCCAGATAGACCTCTGTTCGGTCAATAGACCTCTCCACGACCTTGACGCCCAACTCTGCCTGGACCAGCTCAATCGCCGTATTTCGGGTGATCCCCTCCAGGATATTGTCTGTCACGGGTGGGGTCAGAATGACCCCATCTCGCACCATGAAAAAGTTCATCGCGCTGCCTTCGGAAATATGCCCATCCACATTGAGCACCAGGGCTTCATCAAACCCAGAATTTGCAGCATCCGTCTTGATAAATGCAGAATTGATATAGGTTCCTGTAATCTTTCCCCGGGCCGGGATCATATTGTCGTCCACACGCCGCCAAGAGGAAAAGGTGACATGCGCTCCCGTATCGTTCTTCACATAGCGCTCAAATGGGATTGAAAATATCGTGAAAGCATCCTTCAGGTCGTGCAAACGGACGCCGATCACCTCGTCTGCTTTATACGCCAAAGGCCGGACGTACACATTTTGCTTGAAGCCTTCCTTTCGCAGCAGGTCAACGGTGATTTGGGTCAATTGCTCTTTGGTAACGCCCAAATCCATCAGGAGCAACTTGGCAGAATTCAAAAAACGCGTGAAATGCTCATCCGGTCGGAAGATATACAGTTGGTTTTCTTTTTCATTCCAATAAGCTCGAACTCCTGCAAAGGCACCAGTGCCGTAATTGAGAGCATGGGTCGCGACCCCTACCTTGGCTTCTGAATACGGAACGATTTTTCCCTCAAAATACGCATAATTTGGCAGCATGAAACAATCTCCTTTATATTAGGCTGACCACCATTATACCGCTCAAATAAAATAGACAATGGTGTTTCTGGTTTGATCGATCCACATGCTCGCTTCAATCAAACTTTGACCAGCCAGGATATTCAACCATGTTGCAAGATGGTTTCCAGTACACATTCCCTACTCTTTTTAACCCCAATACAGTATACTTCGGACAGAACAATGAAACTCCAAAAATTACTCGACTACGATTACAAGCTCTCTCTCAACCTGCGGGTGGCTGAGAAGCCCGGTCCGCTGCGCCAAATCGCCCTGTTCATCGGGCATTCCGGCGATTCGTGGTTCTGGGCACTTGGGCTGCTGGTGATCATCTTCTTTGGGGCTCCTGTCTACCGTGATTGGGCTCTGGTCAGCCTGGTTGCAGTCGTGTTGGGTGCAGTCACTGTCCTATTGATCAAATTCACCATCAAACGCCGCAGGCCGGAAGGGGATATGGGGAAGATTTACCGCAAAACTGACCCGCATTCATTCCCTTCAGGGCATGCCGTCCGTTCCCTGATGCTCGGTGTGATCGCCCTTGGGATCGCCCCAGGCTGGCTGGGACTCCTGCTGATCGTCTGGGGGCCAATGGTGGGAATTGCCCGGGTAGCAATCGGGGTGCACTATGTATCTGATGTGCTGGCGGGTTGGGTACTGGGCTTGCTGTTCGGGCTGGTAGCAATCTGGGCATCGCCTATTTTGCTGTAATCGGCATAACAACATTTTCCGAAGCATTTTGGCAAATATTTTAGCCTTTTCTGACCTCACGCGGCTCGGCTTGAAGACAGAGAAACAACCGAAGCGGTAAACAAAAAAAACGCCCAGAATGATCTGGGCGTGTCTGGCGGAGAGGGAGGGATTTGAACCCTCGATACCTTTCGGTATACACGCTTTCCAAGCGTGCGCACTAGGCCAAACTATGCGACCTCTCCACGGCGGAGGACATTTTACCACAACCTTTGAAATGTTGGTTAGATTTGTGCCAAAACCTGAAGAGATCCGTCTGCAGCCAGCCCACAACCCTGAGGCCAAGGTCCGTCCGTTTCATCCACCCAAGCGGCCGCCAATTACCCAGGGAACATTTTTTCAAACAAACCTGGCGCATATCTGCGCACCATATCGGTTGTCAGGGCATTTTCCTCGCAAATTTCGTGGTACAGTTCTGCGCTCTGCCGTTTGGTACGGGCCTGAGTCTCTACATCCAATTCCCACAGGCCAAACCGGTGCGTCCAGCCTTTCTCCCATTCAAAATTATCCACTAAAGACCAGACAAAATATCCTTTGATCGGGTAATTAAAATTGACCGCCCGCCAGAGCTGGTGAATATGCTCGACCAGATAGTCTCTGCGAAAATCATCGCCAGAATCTTCCGTCCCATTTTCAGTCACAATGATCGGCACCTGGAATTGAAGCGCCCACTCCAGGGATTTGAAAAAATCTTCTGGCAGGCTGGCAATCATCCCGTTTGGGCTGACCGGAGCATCCGCAGGTAGAGCACGTTTGGAAAACAAACCGTCAAGCCCTGCCGCAAGGCTGAACTGGACGGTATCGCTGGTATAGAAATTTAATCCCAGGTAATCCTGAGTACCCTTTGCCTCTGGAAGGGTTACCGTCCTCCCCAAAAGACGCGCTTTCCCATCCCTGAACAAAGTGGGGAAAAATTGGTTCCAGGCCTGATGGTGAAAGCGTGCGGCCATGCGATCAAGCGGATGCCCTGGACGGTGTGCAGAAAATCCCCGATATGAGTGCGCAAATCCAACCCGCCCTTCTGGCTGGACAGCTTTGATCTTGTGATATGCCAAAGCGTGTCCCCGTGCAAGGTTGGCCATCACCTGTCTCGCCCGGCTGACAGACTTAACCGCCGGGGGAAAATCACCGGTCAGATAGCCTAAAGCTGCAACCACATTGGGTTCGTTGATCGTAGCCCAGGTAGTGACATAGGATTTTATCGCAACGGCCACCTTCTCAGCGTACGCGGCAAACAGCTCCGGGACGGCATCGTTCTCCCAGCCACCCATCTCGCTCACCCAAAGCGGGTCTGTGAAATGATGCAGGGTGACCAGCGGGAACAATCCGCGTTGATCCAGCCCGCGGAGCATGTCGATATAGGTATCCAGGGCCTGCTCATCCCACCGATCAGGCGCAGGTTGGATCCGGCTCCATTCAATCGAAAACCGCAGGGCATTCTGTCCCCCTTCAACGGCGCGCTCAAAATCTTCTCTCCAGCGCCCGCCCCACCAGTCACACGCCAGCCCGCACGTACCCCCATCAGCGATGCGCCCGGCTTCCTGCTCCCATTCGTACCACTGGTTGTTTTTGTTATTCCCCTCTACCTGATACGCAGAGGAGGAGGTGCCCCATAAAAACCCGCGGGGAAAATTAAACCGTGCTTCGGGCATTGATTGCTCTACTCCACAAGATGTTCAATTTTATAGAGGTAGCCATCTCCCAACTTAGATTCAGCCAGGACATGCTTCAGCACGTATTGCCCGCAGTTGGAACCGATCCGGTTTTCCTCTGTCTCACCGATACTGACAATCACCTGATATCCAGCCGCTTCCAGGTCGTCCACCACCTCATACGATTGAGGACCACCTTCAGCGTCGATATATGAACTCAGGCCATGGATTTCCGCACTGTAGGTCGGGTTTAATGGTGTGATCTTGATCAGGAATTTTTCAGGGTCGAAATACCGGATCAGGTCATCTGCGGAGACCGGGACATCATTGGCCAGGGCAAAATTAAGTGTGATCTTTCGGTCTCCTGGCTGGAAAAAACGTTCTCCATAGGCCTGCATCTGGGCAAAGCTCCAGGTTCGCACAGGGACCAACTCTCGGCGCAGTTTTTCATCCGATGTGTGGAGGGAAAATTGGAACTGGAAATTCCCACCGGGATAATAGCGGTTCTTGATCTGGAGCAGTTCTTCGAAGAAGCCATCTACTCCGCCCGGCGCGATGCTGGATAAGGAAGGCATCAGCCCGGGAGCATCGTAGCGCTCTGGCAGTTCAGCCAGAACCTTGAGCACCTCTGGATTGAATGACGGTTCACCCATTCTGGCAAATTGGATTTTAAACTGCCGGCATGGAATTTTGCCATCCGGATAATGGCGGTGCACAAGGTAATCGAGCTGGGCAAATAAACGCTCCTTGCTGATCTTGCCATGATAAAACCCACCGGCATCGCACATCTTACAGGAAACCGGGCACCCGTAAAGGGTAGACAGCATCAGCACCCATTTCTCTTCCCGCGGCATCGGGGGCTGCACTGCCTCCACAAATTCCACCAGTTCGCCATCCTCGAACTGCCCCACGTAAACTACTGCAATATCATCCGTTCCTACTTTGGCTGCGATATTCATTGCAAGATCACTCCTTCAGATATTGATAAATTTTCATCGCTGCTTTCAAACCATCGCCTACCGCAATGGCGGTCTGCCGGTAAATTCCATTCTGCACATCACCGACGATCTGCAAGCGGCCAAGTTTGGTTAACATTGTTTGTTCTCTAACCAGTTGTGCAGACATCGGGGGAAAACTTTCACTTCGGCCAATCGCGCCGATCAGGAGATCCACCTGGACGGCTTTTTCCTGATCCTGATTGAACTTCAAGACCAATCCATTTTCCTCTGCCATAACTTGCTCAACGGGCATATCCTCGAAATACTGAATATTCTGAATTGTAGCACAACGCTGCACCAACAGCGGCAGCGCTTTGATCTCTTTTGTCCGGTTGAAAATCATAACATGATTTTTGCGGGACAGGTTGATGGCATAATCAAACGCCGCGTCTCCTGCGCCGATCACGGCGATTTGCTTGCCCTGCATATCCAGCAAAGGCGCTACCTCGTAGTATGTCCGCTCTACAGCACCTTCCGAAAGGAAACCGGGAGGGAACGTATTGGGGCGCGTTCCTGTGGCAACAACCAATGTAGTAGAGGCAAATATGCCTTGTTGGGTGGTGACTAAAAAATCTTCCCCATCATACCCAAGACTGGTGACGGTGTCCAATGTCGGCTCAAGAGAGAGAGCTTCGAACTGCTGAGAAAAGAGACGCACCAGTTTCGGGCCATGAATCCCGCCAGGGAACCCCGGATAATTTTCAACCAGGTTTGCATTCCACAGCAAGCCGCCAAGCCGGTGCTGCTCGAACACGCGTGCCGTGATTCCATATCGTTTGAGCTGAATGGCAGAGATCATCCCCGCTGGTCCGCCGCCAATGATGATAACATCTTCTTTTTTCACGATTGGCTCCAATGTGATTGATTTGGGAAACCCATTCCAACTCAACCAGGTGGATCTTTCTCCGATCAAATTATAAAGCCAAGAGCAGTTCCCTGACCAGTACTGGTACGGCAAATCCATGTACCAGGGTGGTCAGGGTGCTTCGATGAAAGTCGAGATGATACGTGGCCGTCCCATCCACCGGGAACCAGACCCGATACCCATGCATAAATGCAGCCCTGGCAGTCGTCTCGCAGCACAGATGCGTCATCACGCCCGTAATGACCACATCTGTACACCCCTCGGAGGTCAGCATATCATCCAGATCAGTGCCCCAAAAGGCATCATACTGGGATTTCTGGATCACGGGTGACTCGCCTACTTCAAGATGATCGGAAAGCCCCACCCGTGGATGCTCCGCCGTAATCAGATCACGCCACCATTCGGCCATCATGCCTGCATCTTCCAGCGTATTGACATGCTGAGTGAAGATTACCGGATGCCCTTTCTGCCGGAACCCTTTGATCAGCTGCTGGATTCCGGGGATCAGCGCGGGAGCGCTGGGCACGAAAGCATGCGACTCAGGATGAAGAAAATACTCCTGCATATCCAGCACCAACAGCGCTGGCTTGCCCAATTCCACTGTCCGGTTGCGTTTCACCTGCACACC
>DATHZS010000047.1:0-10407 GCA_035458505.1 Anaerolineales bacterium | reverse complement strand
TCCCGGGTCTCATCCGGCAGGCCGCTCTCGACCAGAGTTTTCTCAAACAGCGGGCTGGTGTAGGTCAGTTGAAGATCCTTCCCCTTATCATTCACATGGCGGATATAAGCCAGCGCAAACACCGGCTCACAGCCGTAGCCTTCGCAGCCAGAGACTGTCGCAATCGTCCCGGTGGGGGCAATCGTGGTCTGAGCGGCATTGCGGATGCCGTAGGCCTGGATGCCGTCAGAAATGGCATCCCAATCCAACCCTGGGCGGTTGTAATCCCGTCCGAAAGGAGTCAGAGGTTTAGGCGGTTCCCAGGTCATCTGCTTTGGATCATACAGACTGCCTTCGATTGCCGGGAACGGTCCGCGTTCCTCCGAGAGGTCAACGCTGGTCTTCATCGCATGGTAGCGGATGAACTCCATCACCTGGGCCACAAATTCCTGCCCTTCCTCGGACCCGTAGCGAATGCCCGCATGGTACATCAGGTCCGCCAGTCCCATCACCCCTAGCCCAATGCGGCGGGCGCGGTGGGCGGCTTCCAGGAGCTGTGGAACTGCGGGAACATAGGCGTTCCCCTCGACGACGTTATCCAAAAAGATGGTCGAGATGCGGACGCTCTCCGCCAGTTTCTCCCAATCCACCGTCGCATCAGGGCCGAAGTGTTCCGCCAGGTTGATCGAACCCAGGCAGCAGTTCTCATACGGGCCAAGGAACTGCTCACCACAGGGGTTGGTCGCCTCCAGCTGGTACAGGTGGGAAACCGGGTTGGTGCGGTTCGCCTCATCCAGGAAGAGCAGTCCGGGCTCGCCGTTGTGATGAGCCTGCTTGACGATCTTATCGAACAGCTGTCTTGCATTGACTGTGCGGAAGGTTTTGATCGGCAGACCAGCTGCTTCAGCCTGTTCCAGAGTACCGTCAAAATCACGGTAACGCGGGTCTGTCGTATCAACAAAGCGCAGCGGCCATTCGGCATCCTGCCGGACAGCCTCCATGAAGGCATCTGTAACCCCAACGGAGATATTAAAATTGGTAATCGCGTTCTCATTGGTTTTGCAGGAAATAAAATCTTCAATATCAGGATGGTCCACCCGCAGGACGGCCATGTTGGCCCCGCGGCGGGTACCGCCCTGGGCAACTTCGCCAAAAGCCTGGTCGTATACCCGCAGGAACCCTACCGGGCCGGTTGCTTCTCCTGCCGAGGTTTTCACAGGGGAAAACTTTGGACGCAGGCGCGAGAAGGAAAACCCATTCCCGCCGCCCGTCTGCTGGATCAGGGCCGCGTCGCGCAGGGTTTGAAAAATGCCCGAAGACATCCGGCCCATATCGTCGCTGATTGGGAGGACAAAGCATGCAGCCAACTGGCCTAAGGGAGTTCCTGCCCCGGTAAAGGTAGGCGAATTGGGGAAAAATCGTTTGGTTGCCAGGAGCTCGTAAAAATCCTCGGCAGTCTCTTCGACCGACTCATTCCATTCCGCTCCTGCAGCGGCAACATGGTAGGCAACCCGCCAAAAGGTGTCTTCTACCTCTTCAATCGGTTCACCGGAAAGGTTCCGCCGGGCATACCGCCGGATGAAAACACTGTAGGCGTTTTCGGTGAGTTCAACTGGAGGAAGTGATGTTGGTCGCTGTGGGGTTGAAATTGGTAAATTTGTTTTGTTTTTGTTTAGCATTCGCTCCTCCTAAGCGATGAATAAAATAGGGAAGATTAAAATTTGAATCATACCAAAGTGATTTATTTTCCTTGGAGAATGGTGATTTGACTTAATTTTCGATCAAACGGTCCAACTCCTGACGAATGGCGTGCAGATCATCCAAACCTAGATACACAATTGCATAGCGGATATAAGCCACCTGATCCAATTCTTTCAGCCCGGAAATGACCATATCGCCAATCACACGTGAGGAAACTTCTGCCTTACCGATCCGCTGCAAGGTGGATTCAATCTCCCCAGCCAGGCGTTCCAGGTCTTGTGCAGATACCGGCCGCTTGACACACGCAACTCTCAGCCCACGGAGCAACTTCTCGCGGTTAAATTCTTCGCGGTTGCCATCTTCTTTAATCACCAGTGGTGTGGAAAGGATGGCTCGCTCGTAGGTACTGAACCGTTTTTCACACTGTTTACATTCGCGGCGGCGGCGGACTCCCCCCCGATTGTCGTGAGTGGTATCGATGACTTTCGTGCCTTCTTCGCTCTGACAGTGTGGACAACGCATAAAAACCTCAAATTCAGCCAGGTAATTTGAACCCCCACAGGTGGGGGTTCAAAAATTGTGCAGCAATGTATATATCGATGAAGTACTTGCCATTCTATCATAGGAGGATTTTATGAGCAAGCGAAAAGCACATATTTTCGATATATTTTAAGGCTTGGATTTAAATCTTTAACGTTGATGATTTTTGTCTCGCAATTCCCCCAAAAACCATCCGCGAATCCCAATCTCATCCATCTTAGAACCTTCTGATACCAGGCAATCCCTTAAGAAATCGTTATCGGCCGTTATTCATCCGAAAGATCCCGGGTAATTTCTTCAACCTCATGCGGCAGCAAACCTTCCCACAAATACAGGTCCATATCTACGGTCAGGTGAGCCCCAAGTTCCACTCCTTCTTCTTCCAGCAGTTCAGCCTGATAAAGCCGGCTGTGCCCCGACCCTTTGATCACGATCCGGCCGTCGTGTCCCACAACTCGCTGCCAGGGGATCGAGCCATAGATCGGATCGTCCGAACGGTTTTTCAGGGCGCTCATTGCGTACCCCACCTGGCGGGCTGCGCCAGTTGCCCCAATCATCTGCGCGATCCGCCCGTAACTGGTCACCTTCCCCGGAGGGATCTGAGCAACGACTGCATACACTTTCTGGTAAAAGAGTGCCGGCGGTTTTTGATTTGCCATGCGTTATTCCACCTCGTGAAACGCCGGATGATACCGGGCGATGCCATGATAATTGGCCAGGGTTCCTTCTTTGAGCTCAATCACCATGAATAATTCTGCAGGCACATCGAACTCACAAAGGATTCCAAAATCAGATGCCTGCTTGAATCCAGCCTTTGGATAATAGCCCGGATGCCCCAGCACCACCACAATCTCGCCGCCTATCAGCTTGCACATCTCGAGACCGGATTCGATGAGCTGCAAACCAACCCCCATCTGCTGATGCTCAGGCAGCACTGCAATGGGTCCCAACCCATAACCCTTGGACAAGGTTGGATATTCATCAAAGGTCATCGGGGAAAGCGCAATGTGCCCGATTACCTGTCCCTCAACCTCAGCCACAAGCGAAACCGCCAGGGCCCCAGAGTCTCTCAGTTCGTTGACAAGTACCGCTTCATCCTGTCGGCCAAAACCAAGTTGGTGAACACGGTCAATTGCAGAACCATCTCCAGGTTTCTCAGGTCTGATCATCAATCAAATTCCAATCATCCTCTTAACTGAGTGAAAAATACGCATGGAAATCCGGGGTCCAGCCTTCCGGGTGAAATTCTCCCGAAGCCATATCCTGAACATAGTTCCCGGTATATGCCCCGGACGCAATCGCCTTGAGGGCCTCAACAAAAGCATCCACATCTTCCTGAGTATTATACAGGCCAAACGATGCCCGGATCAATCCCGGCATACGGTCGCGCCTATGGTTGATCATCTCTTCCCGCACCCGTTGGGATTCTTCTTCATCCACCCCGAGTAAATGCAAGATCAGTGGATGAGCACAAAAACAACCGTTGCGTACACCGATCCCAAATTCATATCCCAATATCGCCGCCACTTTGAAATGGTCGATATGCGCCAGTTGGAAAGGGATCACACCCAGGCGGTTTGCAGCATTGGCCGGGTCTGCATCACCGAATAGCCGGATACCATCGACTTCTGGCAGCCGCTGAAGGGCGTGGGCTGTAAGATCGGCTTCATGTGCCGCAACATTGTCCATTCCAATCGACATCAGCGTATTAGCTGCTGCTGCCAGGGCGATCGCCCCCACGTGGTTTGGCGACCCGGCTTCATCCCTTTCAGGCGGTGCCGACCAGATCACATCGTCCAGGGTCACAATTTCCACAACACCACCGCCAACCATATCCGGAGTGCCGTGTTCAAACACATCCCGCCGACCAACCAGGGCACCTGTTCCATACGGTGCATACATCTTATGGGCAGAGATGACCAAAAAATCCAAGTGGCGAGGGTCATCGAGCGGGAGCATGTCCACTTTCCGGTGCGGTGCCAGTTGAGCACAGTCGGCGGCAAACAGGGCCCCGACCGCATGGGCTTTCTCGGCCAGATCATAAATTGGATTGATGAAGCCTGTCACATTGCTGCCGCCAGTCACTGTTACAAGCGCGACGCGGTCTGCATATTGTTCCAGCAGGGCTTCATAGTCATCCAGGTCTAACCGACCATCAGGTTGCAGGCCTATATGGATCACTTCAGCCTGCGCCCGCCAGGGGAGATCATTGGAATGATGCTCCATCGCGCTGGTCAGAACAATGTTCCGGTCAGCCGTGAAAGGGAAGCGGCGGGCTAATTTATTAATCGCTTCAGTTGTATTTTTACCAAAGATGCAGGTATGGACCTGGGGATCTGCTCCCAGGAATTTTAGTGTGATCCTGCGGGCTTCTTCATACAGATGAGTCGACAATTGGCTCTTAAAACCCGTCCCGCGATGGACACTGCTGTAATAGGGTAAAAAATCATTGACCGCTTGCTGTACAGCCAGAAGGGGAGGCGTAGATGCTGCATTATCAAAATTGATGTAACGAGTTTCCCCCCCATTGAGCAGCGGAACTTTTATTTCCGTTCCAACAAAAAGTTTGCAATAGACACCTTCCGCAGGATGATCAGACATAAACTCTCCTCAATTCCTGTGCTGAACCTTCCAATATGCGGTATTCTAGCACATGTTACAGCCCAGCGAAAAAGGGATTATCAGGCTGCCTTTGGGTTCCACATTCATTGCATAGCAATCATGTTTCAATCAGATCAATCATCAAATAGATCAACCCCGGCTGCAGCAGCCTCCAGATTGGATAGATCAAAAAAAATGATTGGGGTTCCAATCATTTTTTCATCTTTATAAAGAAATTATGATCCAACACAACAGGCCGAACAACACCTCTTATAAACGGGTCTCAATATCACCATATTCCAGGGGTGACGACTTTTTTGACTCCGCTTCTTTCTTGCGGTCTCTCAATTCCAGCAAAATCCCGATCACGATCAATACCACAGGGACCATCAGGACGATCAACCATCCGCGCGGGATATCCGATAAGAATCCCGCTGGTTCCTCAGCAGGCACATCTTTTTCTGCAGGTTCTTCCATCCCGGATGTTTCTCCTTCAACAGCAGGTAAGCCCTCAGGCGTACTGGTAGGGGTGGGACTGAGCACGTAATATTTGGTTGGTGAAGGTTCAGGGGTCACTGCACCGAGAGGAAACCCGGACCCTCCTGCAAGGGCCGTGAGAGTTTGCTGAGGCCAGGGGAGATCTGAGACATCCTGAGTTTGAAGGGGGAAAAGAGTAGCGGTGGGCTTTGATGAGGGGCATTCGATCCCAGAACTGAGCCGGTACACTATCTGAAGGAACCAATCCTGAAATGCAGGATCATCTGGTTCACACAAAGAAGTATTATGGAAATGGAACAGGTCCAAATCCATAAATGTGATTGTCAAAGGAATTGGCCCACTGAGAGGATTACCATTGATCGTCAGGGTTTTCAGGTTGGGAAATCCTCCAATCTCCAGCGGCAGGGTACCGATCAGATTATTACCAAACACATCCAGTGCAACCACGTTCCCATCAGAGCACGAAACACCATACCATTGGCAGGGATCAGCCTCTTGCAGCCAGCCAGTGTTGTTGATCCAATTCTCCCCCCCGGTGGTCTCATAAATTGCTACCAGAGCCTTGCATTGGTCCACTGGAATACTCGATTGACCTGCACAATTAAATTCTGCAACTAGGGGAGATGCCAGTACTGGCGATAAGGTTAAACCACCCAGCAGGAACACCGACATCAACAAACCAATGACCAATTTTCTCATGTACCATTTTTTCATAGGATGTCTCCAATTCAATTCTATGTCATTATCGCCCTGACAGCAATGCATGCCTTGATAAAAAACAGGTAAAGAGTCGGTTGCCACTGAGGTTCAATATTTGTATTATAGTCATAGTTTAATATATAATAAAAAAACTATTGCATAAATTATCGTAATTTGGTAGTATGCATACCTAAGCATTGTCCACTAGAAGACTATTTATCGGAGGAGAAACTCATGATCAAAAAAATGCTTATCTTGTTTGTACTGTTGTTTACCCTGCTGCTTGTCGCCTGTGGAGGACAGGCTGATGGCGGAGACACAGGTGGCGAGCTCGACCACACCGTAGATTGTGGCGAGGAAGAACCAGGTGATCTGGCAGACCTGGGTGGCCGCCAGATATACATGGCTGTCGAAAACGCCTACCCTCCTTTCAACTACCTGGATGATTCCGGGGTTGGTATTGGCTGGGACTATGATATGGGCCGAGCGCTTTGTGACATGCTCAATTGTGAGCCAGTATTCCAGGAAGCTGCCTGGGATGGGATCTTCCCGGCAATGGCTGCCGGCGAATACGACGTGCTGTTTGACGGCGTTACATATCTGACCGAACGCGACGAAACCGTCGACTTCTCATGCGCCTACGTTGTTATCGGCCAGGTACTTCTGGTTCAGGCTGGTGAAGACCGCTTCTCCACCCCTGAAGAATTTGCCGACAATTCTGACCTAGTCACATCCACCCAGATCAGCACCACTAACGAGACCGTTTCCCATGATCTCGTCGGCGTTGACCGCACCACCAGCTTCGAAGACTTCCCTCTGGCGGTTCAGGCACTCCTTTCCGGAGATGTAGATGCTGTTGTGACTGACGCGGTCACCGCCCTTGGCTTTATCGGAGAGAACCCCGGTAAACTTGAGATCAATTCCTACATCACATCTGACGAGCAGCTGGCCTTGGTCTTCCAACCCGGCAGTGAACTGGTTGAAGCATTCACAAACGCTCTGCATCAAATGGCGAAAGACGGCAGTCTGGATGCCATGAATGACAAGTGGTTCAATCCGTAAACCTCGCTCGTAAGACGATCCACAAATCCGGATTTAACCTTAGGTTCCCGACCCCGGGAAATACAATTTGTATTTGTCGAACAACTCAAAATGTAATCCAATCCTCTCGTTTTGAGAATTTCGAACCAAATTAGAGAATAGCGAATGGGCAGGGAATGATCCTGCCCATTCGTATTAACCTCGTTTTGTGCACAGGAAAGGATGGAGGATGAGCGAAAATAATTCAATCCAGGAGCCTAAACGGTTTCGCATCAATTTATCAAGTTTAAAAGAAATTCCATGGTGGGTCGTAATCCTCGTCGTGATCGGTGTCGCCTTTTTGATCCTTGTATTAACAGATAAAAATTACCAGGAAACCATGCTGATCCTGATCAAAGGAAGACCGACGGCAAGCGCACTGGAGGGTTTGCTGCTCACGGTTCGGATCACCCTGGTGTCGTTTGCCATCGCGATGACGATCGGCTTATTCACAGGGTTGGCAAGAGTGTCCAAAAACGTCATTCTGAACAATCTGGCTACGTTTTACGTGGAAGTGATCCGCGGGATGCCGTTGGTGGTATTGATGCTTTATGTGGCTTTCGTGATCCTGCCTATTTTCGTCAATTCGCTCAACGGGCTTGGAGAGTCTCTCAACCTCAGCGGGTTGGCAGACCTCAGCCTGAGGGATATCAGTTTCGAATCGCGGGCGATTGCTGCCCTTGCCATCGGTTTTGGCGCATATGAAGCAGAAGTCTTTCGAGCAGGTATCGTCTCGATCGAACGCGGTCAGATGGAAGCAGCCCGTTCCCTGGGAATGAATTACATCCAGGCAATGCGTTATGTCATCCTGCCACAGGCAATCCGGCGCGTGCTCCCACCGCTGGGTAACGATTTTATTGCCCTGCTGAAAGACTCATCCTTGGCAACCGTTTTGGCAGTGCCTGAACTGACCCAGTTAGGCAGGGTTCAACGCTCCAGCACATTCAGGGTATTTGAGGTATTCAATTCCGTGGCATTTTTATACCTCAGCATGACCCTGGTTTTATCGTTTTTGGTTCGTTTACTTGAAAGGAGGCTGAGCAGTGACAGCAGAGACGAAGCTATCCGTTAAGGAATTAGAAAAAAACATCATCGTCATTAAAAATCTATCGAAACATTTTGGGTCGGTAAAAGCTGTCCAGAACGTCGATCTGACCGTTAAAAGCGGCGAGGTGATTGTCATCGTTGGCCCATCAGGTTCGGGGAAAAGCACTTTGCTGCGCTGCATCAACCACCTGGAACACCCGACCAATGGCGATATCTGGATCGATGGAGTTCACCTCAATGATCACAATACCAACATCAATACCGTCCGGGCAGAGGTGGGCATGGTCTTCCAGCAGTTCAATCTGTTCCCCCATCTGACTGTGCTGGAAAATGTCAAGCTGGCCCAAAAAACGGTGCGGAAACGCTCAGACGCCGAAGCTGAGAAGATCGCCAGAGAGCAGCTGGAGATTGTGGGGATTCCTGAGCAGGCTGAAAAATTCCCCTCCCAGCTTTCCGGCGGCCAGCAGCAGCGTGTCGCCATCGCCAGGTCCCTGGCGATGAATCCCAAGATCATGTTGTTCGACGAGCCCACATCTGCCCTGGACCCCGAGATGATCAAAGAAGTGTTGGATGTCATGCTCGGTCTCGCCCAGGGAGGAATGACTATGGTTGTTGTCACCCACGAAATGGGGTTCGCGCAGGCTGCTGCCGACCGGGTCGTTTTCATGGACTTTGGTGAAGTGATTGAAGAAGGCCATCCGAGTGTCATTTTCCACAATCCAGAACATGACCGGCTTAAACTTTTCCTGAGCAAAATCTTGCAGCATTAACCTTTTGCTCATCATTCCAAAAAGCAACAAAGCTCCCCCGACCAAATCGGGGGAGCTTTTATATGATGGGAGACATTTTGTCGTTGATTTTTATGGGGTGACCGGGTGGTTGCTGCGATAGCCGTTCCGCATCATTTTCTGAGCCATCAGGGTGCAGTCTCCCGTGCAAAATCCAGCGTTGGCACCATATTGACCATAGTCCAGGCGGGAAATCAGCCAATCTGCATCCTCCTGAGTGATCAACCCATCCGCCAGGGCTTGCGTTAGGGCAGCAATCCGGGCTTCTTGGTGCAGATCCAGGATCGTCTGCTGATCAAATCCGAGCGACAACCCAATCTCAACCAGGCTTTCGCCGGCAGCTTCGCGGGCTTTCAGGTCTCCCACATCGATCTTCAGTTTCCCTGCGAGATAGCTTGCCATGGCATCGTCCAGGAGACCATTAATGTTGATGTTGCGTTCGATTGGGACACCGGTGCCATTTCCGCAGCCACCGCATATTCCCTTCGATCCGCCTTTCCCAAAGTATTGGGGGCTGGCGGTTTGGGCACTGGCATCACCAACAAAACTGAATGCGACCATCCCGACTGCGACAATTGTGAGTACTACGATGATCTTTTTCATTTTTTACCTCTTTCTTTTTTTCGGACATCGTCCGATGTTGATTTGCTCTGATCTTATTCAACAGATTTGAAGGACTTGTAGGGAAAAAATGAAGAAGTGATGAAGATTTTTTAGTAAAAGAAAACTGCCGCCCGGAGATCAGGCGGCAGCAGGAAGAGGCACAAGCGGTAAAGGTTATCGGACAAACTTGATACTGAGTGGATAGTGGTAAGGTTTATCGGACAACACCCGGATCGTATTTTTGATCCCCTGGTAGAAGATAAAAAAGCCGATCAAAATCAAAGGTATTGTCGCACCGATCACCATCAGCTCCAGCAAACCGATACCGGGAGTTCCAATTGCAGGAGATGAACTCTGGGCATCCTGGATGATCAACGCTGCCGGCGCAAACATCAGGCACAGCACCGAGACAAACAGCATAAGCGTGATCGTGATCTGGAAATTGAGCACATCGCGCCCGTGCTGATCTACCTTATAACTCTGCTTCTTTTTCCATGACCAGATCAGCAAAGGGATCAGGACGATCGATAACGTGCTGGAGAGGTGGAGTGCTGCCAGCCAGAGATGTTCATTTTCCAGGTCTCCGGCAGTTAAATCAAATTCCAACACATCTCCCAGGGTTTTGATCGTGAACGATCTGGGATCCACTTCCCCGCTTTCAATCCGCTGAACCGTGCGCGTGCTGATCTCACATAATTCGGCCAAATGCTCCTGGGTAAAACCCTTTTGCTGGCGCAGTTCTGCGACTTTCATTCCAAGTTCTGGTTGATTCATATCAAACTCCTTACTAAATAATTTTACACTTAGTATAGGGTTTGGACAAAAAAATACCATGTCGTACACACGACATTGCCACGACATCTCTTCAAAC
>DATHZS010000046.1:0-17327 GCA_035458505.1 Anaerolineales bacterium | reverse complement strand
CCAGGTCACCCACCCGGTTGGCAAACGCGAGGGCCTGGACAAAATTTTTGAACTTGAATTGGCGGGTCAGACGCGGGATATCGTTCTGTGTGGAGACCTGCCAGCCGGCAACTTGCGGCAGGTAGTGATCGATCTCTTCCTGAGTGAGTTTAGGCTGGTCTCCCCGGCAAGGGATGCATTCCATGTCCGTCAGTTTCATTTGGGCTCCTTTCGCATGTGTTTGTATCCTATCATACTGAATTTTTCCCGGGATGGATAGGTGCATTCTGGTTTGGTGGTTTCAGTGGAGGAACTTCCCAGGCCGCGAGGAATTTACCTGCCAGAGCATAGAAATGTGAGATAATGAATGTAGGTTCAGGTGGTTTTGAGTCAATTTTATAATTGAGGAGTATCCAGTGAAATCGGAAAAAGAGATCGTACTGGCATATATGGAAGCCCACAACGCCCATGATGTAGAGGGTGTTCTGGAAGTTCTATCACCGAATATCCGGTTCGGTATGACAGGTTTGTGGGTGCGTGATGGTCTGGACGAAATCCGCGCCCTGGAAGAATGGGATGTGGTGATGAACAGCCATTTGACCTTCACGGAATTTAAGGTGCGTAATCAGCGGCTGGAATGCAAAGGGGTTGAAACCAACGATTGGTACAAAATGGTTGGGATCGAACAGGTTCATTTTGAACCGATCAAGTTTGAATTTGAGGGTGGCAAAATCCGCCACATCCGGGCACAACTGGCTCCGAAAAGCGAGATGACGGTTGACCGGGCAGTGAATGATGTGGTGCGCTGGGCGCTGGATGTCTATCCGGATGAAATTACGCATCTGGTCCCGCGGAGTGTTTTCAGGTATGGTCAGGAGCAGGCGCAGCGCTGGAAAAAACTTCTTGCGGAGTGGCAGAAAGCCAAATAACCCGATGCCCATTTCAGCCGGCATCTGTTAAAAAATAGCTGTCCGGCTGACCACCAGCAAGAAAGGAATCATGTACGACAACAGTTACGATCTGGAATATCTTCAGATTGGGGTGGAGGAAATTGAGGACTATTTACTCTCCGAAGAGCTCTTTTGGCCTGTCAGCGGGCGTCCTTCTTCGGGCAGACCTTTCTTTCTCAAGATGACGATCGGGAATTTGCTGCTCTCGGAGCGCAACCTGGCAACCCTTTTATCCGATCAGCTGCTTTCAGCATCAGAAGAGCACCGGTTTCTGGCGATGCAGCGCCAGTTTGAGGTTGTCCGGTCCAAATGGCAGGTCGCCTGGGGAGACAAGGCCAGCCGGGAATACCAGTCCCGGTTCAACCAGTGGATGCGTACCCTGGAAGAACTGAAAGGTGACCGCTACCAGAATGCTCCGTATTATCAGAATGAGGTGCGGGTGCGCGTCCTGCTGGATTTGTTGGCCGACCATGTTCCGGCAGAGTCCCGGCTGGACCTGGCGCCGTTTGACGCAGTGCTGCGCAAGATCTTCAAATCCGGAGCCTTTATCTGGGAGGACACATTGGCCACGGGCTTTCCACAGGAGAGGTATTGGTATTTATACGGGGGAGTTCGCCGTTAATCCCGTTCGATGCGCAGGACTGCATCCGGGTCTTTGATTTCTAATTGGTCGCTGAATTGGAGAAAATCAGCCCAAAGCTGGTCGTCGATCTCGATGGAGGGCATTAATCCTGGGACTCCTGGCGGGTGATCTTTTCCTTCAGCCGGTTCTGGCGGTGGAGGAGCGGTTCCTGCCATTGGAGCTTATCGGCAAATGGGGTGCTGGATAAGTTGATCAGGGCCAGGGCGGCATCTGTCCAGCGCAGAGCTTCCGCGAAATTCTTTTCGCTGTGCTCGTAATATTTCGCCAGTTCTTCATGGGCATAGATCTGGCGCTCGGCGGCCGCCTGCCACCACAGGCTGAGCGCCAGGGGCATTTCTCCCCTGCGTTTTTGCAGGAAGGATAACCGCTTCATCACCTCCTGGCTGGCCTGCGGGGGCAGACCTTGCTCCAGGCTGTGTTCCAGGATGCGGGCGGCCTGGTCCAGGTAGCCGAGATCTTCGTTGAGCCTGCCGATGGCAGCCAGGTCGAGGGAATGGGAGACGCGTCCATCCAGCGGGTCAGCCAGTAAATGGGTAATGTGGTTGGTCAGCGCAGCCAGGCTGAGGATGTCCATCGCGTTGTGGTAAAAAATGCCTTTCATCGGGCGGGCGTCGCCGCTCTTCAGGTAATCGAAATACATCTGGGGGATCATCCAGCCGGGCGTGTCTTCTTCTGTGCGGGTCTTCTCCAGGATATGTTCTTCCAGGTAGCTGAGCGTGCGGCTGGGCAATCGCTGGCGCCATAGGCGGCGGGCGAGGTGGAGCAGGTCTAGGTGAGCGGTGTGCTTCAGCGGAAATGGGGTACTGTTGGTGATGTAGCGCGCCTGGAGCAGCGGCAGGTCGTAGGACTTGCCATTGAAGCTGACGATCGTTTCACAGGGGGCCAGGAATTGTTCCAGGGCATGCAGCAGGGCAGGTTCCTCCCCGGGTTCACGCATGAAGAACTGCGCCAACCGGAAGCCTTCCGCTTCAAAGCGGCCAACCCCCACCATAAATGCGTACGTACCAGATCCCCCGGCCAGGCCGGTGGTTTCGGTATCAATGAAGGCAAACTGGTCTGCTGTGTGGGAGGACATTTGCTCTTCACCTGCCCAGGCCGCGATCAGTTCAAGCGGCGCGGACAGGGACAGTGCCGTGTTGCCATGCAGGTGCGTGTGCGGGAAAAGCCCTTCGACCAGAAAGATGTCCCCATGCGGTGTGGCCGTCAGTGACCCTTCCAGGACGGTCTCGATTGAGGTTTTGCGCGTAGGTTTTGCCTGGGGAGTTTGATCGGCCCCGAGCTTGACTCCGAGTGCTTTCAGTCGGTCAGATAGGTCTGGCATCAGGCTTTGATTATACCTGAAACCCCCTGCATACGGCAGCGGCCTCCCCGAGAAAAAAGCCGTGCTTTGAAGAAGCACGGCTCGGTGTTGGTGTGTTTCTGGCTGGTTACTCCTCTTTCTCCAACTGCCTGATCCTCAGGGCGACCATCAGTACGGATGCCCCTACATATAAGGTGGTAAGAACAAACACCGTGACGAGGAGTGTGGCAAACCAGGGCGGGTATCGTTCCATTTTGGCAAAAAAGACGATCATGTACGTGGGTAAGAATAGAGAATATGTCATCAGCACCCGCTTGTATTTTTGGATCTTGGATTGATTATCCGTGAAGATTTGGTCCTTATCCTCATCCTCAAAGCGTTTGCGGAAATGCTGCCAGCCATTCCAGGAAAGCACATGTTCCCAGCCTGCCGCGTCGAAGAGTTCCAGGTATTCTTCCATTTTTTGTGCACTTTCGGTGAGGAAATCAAGCTGGTAAACATACTCCACTTTTTCTCCCGCAGAAAACGTGTAGGTCAATCCCAAAAAGCCAATTGACTTGAGGTGCCAGCCTTGCTGGGACATTGCCCTGAGCCATGCTTCTCGCTTCAGGTCTTCCCAGGGCCAGAAGCATTTGAAGGTGTTTTTTTCTTGCTTTTCCATCATTTTATCCTTTTACATTTATCAGGTAAGGTGTTTTAAGACCTTATTTCCATTTTCCGTCATGATGGAGAATTTTTTGATCTGGTCAGCCAGCACTTGCTTCCCTTTTGATGTCAGGCAGTAGCTTTTTCTGCGGCTCTCCTGGCTGAATACTTCGATCAATCCATCATTCTCTAACTTTGAGAAGGCCCCGTACAATGTGCCGGGACCGATTGTGACTGTCCCATAACTGATTTCTTCCACCTTTTGCATCACTACGTACCCATGAAGGGGTTCAACCAGCGAAAGTAAAATATAGTAGGTGGTTTCGGTCATCAGGCCGGGTTTTGAGATTTTTTCTTTGGCCATGAGTATTTCCTTATATCGTTATTCGATATATCGTCTAACAATATATTAGCATGCGATATATCGGATGTCAATATAAAAAGATTAGGGGAAAATTAGAAACCAGGGGAAATCTATTTTATTGGCTGGGATCGAGCGGTTAAAATTCGTCCCAGTGGCTCATCATCGGATGCAGGTTTGGAAAGAGTACCTCGACGAGGGCTTCTGCTTCACCGGTAAACGTGATCCCCTCCTGCCGGGCAATTTCACCCGGTTCGTCCGATCCGATCAGTAGCCGGGCGATCGCCCAGCCGCCGTGTACCCGGTGCTCGCCGGGATTTTCATCGGTGAGCTGGATGCGCCCGTTGGAAATCCTGAGCGCAGCTTGCTGTTCGCCTGCGTCCAGGTGCAGCCTCCCCTGCCATTTGGCAAAACGGGATGCGGCCAGGCGGCCCACAAGCAGAGGGAGCAGCTTTTGCAGGCTGGAGGTTAAATTCACCAGGCGTACCTGCCACCCGGTATGGTGGAAGTAGCGGTTTTCCACGGTGCACGCGCCCTGCCGGACGATCTGGAGGATTGGGTGTTGTTCCGGCATGGTGAAGAAATGGAGCTGATGGCAGGCTTCCTGCTGCATCAGCTCCCGCAGGACAGCCAATCCCTGCTGCGGGTCTCCAGCCGCTTCCAGGCACAACAGGGCAGATTGATCTTCCGTGGCTGCAGCGCGCACGTAGCCTGCCAACTGTCCCTGCTGGCCATACCAGCCGTAGGCCTTCATGTCTCCATCCTCGAACATCGGAAAAGTCGGCCGCACACAACTGCCGCTGAAACCGGCATAGTCCCGGTTGTACAGGGCATTGATCGGGTCCATCTCTGCCCTGTCCAGCAGTCTGAACGGCAGCTTAAGATCGACCTGTGGAATCTCCTCAGGCGGAGTTTTACCAGGGTCCAGTTTTGTCGTCACATAATTCCAGGCGCGGCGGTAACCAAATTTGTGATAGTGACGGCCGCGCAGGATGCTGAGATCGTAGCCGTGGTCGTACATTGCCTGGAAAGATTGTGCTGCGGCACTCGCCATCAGCCCCTGTTTGCGGTAGCTTTCCTCCGTGACAACTGCTCCAATCCCGGCGGTTTTGAGCTGCACCGATCCCACCCGCATCCAGTAGCCCCATACCCCCCAATGGTGAACCAATTGCTCCCCTTCCCAGGCCAGCCGGGTGGTATCGAAGTCATAATGACAGCCGCCCACATACTTTTGCAGGATCTCCTCAAGCACTCCTCCGCCGGCAAACGCGTTGGAGATGATCCGGGAGATCGGCATCAGGTGGTCTTCTGGGTGGGCTGAGGTAATTGAGAAAGTGTTGGATTTTCCTTGCATGGTCATCTCCCGGTTGATTCTACTCCAACTTATCTTATTTGATCGGTGAAGCCACTCAACCTCTCATCTGATCTTAACCCTGTGCGAGGGTTGGTCAAACGGGGAAATCGGAGATTGTTGGAGATGGCTGGTAAAATTAGGGGAATTGAACGGTGAATGTGATTTTGGAACGAGGTGAATTATGCCAGTAGTTTTACTGATCCGACATGGAGAAAATGAATACGTGAAGAAAGGACGGCTGGCCGGGAGGAAACCTGGTGTGCACCTGAATGAACGCGGGCGGGCACAGGCTCGCGCTTTGGCAGGAGGGCTGGCAAAACTGCCGATCAAGGCTATTTACAGCAGCCCGCTCGAGCGCACGATGGAAACCGCCTTCCCATTGGCAGAACAATTCAAACTGGAAGTGGTCCCGCGAGACGGTCTGCTGGAAGTGGATTACGGCACATGGCAGGATAAAACGCTCAAACAACTGGCCCGCAGGAAATTATGGAAAACGGTGCAGCATGCGCCATCCCATGCCACCTTCCCGGAGGGAGAAACCTTTGCTGAAGCACAGCTGCGAATCGCAGAGGAATTGACCGCGCTTTGCCAGATGCATTCAGACAAAGACCTGATTGCCTGTGTCGGGCACAGCGATATGATCAAACTCGCCGTAGCCTATTACCTCGGCTTACCGCTGGATTTATTCCAAAGGCTGGTGGTGCAGCCGGCTTCCGTCAGCACTTTGCATATTGCCCCTGGTCAGGGCGCCCACTTGATCAATCTGAACCACATTCCGTATCAATTGCAGCCTGAAGAGTCAAAAGGATAGTTGGTCAATGGTATACTTAAATTTAATTAATTAGCGAATCGAGATGATCCTATGGATGATTTTGAAAACAATGAAATTGAATTGAAACCCGTCTCCCACATTACCGCTGATGCCATCGGCCCTCCCGGGAAGCGGGTCTTTTACCTCCAGGGAACCAAGGGCACCCAGGTGGTGACCCTGATCATTGAAAAATTCCAACTTCAGACGCTCACCATTGGCATTGACCAGTTCCTGGCCGAGATTCTTCAGCGGATGCCGCTGAATCCAGAATATGGCAAAGGTTATCAGGAGGAGCGAATGCGTATCATGCCTCCCGTGGAACCGATGTTCCGGGTTGCTGAATTTGGCTTATCTTTTGACGGAGAGAACGACCTGGTCGGGGTGATTGCCCGAGAAGTTCCCTCACCACCGGAAGGATCGAGCGAGCTTGAGCAGGGGCGGGTGGTCAAGTTCTGGTGTACCCGGGCTCAGGTGCGCGCCTTGGTGGATTGGGGGATGGAGGTTGCCAGTCGCGGACGCCCGCCGTGCGAGCAATGCGGCGAACCAATGGATCCGGAAGGGCATTTCTGTGCCCGCAAGAATGGACATAAAGAATAAGAATTGTCGCACTGAGGCCTGATTGATGATATTGGGTTCCGATCCAGCCGCTATTATCGAGCATCTCCGGCAAGGCGACATTGCCGTTACCGGCCAGTTTATGTGGGGGTCTAATTACACTTTCCTTTGTACTGTAACTTACCAGGAGCAGATCGTTCAGGCAGTTTATAAACCTGTGCGTGGAGAACGGCCACTGTGGGATTTTCCCAGCGAGTCGCTGGCTGGGCGCGAGGTGGCGGCTTACCTGCTGAGCGAAGCAGGGAATTGGGGAATTGTGCCGCCCACAGTTTTCCGTAAACATGGGCCGGTAGGTCCAGGTTCACTGCAAGGGTACGTGGAACACGATCCGGACTACCATTATTTTGAATTTACTGAAGAAGACAAGTCCAGACTGCGCCCGACAGTCTTGTTCGATGTGATTGCCAACAATACTGACCGCAAAGCGGGCCATATCCTGGTTGATCCGGATGGGAAACTATGGCTGATTGACCACGGTGTGTGCTTCCATGTGGAACCAAAACTGCGTACTGTGATCTGGGATTTTGCCGGGTTCGCCCTGAACTCGGAAGAGATTGCTCAGCTTAGAACCCTCGAACCACAACTGATGCCGGAAGAGGCTTTGTTCCAGCAGCTAAGCCATTACCTCAGCCACAGGGAAATCCGGGCGATCCGAGACCGAATCAGTGAAACACTGGATGCCGGGAAATTTCCCTTCCCGCGTTCTGACAGGTACTCGATGCCCTGGCCGCCGGTATAAATCCGGTTATCTCAAAACATGGAGTGAATGAAAATGAAACATATCCGCTTGGCTCTGCTTGGATTTGGAAATGTTGGGCAGGCGTTGGTCCGCCTGCTGGCGCGAAAAGAGGAAGAACTGCGCCAAAAGTATCAGCTCTCATTCACAGTGACAGCGATTGCTACGGGCTCTCGAGGTCGGGCGATCAACCCTGACGGATTGGATGTGCAGGACGCATTGCAGCGAGTCTTGGCAGGGAAGTCGCTGGATGGACTGTCGGTTATCCCCGCCCCATCGGATAACTTCGAATTTATCCGGGCCAGCCAGGCGGATGTCCTGTTTGAAAATACACCGGTCAGCTATGCGGACGGTCAGCCGGCACTCGACCATCTCCGGACCGCTATCAGCCTCGGTATGCATGGCATCACAGCCAATAAGGGGCCGGTTGTGCACGGTTACCACGAACTGACCGCGCTTGCTGCAGAACATCGGGTTCGGTTTTTGTTCGAATCCACAGTCATGGATGGCGCTCCGGTATTTGGGGTGTTTCGGGAAGCGCTCCCAGTTGCCAACATCCGGCGCATTCGAGGCGTATTGAATTCCACCACCAATCTCATCCTGACCCGGATGGAACAGGGTGAATCTTTTGAGCAGGCTGTGGCATATGCCCAATCTATTGGGATTGCTGAAACAGACCCCAGCGGAGATGTGGATGGATGGGATGCGGCCGTGAAGATCTCAGCCCTGATCACGGTATTGATGGATGTGCCCTTCACTCCAGACCGGGTTGACCGCACCGGCATCCGGGAGATCAGCCTGGAAAAGATTGCTGCTGCCCAGGAGGAAGGCAAGCGCTGGAAGCTGCTGTGTGAGGCCTGGCGGGATGGAGACCGGGTGCATGCCAAGGTGGCTCCGGGGTTGGTCAGTTCCGATATGCCGGCCTACACGATTGATGGGACGACCTCAATTGTGACCCTGGAAAGCGATGTGCTGGGTTCGCTCTCGTTGATAGAAACCGACCCCAGCCCAAACACAACCGCCTATGGACTGCTGGCAGATTTGATCAATGCAGTGAAATAAAAAGCTCTACCGGGGATGCTGAGATAGGGTGCCTGGCTCAATCTAGGGCACCCACATTGGGCTGAATCCGCCGATCACCAGCCGCAGGGAATTTCCACCAAGTTCAAAAAGCCAAATTTCAGGCGGGTCGGTCAGCAGGGTGACATCGAACCGGGTTGCGGCCAGCTTGGTCCCATCCGGGTGCCAGACCAGGTTCTGATACAAATGGGTGGGGGATTCGGTCAGCGGTTTCACTTGTGAGGCGATCGTGCCCGCGGCCGGGAAGGCCATCAGCCAGATTTGCCGCCCGGGGGTCCAGCGGTCTTCGTCCAGGTAGCGGCGGGTAAATGCCAGTGTCGACCCATCCGGTGAGAACGCGGGGGAAAAATCCTCCGCCAATGCGTCTTCGGTGAGAGTGCGGACATTTTGACCGGCGACCTGATAGACCATCAGGCGGCTGCTGAGTACCCGTACCGGTTCCAGCTCTGATTCATCAACTTCCTGATTGGCGGCTTCCCCGGTTGGTCCGCGCAAGATATCAGTCTCAGAGGTAAAAGCATCTGGTGCAATCAACGCAGTGCCACCGGGTGCCCAGGCGGCGGTTTCGCCGCTCTGATTGGGCAGTGAGATCTGGTTCTCACTCTCAAGGTTGTAAATGACATATGCCTGGTCGGTTGAATCGTAATACGCCAGCCGTCCGGCAGGCGACCACAACGGCTGCCAGGTTTGGTGCCCTTTCCGGCTGATCTGCTGTGGATTTGCCGGATCATCCAGGTCCAGCAGCCAGATTTCCGAGTCGTTGCGCAGGTAGGCGATTCGCTGGCCATCTGGAGAGACCTTTGGCAAGCTGCAGAGTGCCCGCTGGCAGGTGAGCAGGCGGCTGGGGGTGTACTCCTCGTTTTTGATTGTTTCGAAGCGGTCGGCGGCAAAGAGATCGCTGCCACCCAGGTTGTTCTCTGCGAAGTAATAAAAGCTGCGGCCATCCGTTGAAAACTCATACGCCAGCACGTTCCCAGCCTGGGTCAGTTGGATGGTCTCACCGGTGTCGATATCCAGGGCATACAGTTGGCTGCTGCCTTCGGAGGGCCACAGGTACGCCATCAGGACCGGGGCAACCTCGAAAGACCAGGATACTTCCTGGCGGGTGGGCAGCCCCAGGTTGGAGCTGGCCCCGGGCTGCAGGTTGACCTGAACGATTGCTCCGGCGGGCCAGGTCTCCTCCGGGATGAAGGTCAATGTCCGGTCTTCCCAGCGAAACTGGCCTGCGATCTGCGGGGTGATGCTCAGGCGGTCTTCAATCGTGTCGGGACGCATCCTGCGGGAGAATGTGATCTGGATTGGCTCAGACCTCGGCAAACCACCGAGGATGGTTTGCGGACCGAAACTCTCCACCTTGGGCATCAGGAGGATTGCGGAAATCATTGCGGCAGCCAGGAGGAAAATCACTACCAGGAGGATCAATCTTCGCACGTTCATTACCTATAATTGTATCTGATAACGAGCAAAAACGGGTTTGGTTTCATCTCGATAGGCTGGTTTTCAGGTACAATGGAATCAGGTATCTTATCCACGTGATCTTTTGTGTGAAAGGGAATAGATTATGAACTCAAAACCTGGGAATGTTCAATTGATTGGGATATTTATGATTGTCAGCGGTGCTTTGAACATCATTGCAGCCGCGGCATGGATTCCTGGTTTGATTGCCTTTGCTGCGGCAACATTAGGGATCGGGTTGCTGTGCCTGCCTGTGCTGGTGATCCCATTTGGTCTTGGGATCTTTGAAATTGTCACAGGTGTGAACATCGTCAACGGTAAACCGGCAAGAAATATCCCGTTGGTCGCTGGGCTGGAGATTGCCAGCATCCTGTGGGGGAATGTGCTTTCGATGGTCGCGGGCATCCTGAACCTGGTGTTCTTCAATGACCCCGAAACCAATGCCTATTTCAAAGAGATGCAAAATTAAGCTTTTTTGAGAAAAAGAATATTTCCCTTTTCACCTGCTGAGGATCTTTGCCAGAGCAGGTCTATTTCTGGTGGGAGAAACCAAATTCAGGGTGATGGTAGAGCTTTGGATCATTTTTACAGCCGAACCGAAATGGCAGTCACAAATCCTGGGTGGTTCAAATCCCCTGATGGTAAAATCAAATCATTATGAAACGTTGGCAATTTTGGTTTGGCGTTGCGATCAGTGTTTTTTTCCTGTATTGGGTGTTAAAGGATATTGAGTACGCCACCCTTTGGGAGAAAACCCTCCAGGCAAACTATTGGCTGATTATACCGGGAGTGGGGGCGTATTTCATCGGGTTGTGGGTGCGGGCTTGGCGCTGGCATTATCTGTTAAGGCCGGTCAAACAGGTGCCTACCCGGACGATGTTCCCGATTGTCGCGATGGGGTATGCCGGCAATAATATCTTCCCGGCACGGGCTGGAGAAGTGTTGCGCGCGGTTGTGCTGAAGAATAAAGAAGATGTTCCCATTTCCGCCTCTTTAGCGACGATCATCGTCGAGCGGGTTTATGATGGGGTGGTGATGCTGGCGTTTATTTTTGTCAACCTGGCCGAACTGTCCCGCCTGACAGATACGATCACCTTGTTCCGCAATTTTACGATCCAGGATGTTGCCATATGGGGGAGCGTACTTTTCTTTGGCGTGCTGGTGGTTTTCCTTGTGGCGGCCATGTTCCCGGTGCTGACTGAGAAATTCATCCGCTGGCTGGTTGAACGGTTCGTGCCGCACAGGTTCCGGGAAAAAACACTGGATATCGCCGTCCGCTTTTTGGGCGGGCTGGCATCGCTGCGCTCACCGGTGGAAGCGTTAATGGTCTTCTTTACGTCTGTGGTAATCTGGCTGCTGGAGACGGTCAAGTATTGGTTTGTGATGCACGCTTTCCGTTTTGCGGTCAGCTTTTTTGCGCTGATGCTGATGAACGGGGTGGTCAACCTGGCCACCACGATCCCTTCTGCCCCGGGCTATCTGGGAACCTTTGATCTTCCCGGGATCAAGGTGCTGCAGATGTATGCGGTGGATGCGGAAACGGCGGCCAGCTATACCTTTGTGCTTCATTTTGCCTTATGGTTCCCGGTGACTTTATTGGGGCTATATTATATGTGGCGTGAGGGGATCAAATGGGGTAAAGTGACCACCCTGGAACAAAATATCGAACAAGAGCCAATCACGGAGTAACAGGTATGAAAATCGCGATCATCGGGGCTGGGTTTGGCGGCCTGTCTGCAGCCTACGATTTATCCAAAAATGGGCATGATGTGACGGTATTCGAAGCTGCCGGTCATGTCGGCGGCCTGGCGGCTGGGTTTAAAGAACCGCACTGGGACTGGTCAGTAGAGCATTTTTATCATCATTGGTTCCAGAGCGACGCGCATATGCTGGGCCTGATTGAAGAACTCGGGCTGAGCAGCAAGGTGATTTTTCCGCGTCCTTATACTGTGGTCTTGCATCAGGGACGCTGGTACCCGTTCGACTCGATTCCGAATGCTTTGCGCTATCCGGGACTCGGCTGGGGTGTCAACAAGGTGCGTTTTGGGCTGGTGGGTGTCTATCTGCGCCTGACCAACCAATGGAAATCGCTTGAAACGGTCACCGTGGACAGCTGGATGCGCAAATATGCCGGGGAAAAAGTCTACAGCCAGATGTGGGAACCGCTGGTGATCGGGAAGTTTGGCGAAAAATATGCCAAGCAGGTCAACATGGCCTGGCTGTGGGCCCGGCTGAAAGCCCGCACAACCCGGCTGGGTACTTACCAGGGCGGTTTCCAGGCGTTTGCCGATGATTTTGCCGCCATCCTGGCCGAAATGGGCGTGACAATAAAATTAGATACCCCGGTAGAAGCGATCAATCCGAATGCAGATGGGAAATTAACCCTCAAGACAAGCCAGGCAGAAGAGATCACCTTTCACCAGGTGCTGGTGACGACCTCTCCGGGTCTGCTTTCCCGAATGGCTCCGGATCTGCCCGAACCTTACCTCAGAGGCTTGCTGGAACTGAAAAGCATGGGCGCCGTGGTGCTGACCATGTCTCTCAGGCACCAACTCTCCGAGGATGGGTTTTATTGGTTCAATATGCCCAAAAATGCCGGGTTCCCCTTCCTGGCGCTGGTGGAACACACCAACTATGTCTCACCGGAGCATTTCGGTGGGGAGCATATCCTGTATGCGGGGGATTATTTAGATCCGGACCATGAATATTTTTCACTCAGCAAAGAAGATTTGCTGGAGCGTTTCCTGTCGGCCATCCAGCGCATTAACCCCAAATTTTCGCGGGATTGGGTGATCAAGACCTGGGTGCACCGTACCAAGTATGCCCAGCCGGTCCCGCTGGTCAACCATTCTCGCAATATCCCGGAGATCCAGACCCCCATTCCGGGGCTGTTTTTTGCCAGCATGAGCCAGGTATATCCCTGGGACCGGGGGACCAACTTTGCTGTCGAGATTGGGCGCGAAGCGGCCCGTATGATGAATTCCTGAGAAAGGATCAAGGAGACGCGATGAAGGCAGGACCACCCCCCGCTGATGAAAAAACTGCGTCCGGCTCACCTGGTGGGGAAGCAGATCTCTGATGAAAGTAGCAGATTTTATCCAACTGCTGACGCGTGAAGGTCAGTGGGCGCTCGAGTCGGCGATGGCATTTGACCCGCGCGAGAAAGATTTCCTGTCAGACTTTGGGATGCTGGCCAAGCGCTTTCCGAGGGAGATGGCCCGGGCCGCCCTGACGATTGCGATTTTACGCGGGGAAGCGGGGGATAAGTTCCCCCACGCAGAGAAACTGTTCTTTACCCGTGAAGCGCTGGAGCAGGCCACCCCCTGGGCAGTGGCGGAGCACCGCGCCGCACGCTTCCAGGGTTTCGGGAAAATATTCGACCTGGGGTGTTCGATAGGGGGAGATTCGCTGGTCTTGGCCCGTTCTGCTCCGGTGATTGGGATCGATCTCGACCCGCTGCGGGTGGTGATGGCGCGGCAGAATGCCAAAGCAACCCGTGCTGAGGCAGACTTTGTACAGGCAGATCTGGAGCACCTGCCGTTCCACGCTTTTGCGTCCGGCGGTGAAAACACGGCAATTTTCTTTGACCCGGCACGCAGGCAGGATCACCGGCGCGTCTTTTCGGTGGAGGACTACCAGCCCGGGTTGTCGATCATCGAGCGCTGGCTGCCGCAGGTTCCGGCAGTGTGCGTGAAGGTCTCTCCGGGGGTGAACCTGGAAGAACTTGACCGCTATGACTGCGAGGTTGAGTTTATCTCGCTGAACGGGGATCTGAAAGAGGCCGCCTTGTGGTTTGGCCCGCTAAAAACCGCAGCGCGCCGGGCGACCTTGCTTGTAGGCGGGGAGACTGTGACGATGACCGCGGAGGCGCAGGCAGACCTGCCAATATCTGCTCCGAAAGCATTTCTCTATGAACCGGACCCCTCTATTCTACGGGCAGGACTGGTGCAGGCGTTGGGCAGTCAATTGGATGCTGCCCAGCTGGACCCGCAGATCGCTTACCTGACTGCGGATACGAAGAGGGAAAACCCCTTCGTACGTGCCTGGCCAGTGGAAGATTGGATGCCTTTCCAGCTAAAGCGCCTCCGGGCGTACCTGAGAGAAAGGGGGATTGGGCGGGTAACGGTGAAAAAACGCGGCTCCCCGATCCTGCCGGAAGACCTGATTCAGCAGTTGAAATTGGAAGGCGACGAGGAAAAGACCCTCTTCCTGACCCAGTTGGAAGGTGCTCCGATCGTGGTGGTGGCCGGTGAAGAGATTCGTTGAAATTATGGAACAATTCCTGCATCTATAGGTGCAGCATCGCAGCCCAAACAAAGCTGTAAGCCAATCTGCAATGATATTGTTTGGCGTTCATTATTCTTTTCAAGTATAATTTTTCATAACATGATCAAGACATCACGTTAAAAGAGACCCTCCATGGCATTAAAGGGCAATTTAAGAGACTTCACAATAACACAGCTACTCAATTTAGTGAATTTAGCGCAAAAAACTGGCACGCTGGTCGTTGAGGGTGCCAACCAGACCGCTAAAGTTACTTTTCGAGAGGGTAAGCTCGCCTACGCTGAGATCAGTAATGAAGATGGCAGCCTGGCCGCGATTTTGTACAAAGCCCGGATCATTACCCGCGCTCAATACAACACGATCAGTGTGCGCGCGGCCAGGATGAGCGATAAAGAATTGGGTCTGCTGCTGGTGAATGCCGGGTATGTTTCGCAGCAGGATATTATTTCCAGCATGCAGAACCATTTCCTGGATATTCTGCAGCGTCTGTTCAGCTGGGTGGAGGGCTTGTTCCAATTCAATGCCGGTGAACCGCCGCCGCGTGACAGGATACCGATCCGGATGGAATTGGAGAATATCATCATTGAAGGATCCCGCCGCCTGCGCGAGTGGGAGCACCTGCAGGATGAACTGCCCAACCTGGACCTGGCCCTGAAATTTACTGACCGCCCTGGCGTGAATCTGCAAAAACTCAACATGAGTGTTGAAGAATGGCGTGTGGTTTCCTACATCAACCCCAAAAATACAATTAAGCAGATTGGTAAAGCCGCGAAAATGTCTGATCTGGAGATTCGGAGAGTGGTGTACAGTCTGCTCCAGGCGGGCCTGGTAGAACTGTCTCGAGCTGAAGGGGCCGAGCGCACCTTGCCTGGTCTGGATACGGCCATGGCCGGCCAAACCAAGGATGAACAAAAGAACCTGGTCAATCGCCTGATCGGCCGGATCCGTTCGTTGTAATAATTCTTGATTGAGGAATTTGCCTTATGCAAACAGTAAAGATGGTTGTCACAGGACCGTTTAACTCTGGTAAAACAGAGTTCATTCAAACTGTGAGCGAAATTGATGTGGTCTCTACTGAGCGGAGGATCACATCTGCGGCTGAAAAGGTAAAAGAATCCACCACCGTCGCCATGGATTTCGGCCGAATTACCGTGGACGATGAGCTGGTGCTGTATTTATTTGGTACGCCAGGACAGAAGCGTTTTGATTTTATGTGGGAGATTCTCTCTGAAGGCATGCTGGGGTTCATTGTCATGGTGGACAGCACCCGGCCGGAAACTTTCCGGGAGGCCCGCGGGATTTTGGAAACCTTCCGGGCGTATGCCCCGACCCCCTATGTGGTCGCCGCCAACAAACAGGATATGGATGATGCCTGGGAGGTGGACGACATGCGGATTGCTCTGCGCCTCGATAAAAATATCCCGCTCCTGCCGACGGTGGCGGTCAACAAGGAATCGGTAAAAACTGTTTTGATTGATCTGCTGACGAATATCCTGAAGGAAATTGAGGGGAAAGCAGGCTGATCGGATTGATCAGGCAGGCATAAGGGAAAGTTTGTGTCCACGATAACCACAGATCAGGGCATCGTTCATTATGAAGTATTTGGCAGGGGGCGGCCGGTCATCTTGCTGCACGGCTGGTTGGGGTCCTGGTATTTATGGCAAGAAACCATGACCGCACTGCAAAACTACCGCACCTACGCGCTTGATTTTTGGGGATTTGGCGAGTCCGGGAAGAAGCGTGAAACGTACAATATCAGTGATTTTGTCAGCCTGGTTAGCCAATTCATGGATCAACTCGGGATCGTGCGGGCACCGATCATCGGCCACAGCATGGGCGGAACAGTGTCGATGTCGTTTGCCATTCAGAATCCCGACCGGGTGACCAAAGTTGGTGTGATTGGTTCTCCCGTGGAGGGGGAGTCGCTGGCGTTTTTGCTGAAACTGGCCGGGATGCCGCTGATTGCTTCGATTGTGCACAACAGTTTATGGGCACTGAATTTGGGGATCCGCATCAGCAGGCCGCTGGTCACCAAGGAAAAGCGCTGGCCGGAGATGATCGCGGCCGATCTCTCTCAAACCACTGCCGAGTCATTTCTGCTCAGCATCAAATCTCTGCGCCATACCAACCTGACAGATGACCTGCAGACCATCTCGATGCCGCTGATGGGGATATATGGCGCGAAAGATGTGATTGTGAACCCGAATCAGCATAAATTGATCCAGCAGCATGCCCCAAATCCTCAGGTGGTCTACCTGAAAGATGCCGGACATTTCCCGATGCTGGATGACTCAACCAAATTCATCCAGGTCGTGCAGGACTTTCTGACCGAGTAACCCCGGCTTTTCCAGATCAAGACTCATTTTTTGTCCTTACAACTTCTCCAGGACTTTCTCAAGGTCGTAGATTGCTTCAGGCTGTTGAAAAAGCGCCAGAGAATCCTATCAATCCACGAGTGAATTCTTAGACTTACAGTTTCCAGAATTGGGGTCTGATAATGTGAGAGCAGGATCATGGAGCTAAATAACGCAGCCTCTTGAAAGTAAGAAATCTAATTCGTGTTGTCTAGTGGACTGCGAACAGCCTTTGGCCCTTTACTGAGAACATGGGTATAGATCATAGTAGTTTGCACGTTCTTGTGCCCCAGCAGTTCTTGCACGGTTCGGATATCGTAGCCTGATTCAAGAAGGTGGGTAGCAAAAGAATGCCGGAATGTATGCGGGGTTACATGTTTGTTGATCTTCGCAGACCTGGCGGCGTGATGGATGGCTGTCTGAACAGTTGAAGGGCTGACGTGATGCCGCCGCATGATGCCGTCGGTTTTGCTTTCAGAGATGATCTTCGACGAGAAGATGTACTGCCAGATCCATTCGCGATCGGCATGGGGATATTTACTGGCAAGCGCATTGGGGAGATAGACGCGCCCATGGCCTTTTTCCAGGTCCCGTTGGTGCAGATCCTGGACGCGAACAAGATGTTTCTTCAAGGGGTTAACCACCGCCTTCGGCAGCAGGGTGATCCGATCCTGGGCGCCTTTGCCATCGCGAACTAGGATTTGCCCCTGTGCAAAGTCGATGTTCTGAACCCGCAGCCGAATAGCTTCGCTGATCCGCA